>NZ_CP029984.1:660233-1320466 GCF_003293675.1 Gardnerella leopoldii
AATGATTGTAGACGAGGCAGCACGTATTCGCCCAGGCGCTGTTGTTGCTGATTTGAAGATTGCTCGTGGACTTGACTACTATACTGGTTCTGTTTACGAAACTTTCCTTGATAATGCAGCATCTCTTGGTTCAATTTGCTCTGGTGGACGTTACGATAATTTAGTTTCACAGGGCAAGAAGAAGTATCCAGGCGTAGGACTTTCAATTGGCATGTCTCGACTGCTTTCTTATATGCTTCACACTGCAGGAGCTACTGTTTCTCGAGTTTCTCCTGCTGCAGTACTTGTTGCAGTGTGGAATGAAGAAGATCGTCCTGCATGCAATGCTATTGCTAAAACTTTACGAGATCGAGGCATTGCAGCAGATGTTGCTCCTAGCGCAGCAAAGCTTGGTAAGCAAATAAAATATGCTGACAAGCTCGGCATTCCTTATGTGTGGTTCCCTGCTGATAGCACTGAATCAGAGTCATCTCACGATGAAGTAAAAAATATTATTACTGGCGAACAGGAAACCGCGGATGCCACGTCTTGGCAACCGGATACTGTTTATGCCCGGCAGACAGTTTCTTGCGCTAAATAATGTTCTTGCAAATTTGCTTGAATATTGTGCGCAAAATCATGTCAATAGAAACAAATGAATATATCAATTAGATTGTAGAGGAAGTGGACTTATGAGCCAGACGGCGTATCGCACACATCATGCCGTTGAAGTGACTGAAGAATTAGTCGGGCAAAAAGTAACCATCGCTGGTTGGGTTGATCGTCGCCGTGATCATGGTGGAGTCGCCTTTGTTGATGTCCGTGATAACACAGGCTTAGTGCAAGTTGTTATTTACGATGAAGAAACTGCACGACCATTGCGTAGTGAATTCGTTGTACAAGTGACCGGCGAAGTTCGCTTGCGTCCAGATGGCAACGAAAACGATCATTTAGCAACCGGTAAAATTGAGATTGTTGCTCAAACTGTTACTATTCTCGCAAAGTCAGACGCTTTGCCATTCCAGGTTTCAACAGCTTTGGAAAACGAGTCCGAGAACAAGCTTCCAAGCGAAGATGTTCGTTTGAAGTATCGCTACCTTGATTTGCGTCGCCCATCTATGCAACGCAATTTGAAGCTTCGCTCTGATATGGCTAAGGCTGCCCGCCATGCTTTGGAAGACATGAACTTTACTGAAGTTGAAACACCAACTTTCATTAAGTCAACTCCTGAAGGTGCTCGCGACTTCGTTGTTCCAGCACGATTGGTTCCAGGCTCTTGGTACGCACTTCCACAGTCTCCTCAGCTTCTAAAGCAGTTGCTCATGGTTTCTGGCGTCGAGCGCTACTATCAGCTTGCTCGTTGCTATCGCGACGAAGACTTCCGTGCGGATCGTCAGCCTGAGTTCACTCAGCTTGATATGGAAATGAGCTTTGCAAGCCAGGAAGATGTTATGGCTATGGCAGAGCGCGTTATTGCTGCTATTTGGAAGGAAGCTGGTCACGAGATTGCTCTTCCTTTGCCTCGTATTACTTGGCAGGAAGCAATGGATAAGTATGGTTCCGATAAGCCTGATTTGCGTTTTGGAAACCCACTTATTGAGTTGACTGACTACTTTAAGAACACTCCATTCCGCGTGTTCCAAGCTTCATACGTTGGCGCTGTGCTCTTTAAGGGCGGTGCTGCAACTCCTCGCCGTCAGTTTGACGCTTGGCAGGATTGGGCTAAGCAGCGTGGAGCTAAGGGATTGGCTTACGTTGTGTTTGGTGAAGATGGCGAGTTAAAGGGTCCTGTTGCTAAGAATCTTAGTGAAGAAGAGCGCGCAGGTCTTAAGGAAGCTGTTGGAGCAGAAGATGGCGATGCAGTGTTCTTCGCAGCAGGCTCCCGCGAGTCTTCGCAGCTTTTGCTCGGTGCTGTTCGTGTAGAGCTTGCTAGCCGCGCAGGATTGCTTCACCCAGATGAGTTTGCTTTCACTTGGGTTGTTGACTTCCCACTGTTCAAGCGCACTGATGATCCAGATGATGACGACGTTGCTGTTGGTCACTCAAAGTGGACTTCTATGCACCATCCATTCACAATGCCATCTGCTGATTGGATCGATAAGTTTGATAAAGATCCAGAGCACGCTATGAGCGATTCTTACGATATCGTGTGCAACGGTAACGAAATGGGCGGCGGATCCGTTCGTATTCACCGCGACGATATTCAAGATCGTGTGCTTAACGTTCTTGGAATCGATAAGGCTGAAGCTGACGAAAAGTTCGGCTTCTTGCTTGAAGCTTTCAAGTATGGTGCTCCACCTCACGCTGGTATTGCTTTGGGTTGGGATCGTACTGCTGCAATTTTGGCAGGCGCAAGCTCAATCCGCGACGTAATTGCATTCCCTAAGGCTGGCGGCGGTAGGGATCCTCTAACCGGCGCTCCTGCTCCGATTTCTGACGAGCAGCGTGCTGAAACTGGCGTTGATTACGATCCAGAAGAAAACGAGTAAATAGAAATACTTGTAAAAAGTGTTATTGATAAGCCGTTGATTGTTGATTTTATGATTACAATTAACGGCTTTTTTGTAACGTAAGAGTTACAAAACGTAACGATAGTGATAAATAGCCGTAACACAGGTTAGCTAAACTTCTTGTTATGGATAAGCAAGTATCAAAGTCAAATCCAAACGCCGAGGATATGACTAATCGCACTATTTCAGTGCAAAAAGCGGCAAATCCCCTCGTAGAACTAAGTCATGTCGAAAAGCATTATGGAAAACTTCATGTGCTTAAAGACATCAATCTGACTGTTAATAAAGGCGAAGTACTAGTTATTATCGGTCCATCTGGTTCTGGTAAATCGACAATGTGTCGCACAATTAACCGTCTCGAAACTATTGATTCAGGTGACATACGTATTGACGGTGAGCCACTTCCTCAAGAAGGAAAAGAACTTGCAGCTTTGCGAGCAGAAGTTGGTATGGTATTCCAGTCCTTTAATCTTTTCGCTAACAAGACTATTTTGGAAAATGTTATTCTTGCTCCAATGAAAGTGCGCCATATGGATCAGCAAAGTGCTGAATCTCTTGCTATGGAATTGCTTACTCGAGTCGGAGTTGATAATCAAGCAAATAAAATGCCTTCACAACTTTCCGGCGGTCAGCAGCAGCGTGTTGCAATTGCTCGAGCTCTTGCTATGCAGCCAAAAGTTATGCTTTTTGATGAACCTACATCTGCACTAGATCCGGAAATGGTTAATGAAGTTCTTGATGTCATGGTTGAACTTGCAAAAGAAGGCATGACTATGATTTGTGTTACCCACGAAATGGGATTTGCACGCAAGGCAGCTGACAGAATTGTATTTATGGCAGATGGTCAAATTCTTGAACAAGGCACTCCTGAAGAATTCTTTGAACATCCAAAAACTGATCGTGCAAAAGATTTCCTTTCCAAGATTCTTACGCATTAATCTGCTTTTTGTTTTATCTTTCAGTAAAATTCTGAAACTTTAAAACAGTTCTTATGAAGGGAAAAGATATGAAAATATTACAAAATCGCATTTTTCGTGCGATACTAGCGATGCTTTGTACCATATGTTGCGTTATGCCACTTACAGCGTGCGATCGTAGCGATGGTAAAAAAGTCATACGCATCGGTATTAAATTCGATCAGCCAGGCATCGGCTTCAAAAAATCAGGAACTTACGTTGGATTCGACGTTGATGTTGCAAAGTATGTTGCTAAAAAGCTTGGCTATTCCGAAGATCAGATTGTGTGGAAAGAATCACCATCTAAACAACGCGAAACGATGCTCCAAAATGGCGATGTTGATATGATTGTAGCCTCATACTCTATTACGGATGCTCGTAAAAAAATGGTGACATTTGCAGGACCATATTTTATTGCTGGCCAGGATTTACTAGTTCGAAAAGATGAGCATAAAGTAAGCGGTCCAAATGATTTGGACGGAAAGCGTTTATGCTCAGTTTCAGGCTCAACATCTGCAATTGCTATTAAGGAGCGTTACTCTTCAAAGGTACAGCTTATGCAACAGCCTGGTTATGCAGAATGTGCAACTGCATTATTCTCAGGAATTGTAGATGCTGTAACTACCGACGACATTATTCTTGCTGGTTTAGCAACCGCTTCTCGAGGTCGTTTAAAGCTTGTAAACAAGCCATTTACCGCAGAATATTACGGAATTGGCATTAAAAAAGGAAATACAGGCTTAGCTAAGAAAATTAACACAGCCTTAAAAGACATGATTCGTAACGGATCATGGAAAAGAGCTCTAGACGACAATTTACGAGGCACTGGCTTTAAGCCAAACGCAAAGTATAATCCGCCAATTCCTCAAGAAGGAGAGAAGTAATATGCAAGATTTTATGCAGCTATTTACCTCCTACAATATTCCAGGAGCATTCTTGGTTAATATTGAAATAACTTTATGGAGTGTACTTTTTTCATCAATTATTGGCGTAATTCTTGTTACTATGCGCATTTGCCCTGTTTCATCATTACGTATGATTGCTACAGTTTATGTTGAATTGTTTAAAAACATGCCACTTACCATCATTATGGTTTTCATGGTTTTAGGCGTTTACGCTCAGCTTAAGATAGGATTCTCCTCAATTTTTGAAGTGAATTTCTTCTGGCTGGCAATTGCTGGATTATCGCTTTATACTGCAGCATTTGTTTGCGAATCTTTGAGATCTGGTCTTAATACAGTGCCTGTTGGCCAAGCAGAAGCTTGCCGCGCTCTTGGATTAAATTTCTTCCAATCTGCAACACAAGTAATTCTTCCACAAACTTTCTGCGGTTCAGTAGCACCATTAGGTAATACTTTTATTGCTTTGCTTAAGAATTCTACAGTTGCTGCTGCAGCATCAGTTGCCACAGAGACTTCAACAATGATGAGCGAAATGATTGAGAAACATGCAGATTTGATTGTTCCAATCTTCTTAATTTTCGCTTGCGGATACATTATGCTCATCATTCCTATCGGCATTTTGACTACTTATTTGTCAAATAAACTTGCTGTGAGAAGGTGATAACAATGGCTAAACAACGTGAACAATCATTATTATTTGATGCTCCAGGTCCAAAAGCTCTTAAGAAAATTCGCATAGCTAATATTATTGCCGGTTGCATTTTTGTTATTTGCATTATTGCTATTCTCGTTCGTTTGAGCAATCCTCCAGAGGGAGAAAACCAACTTTCTTGGACACTTTGGAATCCTGCACTCGAATCTGAAGCCTGGGTTGATTTTTATCTTCCTGGATTATGGATGACACTAAAGGCATCGTTACTTGCAGTAGTTGGTTCTATTGTATTTGGCTTATTCTTCGGACTTTGCCGTTTACTACCTAATTTTATTATTCGTAGTATTTCCGCAATAGTAGTAGAATTTTGCCGTGCAGTACCAGTATTGATGCTTATGATTTTCTTGTGGAGAGCATTCGCACTTTCTGGTATGAAAGAATCATCATACTGGGCTGTTGTTTTGGCACTGATTATGTATAACGGTTCTGTTGTTGCAGAACTTGTTAGATCTGGTGTTGGCAACTTGCCAAACGGTCAAAGAGAAGCTTCGCTTGCATTAGGATTGAGCGAATACCAATCATTGACACAAATTGAAATGCCTCAAGCAATTATTGCTATGATGCCTGCAGCAGTAACTCAGCTTGTAGTTGTTTTGAAGGATACTGCACTTGGTTCAATTATTATGTACACTGATTTGCTTCAGGAATCGCGTCGACTCGGATCAATGTACTTTAATATTTTGCAAACATTAAGCGTTGCAGCAGTAATATATTTCCTTATTTGCTTGGCATTGTCTTGGTTTGCACAATGGTTGCCATCGCACTTGAAGAATCGAACTGCCGCTCCAACAGAACCAGAGCCTGTTGCTCCAATTGCTATTATGGATCCTTCTAATGTGAACCAAATAGCAGTTGCTAGCGAAGTTAAAGAGCTTCCTTATGGTGGTACTCCACGTAAGTATCACGTACATCATCGCGGTACAAACGCTTCTATTCACCATTGGCGTCACACTCGTTACTTGCAAGGCTATGACGAGCATCATCTAAAAACTGGAGATGAACCGGAAGAAAATGATGACAACAATGCAGAAAATAACTAAATTTCATATTTAGTGGTGTTTAGTAGCAAATTTCTCATAAGCGCAGTCAGTATTTATTATTGGCTGCGCTTATTATTTTCTATCTTGCAATTTCTAACTTTGGTAGAATCATAATAGTATTTCAAAATAACCGTTAAAAGCAATATTTGCGCAGCGACGCACAAATCGCTAAACTATTAAGGTCACATGCATACGAGGAGGCTTTTACATGGATGACGCGTTTGAGTTGTCCGCTGCAAAGATGCGCGAACAAGGCATGAGCGAAATTGCTATTGAACAATTTAAACACTTATATAATGCTTGGAATTTAGATAAATCAGGGGATAAGCCTGCGGAGTTTATTCGCGAGAACACGGTTGAGCCTATTAAAAGCGTTCCAACTTTCCACGAAATTTACGAAACTATTGATCACGACAAAGCTGTTAACGCATTCGCAAAAACTGCTTTTATTAAATTAAATGGCGGTTTGGGAACATCTATGGGCTTGTCTTGCGCAAAATCTTTACTACCAGTTCGTAGGCATAAAGCTCGCCAAATGCGCTTTATTGATATTATTATTGGACAAGTTCTTACAGCTCGTCAACGATTAGGAGTTAATCTTCCGCTTATTTTCATGAATTCTTTCCGCACGTCTCATGATACTTTGCAAGTACTAAAACGCAATCGCAAGTTTGTGCAAGACAATATTCCTGTAGAAATTATTCAACATCAAGAACCAAAATTAGTAGAGGAAACTGGAGAACCGGTTTCTCACAAGGAAGATCGATCTCTTGAATGGTGCCCTCCAGGTCACGGCGATATTTTTTCAACTCTGTGGGAATCTGATTTATTGCATACTCTTAAAGAAAATGGAATTGAGTATTTGTTTATTTCAAATTCTGACAATTTAGGTGCTAGACCGTCGCGCACTCTTGCTCAACATTTTGAAAATACTGGCGCACCTATCATGATTGAGGTTGCGAAGCGAACGCAAGCAGATCGTAAGGGCGGTCACATTGTTAGGGACGCGCAAACAGGAAGACTAATACTACGAGAAATGACACAGGTTCATCCTGAGGATCGTAGAAGCGCACAAAGCATTAAAAAACATCCATACTTCAACACAAATAATATTTGGGTTCGTGTAGATGCTCTAGAAAAAAAGTTAAAAGAGCACAAAGGAATTTTGCCTTTGCCTGTTATTTTTAATCACAAAACTGTTGACCCAACTGACGAAAGCAGCACACCAGTAGTGCAATTAGAAACAGCAATGGGCGCAATAGCTTCACTTTTTGATGACGCAATTTGCGTAGAAGTTGATCGCATGCGTTTCTTGCCTGTTAAAACAACCAATGACTTATTTATTATGCGATCAGATAGATTCCATCTTACTGATTCATATGAAATGGAAGATGGTAACTATATATTTCCTGATATTGATTTGGATCCACGTTATTACAAAAACATCAATGATTTCAACGAAAGATTCCCATATTCTGTTCCAGCTTTAGCTGCTGCAAAATCAGTAACTATTAGAGGGGATTGGACATTTGGAAATCAAGTTTCAATGTTTGCTGACGCTGTTTTAGAAGATACAGGAGAACCAAGTTATGTGCCGAACGGAGAATTCGTGGGACCGCAAGGAATTGAACCAGACTCTTGGGTTTAAAGCAGATTTCTTGCAAATATGCGATTTTTATTGATAGTAAATAAAATTATCTATAAAAAAGTTATATGGCGTGTCGCGAAAAAATGGCGTATTTTCAACGTTGTTGATGTTCGTGTGAATAAAAAATACATAATTATTAGAAGTTTTTTAAAAAATGTCCACACGTACCGCAAAACACCATTAAAATAGAAAAGGTGTGCGCAGTATTGCAACACAAGTTTTGCTGCATTTCGTAGTCGCTTGTATGCAAGGCGCATAAGTAAATTGATACAAACATGATACGTGAGGACTAATGGTAGAAGGAAGCAACGGAAGGCGACGTTTTTCCGACAAATGGGGCAAACACGAGTTAGATGTACTCGCTGTATTGTCTTCCGCATTCCCGCAATGGCTGACTTCGCGTCAAATTGCACAGCGCGTAAAGGCATATGCAGATTCGTACGGTGAGCTTGCAGATCAAGCAGCTAAAGCAGCATTCGCAAAACAATTCCAGCGAGATCGCGCAAAGCTTGCTGCTATGGGTATTGCAATCGAATCTAGGCAGCCAGAATATTCTTCAAAGTCCGAAGGTCAAGACTTTGCGTCTTATCGTTTGCAATTAGGCGATGAACCTCGCGTACGTTTACGCTTCGACCAATCTGAATTACCAGTTTTAGCTGCAGCAAATTATCTTGCTCGTTCAATGTCTATTTCTTCTCTTGATTCAGGTCAACACGAGCAACAGCGCACTTCTCGCACTGCTCCTAGAGTTCCACAAACTCCTATTCCTGGCTTAGGCTTAGATTCAATCGCACCTGGTCTTGGAACACAAATGCTACCTGATTCATTGGTAAAAGTTATTGATTCTCGCAGATTTGCCGCAACTGTGGATGTCGATGGTGAACATTTAAACGTTGCTTATACTGATGCTGACGACTTAGCGATGTTTGTGCTAGAACATCCTGGATCTAGCGTAGTAAGCCCTCAAGAAGCAGTTGATGCTTTCCATCGCCGTTTGCACGCAGCAGTTAATTTTGCTCAATGTGACGAAAATGAGCAAAAAGATGAAGAAGATGCTATACAAGAAGCGCAAAATATTGAAGAACAAAATAGCGACACTGATAAATCGCATACCAAAAAAGGCTCTTCATTCCAAACTGGAAGTGAAGTAGATCGTAGGCTTCGATTGATGCTTTTCTTGTCTGCTCATCTTGGAGAGGAATTCCCATTAGACGAGCTTGCTGAGCGTTTTATTGGTAGACCAAAAAGCGATGATGAACTTCGTCGATTTGTTACAATTCTTCACAAGGATATAAATACTCTTACTACTGTTTCTGACGATGGGGAAATGGCCGGAAGCCAATTCTTTGATATAGATTGGACTCTTCTTGAGAACGAGGGAATTGTTTCTGCTACTAATTCTTTAGGATTGGAAAGACTTGCTGGAATTTCGCAGCAATATTTGAGCATGCTTACTGCGTCTGCTAATTATTTGGCACATTCCTTGCTTTTGCCTATTGAACAGCGCACACAAGCTGAATCCTTGTATAAACGTCTTCGCCGTCATGTTCTTCCTGGTCAAACTCCATGGCTGAGTTTAACAGGTTACGAAATTGAGCCTCGAAATTGTTCTATTGTTCGCAGTGCTATTAACTCTGGATCTTTGCTAGATATGGAATACACTGACGGGGCAGGACGTATTCGTCGCAAGATTGTTGCACCGTCGAAGATTTACGTTGATGAAGGCGTTTACTATGTTGCAGTGTGGACTGATGTAGAGCAGCAAACACCAGAAGATAAACGTGAATTTGTTGCTAAAGATACGACAATTAATAAAGCGAATGGATTGCCTCGCATTTGGCAAGTTCTTCGCGTAGCACGTATTGAACGTGCAGAAGTTGTAGAGCCTGTATCTCAAGTTGAAATTCCAGATGTGCCAGTTAGTGAACTTCGTAAATGGTGCTTTGATAACGGAACTGAAACTTGCTTTATTACCGATGAAACAGAATTGAACTTTTTGAAGAATCTTTCTGGAGCCACTATGGAAACTTGTGGCAGCGGAGTAAAAGTCCATCTTACTGTTTCTTCTGATTCATGGTTCGTTGCTTTTTGCATTGCTCACGCACGTCATATTACAGCTGTTGCTCCTGAAACATTGCGCAGTATGATTATTGCTCGCGCTCAACGTGAATTAAGCGTTAATCACGCTGATAATGCGAATACAGAGGAATAACAATGCCTTGGTGGATTTGGCTACTCATAACAGTTTTTATGCTGCTCATGGTAGCGCTAGGAGTTGCTATTGTCGTTTTAAGCGCAATAAAAATAGCTAGGGTCTGCTTTGGCATTTCCGAAGACGTTTCTTCTAGATTTGAACGTTTGCATGAACCAAATAAAGAAGATAATGAAAATCCTCGAGATCCATTATTTACACTTCCTATTAAAGATGCAACGAATCGATATGAGCGAACGCACGCAAAAGTTATTGAGCGTCATCAAAAAATTCGCGAAAATCACCGTAAAATATGGCAGCATTGGGATAAAAAATCTCTTCGCGAAGAAGACATTCAGCTATAGCATATAAGAAAGCGACTAATACTTTTTATGTCTCATTTATCACATAAAAAAGACTGCAAAAATAAATCAAGCAATCCAACTGACTGCAATGAGAATGATGTAGTATTATCTCCTTCACAACGTTTCGCAGCTTTTAAAAATACAATGAAGCACGAGCGTTCAATGGCATCTAAATTTGAGCGTTCTTTGTCTTTTGAACTTGATGATTTTCAACTTGAAGCTATTGATGCACTAGAAAATGGCAATAATGTTTTAGTTGCTGCTCCTACTGGAGCTGGTAAAACTGTTGTTGCGGATTTTGCTGTATTTCTTGCGCAAAATCGTAATGTAAAAGCTTTTTACACAACGCCTATTAAAGCTTTAAGTAATCAAAAATATCACGATTTCTGCGAACAGTACGGCTCAGACAGAGTAGGGTTATTAACTGGCGATACTTCTGTAAATCCTGAAGCAGACATTGTTGTAATGACTACTGAAGTTTTAAGAAATATGCTTTACGAGCATTCGATTACGTTGCAATCTTTAGGGTTTGTCGTTCTTGACGAAATTCATTATCTTGCAGATAAATTCCGCGGAGCTGTGTGGGAAGAAGTTATTATTCACCTTCCAAAATCGGTGAAAATTATTGGGTTGTCTGCAACTGTTTCAAATGTTGAAGATTTTTCTGCATGGCTAGAATCAGTGCGTGGAGAAACTCATTTGGTTGTCGACGAACACAGACCTGTGCCTTTAGAAAGACATGTTGTTATTCAAGAGGATTCTGCAACTGAGCCTGAGTTACTCGATTTGTACGACCATGACAATAATGGAAACGTAACTAAGCGCGTTAACCCTGCATTGACTAGGAAACTTAATGAATTTGAGTACCGCGCTCGTCGCCGTAAAGAATCTTACAGCGATAGCAAATACCGTTACAGAAAAGGTAAGAAGCACAGTGCTAACGGGGGAGTTGCACAGTTAGATAAATGCGCGAAACGACATACTCCTCGTCGCTGGGCTGTTATTGACGAATTAGATTACCTAGGAATGCTGCCAGGAATTTATTTTATATTCTCTCGTTCCGGTTGCGATCAAGCTGTTCAACAATGTTTAAACGCAGGATTAATACTTACATCTGATGAAGAAATGTACGAAATCCGTAAAATTGTTGACAGTATGGTTGCAAATCAACTTTCTAAAGAAGATTTACACGCTTTAAGCTTTGAGCGTTTTCGTTTTGCTCTCGAACAAGGATTTGCAGCACATCATGCAGGTATGATTGCGTTATTCCGTCACATTGTTGAAACGCTATTTGAACGCGGACTTATTAAAGTTGTTTTTGCAACAGAAACACTTGCTTTAGGCTTAAATATGCCAGCTCGAAGCGTTGTTGTAGAAAAGCTAGTAAAATTTGACGGTACTGGGCATGTACCTCTTACACCTGGAGAATTTACGCAACTTACAGGTCGTGCTGGAAGACGTGGAATTGACGATATTGGTTACGCAATTCTTGTAGATCATGCTGATTTTGTTCCTCAACAGGCTGCAGCGCTTTCTAGTAAACGCGTATACCCACTACATTCCAGCTTCGTTCCTACGTTTAATATGGCAGTTAATTTGCTGAACTCAAGCGATGCAGATACTGCTCGAACAACACTAGATCGTTCTTTTGCTCAATGGGAAGCTAATGCTTCTGCTGAACGTTTACATAATCGCATGAACGAACTTGAAACAGCTCTTAAAGGCTATGAAGAAGCATTCCACTGCGAACATGGGGATTTTGCTGAATTCTTACAATTACGTATGAAGCTTAAAGAAGCTCAACACGATCAACGCCGTAAACTGAAACATACTTTATTCCACACAGATGCAGAACGCACAGCAGCGTTTAAAGCGCTGGATGATGTTATTGCAAATCTTAGAGAAGCTGAGCAAACGCATCCGTGTGCAGGTTGTGCAGATATTCAACAACATTTGCGTTGGGGCTACCATTGGATTAGAGAACATAAGGAACTTGATCAAGTACGTGAACGCTACGAATCTCGTACTGGTTCTGTTGCTAGAACTTTTGACCATATTTGTGACGTATTGTACAGTTTGGATTATTTACAATCTGAAGATTCTTCACAAAACCAAATTTTGCACCTTACTGAGCGCGGTCAATTGTTAAGAAGGTTGTATAACGAACTAGACATTGTATTTGCTGAAGCTATTTGCGAAGGAATTTTTAATAATCTTTCACCGCTTGAATTATTATCGTGCTTGTCTGCATTAGTTTATGAATCTAGAGGACCTGCAGGGGGAGAACCTAGACGATATCCAGGCGGCAAGGATGGCGCGATATTTAATACAGTATTGCGAATGAAAGAATTATTTATGCGTACTAGCGCATTATGCGCAGACGCTCATTTGCCAGCGTTAAGACCGCTTGAATTTGGTGCTGTAGATATTATGTATGATTGGGCTAATGGTGCTGATCTAGCTGAAATTTTGCGCAATACCGACAGCACTGGAGGAGATTTCGTGCGTCAAGCTAAACGTCTTATTGATTTACTTACTCAACTTTTCGCAGCAGGAGAATATTTACAATCTATAGATGGCGTAGATAAAAATCTTTCTTCGTGCGCTTATGAAGCTGCAAAACTATTAAACCGTGGAGTTGTTGCATACTCAGATGTATAAGTATGAGCATATACAAATAAAACGCATGTATTTTGTATATATAAATCGTTTTTATATATATAGTCCGTGCAATTCGGTAATTTTATAAAGTACTACACAAGGAGATACTATGGCAGAACGCAGTTTACGCGGTATGAGCATTGGTGCGAAATCATTAGAATCTGACGATAATGTAGATTTCGCGGCACGAAATGATGTTGTGTATGTGTGCCCAAAGGGACATCGCACGATTCTTCCTTTTGCTCAAGGCGCAGAAATTCCTGAAGAGTGGGAATGCCGCTGCGGCACGATTGCACATCGCGAAGGCGACGATGATCGTCCAGATGATGATTTCAACAAGCCTTCTAGAACGCATTGGGATATGCTGCTTGAACGTCGTAGTGAAGAAGAATTAAAAACTTTACTAGACAAACGTCTAAAAATGCATCATGAGGGCTGGATTCCTGACTATGAGTGAATTCTCGGTGACTTCAGGATGCACTAGTCGTCGCATTATTCTGCTTGATCTTGATGGCACATTAACAAAGTCAGATGCTGGTATTATTACTTGCGCAAAGCTTGCATTGAAAGAATTGAAACAGTCTATTCCGGACGATGCTGAAATGCATCGTTTTATAGGTCCTTCAATTTTAGAATCTCTTCAACGCAATAATGTGCCTGAATCGCTGCTAGCAAAGGGACTTGCTACGTATCGCAAGTATTATTCTGAAGTAGCAACTTTTGATGATCCAAATAATCCTGGTAAAAAGATTCCAGGATGCCTACTTAACAAAGTATACGATGGAATACTTGAGCAACTCACAAAACTTCGTGAAGCTGGATATTATTTAGCAACCGCATCTTGCAAGCCAGAATATCAAGTAAAGCCTATTTGCGATTATTTTGGTTTAACGAAGTATCTTGACGGAATTTATGGCGCTAGCAAAGATATGTCGCGCATTAGCAAAACTCAAGTTATTCGTTATGTTTTTGATGAGATTGATTACAATCCAGAAAAAGGCGACAGAGCTTTGATGGTTGGAGACCGCTGGACTGATGCCGACGGAGCAAAAGATTGCGGCTTGGATTGCTTGGGATGCGCTTGGGGCTATGCTGAGCCTGGCGAGCTTGAAGCACACGGATCTTACAGAATTATTGGTAGCGTAAGCGAATTAAGCACTGCAATTTGCGAATATTTCGCTTAATCTAATCAGAATTTTTGTCGTAACGGCTTTTTCTTTACACCCTCGTAAAGTTTCGGTCGTTTTTTGGCGGGAAAACGGCTTTTTCTTTACATACATGCACAGTTTCTGTCGGTTGAGCTTATTATTTGACTAGATTTACTTGATATTTATCCGATAATGTACGTTATGTCAAATTAGAGATAAACAATCAAACACAACCAACAAAATCTCAACTACTATCAAATAATATCCCTATTGATACTTCTTACTAAATAATCTAAGACTTGCAGCTTCGGTACGCACAAAATAGCATTGCAAAAATATTGACAAAAATAAGCGCGATAATAATCACATATGACGCAATCAGCGTTGATCTCATTAATAACCAATAATCATCGCGAACAAATCCAAAATCGCGAACAATATGCAAAAGCATGTACGCAAGCATTGCGCAAGGAAGCCCACAACAATGCGTAATAACAATACTCCAAGGCATTAAACCAATAGAATTTCTCTTATTACTATTGCTAATACTATTTGCCTTCAAATAAGCATTTTTTCGAAATTTTACTAAAAAACGCACGCAAGCAAATAAACTATAGAAAAACAATGATACTGAAGCAAACCAGCAAATAACAGCGATAATAACAACTACAAACATGCCATTATCCCCACGTTTCCTGAACAAGACTCCATGAGTTTGAAGATGTATGAGAAGTAGGTTTTGAATAAGATTTGCGAGTAGACTTACTACTTTTTTCTTCAACTTGCGTAGCATCAACAGAATTTTCAGAAGATAAGTCCTCTTCAACTCTAGAAACAATGCGGCCAACAGCAATAGCAAATACTGCTAAACCAGAAGCAAGCATACTACGCATATTATCTTGATTCTCATCGCACTCTTGAACAGATTGACCATCACAAATAATAGTCATATTTCTCAAACGCTCTTCTGAGTATCGATTAAGAAAAATAATAGCCGTAGTAACATTAACTAAATTAACGCCAGCATCAAGCAGCCTTTTAGCTACAGCCATAATCGCAATATCCTTAAAAGAATACAAACGACGAGAACCAGAACCACTAGATGCATGAATTGAAGGCTCTATAATGCTTTTACGAGCCCAATAATCGAGTTGCCGGTAAGTAATACCGGCAACCTTCATAGCGACACTACCACGGTATCCTGAAGCGTGATCAGCAGACAGAGAAAAATTAAAAAGCTCCCCCTGTACTGCGTTAATCACATTATCGGACTGTGACTGCGTCATGTGCGAAAAATACCAGTCTGAATTTGCCAATCATAATTTCATCGCCATTATGCAGCACTGATTCATCAACACGTTCACGATTTACATACGTACCATTTAGACTTCCAGAATCTGAAATGCTAAACACGCCATTATGGCGCTTAAACACTGCATGAGCACGCGAAACAGTAGAATCATCTAACAAAATATCAGCATGCGAATCGCGCCCAACTGTTACTAAGTCTTCATCGAGAAGATAGCGAGAACCAGACACTGCTCCCCTAGTTGAAATCAACAACGCAGTACCAGGACGTAGTTTCGCTATAGTATCAAAATCATCCTGCTGCATAGGACGATCTGAAGTTGTATTCATTGGAATATGAATAGCTGGCATACCAATAATAGTGGTTTCGCCAGCTGTAGGAATCGGTTCAGTCATACTTGCTATTCTACCTTGTTACTCGACTGGTTTTGCATATTCGTACTGTTTTGGTTCGCGTGTCGAAGTAATTTCTACCTCATCAGGCACTGAAACCATTACAGAAGAACCAAATTTAATTTTTAAACGCGACCCAACACCGCCTGCAATATTAACAGCATTTTGCAAATTCTGAGGGTCACCAATTGCTTTCACAATATAAGGAGGATCAATCATAATATTGTCACATATAAGACCATGCTTAGTTTGTGAAATATAGCTTGAAGTAACTATTCTCACATCGTTAATAGACATAACTTCTACGCCAGCATTTCGCAATTCCTCTATTAGCTGAAACATCGTAGCAGCATCAATATTCTCTTTTTCACCTGCAGTAATGTGAACTACAATACCTTTACCTACTGCCGGCAGACGTCCAGAAATAAGACCATTTGCTTGAGCATTCTGCTGAGCAATACGACGAGCTTCATCTTGTTTATCTACTGCTTCGCGCAACGAATTAAGCTGACCTGTTAATTCACTTTTTCGGCTTTCCAAACTCTGAATTTGAGAATGAGTTTCTGTAATAAGACGTGTCAACTCCTCTTCGCTCATTGTTTCATACAAAAGTGAGTTACTACGATTAACTTGAATCATGTACGCAAAACCTAATAAAGCGCAGAGCAACATCATTAAAAAGCCCGTAAATATACGCGCCCGCGTCACATGACCACTTAGTGAAGATTTTACTTTACGATGAACTGCTGGGAAAGATCCAGTTTGAGTTTCATCACTTTCACGATCATGCGCTTTTTGACGACGCATTTTATGAAGAATATCATCACCTTGTGGAGAATGAGAAAACATTGAAACCATATGCTAACTCCTGAAGATGAAACGACGAATTGCAGAAACGTTAGAGAAAATACGAATTCCTAAAACAACGATAACTGCAGTTTGTAATTGTGCACCTACACCAAGCTGATTTCCAAGTAAAACAAGCAACGTAGCTGCTATAACGTTTGAGAAGAATGAAATAACAAAAACTTTATCCGAAAAGTTTCTCTCAAAATATGCACGTGCGGCACCAAGCAACGCATCTAGTGCTGCAACGACCATAATAGGTAAATAAGGCTGAATGACAATAGGAATATCTGGATGAACAACAACTCCAATTAATACTCCCAAAATTAATCCAAAAATCGCTGCCATGCTTATCTCCTAATTCTCTCGTTGGCAAAACTGATATCGCCTGTGTTTGCTGCGCTGAGTCGTATAACTCTCGAAGGTGAAACCTGTGGATTAATGCCTGCATTAGCTAAAGATGCGTACCATTTCATGCGTTTCATATCATTACACTGTTTAATTAAATCATCAGAATCGCCAATAACTTCAATAACATATGGACTTTGAGTTTGATTAACTCCAATAAGAATAGTTTGACCAGCAACACGAATAGAAGTTTGTGCTCCAAGTCTATGCCCATTAACAGAAATAGCTTCAGCGCCTGCTTTCCACAATAATGATACAAATTGTTGAATATCGCGATCTGTAACTAATCGCATTCTTGCGCCATTACTCTCGCGAGGCAAAGAACCGCTATTCACATCGCTCGAAGCAGAAATAGGATTAGCAATAGTTACAGTAATCCCAGAACCTTCTACAGCATGAGTGCCATTAACCATATCATCTGATTTACTAACTTCATCCTCTTCAGGCGTAGTAATTTTTTGCGACTCATGATCTACGTTATTTCTCAATAACGTTACTTCTTCTACAAGCTTATCGAAACGAGACGTATAACCTGACAACTCATTAGCTAATGAAGAACGTATTGCTTTTCTAGGATCAGTGTGTAACTTACGAACAAACTGACTCCCAACAGTACCGATAGAAACACACAATAAAAATACTATAGCTCTAGTGAACCACAGATTAAACGGTTTAACAGGTTGTTTACTTAATCTTGCATCCATAAACATTGGATCAACCGGACGATTAGTTAAATCATCAATAAGACGCAAAGCATAATCGTCAATATAACGTCTACGATCATGATTGTGAGCAAAACCACTGGGAGACATTACAACATGATGCGTTGAAATACCAGTAAATGAGTGCGAGAATAATGCTCTACGTCTAGTTAACAACATTCCATCAGGAGCAGCAAAAGACATTGGCATAGTGCTTTTATGAGACGTATGTTTTACATCTAAATCTTTGATACTATCTTTTAAACTAACAAATTCATCTTGCTTAGTCATATGTGCGTACACGCCTTATTTAGTTTTTTCTTGACTTAGCAAGTAACAAATAAGCTTGCATATAGTAAAGCAAGCCAGCATACCAATATAGAGCAATACCCCACACTCCACATGCAAGTGCAGCAGCATAAAGCAGGAACATAGACTCAGTAGCTACAGCATAAACAATCATTAAAGAAACGATTGAAAGCATAAGAAGCGCTGTACCAGCTTTACCTACGAAGTTAACAGGCAAAGGACCATAATCTCTTTGCGCAAGTACTATTACAAGTACAGCCATAATAGCATCACGCAATACTACTAATAAAAGTGCCCACCAAGGGATAATCATTGCAACAGCTAAAGCTAACGTACTGCAAAAAATCAATAGACGATCAGCTATAGGATCAAGGATTTGACCCAACTTACTAACTTGATTCAAAGTACGAGCAATATAACCATCAAGACAATCAGAAAACGCAGATATTGCTAAAACAATAAGAGCAAAAGTCATCTGATGCTGTGTAATAAGCCAAGCAATATAAGGAATTGAACATATGCGCAAAAAACTGATTAGATTAGGTATTGTCAAAACTCGATTCATTGCTTCAGGACTATATTCCTGATTAATAACGAACTTAGTCATAATATCTTCCTCATACGAAATCACTCAATTAATCAGCATATATTCGCATCAAAAAAACTCGCTTGTTGTGCAATACTTAACATGTTGGGGACATATTTCATGTCCCCAACATACATCTAATATTTATTCGCGCCAAGCAGCCTTTGCAGTATTACGAATAGCTTCAATCGCTTCTCTAGGACTTTCTGCTCCATAAACTGCAGAACCTGCAACAAGCACATCAGCACCAGCTTCAGCAACTATTGCTGCAGTCGAAGGGCTAACTCCTCCATCAACCTGAATATGAGTATTAAGACCACGACGAGTAATTTCGTCGCGTAAACGGCGAACCTTATTCATTTGATTAGCTAAGAACTTCTGTCCACCGAAACCAGGCTCAACAGTCATAATAAGAACCATATCGAATTCATCAAGAATATCGAAAATAGGTTCAACTGGTTCCGCAGGGCGCACAGCAAAGCAAGCTTTACAACCCATATCGCGAAGCTGACGAGCTAATCTCACTGGAGCATGAGTAGCACCCATATGGAAACTCACAGAAGCAGCTCCAAGCTTAGCGTATTCTGGAGCCCAACGATCTGGATCCTCAATCATCAAATGTACGTCAACTGGAAGTTTAGTAACCTCACAAATTCGCTTAACAATTGGTTCACCTAAAGTCAAGTTAGGTACAAAGTGATGATCCATTACATCGACATGAACAAGATCCGCATTAGATATTGCATCAAGGTCACGCTCAAGATTGCAAAAATCTGCGGAAAGAATGCTAGGTGCTATTTGTATATTCATGTGTACTATTCTAGAAAATGCAAGCGACTAGTTTTATAAAAACAAAATTTTTAAAATTGCTTTTTCAAATACTTGAATCTTATTTACTAGAAGTATTCTGAGACTCACGTTCTCTTTCGTCTGAAGTTATATCTATAAGTCGTTCAACAAGAGAATCACGAGTACTAGCACTCTTTTGCAGCAAAGCAAAAACAATAGTTGCACAAATAAATACGATAATAGAAACCCAAACATTAATGCGAACACCTAAGAAAACATGTGAAAAATCAATTCGCAATGCCTCAATCCATACTCGTCCGATTGTGTACCACATAACATAAAGTGCGAATACGGAACCGGCTTTTAACTTCTTAGCTATAACTTTGCCAAAATAAATAAGCAATGCAGCACCGATGAAATTCCAAATCATCTCGTACAAAAATGTTGGATGAAATAATGTGCCTTCTGGGCACGTTAACCCATCATAACATCTTTCACTATGACCTATTGCTTGTGTGGTATCATAATTTAACTTCAAACCCCATGGCAAGTTAGTAGGAGCTCCGTAAAGTTCTTGATTAAACCAATTCCCCAATCTTCCTATACCTTGAGCAATAAGCACTGCAGGAGCTGCACAATCAGCTAGTAATCCAATAGGATATTTACGATACTTGCATAACACACAAGCAGCCAATGCGCCTAAGAATATGCCGCCCCAAATTCCTAGACCACCATTCCAAATTCTAAAAATTTCTAAAAAATCACCATTAGAGCCAAAAAACTTTTCTGGAGTTGTAATAACGTGATACAAACGCGCGCCAATTATTCCAGCAGGAAGACTGACTAAAACAAGATCAAGTATCTGGTTAAAATCTCCTCCAAGACGCTTCCATCGACGCGTAGTAATCCACATTGCAACCAAAATACCGGCAAGAATACTAAGAGCGTAAAACTTTATGTTTACAAAGCCAAGAGAAAATTGCGAAATACTTGGCGACGGGATAAAACAGACTGTCATGGCGTCGATATTAGTCTAAGCCCACGATTGCGACAGATAAATTCAGAAATGAGCAAGTTGCAAAAGCACAAGCAGCACAGGACCGCACAGCAAAATAGAATCTACTCGGTCAAGAACACCACCATGACCTTTTAGCAAATGCCCCATGTCTTTAATACCAATATCTCTTTTAAGCATAGAAGCACACAAGTCACCGAATGTGCCAATGATTCCAGAAGAAATACCCATGACTAATGGCATCCACCAGAAATTGAACCAAGAGGAACCATAAAAACCTGCAATAATTGCATATGCTCCTATAATTGCAAAAAGCATTGAGCCTATTAAGCCTTCTACAGACTTCTTAGGAGAGATTCGCGGAGAAAGCTTATGTTTGCCCAACCATGCACCAGCAAATAATCCGCCAGTGTCACTTAATGCAGGTAAAAATACCAAAAGCATAGCGTGAGCAACTGCGTATTTTGTATTTGTAAGAGCTAATACAATGCAAGAAGCTAAAAGTGGAATGTACAACACCACGAATAGCGAAACAGACGTATTCGTAAATAAAGTATGTTCGTATGATGAGCGGTTAGAACCATCGAGCTTTTTTTCTACAGCTTGCATCGTTCTATCTGAAATAGTACTGCTAAGAGTCGCACAAATTACTGTAAGAAGCAAAGATGCAGTAATTCCACTAGCCATAGCAACAGCATGCCATTTTGCATAGTATGTTGAAAAAATAGTTACAAGCGAACATATTGATAACGTTACGAAAGGAATACGCAAACCGAGAGTTGCAAAATCAACATGTAATTCCCACAATGCCAGAACCATAAAAATGGCCATAAGCACTATAAAGACATCAATGCTAATAATTAAGCAAGAAACAATTGCTACAACTAGTATTGCGGCAGTAGCAATTGCTTGAGGCATATTCCTGCCCGTGCGACGATTAATATCACTTAAAGTTTCATGGGTGCCATGTGTAGCAGTATCTGCTTTGTCAGAAGACAATCCTACTTCTAATGCAGCTTTTTCAGCATTTGCTTTACTGACTTCATTGGCAAAATTATGCTGTTTTATTTGACTCATACGGCACCCATTCAGTTTGAAACTACAAAAATCTCAGACTTCCATAATTTCTTTTTGCTTACCTTCAAGCAAAACGTCTAAAGAATCAGTAACTTGCTTAGTTACTTTATCAAGCTCTTTTTGTAAACGATCGCCTTCATCTTCGCCAAGTTCACCATCTTTAACAGACTTGTCAATAGATTCCTTAGCTTTGCGACGAATATTGCGAACTGCAACTTTGCCTTCTTCTGCTTTATTCTTAGCAAGCTTGACGTATTCCTTGCGACGCTCTTCCGTGAGCTCTGGCATAGTAACACGAATAACATTGCCATCACGATTAGGGCTTACACCTAAATCAGAATCGCGAATAGCCTTTTCAACAGCATTCGCTTGAGAAGCGTCAAAAGGCGTAACTGAAAGAGTTCTAGGCTCTGGAACACCAATAGATGCAACAGCTTTAATTGGAGTTGGAGCACCATAATAATCAACCATAATTCCGTTTAGCAAAGCAGGATTAGCACGACCGGTGCGAATACCCATAAAATTCTCTTTAGTAGCTTCAACAGACTTATTCATCTGTTCACGGGCTTGATCAATTATTGCTGACATGTGTTCTCCTTTATAATATTTAAGCAAATGTTGGCTCTGCATTAGACACTAATGTGCCAATAGATTCTCCAACAAGAGCACTAGTTACGTTACCTTCGCCCTCAAGACCAAACACACGAATTTTTTGATTATTATCGCGAGCCATAGAAAGCGCAGACGCATCCATAACAGCTAAACCATCAACGATAGCGCGATTGTAGTTTAATGTTAGGAACTTACGAGCAGTAGAATCTTTACGAGGATCAGCACTATATACGCCATCCACACCATTCTTGCCCATAAGAACTTCATCGCAATGAATTTCCAATGAACGTTGAATAGAAACAGTATCAGTAGAAAAATATGGCATTCCGGCACCAGCACCAAAAATAACCACACGACCCTTTTCAAGGTGACGAATTGCTTTCAACGGAATATAAGGTTCTGCAACCTGACCCATTGTAATAGCAGTTTGTACGCGAGTTGCTTGCCCCGCTTGCTCAAGAAAATCCTGAAGAGCCAAGCAGTTCATTACAGTGCCCAACATACCCATATAATCGCCACGGCTACGATCAATACCTGCTTGCTGCAGTTCTGCTCCCCTAAAGAAGTTACCGCCGCCGACAACAATAGCAACCTGAACGCCTTGATTCACTGCAGCTACTATTTCGCCAGCAATCCTACGAATAACATTAGTATCAATACCAACAGCGCCACCACCGAATGCTTCTCCAGAAAGCTTTAATAAAACCCTACGGGACTTTCCTTCATCCGTTTGTGCAATAGCCATACAGATTCCTCCAGTCATAACGGCGAATGAGGTATATCTTTGTCAGTTTATCTATCAATAACGACACTCAAAACGCACGTTAAGCTGGAAAATGAATATAAAAAATGGGTTGCGCACAACTTGTGCACGCAACCCTATATACAAGAACAAAAATAAATTCTTATATAATTAGTGCTTATTCAGCAGCACCTTTGCCAACCTCAACGCGAGCAAAGGCAAGAGCGGTGCCGCCAACTTCCTTGAACAAGTCACCAACGCTCTTGGATGGATCCTTAACGTATGCCTGCTCGAGAAGTACAGTTTCCTTGAAGAAAGCGTTCATACGTCCTTCAACAATCTTTGGAACAATCTTCTCTGGCTTGCCTTCAGCCAAGGACTTCTCGGTTGCAACGCGACGCTCAGATTCCAAAACTTCTTCTGGAACATCTTCGCGGCGAAGCCACTGCGCACCCATAGCGGAAATCTGCAAAGCAGCTTCGTGAGCAACCTTTGCACCAGCCTCGTCAGTAGCAATCATGGAAACGATGCTTGGAGGCAATTCCACAGACTTCTTGTGAGCATAAATCTCAACGTGTGGACCGCTTACCTTAGCAACCTGACCAACCTTGACGTGCTCGCTAAACAAAGCTGCTGCTTCTTCAACAGATTCCTTAACAGTTGCGCCATCAGCTGGTGCTGCAAGTACTTCTTCAGCAGTAGAAGCATTAGCTTCAACAGCATGGTCAAGAACAGTGTTTGAGAATTCCACAAACTTTGGTGTCTTTGCCACAAAGTCAGTTTCAGAATTCAACTCAACTGCGTAACCAGTTTCGCCTTCAGCAGACTTAACAACCTTAGAAGCGATGGTACCTTCCTGAGCCTTACGACCTTCACGCTTACCAGCTGCCTGAATACCCTTAGCGCGGATGATTTCCTTAGCGCGGGCAACGTCGCCTTCAGCTTCAGTAAGAGCCTTTTTAACGTCCATCATGCCGGCGCCGGTTTCTTCACGCACCTGCTTAATCAACGCTGCAGTAATTGCTGCCATTTTGTTCTCCTCGTATCAATATGATTCTTAAAAGCTGCAAAAAGCAAAATCAATTGGATTTTGCAGCTTCTAGATAAGAATCTGGTTGCAAATTAGCTTATCAGGCGTTTGCCTCAGTATTTTCTTCCTTGGCAGGCTTAGCTTCAGCTTCGCCTTCCTTGGTGAGCAATTCCTTCTCCCAAGCTGCCATTGGCTGAGCATCATTACCTTCAGACTTAGCGCCCTTACCGGCATGCTCAAGCAAGCCTTCAGCTACAGCATCAGCCATCAAGCTGGTCAATAACTCAATGCCACGAATAGCATCGTCGTTAGCAGGAATTGGATACTCAACAGCCTCAGGATCAGTGTTGGTATCAACAATTGCCACAACTGGAATACCGAGCTTATGGGCTTCTTCAACAGCCAAAGCTTCCTTGTTAATATCAACAACGAACATGGCGGATGGAGTGCGGTTCATGTTGCGAATACCACCGAGCTGCTTGGAAAGCTTGTCCTTCTCGCGCTCGAGAAGCAAAAGTTCCTTCTTAGTCAAGCCGGATCCACGAACATCGCTGAAGTCCATTTCCTCAAGTTCCTTCAAGCGCTTTACGCGAGTAGAAACAGTCTGGAAATTGGTCAACATACCGCCAAGCCAACGCTCGCAAACATAAGGCATGTTTACGCGAGTTGCCTGATTCTGTACAGCTTCCTGAGCCTGCTTCTTAGTGCCCACGAAGAGAACAGTGCCGTTGTGAGCAACAGTCTGCTTGATGAAGTCATAAGCCTTGTCGATCATGTCGAGAGACTTGAACAAATTGATGATATGAATACCATTGCGCTGGGTAAGAATGAACTGCTTCATCTTTGGGTTCCAGCGACGAGTCTGATGACCGAAGTGCAAACCAGCCTTCAGCATTTCGCTCATGGTAATCTGTGCCATATCTATATACCTTTCTTGTCGGTTATTTCCTGGCCATGTCTGTTCGCATGCAACTTGGCTGACACATGCCTAAATCCAAGCCGACCGACACGAACGGACGCGTACATGGCGCGTATTTGCGAATCCGTGTAGACAATAAAAAGCGAGCAATCATATAACGCGGCAATACTCATGCTCAAAATGGACACGCAGAGAGTGATTATATCAGATACTCAATACCAAAAATCGGCATCCTTGTAGCTATAAAAGCAACAAAAATGCCGATAACTTTTAAAAAATTATTTACACATAACGCATAAAAACTAAAACTTAGCTACGCATATTATTGCGCAACTCACGCAACGCTTGACGGCGCACATCCTTTTCAAGCCTATCCAAATAAATATGACCATCTAAATGATCACACTCATGCTGAATCATTCTAGCCATAAGACCTTCACCTTCAAGCACTACAGTCTTACCATCTAAATCAATTCCACGAGCTCTAGCATAATTTGCACGCCTAGTTTTGTACCATAATCCCGGAACAGAAAGGCAACCCTCGTCGTCGTACTGTTCACCTTTTAGCTCTTCAATTACTGGATTTAGAATATAGCCAATTCGACCATTTATATTGTAAGAAAAAGCTCTAAAACTTACACCAATCTGATTAGCAGACAATCCAGCTCTACCTGGATCATTTACCGTTTCCAATAAATCATCAACTAAATGTTTCACAGCTGGCGTAATTTCACGAATCTCATCACAAGGAGTTCGCAATACGGGATCCGGAACAATACGAATTTTTCTAATAGACACTCGATTACTCTTTCTTTTATGTAAGTAGGAATAACGAAAAAACAACTACAAATATGTAAGCTTTTTACTCGACATGTTCATTATGATCACTATGCGATGTCGAAGAGGAATCTGATGAAGATTCTTCACCAAAACGCTTCAAATGATTCGCAGCTTGATCGATAGCTTGACGTACTCGAGGAGTTACAGCTTCCTGTGCTTGCTTAACAGTCTCCTGTGCTTGCTTAACAGTCTCAGTAGTTTTATCGAGAATCTTTACAGTTGCTGGCAAAGGACGAGTATTAGGCTTTGGAGCATACAATTGCGTTTCGATAATATCAGCATAGCGAGCAAGAATCTTCGGACGAACAATCTTCATACTTGGAGTCAAGGTTCCAGCATCTTGAGTAAATTCATCTTGCAAAATAACAAACTTACGAACAGACTCAGCGCGAGAAACAGTACTATTAGCTTGGTCAATAAATTGCTGAATTACTGAACGCACTGCTTCGTTAGTAGCAATCTCACTCATAGTAAGGTTAACATCCATACCCTTATTCTTTAGCCAAGAACGAACCATATCTGGATCAAGCTCAATTAAAGCAGAAACAAATGGCTTACCATCGCCCACTACTACAGCATGAGAAACTAATGGGCATTGAGCAATAATACCTTCCATAGGAGCAGGACTTATATTCTTGCCACCGGCAGTAATAATAATATCTTTTTTGCGACCAGTAATAGACAAGAATCCTTCATCATCTATTGAGCCAAGATCGCCTGAATGCAACCATCCATCTTCGTCAATAACTTCTGCAGTAAGCTCAGGCTTATTGAAATATCCCATAAATACGTTAGGACCTTTAATAAGCACTTCATCGTCGTCAGCAAGACGGATAGCTATACCAGGACCAGGTCGACCTACAGATCCAACTTGATTTGCATGCTCAAAATTAACTACACAAGGAGCGGCAGTTTCAGTCATTCCATACCCTTGAATAAAAGTAATACCATCAAGACCATTAAAGAAATGAGCCAAATCAGCATCCATTGGAGCTCCACCGCAAGCTAACCATGAAAGATTAGGACCTAAAGCTGAACGAATAGAAGAACCAACTGTTTTCATGTACATCGCATGATTCATGCGTGCAGCAAGAGAATGAGTTTTACCTTCAACATTGTCGCGAGACCATTGAATGAAATGCTTTACAGCTTTAGCAAAGATACGACCCTTTATGCCAGCACCAGCTTTTTGTGACGCAGCATTATAAACTTTTTCAAAAACTCTAGGCACGCCAAGTAAATACGTAGGCTTAAAACTACGCAAATCAGCCAAAAGATGCTTAGCATTAGGCACATATCCAATAACACCGTGAGCACCAATAGCAACATATTGAATGTACCGAGCAAAACAATGCGCCAATGGAAGGAATAAAAGCAAACGATTTGGTTTGCATAACATATCGTTAAGAACATCGTAACCAGCAAAAACAATATGCGTAAAATTACGATTTGAAAGCATTGCGCCTTTAGGTCTACCAGTCGAGCCAGAGGTGTAAACAATAGTAGCTAAATCATCTGCCTTAACAACATCAACAGCTTTATTAAGCTCATCCTCAGTAATAGATCTACCAAAATCAACAACTGCTTCCAAGCCACCAGCTTTGAAATTAAATACGGTTTTCAAAGTTATATGTTTATGATCCTGACGAACACGCTCTAAGCATTGAGCATGCGCATCGTCTCCAGCAAAAGCAATAACTGGCTTAACTTCATCGATAATGTCAGCTGCCTGCAATGCTGAATCTGTTTCATAAATAGGAACGCTTACAGCACCAATACATGCACAAGCAAAATCGACAATACCCCACTCATAACATGTAGCAGAGTAAATAACAACTTTGGAGCCATGCTGAACTCCGAGTGCTATTAAGCCTCGAGCTACTGCACGAACTTTCGCGAGCATTTCAGATGAAGTAACATCATGCCAACGACGAGTTTCATCGTCTTGCCATTGAGCAACCAAGTCTTGTGGGCTACGCATAGCACGATTGGCGAGTAAGGAATAAATGGTATCACCGTCTTGAGTTGGGTGAATGGCTTCTACAGCAAATTCTCGGAGCATATTATTTATTGTACTTGATAACAGAATCGACACGACTGCACGAAGTACAAAAAATAATACTTAATATTGTCATTTACAAACAAACACTGGGAAAAAACTTAGATTCTACAAGTCGTGCAAGGTAGAATGTTTAATCTTACAAAAGTGAACCCCTTTATTGCTAAAATTGTTGAAAAATCAGCAAATCAAGCAATAAGGGGCTCATATTTATTTGAATATATGTACATAAGTCTTCAAACGCATTATCATAGATGTCTTATTTCAGCTACCTACTATAAGCGACGATTTTATCCTAGATCTGCATACGTGCAAATCCAACGATTATTTTTCAATTCCAAAGATAACGACGCCCAGTATTTCACAGGTCCTGCACAAATGCGCACAACACCTTCAAAATGATTCGGGCTGACTAACATTCCATTAAACAAACTCGGAACTGCAGGAAAACTACGCACAGCAGAGCGAGTTTCCGAATCGTTATTATCAGTGAAATACTCATCCATCAGTTTCCACATGTTAGTTAATTTAGTAATACAACTTTTTGTTAAAAGCTGCGACATAGCTGGAGAAATAGGCCTACCTCTCGAAATATCTGCAGCTATGCAAGCAATTTGACAAGTTTTTAAAGCTAAATTAACAAAAGCCTGCTCATCTCTACTGTCGAAATAACACATTCCAACATGGTATTTCAAGCATTCACGCGAAAAACCAACACTAACTTCACCCTCATATACAGGCAAGCTAATACGAGGTCTACAGAAAACATGTGGAGGATCCTCGTCATTGTTTTTCTTAGTCTTTGAGGACTTATCTTTCAGCTCATCATCACTGTAATCGTTATCTTCCATGCCATAGGCATCAGCAAAATCTATCTTCATGTTTCTCTCCTGTTTTAACAATTATTTAAAACTGTTGTTATTTAAAACTTGTTAAGCTTATATTTCTACAAACTAAACGAGTTTAGATAAAAGCTTACAACGTAATTTTTCTCTAACTGCGTAATTAATAAAAATGTGGATAAATTACAAAATATTCGTCGTTTTTATTGAAAATAAACGATTTTATGCGTGTTGAATTATACACATTACGGTTTAAAAGAATAGCAAATATAGCTAAAAAATCATATTTATGCATAAATCAATAGAATGTTCATATAGATATAACAATTTTGAAAACAAAAATGGCGGCTCAGAGCAAATTACTGAACCGCCATATTTTATGCAATAAGCATCATACTTATAACACTAACGAATATCCTGATGGAATGGGTTAAATACTACGTTGCAACGCTGGAAGCTCTTAACATCAACATAACCTGTAGAAGCCATTGTTCTGCGCAATGCACCAACAAAGTTTGTAGTACCATCTGCTTCATGACTTGGACCGAAAAGAATATTTTCTAACGGAGCCACAGTGCCAACATTTGAGCGCATGCCACGAGGAAGTGATGAATGGCGAGCCTCAGCACCCCAATGAGTGCCATGACCAGGAGCCTCAGTTGCGCGAGCTAATGGAGTACCAAGCATAACTGCATCAGCTCCAACTGCAAGAGCCTTAATAAAGCTGCCGGAATTACCCATTCCTCCATCAGCAATAATTTGCACGTAACGACCGCCGGATTCATCCATATAATCCCTACGAGCTTCAGCAACATCCGCAATGGCAGTAGCCATAGGTGCTTGCACACCTAAAGTATTCATTGTTGCGGATACTGCTCCGCCGCCAAATCCGACTAAAATACCTGCAGCTCCAGTTCTCATCAAATGAAGAGCAGAAGTATAATCCGCGCAACCTCCAACAATAACAGGGACATCGAGATCGTAAATAAACTTCTTTAAATCAAGAGGTTCATGATCTTTAGAAACATGTTCCGCAGATACTGCTGTTCCGCGAATCACAAATAAATCAACACCAGCTTCTAGCACAGTGTTATATAATTCTTGCGTGCGTTGTGGAGAAAGAGCTCCTGCTACTGTCACTCCAGCATCTCTGATTGTATGCAAACGCTTTGCAATCAATTCTGGTTTGATTGGCTCAGTATAAATCTCCTGAATGCGGCGGGTTGCAATATTTGACGGCATCTCAGCTATTTCTTTTAACAAAGGTTCTGGATTCTCATATCGAGTCCATAAACCTTCTAGATCAAGAACTCCAAGACCACCCATTTGACCAATTGCAATCGCAGTATCCGGGCTAGTAACAGAATCCATCGGAGCAGCAATAATTGGGATATCAAACGTGTAAGCATCTACTTGCCATGAAGTAGATACAGCTTGAGGATCACGCGAGCGGCGCGAAGGAACAATAGCAATATCGTCAAGCGAATATGCAACTCGGGCTTTTTTGCCCAAACCAATTTCAATTTCCTGAGACATACTTCTTAGGCTAGTGCCTTATGCTGACGAGTTACGACTCATAGTAAGACTCATAGTAATTCAAAAGCTATTTATCATTATTTTTACGCAAAGCACTGTATATAGCTTTTGCTTTATTCTCGCCAATTCCAGGTACTTTTTGCAAATCTTCTAATGAAGCATTTTTCAAAGATTTTATTGAACCAAAAGATGCAAGCAAACGCTTGCGATACACTGCTCCAATTCCAGGAATTGCATCAAAAGTAGAATGCAATGAACCTTTTCTTCGCAATTTACGATGATACGAAATAGCAAAACGATGAGACTCGTCTCTAGCACGCTGCAATAAATACAATCCTTCTGAGCTTCTCTTAAAAATGATTGGATAATCTTCGTCAGGAAGCCACACTTCTTCAAGCTTCTTAGCTAAACCACAAACAGTAATATCACTTACGCCAGCATCTCTCATAGCTCTTTTAGCAGCTTTTGCTTGTTCTTTTCCTCCATCGACAATAATTAATTGAGGTTTATAAGCAAAATGCCGCGCACTAGTCAATGAATTACCTGAAAAATGCTTATTAGAAATACTGTTAGCATCGCAAATATTAATATCAGATGAGTCAGATGTATCTGATGTATCTGATGAATCTGATGCATCAAGCCTATTTTCTGCATAAACATCTTTATGCTTAAACCTTCGCAATAATGTTTCATAAACAGCACTTAAATCATCTATTTTACCATCACCATGTTCACCTCGAACCGCAAAATGACGGTACTCACTAGGACGAGCAACACCATCTTCAAAAACAACCATAGAAGCAACTTGATAACTGCCATCAACTGTATTTGAAATATCATAACATTCAATTCGCAAAGGAGATTTACTCATTCCAAGCGCTTTTGCTATTTCGTTCATAGCTTCTGTTCTCATATCTATGCTGTTAATACGGCTAGATTTTATTCGTTTCAATTCCTGACTAGCATTATCGTTTGCACGATCCATAAGAGCACGTTTTTCTCCGCGCTCTGCAACTCTAATACTTACTTGAGAACCACGAATATTGCTAAGCCACAATTCAAGCTCTTGCTTACGTTCATCAGAAATTTTAATTGGAACTATAATCTCACGAGGAACAGGCGAAATAGGAGCAAGTAAATCCTCACGACCTGTTCTCTCTTGACGTTCACGACGAGTTTTAGTAGCTTGCGCTCGCAATATTACATCAGTTGCAGTAGCTTGCTGCGTAGAGCTAACAGCGTCGCGAACTTTCTTAATGCTAATAGTATCTTCATGGTTTTGTGTGTAATTTTGCTCATATTCTGCGTATACGCGAGTTAATAAATCAGCTATAAGATCACTGTCACTGATATGCTCATTTCGTTCTACCGACCAATTTTTCTCTCCACGAATCATTCCAGCTCTGACAAAAAATACATGAATTGACGCTTCAAGCTCATCTCCGCAGAATCCAAAAACATCTGCTTCTACATCATTGTCAAACACAACTGCATTTTGTTGCAAAATAGTGTTCAAAACAGCAATTTCGTCACGCAATTTAGCTGCACGCTCAAATTCTAGCTCTTCACTTGCTTCTTTCATCTCATTCTTAATTTGTGAAATATAAGACTCTCCAACACTGCCTGTAAGTATGCCAACTACATGTTCTACCATCTTGCGATGTTCGCTAGGATCTATGTTTCCTATACAAGGAGCTGAACATTTACCAATCGAAGCAAATAAGCAAGGTCTACCAGTCCTATGAGCTTTGCTAAAAACAGAGGATGAGCATGTGCGAATAGGAAAAGTTTTAAGTAAAGAATCTAAACTATGACGAAGAGGCCACACTTTTGCATACGGACCAAAATATCTAGCATGCCGCGCACTACGATTTCTAGTAATCCATACTCTTGGAAAAGTTTCCTCTAGCGAAACTGCAACATAAGGATATGTTTTATCGTCACGAAAAACTACATTAAACCTAGGATTAAAAGCTTTAATCCAAGTATATTCAAGTGTAAGAGCCTCAAATTCAGTGCTTACAACAGTCCATTCCAAACTGCGAGCTGTAAGAACCATAGATTGAGTTCTAGGATGAAGTTGGTAAAGAGGTTGAAAATAATTCGCTAAACGATTGCGTAAATTTTTTGCTTTTCCAACGTAAATAACTCGCCCCTCGCCATCACGCCACTTGTATACTCCAGGTTGCGCTGGAATATCACGAGAAGCTGGACGGAATAAATCACGGGTATCACCAAGCAATGGAGCTCCTAATGCATTTACTCTTTCATCATCAAATGATGAATCTTTCGAAAACTGTTCATCTATTATTGCTTGCGTTTTACGCCATTTTTCACTATCTCTCATCCTATTTTCTTCTTGCAAATCATATGCTTTATAAGAATTTTTATTAAGATCATTATCTTTCATTTTCACCTCCTTTCCTAAACAAGATTTATGCAACTATTCATAAGATTTGTCGAGTAAATTTCTCAGTTCAGCAAATTACAGATCGGTAACTTTTTTGAACGCTTAATGTAACATTTGCTTAAGGAATTTACCTGTCCAACTCTCGCCATTACGCGCTACGCTCTCAGGACTACCTTCTGCAACTAAGGTTCCGCCTTTATCTCCTCCTTCTGGACCTAAATCAATAATCCAATCTGCAGATTTCACAACATCAAGATTATGTTCAATTACAATAACACTGTTGCCTTTATCTACAAGAGATTGCAAAACCGCTAGAAGTTTCCTAACATCTTCAAAATGCAGTCCAGTAGTAGGTTCATCAAGAATATAAACTGTTTTACCAGTAGATCTTCTCTGCAGCTCTGTAGCAAGCTTTACTCGTTGAGACTCACCGCCAGAAAGCGTTGTTGCGCTTTGACCAAGACGAATATAGCCCAAGCCAACTTTTACTAAAGTATCTAAATATCGAGAAATAGAAGGATATGCTTTGAAAAATATTGCAGCTTCACAAATAGGCATATTAAGAACATCTGCAACAGACTTTCCGTTATATGTAACTTCCAAAGTTTCACGGTTATAACGTTTACCATGACAAACTTCACACTCTACGTATACGTCAGGCAAAAAGTTCATTTCTATTTTTAAAGTACCGTCGCCATGACATGCTTCACATCTGCCTCCTTTAACATTAAACGAGAAGCGACCAGGACCATAGCCACGAACTTTTGCTTCTGGAGTCTGAGCAAACAATGAACGTATTTTATCCCAAACACCAGTGTAAGTTGCTGGATTAGAACGAGGAGTTCTTCCTATAGGATTCTGATCGACATGCACTACTTTGTCACAAAGCTCAATACCATCAATACGTTTGTGCTTTCCTGGAACAATTCGAGCACCATTTAGTTTGTCTGCAAGAACAGGATATAAAATTGAGTTTATAAGTGTTGATTTACCAGATCCAGATACACCCGTTATGCATGTGAATACTCCCAAAGGTATGCTTACATCAATATTTTTTAAATTATGCTCATGGGCATTAATTATATGGAGCATACGATTTTCGTCTACACTACGACGTTGTTTTGGCACATCTATTGAGCGTCTGTGAGCAATATAATCTCCAGTAATTGAACGCTGAGCTTTAATAATTCCATCAGACGGACCTGAATATACTACTTCTCCTCCATGCTCGCCAGCTTCTGGACCAATATCAACAAGCCAATCGGACTGACGAATAGTATCTTCATCATGCTCGACAACAATAAGCGTATTACCAAGATTTCGCAGATGATGCAATGTTGCAATCAAACGCTCATTATCTCTTTGATGCAATCCAATAGACGGCTCATCAAGCACGTACATAACACCAACTAAACCTGATCCAATTTGAGTAGCTAAACGAATACGTTGAGCCTCTCCACCAGACAAAGTTTTTGCAGCTCTTGAAAGAGTGAGATAGCTTAAACCCACATCGTTCAAAAAACCAAGTCGAGCACGAATCTCTTTTAATATTTCTGTTGCAATTACTGCTTGAGAACCATCCAAATGCAAAGCATTTACCCATGCTAGACTTCGCTCTACTGGCATATCGCAAACTTCAGCTATGGAAGTATTAGATACTGTAACTGCAAGAACTTCTGGACGTAAACGCTTTCCATTACATTTTTGGCATGGAACTTCACGCATATACGACTCATAATATTGACGCATTTGATCAGAATCAGTTTCGTCATGTTTGCGCATAAGCGTACGAACTACACCTTCAAAGCCAGTAGAATATTCACGCTGACGCCCCCACCTATTTGTGTAGGAAACTTGAACTGTGAAATCATGACCATACATGATGTCATGTTTAACGTCTTCCGCTAGATCCTTCCACGGAGTATTCATATCAAAATGCAAATCTTTAGCAAGTCCTGAAAGTATGTGCTGATAATACATTCCAGCTGACTTATTCATTGCCCACGGCTCAATAGCTCCCTGCGCAAGAGATTTGTCTGGGTCTGGGATAACAAGTTCAGGATCAATTTCGAGATTGTATCCAATGCCAGAACATTCAGAGCAAGCACCATAAGGAGCATTGAATGAAAATGTTCTAGGCTCAATCTCATCAAGCTCTAATTGATGATTATTTGGGCATGCGCGATGCTCCGAAAATGATTTACGACGCGTTTGTGAGTCTTCTGGTTCGTCAACAAAATCAGCAATTACTACTCCCTTAGATAGTTTTAATGCTGTTTCAATCGAATCAGTTAATCGAACACGAATGCCATCTTTAATAACTAAACGATCTACTACTACTTCAATTGTATGTTTCTTCTGTTTAGTAAGAGTAATATCTTCAGAAAGCTCATGCATTTGTCCGTCAATAATCGCACGAGCATAACCATCTGAGCGCAAAAGCTCAAGCGTGTCTTTAAATTCTCCTTTACGACCACGAACTACTGGAGCAAGAATTTGTAACCTCGTACGTTCTGGCATAGCAAGCAACGAATCAGTCATTTGCTGAGGAGTTTGAGAGCTTACTATTTGACCACATTCAGGACAGTGAGGCACACCAATCCTAGCAAACAATAATCGCAAATAATCATATATTTCTGTAATAGTTCCAACAGTAGAACGAGGATTACGATTCGTAGTTTTTTGATCAATAGAAACAGCAGGACTTAGGCCCTCAATAAAATCAACATCAGGCTTATCCATACGTCCTAAAAATTGGCGAGCATAAGCACTAAGCGACTCAACATAGCGTCGCTGACCTTCTGCAAAAAGCGTATCAAACGCAAGCGAGGACTTACCAGATCCAGAAAGACCAGTAAAAACAACCATACGATTCCTAGGAATCGATAAACTTACATTTTTTAGATTATGCTCTCTAGCACCCTGGATAGTTATTTTCCATTCAGAAGGAATACTAGATAAATCAGCTATAAAAGTACCGTTGTTAGCGCTCATAGGAGCATTATCAAGCAATTCTTGCAACGAGTCATTTTGTTCATTCGCCTGTTTTGACACAATTACCTCCACACTTCCCCATAATCACTTGAATATTCCCAACCAATACCCAATTTTATTACTAACAAGAAAATTATAGAACAAGTGTTCGAAAAAGTAAAGTATTTGACTATCAACCACATGCTGTATTCGTTACCAGTAAGCAGTATAATGGTGAGTTTGGTTATGACTTTTATAAGTAATAAATACTAACAGCCTAAATTTTGGGGAACGGAACAGACATTATGCCTATTGACGCACAAGCTTTAACCATTCAGATTGGTGCGCGAACGCTGTTAAATCCTACCGATTTTCACGTCACAAAGGGAGATAAGATCGGTTTAGTCGGCAGAAACGGCGCAGGCAAAACTACGCTTACTCGCGTTATTACAGGAGACATGCTGCCAGCAGGAGGCTCGGTTAGAGTTAGTGGAGGTTTAGGCTACTTACCTCAAGACACGCACGCAGCAGACCCAGAGCAAAGTGTTATAGATCGCATTATGAGTGCTCGAGATATTGCTTCTATCGTTTCGCGTATTCGCAAAGCGGAAAAAGAAATGACAGATCCAGATCCAGACATAATGACTAAAGCTATGAACCGCTACGACAAAGCAATGCAAGATTTTGAAAAAGCAGGCGGTTATTCAGTGCAATCTGAAGCAATATCGATGGCAACAAGCTTGGGACTTCCACAAGAAGTTATGCAACAAGCTTTAGGAACACTTTCAGGTGGTCAACGTCGCCGCATAGAACTTGCTAGAATTCTGTTTTCTGACGCAGATACATTAATTCTCGATGAGCCTACAAACCACTTAGACGCAGACTCAATAATATGGTTGCGCAATTATCTTAAACGATTTGAAGGCGGATTCCTAGTAATTTCTCACTCCACAGAATTACTAGACGAAGTAGTCAACAAAGTATGGCATTTAGATGCGCAACTTGCAAAAATAGACATGTACTCAATGGGTTGGAAAGCATACTTGCATCAGCGCGTAGTAGACGAAGAAAGACGTCGTCGCGAACGAGAAGTTGCAGAAAAGAAAGCTGAACGCCTTATGAAACAAGGCATTCGCTTGCATGCTAAAGCTACAAAAGCAGTTGCTGCTCAAAACATGATGCGAAGAGCTGAACGCCTATTAAGCGAAACAAGTGAAGCTCAAAAACAAGAAAAAGTTGCAGATATTCGTTTTCCAGAACCAGCTGCATGCGGAAAAACTCCAATTATGGCAAAAGATATTTCCAAAGCGTATGGTTCTAATATTGTTTTCGCTGGAATTAATCTTGCTATAGACAAAGGTTCACGCGTTGTCATTCTAGGCTATAACGGTGCTGGAAAAACAACAACATTACGCATTTTGGCAGGAGAAGAAACAGCAGATACTGGTGAAGTTCAATACGGACACGGATGCAAAATCGGTTATTTTGCACAGGAACACGATACATTAGACTTGGATTCTACAGTTTTGGAAAACCTTCAGCATGTTGCACCAAACCTGGATGACACGCAAGCACGTTCTATGCTTGGCAGCTTCCTGTTTTCCGGCGACGACGCAATGAAGCCTGCAAGAGTGCTTTCAGGTGGCGAAAAAACGCGTCTAGCACTTGCAACACTAGTCACTTCCAAGGCCAATGTGCTACTACTAGACGAACCTACTAACAACTTAGACCCAGCATCTCGAGATGAAATACTTAAAGCTATTGCAAAGTATGAGGGAGCAATTGTTCTTGTTACACACGATGAGGGTGCAGTTCAAGCCTTACAACCTGAGCGAGTGCTACTCATGCCTGATGGCGACGAAGACTTGTGGAATGACGAATATCTCGATTTAGTTGCCGAAGAGTAAAATGTTGAACTGAATTACTTGAATTGTGCAATAGAATGGTTAAGCAGTGATTTCAACGTACGCGTCTAAGACTTTGCCAAATACGGCAAATAGTGACAACAGTCGTATAAGCAATCAAATTGACAAACATTGCATAAAACGTACGCTACATTTTTTGCGAATACCATTCATCGTAATAATTCTTATAACCTTATTTGAATGTTCTATTGGAAATCTGCCATTTTGGAGCAGTGTTACAGGAAGCACAGATAGCATTTCTGCACACAACGATATAGGTTCTGGAATTAGACGCTTAGCTTCCGGCGGCATTCTTATAACGGATCCTTCAGAAGCATATTTAGAAGTAACATCCGATGGAAGTTCGCCTTATATTCGCTTAGAGCCTGCGATTATTAAAAAGAAAAGCAAAAATAATAATCTTATTTCAAACATCAATGTTTTAGTTGAAGCAAACAAATACTTAAGCAAACCTCAAAGCACAAACACTGCTTCTCTAAACCCATCTTTGCTTAAACTTCCAAAACAAGCAGTAGGAAAATCTTGCATTGTTAGAGTGTGGCTGCAACATCCAATAGGATCAATATTAAATATTGAAGACTCAAGAGCAAACGTTCGAGTGCCTTTTAGGTGGTCATGGGGTCGCGTATTAATACTTGCTATTTTTGCATTTCTTGTTACGCTTTGGAATCCTTGGTCCAAGCTTTGGAAAATTAAACTCAACACTCATAGTCTTATTCAACGTTGCTGCTTTGCTGCTTCTCTTCTTCCATTTATTGCTGTTGGGTTAATAACTATTTTTTGGAATTTACGAAACGCAACTCCTATGCATTTTTACACAAACGGTAATTATGCATATGATTTTGATCAATATGCCCACACTGCAGACGCATTGTTAAAAGGTCAAGTGCATTTAAATCTTCCTGTTCCTAATGAGTTAGAACACTTGCAAAATCCTTACGACCCTACGGCTAGAAATAATTTGTTAAACCACTCAGTACAACATATGTATTGGGATTACGCATACTACAAAGGTCACTGGTATTCCTACTTCGGAGTTCTTCCAGCAATATTGCTATTTTTGCCTTATCGCATTATTTCAAGACTATGGACTCCTGAAGGCTCTATGCTTCCAACAACAGTAGCTACGATAATATTCTTAATTGGTTTTCTTATCGCAGGCTCCCTATTGGTTATTCGAATTATTGAGCAGACTTCAAAAAAAGTATCTTTAGGAACGACATCCATTGTTCTTGCTTTATTCTTCATTACTTCAAATACAGTGTATTTGTGGTTTAGAACGTCATTTTATTCCGTACCTATGGCAGCCTCACTTTTCTTCACATCTCTTGGATTGTGGTGCTACCTAGGTTTTAATAAAACACACTCTTTGCTAAATATTGTTTTAGGTTCTTTCTTTATTGCATTAAATTTAGGATGTAGACCTACTTTTTCTATAGCCGTTCTTTTTGCACTTCCTGCAATTTATTCGCATATAGAAAAAGATTTACCAAATATTTTGCGCAACTGGAAAAAAGTTTCTTCATGGCATAAGCCTTTTAAATATTTTGCAGCTTGGATACTGCCATGCGTAATTACTGCAATTCCATTTGGCATTTATAATCTTTTGCGCTTTGGCTCACCGTTAAATTTTGGCAATGAGTATCAAATAACTATTACTGACATGACGACTATGCGTTTGCCGTCACAAAATATTTTGCCGTCTATTTTCAGCTATATTGCGCTACCTTTACGTTTTATTCCAACTTTTCCTTGGATTGGTATTCAGCCTATTGCATTTGACCGTTGGCAATATGCAGAGCCTATGATTGGCGGAATGTTTACACTTTCACCATTGGCATTAGTTGGCATAATATGCGTATTTATTATGAAAAAACGCTGCCGCACGCATATTGCTTGGCAAACAAGCGTAATAGCTATAATAGTTGGGCTTGTTCTTATTGTTTTTGACAGCTTAAAAGCTGGTATCGGATGGAGATATATTGCTGATTTTGCGTGGTCTTTTGCTATAGCTGCCGCAATTGGAATTAGCTTGCTTTTAGAATATGCATCCACTTTGCAATCAGAAAATTCTTTACATAAAAAAACTATTGCTTACACAATACGCTTACTTGTAGCAGTATTGCTATTTGCTTCTATTGCTATCGCTGTACTCAGTTGGTTTGTTACAGGACGTGAAGACAGCACGCTTCGTTTTAACCCAAACTTATGGTTCGCGTTTAGAAGTTGGATGACATTGTTTTAAATAATTATTTATATAATTACTATTCTTCTAACAATGCATCTACAGTTCGAAGAAGCGCATGCAATCCGCTAATAAACTGTTGCGGCTCTGGCAATAATGACAATGCTAAATACCCATTAACTGGCATATCGAAATAATATCCAGGTTGAGAAACTAAATTATAATCTTTCATCAATCTCAAAGCTAATACATCATCGTCAATGCAAGATGGTACACGCAATAAAATATTCCATCCGCCCTCCGCACGCAACGCGCTAACACAGCATTTAGGCGTGGATGCCAACGTTTCTCGAAGCGTATGCAGATTATTAATAATACGATTTCGTACAATAACGTTTTGAGAAGATGCATATTGCAATAATTCTGGTATTCGCTCAGAAACAGTATTACCAATAGGCAAAAAATCATCCGCTATAACGTCAAGCCTTTTTTGTGCTTCATAAACATCATCTTTAAGACCTGAAACTTCAATCCAACCAACTTTTGCGTGAGGAGCAGCAAGCATTTTGGAGAATCCATCAAGCGCAAAAACTAAAGTAGAAGATTCTCCAGCAAGACGAGCATTTCCAGCAAAAGGTTCAAGCGAATATTCATAAAATACTTCGTCTGCAATAATCGCAACACCATTATCACGACATAATTGCAATAGCATTTCACGTTCTTCAGGCTTGACATATGAGCCTGTAGGATTATTTGGATTAATAAGCACAAGAGCTTTAATACGCAAAGACACATCTTCTAAAAGTTCTCTAACACGCGCAATATCAATAGTCCAAGAACCATCATAGTGCAAAGGATACGGTATTGCATTCACGCATTGCAAGCGCGCAATAGACTCTATAAGAGGATATCCAGGAGTCGGTCCCATAACGGCATCCCCTGCATCACATAAAAGCATCATAAGCCATGCGTAAGCTTGAGAAGTTGAAGAAAGCACATAAAGCTGATCTGGATTAAGCTTTGATGGAACAGACTTTTCAGTGCGGTTATCTCGCTTATTGATAAAGTTTGAAAGAATATCGCGAATTTCCTTAGGACCCCTAGGGTCTGCCGTGTAACGTCCACTTAAACATTTAGGCGCTAAGCCGTGAGACGTTGGATTGGAATCGTTTAATTTAGTAAGCTTTACACCATTAAAAATAGCTTTTCGCTGAGCTAAAATAATAGGATTTGGCTCACTCACATCTACTCTAGAAGAAAATCGCACGAAACTACCCTAACACTTGGCATAACAAAAGCTGGGCTGCAGCATAAACTGCTCACCCAGCTCAATAGATAACAAATAATATTTAGTTATTTTTTAGTTTTGCTGCATCTTTTGCATTGCATAGTAAGCTGCACCAATAATTCCAGCCTCATTATGCAATGTTGCAACAACAATAGGAGTTTTAATATCGATATGCGGCAAGAACTTTTCGCTTACGCGGCTAACACCGCCACCGACAACAAACAAATCTGGGTTGAAATACTTTTCCATCAGGCCGTAGTACTTAGTCAAACGCTTAGCCCACTTCTTATAGCCCATATCCAACTTTTCACGAACAGAAGAAGCAGCGTACTTTTCAGCATCGCCCTTACCTTTTTCAAGCTGAATATGACCAAGCTCAGTGTTTGGAATAAGCACACCGTTGTAAATCAAAGCCGTGCCGATACCAGTGCCAAGAGTAGTAGCAATAACCAAGCCATCCTTGTCTTTCGCCGCACCAAAACGCTGCTCAGCTAAACCAGCAGCATCGGCATCGTTAACTACTGTTACAGGACGACCACAAGCCTCGCTAAAGACTTCAGTAACATCAACACCAATCCAAGACTGGTCAAGATTTGCCATAAAATCGAGCTTCTTACCAGGCTTAATTGGAGCAGGGAATGCAATTCCAACAGGAACATCTGCAGGTACTTCAAAATGTTCAAGCTGCTGACGAACAATATCTGCAACTGCTTGAGGCGTAGAAACCGCAGGAGTGAGAATTTTGTATCGAGGTTCTGCGAACTCTCCCTTTTCCAAATTTACTGGAGCAGCCTTAATACCGGATCCACCAATATCGACGCCAAATGCTTGTGCAGTGTCAATCATTTCACTAACACTCCCCTCTGAATGTGTGCTGTATGGACAATTACCAGTATTCTATCGTATATTTGATACGACACGCTTACTGTTTACTAACTTCTACTTCAACGAAGGCATAGGTTTCCAGTCTTGATCGTGCAAAATTTTTCGAGAATCAATCCAACCGGTAAACAATTTACCAATACCCGAAATAATATGCTCACGATCGACAGCTATCAAACGAATAAGCTCTTTAGCAGCTGTTAAAGCAGTTCCAAGCGCAAACATAAACGGACGAAAATCGCCATGAACCATAAAGTAGCGAGCCATAAAGCCTCTATTTCGCATAATATGATAACGATTCATGTCCGATGTTGAATTTAGCTGACGCACTCCTGCAATATCCCAATTAGGAATATCACGAGTGCGACGAAGAATAATATCCGGAACAACAATAGGATTCGTAACCTTACTCGCAAGATACCCGTAAGTAGTATCATCCCAGTAAATAAAGTAGCGCGAATCCGGGAAGCCGATTTTTTCAACTATATCTCGACGAATCAAACCGCCCTCAAAACACATCGTATTCATAACTTTGTATCCAGCTCTGCCGAAAGCAGCAGGCGCAATAGGATTTGGAATACCAAGCGGAACCAAAAAATCGTACTGCCAGTAGAATTTACCACCGTCATAATCTAAACGACTTCCTTGAACAACAGCATGACGCTTAGTCCAAGGAGCAAGACGCTCAATAGATTCAGGCACTGTTTCAACATCGTCATCCATAACCCAGAACCACTTAGCTCCAAGTTCATAAGCTTTTTTAACACCAGCACTAAAACCGCCAGCACCACCAAGATTTTCATCTTGAGGAGCATACACAACATGAAGTTCATTGCCTTCACAATCTTTTTGAGCTTTACCCCAACGATTAGTTAAAGAAGCTTCAAGACGAGCAACCATTTCGCCGGTTTTGTCACTGCACTCATTGTCAACAACGACAATACGCCAAGGGCATTCTTTTAAACATTCAAACGAATGGAATAAATTCTCCAAAAGCTCTTGACGCTTATAAGTGACAACAACAATAGCTAATTTATCAATGCTAGTTGCGTTATTAGTAGTAATTTTTTTTGATGCACTCGTATTGCTCATACTTGTATTCTCGCACCTACCCTCGCCACACAATTATCACAACAATGTTCTTAGCATGAGATACAAAAGAATAGTTAGTTTCAGGGAAGGTGAAAATCCTTACTGGCGGTAACAAAATACGTATTTCATGCGTTTTTGAAGCCCGCGAGCGGCTTACAAGCTGCTGATTCGGTTAAATTCCGAAGCCAACGGTTACAGTCCGGATGAAAGAAACGGAGACCCATCATGGGCATTTCTAATACAAATAATCACCAAACTTATGCAAAGAACTCTAACTGGTCTAGCGAAAAAATAGCAAAATACGCTCTATTCGTGGCACTTTCAATGGCTGTAAGTTTCATAGAATTTCCACTTATTCCAGACTTGTCGTATTTAAAATATGATCCTTCAGGAATAGTATGCCTAGTTGCAGGATTCGCATATGGTCCTGCAGCTGCAGCAATAGTAAGCATACTAGGTTTCGCACCGCACTTATTTACCAATCCACTAGGCACAGTTATGGCAGTGCTAGTATCTTTAGGAGCTAGCGTCACAGCGGCATTGATTTACAAAAAAATGCATACCAGAAAAGGCGCAATAATCGGACTTTTGGCAGGATCAATTATTGCTATTGCTCTTGCAATAGCTGGAAATCTTGTTATTACGCCACTTTATGCTCACATGACTGTTTCACAGGTTGTGGCTCTTATTATTCCAGCACTGCTACCGTTTAATATTATTAAACTTGCACTTCACGTTGTAGTAACTATGCTTATTTACAAACCAATTTCCAACCTGCTACACGAAAATAAATAATAATTCTAAGCGGCATAATTATGCATAATATCAGCACAAGTAGTAGCATGAACGAAGCTAAAAAGCACATGATTGAAAACAATGCGCAAGTAGTGTTGCGAAATATTTGCTATAGCTACGATGATGGAAAAACTTGGACGCTTAATAATTTAAGTCTTACAATTAACGCTGGCGAGCGCTTGGCAATTGTGGGATTAAACGGTTCTGGTAAGTCAACCTTGGCAAAAATTATTGCAGGTTTAACGGCACCAGATAGCGGTTACGTTACATTATGCGGTGAAAAAGTTTTTGAAAATACTACTGCTTGTGCTGAATCATATAAAAATGCACGAAAATATATTGGTGCACTTTTCCAAAGTCCTGAAGACCAGATTATTACAACAATTACTGAAGAAGATGTTGCTTTCGGACTAGAAAATTTGCAATTCCCTCGAAAAACAATGTATAAGAGTATCAGCGAAGCTTTAAAAACTGTTCACATGGAAGATAAGCGTTACGATGACCCTAGCACTATGAGCGGCGGACAGCAGCAACGAGTAGCTTTAGCAAGCGCTATTGCTATGAATTCTAAACTGCTTGTTCTTGACGAACCTACTTCTATGCTCGACTCGTTCGCTCGCAAAGACGTTGATGCTTTATTCGATAATTTGCATAAAAATGGCACTACTATTGTTCAAATTACACACAATTTTGAGGAATGCAAACAAGCAAATCGCATACTTCTACTAGAAAATGGCATACTGAAAGAAGTAAGCTTTAATGGTTTAAAAACTTACTTTTCTAATATTGAGTTGGCTAATAATCATTTAACTAAAATTAGCAAGAACAAAAACTTAACAGATAGCAGATTCAAAGAAAATGAGTCAGATATCGCTGTAGAAATTTCCGGACTAACTGTTCAATATGATAAAACTTCTCCAGCTGTTATTGACGATTATTCACTCACTGTTAAAAGTGGCGAAACAGTTGCAATAATGGGCGAAAACGGCTGCGGCAAATCAACTCTTGTTAAAACAATGTGTGGATTGTTAAAAGCCAATTCAGGAAACATAACAGTGCATGGCATATCTGTTAGAGGTAAAACATCTAGAATAATACGACAAAAGCTACATCAAACAATTGGCTACGTTATGCAACTGCCAGAACAACAGCTTTTTGCTGATACAGTACGGAACGATGTCGCTTATGGGCCAAAAAATTTTGGGCTGAAAGGCAATGCTCTCAAAGAACGTGTGGATGAAACCCTACGCTTACTGAACCTTGAGAACTTGGCTGAAAAATCACCTTTTGCGCTTTCTGGAGGTCAGCAGCGTCTTGTTGCAATAGCTGGCGTTTTAGCTTGCAAGCCACGCGTACTCGTACTGGATGAGCCAACAGCTGGATTAGATTTTGAAGCTTCGTTGCGTATTCGAGAAATTCTTGGAACGCTACACAATCAAGGCGTAACCATAATACTTATTACGCATAATCTTCAAGAAGCAGAAGATTTAGGCGCAAGATTAGTAACATTAAAAGCAAGGAATAAAGCAAGCAATAAAGAATGCAGCACAGCAAAAAATATTGAAAATACCAAAAACAAAGAAAGTTCCACAAAAGCAAAAACAACTTCGCTACTTCAATCTTTTGACCCACGCGCGACGCTGCTATCATGCTTTATTCTTATGCTAAGTGCTTTTAGTATTACTAACTACATACAGTTAGCTATTCTTGCTTTTGTAACATTTACTCTAACTGTTGCTGCAAAAATACCATTTGTTAAGCTTATTGCTTCACTGCACATGATTATTGCGGTATTTGTTTTCTCCGGATTACTTAACATTCTGGCAGTGCGAACCGGCACAGTGCTAGCAAATATTGCAACTATTCCTATTACAACTGATGGAATTAATTACGCAATACTTTTTGCAACACGATTCTCGCTTGTTATTATCATTGGAGCAATTCTAGTACTAACAATGAGTCAGACAACGCTTAACGAATCTTGCACACGATTACTATCACCACTTCGACATATTGGAATACCAACGCAAGAAATAGCACTTATTATGAGCCTAGCGCTACGGTTCTTACCAACACTCAGTGCAGAAGCGCACTCTGTGGCACTAGCGCAAATCGCTCGAGGAAGTAGCATTCGAGATGGTTCTTTTAAGCAACGAGTACACGCTATAACAGCTTTAATAGTGCCAGGTTTTGCAGGAGTAATTCGCCATGCTGACACTCTTGCGCTCGCATTAGATGCACGCTGTTACACGCCTGGAGCTGAAAGAACTCACTTGCACTCATGGAAAATGCGTATAAAAGATGTGCTGCTATCAGTAGTTACTCTTGGTGTTGTAAGCGCGATTATTGTGTGCAAAATGCTACCTTTGTAATAAAAAATTTTGAAAATATTTCACCCTTTGCAGCAAGCGCAATAAATACGGAATAAATAAATTTGCATTATCACATACAACAATTCGCAATATACTGTATAATCCGTTAAGCACTATGTAATTTATGTAATATTTGCGTTATAAAACTTGCATTTGAAAGGACGCCTTATGGCATTGACAAAAAAGCAGATTAAGCAGCTCCGCGCGCTCGCTAATACGCTTAGCCCACTTTTATACGTTGGCAAGAACGATATTACTGATGCAGCTGTGAAGCAAGCAGACGAAACCATGCAGTACCACGAGCTCATGAAGTGCTCTGTGCAAGATGGTTCCGGATTAAGCGCTAAAGAAGCTGCTGATGCACTTGCTCAAAAGCTCGGCGCCGAAGTCGTGCAAGTAATTGGCAATCGTTTTGTGTTGTTCCGCGTCTCTCCGCTAGACAGCGTTGAACACATTATGCTTGTGCGCGAATAAAACTCTCTCTTAATATTTTTATATTTTTGCGATAATTCGTAAATAAAAATGCTCCATGATTGCAAAACTGCTGAGGCAATTCAACATTCATGGAGCTTAATTTTATAGTAGCTTGCTATTCGTCAATGATTTGTACGCCACTAACTGTTGACTGACCTGCTGGAAGTTCCAGCCAATTTGATCCATCATCCCCATATTGAGCAGCAATAGTAATTTTTTTGTTATTATATTTTTCAAACCTATTGCTTTCATTTGATTTAGAGATCTTCATCGTAACCAAAATATTATTAAGATCATTGCGCGTTTGCATTACTCCACAATCTGTACCATTACAAAATCCTCCAACAGACATCTTTCTATCGAATACTAATATCGTATAAATATTATCTTTATTTTCTTCCAGAACATTGTCTTTATTACCAGTATTATTTGGTGTAGTTCCAGGAAAATCATATGCTTCATCAACATTTAATATTTTTACAGTTCCAGTAAATACTTGATAACCTTTCTCGCGCCAAAGTTGAACAAGCTTATTATGCTTACGCTGAGCTTGAGTCAAGTTTTTAGCATTAATCATCATATTAATATCAGTAAAATCATCAACTGACACAAAAGTTGGATGTAATAATTTACTTATCTCACCAGTTCCAGGAACTGGATCGTATGTATTATCTTTATCTAATGGGTGATAAACAATAGACCTAGTATTGGTAAAGTTGCCTTCATTCAGCTTATAGATTGTTTTAATCCACGGGAAAACATTAGGCGAATTTTTTTCAATAGCACGCAGAATTACAATTCCTTTATGGTGCGGATCAAAATATATTGTACCTGAATTCTCATTTTCATCATGCGCATTATCTATAATTTCTGGATATTTAACTAACTTGCCATTCTTAAATGAAAATACATGAATACACTTGTTAGAGTTATTATTATATTCATTTGTAGCAATAACAATCATTTCTGGAATATTATCGTTATCAATATCCCACAAATCATAATAATATTCGAAATCCTGCGGGAATTTATTTGAAACATACGATGAAGTTTCAAGCACCTTTTTGTATTCTTTACCAGCTTGAGAAAGAATATCGTCAGTACTGCGAGTATGCGGTTTTGTGATTGTGCTTATTATGCTATTGCTGGTAATACTTTTCAACGAAAAGCCGCTGTTTTGTAAGGTATCTGCAGCAAAAAGAGTATACACAACGCAAGCAGTAAGCCAGCATATAAGCACAACAGTCGATACGCAATAATACAGAAAATCACTATTCTTTTTCATAGACAACATATCTACTTTCGATTTATTTAAAACCTTTAGTCACGTTCAGGAAGCTTACTCCAGTCGAAAGGCTTTTCAACCAAGTAGTATGCAACACTATCGTCTGGAGCAGGCTTAAATGGAACAGCCTTGTGCTTAACTGTTGGCACGAACGGGTTATCTTCTATTGCACCTTTGTAAGGTTCAGCATCAACAGTCGTTTTAGAATACAATTTCGGATTTCTGCGTAAAATAAACGGTCTTGTAGTATCTGGCTTTTTATTGCCTTTTCCTTCAAAATAGCCAGAAGATTCAATCTTATTAAGATTTGCATGAACTGGAACTACAAGGAAGAAGTCGCGCATTCTAAACGAAGAGTCTTTCCAATAGCCAGGAATTTTATCAGGGCTTCCATATTGTTTAATGTCTTCAGGAGGTTCAAACGCGTCAACCCACTTACCATTAACACACATATTGCCAATATTGTCATTAGCTGTTTCACCACAATACGGCAATCCCATTCCACGATAAAGTTCAAAAGCACCAGTATCTCCAACAATCAAATGATTCTTCATCTGACTGTCTTTATTCTTATCATTATCCTTATAAAATATCATTCCGCCCATCTGATGAGCACCATTACCAAAAGTTAAATACTCATAGAAATGAGAATCATCAGGATACTTAGGATCGGTAGGAAGCTGCAAAAACATATAGTCCGGATCATCTTTAGGATAATCATGTTTCTGAAGCTCAATACAGTCGCCATCATTAGTACACCAAGTGCCAATAACAGGAGACGCATTAGTCACATACATTATAGTCTTGTCACTAGGATCATTTTCTGTAAGCACATTTTTGGTTTCAGAAGCGTCAACACCGTAGTACAAGTCAACATGCCCACCAGAAAACTTTGTGCCTAAAGCAGGTTTAGAAGAAATAATCTTACCAAGATTCTTTTCTGACGAGAAATGCGGGTGCAATGAAACATCTTTCAATCCTAAATCTCGCAACTTATTTACTGCTTCGTCTTTATCCATGCCGAACAAGTCTGCAGGAATACCTTTGTCTTTAACTCCAACAGCAATACGAATCACGCCATCATCACTACTTCCGCTCGAAACTGAGAAGCCTGGCATCGGGTCAGTTGCAATAACTTTTCCAGTATTAGTAGAAATAATATTGTATGTTTCAACAGGAACACCCATAGATTCAGCTATTTTCTTAGCTTTTTCGAGAGGCTGACCTACTACTCCCTTTTTAGGAATTCCAGGACCTTTAGATTCTATAACAGTAACATGCGATGAACTTTGCACACGTTGACCAGGACGAACATTAGTAAAACGAACAAAACCACCACGTTTAACAGAAGAAAACTCTTTAACAATAATAACTTTCACACCCTGCTTACGTAGATCGTCTACAGTTTTTTGCAATGGCGCACTTTTTAATGCACTAGCTTTAGGAATAAGAACAGTATGACTACTTTGTGAAGGTAAATAAAATACCATAAACGCAACCGCAGCAGCAATAACAAGTACTACAGTAACAATTGAAGCAATCAGTAGTTTAAATTGCTTTGATTTAGCAAAAGATTTCTCGCTACTACTTTTTGCAATATACCCAGGCTGAGTATAAGTTTCTTTTACAGGTGGCACATTATAATTTTCATTCGCAACGTCCGAATAATTTGCAACAACATTGCCACATGAATCACAAAACTTACTATTCTGCTCTAGTTTATTTCCACAATTTTCACAAAATGCCATAATTCCCTCTCTTAACTGTGCTCGCACTTACCGAGTTTTTAACACAGCAAATCCCTCTTAAGTGAAATATCTACACACGATTCTAGTTACACTGTCTGATAAACACAAAGATGCAATAACAAACACAGCACTTATTTATTTGTTAGATTCATGAAGAATGGCACGGATTTGAGATAAACGTTGCGAAATCTCGTGCTCGTAGCCGCGATTCGACGGCTGATAGTATTCGCAACCAACTAGCTCATCTGGCATGTACTGTTGGGATGCTACAGCACCCGGATAATCGTGAGCATACTTGTACCCGTCATGGTTTCCCCAACTTTTCATCAAAGCAGTTGGAGCGTTACGCAAATGAAGAGGAACTTGACCAATATTTCCAGCATCAACATCTTGCAAAGCCTGATTAATAGCATTGTAGCTTGCGTTTGATTTAGGAGCGGTTGCTACAGCAATCACAGCTTCCGAAAGAATAATACGCGCTTCTGGCATGCCGATTAAAGCAACTGCTTGAGCTGCTGCAACAGTTACTTGCAAAATTTGCGGAGCTGCCATACCAACTTCTTCGGCAGCAGCAATCATAATTCGCCTTGCAATAAAACGCGGGTCTTCACCAGCTCGAAGCATTCGCGCTAAATAATGCAAAGAAGCGTCAACATCACTTCCGCGCATCGACTTAATAAAAGCAGAAATCACATCATAATGATCGTCGCCGTCTTTGTCGTAACGAACTGTAGTAGTATCCATTACGTTAGAAACAATATCAGCAGTAATTACAGGCTTCTTTTTGCCATGCTGTAACGCAACATCTCCTGTTACTGCTCCTGCAGCCGCCTCTAAAATAGTGAGAGTTTTGCGAGCGTCTCCCCCGCTTAAGCGAATAATAGAATCTATTGCGTCATCGTCGATTTTAAGCTGATTATTAAGACCATTTTCGCTAGTTAGCGCACGTTCTATAAGAGTATGCAAATCTTCAACGCTAAGTGACTCAAGTTTAACAACTACTGATCTACTAAGTAGCGGCTTAATAATTGAAAAGCTTGGGTTTTCGGTAGTAGCTCCAATAAAAGTTACGTCGCGATTTTCAACGCTTGGAAGCAAAGCATCCTGCTGAGATTTAGAAAAACGGTGAACTTCGTCAATAAATAAAACTGTTTCTTGACCATTACTAACTAAACGCTCATGCGCGCGATCAAGTACCGCACGAACGTCTTTAACTCCAGAAGTTACAGCAGAAAGCTCTTCAAACACGCGACCAGACTGACGAGCAACAATATAAGCGAGCGTAGTTTTGCCAACTCCCGGAGGACCAAACAACACAACAGAACTTGGAGCAGTAAGAGAACCTTTAGATTGCGGATTTGCAAGCCTACGCAAAGGCGAACCTTCTTTTAGAGCATGCGACTGCCCTAGCACGTCTTCAATACTGCTCGGGCGCATACGCACTGCCAACGGACGAGTCACATCACTCGGCGCGCTACTTGCTGCAAATAAATCCTGCTCCATAAATACCAGCTTACACTACATATAGAACAAACGTTCGATTGCATTTTGCGTCTTGCATTTCGTATTCTGTTAACACATTTTTAAAAATCACACGTGCGAAACTTGGTAATCGAAGAACACAACTTCACCTTCGTCTTGAGTTGTATCTAAATCGACAACGCCAGTAATAGCCCAATTGTGATCCCCGTCTGAATCGTCAATAATCTGCCGAACTTTCCACGAATGTTCACTTTTCTCAAGCGAATCATCCAAAATAAACAAGTCGCCACTTCGAGCCTTAGCATCTATTCCAACATACTCGTGCTCATCGTAATAGTCGTCAAGCACATCATTCCACTCGTGAACGCCATAACCCCAAGCTTTGTCAAGCTCTCCTAAAGTATCCGCATCTTCCAAATCCATAAGCTGCACGCGACGAAACATTGCGTTTCTAATCAACACAATAAGTCCACGACGATCCTCAACTACAGACTCAGAAGTTGAAGGCGCAGCCGTAGTTACAGCGCTAGCTTCAGCATCCGATCCTCCAGCACTCTCCCACTCGTCAACAAGACTTGAATCAATAGAGCGCACAACAAGACGAAGCCACGAAATAATATCACGCAATTCTTCGTTAAGCATGTCTTCTGGCACAGTGCGAGCAAGCGAACGGTAAGCGTCCGAAAGGTAACGAAGAAGCGTTCCCTCACTTCTAGCAATGCCATAACGAGAAATGTATCCAGTAAAATCAGAGGCGGTTTCAACCATGTCTCGAAGCACAGATTTAGGCTTAATCCAGTAGTCGTTCGCCCAGGGCACATCCTTGCGATATTGCGCAAAAGCAGGAGCTAGTAAGTCTTCAAGAGGCTTAGGATAGCTAACTTCAGCTAAGCGTTCCATGCGCTCCTCATAGTCAATGCCATCGTCCTTCATACCAGCCATTGCAGCATCGCGTGCTTTGCGCTCTTGAGCACGAAGAACAGGCTTAGGATCATCCAGAGTTGCTTCAACCATGGAAATTACGTCAAGTGCGTAGCTTTGAGACTCGGGATCTAACAATTCCAAAGCTGCGAGCAAGAACGGAGAAAGCGGCTGATCTAGAGCAAAACCTTCAGGCATTGCAACGTCAAGCTCATAATCGCAAGAACCGTCCGAAAGCTCTCTGCATTCAATAACTTGAGTATCGAGCAAAGTCTGGAAAATATCGTCGCAACGCTCAAGTAATTTTTCTTTATCTTGCGGCTTTTGTGCGCTATCTTCAATAAGTTTTTCAACTCGCGCTCTAGCATCCCCACCTTGCGTAACTTCGTTCAAAATCATTGAATGCGTTACAACCATGTGAGGATTCAAAGTTTCAGGAGCGCTTTCAATAAGCTTAGTAAACGTTGGCTCACCCCAAACAACAAAGCCTTCTGGAGCTTTCTTACGCTTAACTTTTTTAAGCTTTTTAGGATCATTTCCAGCTTTTGCAACAGCGCGCGCATTCTCAATCTCGAACTCTGGAGCCTCTGCAACTACTAAGCCCTCAGTATCGAATCCCATTCTGCCTGCACGTCCTGCAATTTGGTGAAACTCGCGAGCGCGAAGCTTTCTACTACGATTCCCATCAAATTTTGTAAGAGCTGTAAGCACAACCGAGTGAATTGGCACGTTAATGCCAACGCCGAGAGTGTCTGTGCCGCAAATAACTGGTAGAAGTCCAAGCTGAGCGAGCTGTTCGACAAGCCTACGGTAGCGCGGAAGCATACCAGCATGATGTACGCCTACACCAGTGCGCAGTAACCTTTGCAAAATTTTGCCGAAACCTGTAGTAAATTTAGTACCTTTAATGGCTTGAGCAATTTTGTCTCGCTGCTCTTTGCTTGAAACTCCAGTACTTGCGAGCGCTTGCGCTGTTTCAAGAGCTGCGTCTTGCGAAAAATGAACTACGTAAATTGGCGTTAAACCCTTGTTAAATAAGAGTTCTACAGTTGTTGCAAGCGGCTTATCTGTGTACTCGTATTCGAGCGGGATTGGTCTTGGAGCGTCTGCAATAATATCGACGTTTCTTTTTGTTGATTTTTCTAAGCGTTCCGCAATATCCGTTACGTCTCCAAGAGTTGCACTCATAAGTAAGAATTGCGTATTTGGAAGCGTAAGTAACGGAACTTGCCAAGCCCATCCGCGCTCTGGATCACCACAGTAGTGGAATTCGTCCATTGCAACGCAATCGACTTCAGCGTTTGCGCCTTCACGCAGAGCTTGATTTGCTAAGATTTCTGCCGTGCAGCAGATTATTGGAGCATCCGCATTAATATGCGAGTCGCCTGTAATCATACCAACGTTGTCACGCCCAAAAATAGCTACTAAATCGAAGAATTTTTCGGATACAAGAGCTTTAATTGGCGCAGTATAGTAGGAGCGTCTGCCGGTGGCGAGCGCCGCGAAATGCATACCGAGCGCGACAAGCGACTTTCCAGAACCTGTTGGAGTGTTTAAAATAACGTGGTCTCCTGCAAGCAAATCCATAACAGATTCTTCTTGATGCGGCCACAAATCTACATGTTTGTTATCTTTAACCCAATCAACAAATGCTTGAAAAATCTCATCTTCGCTAGCATGATGCAAATCGAAAGCTAACTCGCCCAAACCAGCCATATACGCTCCTACTTTACTTAACCCTAACTTACTTTGACTTAATCACGCTTTATTTGCGCTTTACTTGCGCTTCTTCTTATCTCGTACTTTTACAGAGATTTGAATAGGAGTTCCCTCGAATCCAAACTCTTCTCGAAGAGAACGCTCAATAAAGCGACGGTATCCGTGCTCTAAAAAGCCAGTTGTGAATATTACAAAACGCGGTGGGCGCGTAGAAGCTTGCGTAGCAAACAAGATTCTCGCTTGCTTTCCGCCTCGCAAAGGATGCGGATGAGCAGACTGAATACGACCTAAGAAAGCATTAAGCTTGCCTGTAGGAATGCGCTTATCCCAGCTGTCTAAAGCTGTTCGCATAGCGCGCGCAAGACGATTCGTATGCCATCCTGTTTTTGCGGAAAGATTTACGCGCTCAGCCCAAGTTACGCGCTCAAACTCAGTTTTCCATAAGCGTTCCATGCGCTGTCTGGAAAATTCGTCCATCAAGTCCCATTTGTTAAACACAAGTACGATTGCTCGACCCGCGTCTACAGCCTGGCTCATAACTTTCAAATCCTGCTCTGCAATCGGCTGGGAAGAATCGAAAAGAATCAAAGCAAGTTCCGAGCGTTCAATCGCAGCTTGCGTACGAAGTGAAGAATAGTATTCAGCACCCGTAAGCTTGTGCTGCCTGCGCTTAATACCAGCAGTGTCAATAAACAGCCAATCCTCGCCGTCAACTCGCACAACCTCATCAACAGGGTCACGAGTAGTTCCAGCCAAATCGTTTACAACAGATCGCTCTTCATGAGCTAAATGATTCAAAAGCGAAGACTTACCAACGTTTGGACGACCTACTAAAGCAACTCTGCGAAGTCCTTCTGGAGTTAAGAATCCTGAAGTTTTATTCGCTTTCTTCAAAGAATTGAGCGCTGCATCAAGCAAATCTCCAACGCCTCTGCCGTGCATTGCAGAAATTCCGTAAGGCTCACCCATTCCGAGCTTCCAAAACTCTGCAGTCAAATACTCGCTTCTAGCATCGTCAACCTTGTTAACTGCCAGAGTAATAGGCTTACCTGCAGCGCGAAGCATTGAAACAATACGCTCGTCTGTAGCTGTTAAACCAACTTGACCATCTACTAGGAAAATCACAGCATCGCTTAAACGCACTGCTACTTGCGCTTGTTGAGCAATAGAAGAATCAATACCTTCAACATCTGCTTCCCAGCCGCCAGTGTCAACAAGCTTGAAGTTGGTCCCAGCCCACTCAGCGTCGTAGCTTACGCGATCTCTCGTAACACCTGGAGTATCTTCTACAACAGCTACACGATGACCCAAAATACGATTTACAAGCGTTGATTTTCCAACGTTTGGTCGACCTATAATGGCGATTACTCCAACAGCTTTAGAGTCTTTTGCATCGCCTTGACTTACTTCGTCGCCTCGAAGAAGCGCACGATCTTCATCGTCAAGATCGTAGCCTTCAAGATTAGCAGCATAACGGTCATACTCATCCTGCTCAATTGCAGCGTCAACCATTTCAACAAGAGCATCGAGAGTCTGCTCAAAAGTCAAATCAGAATTATCGAGCGTTGTAACACCGTCTGCTGCTTGAAGAAAATGCGTAACTTTAGCATCTTTAGCATCACGAGCGCGAATATCGTCTTCTTCAGATTCATTATTTTTAGATTCATTATTTTGCAAATTTTCTTGCGCAATATTCTGCTTGTTTCTGCGAGCTTGACGCACTTCTTCGCGTGCAGTAAGAAGCACTCGAACTTGAGCATTAGGAGCAACAACAGTAGTAATATCGCGTCCTTCTGCAACTATTCCCTCACCTTTAGAGAAAGAATCTTCATCTGACTCTGAAGCAATATACGCACGCTGAGCAGCAATAAGCATACGGCGAACTGCAGGAATCGAAGATACAGTAGACACATGCGAAGAAACTTCGCTGGAACGCAATTCTTCGCTAATATCCTCACCTTCAACAGTCACTACAGGATTCTTAGGATCAACACTAAAGTCAGCGTCACTTTCAGTAAATAAGGCTCCAACAGCTTCAACAATTTGATTAAAACGTTCAGCATCCGCTGGATTTACAGGATTTCCTTCTTCATCCAATTCAAGTTGCGTGCTTAAATCAATACCTTGCTTCAAGCACCACCAAGCAGCAGCTCTATACATTGCACCCGTATCTAAATACGCAAAACCATAGTATTGCGCTAAAGCACGAGAAGTAGAAGACTTACCTACTCCTGCTGGTCCATCAATTGCTACACAAATCACAGGCCAACCTCCTTAGAAAGCGAGCGCACTTCTGTTTGAGAAAGCACGCGATACGATCCAGCTTTTAAGTCACCCAATTTAATAGGGCCAATTTGCGTACGAACAAGACGCTTTACAGGGTATCCTACGGCTCCAAAAATCCTGCGAACAATACGATTTTTGCCAGAATGCAACACAACTTTTACCATGGTTGTGTCGTGATTCTGATCGATTATTGCGCAACGGTCGAGCTTAATCCAACCATCTTCAAGATTTACGCCTTGCGAAACCAAGCGGCGGCAAACCATACCGTTGATTTTGCCTTCAACAGTTGCAATATAAGTTTTCTCAACCTCATACTTTGGGTGCATTACGTGCTGGCTTAGCTCGCCATCGTTGGTCATTAAAATAAGACCTTCAGAATCGTAATCCAAGCGTCCCATGTGGAAAATTCGCTCGTACTTGTCTCCAACAATATCTCTTAAAGTAAAGCGACCTTTTGGATCGTCCATTGCGCTAAGAACTCGCTTAGGCTTATGCAATGCGAGCGTTACTAGCTTTGTGTTGAACTTTACGCGAGATCCATCAACGCGCACTTTTTGACGTTTTGGATCTACTCGAGTACCAAGTGTTGTAACCAATTCGTCGTCTACTTCAACACGCCCGTCAAGAATAATCTCTTCACACTTGCGTCTTGAACCAAATCCCGCTTCAGCAAGCAGCTTCTGCAGTCGAATGGCGTTGTTGTCATCTGAATGCGCCTGATTGGCGCGGGAATATGCGTTTGGCATCGTTCTCCCAACGTGACCTAAAGAATTACATACATACTTGCGCCAGAATTTACTTAAGAATACGCAATATAAGCAATTCATTACTCATTAACTTACTAATTTCTGTGGCAATTTATTAAATTTGCAATAAATCAAAAACACCACGTCTTCCTATGTTACCGTATGGCATAGCCGTGATAGTATAGCCTAGGTTTCATTGTGTTGCAATCATTAACAAAGCGGCACAACTAAAATTAAGGAAAGTTATGATTAAAACTACAGATACACCGTGCAGCACAACTAAAACTGCTGCGCCACTTATTGTTCGTATTGGTACTGAATTTATTGCTACAGCTTTAGCGATGTTCGTTGTTTACACTTTTTATTCTCTTACTACCGTAATGTATGGAATCAACGTTTTAATGATTGCCGCAGGCACTGGTATCGCTTATGCTGCAGCGACATATATTGCATCTAAAGTTTCTGGAGGCCACCTTAACCCTGCAGTGACAGTTGCTTCGATGCTTACTGGACGCACTTCATACACTGCAGGATTATGCTACATTGTTGCCCAAGTTCTTGGTGCTATTGCAGCTGCAGGATTGTTTATTCTTATTATTCCTCAGCAGGATTCAAGCATTGATCCGTCACAAGTTGGTCAAGGCTCAGGTTTTGACAAAAAGTATTGGTTTGTTTCAATAGTAAACGGATTCGAAAAGGCATCCCTTTCTGCACGTCAACTAAAAGAAATAAACTTGTCTTTCGGAATAGTATCTGCGTTATTAGTTGAAGTTATTGCTGTTATTTTGATTGTTGCCACTGCATTGCGCAGCACAGACCATGAAGGTAATACTAAATGCGGTTATGCAACACACATCGGTATTGCATACGCAGCTGGCGCTTTCATTACGTATCAAATTACAGGAGCTGGTTTGAATCCTGCTCGTTCTACCGGCATCGCATTATTCGCAAACTCTCATGATTTGGAAGTTAAACCACTAAGTCAATTGTGGGTATTCTGGATTGCTCCAATTTTTGCTGCAGCGCTTGTTAGCCTAGTTTTGCTATTAACAAAGCTTCTTTCAAACTCAGCACAAAAACTTGCTGTATCAAATGAAACAAATCCTGCACCAATACAAAATTTTGCAGACACAAAGGCAGATGCTCCTGCAGCGCCAGATATGAGCTATGAGTACGTTCAAAACGTATCTGACAATAACGTTGCGAACAATCTTTAAAAATAAAGTTATAGCAAAAATATAATTGAAGCGTATGTTATAAGCAAACCTATGCCGAGCGTAATACTTATGAAAGAATCAAAGCCAACTGAGCGAACTTTCCAAGGGCTACGCTGACGCATAATTAAGCGCATAACTCCTAGAAGTACAGCCGTCACAGAAATAACAACTGTGGCGGCTTTTACATATCCTATAAATGCCAATAATGCGCAAAGTGCAATAATAATTGCTACAATCCATTCAGCATAAGGCTTACCCTCACGTTTTTCCGACACGTACGGATGCTCCGTTTTAGCACTTCTAGTCTGATGCTCACTATCTGTCATACTTGTATCATACCTGCTCCGCGATAAGAAAACATAAGTTGTTTTAGGCACTAACACAAAGATGCAGCGCTTGAAGTACACAAGCGCTGCATCCATAATATTGATTAATTTATTTGTCTATGAATCTTAGTTAAAGCAATTTTAGTGGAAGAAGTGACGAGTACCGGTAGTGTACATCGTTACACCAGCTTTGCGCGCAGCTTCGAACACTTCTTCGTCGCGAATAGAGCCACCAGGTTGCACGATTGCGCGAACGCCAGCTTCAATAAGAATCTGCGGACCGTCAGCGAATGGGAAGAAAGCATCCGAAGCCGCAACAGCTCCGCGAGCACGTTCAGCACCATCAGCCAAAGTATTCGCACGTTCAACAGCCAAATGGCACGAATCCACGCGATTAACCTGCCCCATACCAATGCCAACAGTAGCATTATCATGCGCGAGTAGAATTGCGTTAGACTTTACACAACGAAGCGCACGCCAGGCAAATTGCAAATCACGCAAAGTGTCAGCATCAGCAGGATCTCCAGAAACAAGCGTCCAGTTTTCAGGATTATCACCAAAAGCATCAATCTTATCTGCAGACTGAACTAAAGCACCACCGTCAATAGGATGAACTTGCAAATCTAAGACTGGCGGAGTTGCAACCTTCAAAATGCGAAGATTCTTTTTCTTAGTGCGAAGCAATTCCAAAGCTTCAGGCTCATAGTCTGGAGCCACAATAACCTCTGTGAAAATTGGGCGCACACTTTCTGCCATTTCCAAAGTCACAGTAGTGTTTGCAGCAATCACACCACCGTAAGCACTTACAGGATCGCAAGCATGAGCTTTTTTGTGCGCTTCTACTGCAGTCGTGCCTATTGCCAAGCCGCAAGGATTATTATGCTTGCAAACAGCAACCGCAATTTGTGGAGCAAAATCCCAAACTGCACGCCAAGCAGCATCCGCATCCACATAATTGTTGTAGCTCATAGGTTTTCCGCCAAGAAGCTCAGCCTGAGCCAAACCACCCTTATGCAAAGGATCTAAATACAATCCTGCTTGCTGATGGGGATTCTCACCATATCGAAGCGTATGCTCTAAACTCCAAGTGCGCGTGTAGTTTGCAGGAAGCTTCACAGCTTCAGCATTTTGATTATCTTCTTCATCATTTGTGTTCAAACTTTCAGGCTTCTGCCATGCTTTACTTGTCCACTCAGATATAGAAGCATCGTAAGCTGCTGTATGAGCAAATGCTTTACCAGCCAAATATTCGCGCTCTTGCAAATTAAAGCCTTCACCTGAAACGATTCTATTAGCTAAAAGCTGGTAATCTGCAGGATCTGTAATAACAGCAACAGACTTATGATTCTTTGCTGCAGCACGAATCATAGAAGGTCCACCAATATCAATTTTCTCAATAATTGCGTCACTATCAGCACCGCTCATTACAGTGTCTACGAATGGATACAAATTAACTACTACAGCATCAAACGGCTTTATGTTTAACTTTTCAAGTTGCTTTACATGATCAGCATTACTCATATCTGCAAGAATTCCAGCGTGAATATGCGGATCTAAAGTCTTCACTCTTCCATCAAGACTTTCTGGGAAACCAGTAACGTCAGAAACTTCAGTAACATGAACGCCAAGTTCAGCCAATTTAGCAGCAGTAGAGCCGGTTGAAACTACTTCAGTATCAGCCTTTCTAAATGCTTCAGCTAATATTTCAAGTCCCTCTTTATGAAAAACTGAAACAAGAACTCTACGAATTTGCTTTTCACCTGTGGTTATCAGCACATTTGCGTTTGATTCTTTGCTCTGTGTCTGTTGCACGGCGGCCTTCCTTCCCAAAATAGTAGTGAGGAATTATTTTCTTTTAGCCTTCGATGAAACCGTCCTAGGAGCAGCTTTTTTCAAAGGCAAAGGTTGATTCTTTTTATTACTAGTCTTATTTTCGATTAATTCTGCAGATTTTACAGGTTTATTCGACTTACTAGCAGCAATAAGATTAAAGCAATATCGCACGCCACAAATAAGTAGGATACTAAAAATCGAAATAACCCATGCTACAGCAGAAGCGTATAGAGTAAGATGACCAACAGCTCTAGTACTTTCAATAATGTCAACTCCAATATAAGAAAGTCGACATTCACCCAATGAACCATTTGCTATTGAGAAAACAACAGTCCACATAATTGTAATTAAAGCGGATACACCTACACTATCAGTTGCAGCTTCTACAGCATTCAACATAAAAGACTCACGCTCGGTTTTGTCAATAATATTTTTTAAACGCAAGCCACAGCCGCTTTTATGCAATAAAGTTATAAGCATTACAATAAAGCAGAAAATTGGAACTATGGAGTAAAAAACAGTGCGATGCATAACATCAACAATAGCATCAGGAAATATTCCAAAAACCGGAATAGGAGGCAAAGATTTACGCTGAGAAACTGCTAAAGTAAATTGTGCAACAGATCCAATATTAAATCCAGATCCACAAATCCAAGATAATGCCCAAATAGCAATATTTGGCAGCCAAACTAAGCAAGCAATAGTTGTAAGAATACGAGAACCATTTTGCATGCCTAATTTATTGAAATATGAATTAACATAGCCAAAATTTGTGCAAGCCCAAACTACAACAGTTATTAACGCAACGAAAGCGTATAAACCAAATAAAATTACTGCTGTACGCTTAGTAATACGAATATTTTTTTGAATATACTCAGGGCACATTTGCTTGTAGCGCTGCTTTAACGACATAAACAATGAGCTGCTTGGGAAAACCGCTATAAGCAAAGAAATTAAATAAATACAAGAAGATTTACAAGCAACAATAAAAGTAGAATCCAGTAAAGTAACATGCGTATTTTGAGAAAGTATCGCATTAATAACAGCCCAGACTACAAGCCCAGTAAAATATGCTATATCTCCACCTCGAATACGGCGAATTAAACATACAAGTGTTGCAATAAGTAGAAAAGTAAGACCTAAAGGAATAATCGTAAGAATGCAATTGCCAAAAGTAAGACCTACGCCTTGAGCAAACATAAACACAGCCCAAGTCATAGACATTGCAGATTCAGAAAGATTGCCTGCTCCCTCTTCGATAGAAACCACAAGAAGTGTGAGAGATAGGAAAAGACCTATTGTAAGAGAAAAAATAAAAATAACAATAATAGGAGTTATTACACCTTTAGACATGTTTATTAAGAATGACTTAAGTTTCTCAACCATGCCTTTTCCTTTCAATTCTTTTAGGTGCAAAACCAATATATTGCTTTAAATAGGATATTACTTTAATAATAAGCGATAATAATAAACTTTTAAGCTGGCATAGTAATTAAACTACTGCAAGGATAATCGCATAACTCACTCATTCCACTAATACCTGTAAGTTCAATAACAAAACTAAAACCTGCAACTATTCCTTGAGCGCGCTTGACAATATTTGCAGCAGCTTTTGCAGTGCCTCCAGTTGCAATAAGATCGTCAACAATAAGCACACGTTGACCTGGCTTAATAGCGTCGTTTTCAATTTCAATACTTGCCTGACCATACTCAAGCATGTACGACTCAGTAATAACTGGAGGAGGTAGCTTACCAGCTTTACGAATAGCAAGAAAACCTTTGCCTAACCGAGATGCCAACAATGGTCCAAAAAGAAAACCTCGAGCTTCAAGCCCAGCAATCAAATCAATTGAATCAGCTGGTACAGGCAATGCATCAATCAAAGAATCAATAAGAATTCGCGAAGAGCGAGCATTTGAAAATATAGGAAGAAAATCACGAAATATAATACTAGTATTGGGGAATCCTGGAACGGTACGAATCAAAGAAGCAAGATAAGCGGCGTCATCGTTACTTACTGTTTTCAACGTTTTCACTGTAATATCCGTTGCTGTCATAATTCTAACGTTCTTTTCTTCACAAGACTTGTTATTGGAATATGGAAAGAATGTCACATATTCGCATGATGTGTGAGACATGCGCTAACTCACACATCACGACTTAAGTATTAAATTATAAATTTATGGAATAAAAGTTATTACTTTTCAGATTCTGCAGATTCTGATACTGGCTTGTTATCTTCGTTTACAGACTTATTTGCATCATCCTGCTTAGCTTCTTCTGCTTGTGCAGCTTCTGCCTCTTCATCGCTAATAAACGCTGGACGCACATACAATCTGTTTACAGCGCGGAAAGATACTCGCATCAAGCTACCTTCTGAATCGATAACAATCTCTTCATACTGCGTATCTACGCTTACAATCTTGCCGATAATGCCGCCAATTGTAATAATTTCAGTGCCTGGCTCCAAAGATTCATGGAAGGAACGCATTTCAGCTTGACGCTTCTTAGCATTGCGAGTCTGGAACATCATCATGCAAACCATTGCTACAACGAGAATAATAAGCATGCCATACTGCTGGAAAAATTGAGGCAAAGTAAACTCCTTAAGTATCCAACCCTAAGACGGTCGAAATGCCGTCCAAGTTAATTATTTTAAGCTAGCTCACTGACATTACTAGGCTCTTTAAAGCCCAAATGTTTCCAAGCTTTACTAGTTGCAACACGACCTTTAGGAGTGCGAATTAAGAATCCTTCACGCACTAAATATGGTTCACATACTGTTTCAACAGTTTCAGCTTCTTCACCAACCATTGCAGCTAAATTATTAAGACCAACCGGTCCACCGTTAAACTGACAAACCATAGCCTTCAAAACTGCAATATCAAGTCGATCAAGACCTTGCGTATCAATCTGGTATAAAGCTAACGCTTCAACAACAGCTTCATGATTTACTTCTGACAAATCATGCACAATAGCCCAATCTCTGACACGCCTCAACAAACGATTCGCTATACGAGGAGTGCCACGAGAGCGCAATGATAGCTCTTTAGCAGCTTGATCAACAAGACGAATCCCTAAGACTTTAGCAGATCGTTCAATAAGTTTTTCAAGCTCTTCGTGAGGATAAAAATCAAGATGAGCAGTAAAACCAAAACGAGCACGCAATGGAGAAGGCAACATTCCTTCCCTAGTGGTAGCTCCCACTACAGTAAAACGAGGAAGAGTTAACGGTATTGATGAGGCGCCAGGACCTTTACCCACCATAACGTCAACGCGAAAATCTTCCATAGCAATATAAAGCAACTCTTCTGCAGCACGAGGCAAACGATGAATTTCGTCAATAAACAACACTTCACCTGCATCAAGCGCGCTTAGTATAGAAGCTAAATCTCCAGCATGCTGGATAGCAGGACCTGAAGTAATTCGAATAGGAACTTGCAATTCATTAGCAACAATCATTGCTAATGTAGTTTTTCCCAATCCAGGAGGGCCTGCCAATAACATATGGTCAGGCGCAACATCACGCTTTTTAGCAGCATCTAAAAACAGTTGCAATTGCGCTTTTAAAACTGGTTGGCCAATAAAACCTTCTAATGCGTGAGGACGAAGCTCCTCATCACTGAGTTGCTCATTTCCTAAAGGAGTTGAAGAAACCATGCGTAAGGATTCTTCAGCAACACCAGTATTTAGCGCAGAAGCATACTTTTCACTCACTTCAACTCCCCCAATACTAGATTCTTTACAAACATGATTACCTACCTCTATCAAGTGAAGCTAATGCCATTCGTAAGACATTAGGCAAATCTGCATCAGATATAGGAGTTGAAATATTATTCTCTGCACAGACTTGCTCAACTGCTCTTTGAGCGTCAACTTGTCTCCAACCCAATGAAATAAGACCCTCTATGACGCATTGCACGCTAGAATCAACAATCTGCTTATTAGATTGAGTAGAATCATTAGAACTATCTGCCAGTATTGAAGGATCAAGAGAACCCTTCAATTCCAAAATAATCTTCTGCGCACCCTTTTTCCCTAAACCAGGCGCAGAAGAAAGAGAAGTTACATCTCCCTCAGAAATAGCTTGTAAAAGACGATCAACATTCAAAGTTGAAAGCATAGAAAGAGCAACTTTAGGACCAATTCCACTAACTTTTTGCACTTGCAAAAACATTCGTTTAGCAGCTTGAGTTGTAAAACCATAAAGAGTTAAAGCATCTTGCGAAACTTGAAGCGACGTATAAACGCGAACTTCCTGCCCTTCATGCAAAGAAGACAAATCTTGAGAAGGCATATAAGTCTCGTAGCCAACTCCAGAAACAACAATAAGAGCAGAACGAGCATCAATTGACGCAACTTGCCCAACAAGCATTCCAATCATAAGCTCACTCCTACTTAACAAAAACTCATAACTTAAAGCACATAAAGTCAAATACAATTATAATAGAACATCTGTTCTATTAATATCCTACATGTCTCGAACGACAGAAGAAGATTTACGCGCCTGAGCTTGAGCTAAAGCCCATTGTTTCTGTGCAGCAGTTAGATGCTGCTCGCGCTCGCCACCTTGCAAAGCACCAGAAGGACGAAGAGCATGACAAATAGCTTGAGCTAAAGCGTCGGCAGCATCAGCAGGAGTAGGCAAAACATTAAGACCAAGTAATCGCGCTACCATGCGCTCTACTTGAGGTTTTTGAGCTTTTCCGTTTCCAGCTACAGCAAGTTTAACTTCAGTAGGAGTGTGTAAAGCAACAGGAATATTGCGCTGAGCTGCAGCAAGCATTGCGATACCAGCAACCTGTGCAGTGCCAAGAACAGTATTTCGATTTTCTTGCGCAAAAACACGTTCAATAGACACAGTATCAGGCGAAAAACGCTCAATTTTTTCAACTAATCCGTTATAAATCTTTAAAAGTCGCAAATCTTGCGAAAGATCAGGCTCAGACCTCAACACATCGACGTGAATAAAAGAAAGCCGACGCGAGACGCCGGCTTCAATCACGCCGACCCCGCAGCGAGTAAGCCCGGGGTCAACGCCCAAAATCATCATAGGAGACTATTCATCTTCCTCAAGCTGAGCCATAACCTCATCTGAAGCGGTCCAGTTGCTGTAAATATTCTGAACATCGTCCAAGTCATCGAGATTATCGATTAAGCGAGAAACCTTTTGAGCATCTTCGAAGCTTAATTCAACCTCATTGTTTGGATGCATAATGATATCTGCAGAATCATAGTCGAAACCAGCTTCCTGCAAAGCCTTACGCACAGTTACCAAATCACTGGAATTGGTGTAAACAGAATAAACATCGCCATCATCAGCAACATCTTCAGCTCCAGCTTCAGCTGCAACTTCGAAAAGCTTATCATAGTCAACGCCTTCGGATGGAACCTCAATCAAACCTTTACGTTCGAAGTTGAAGCTCACGGAACCGCTTGTTGCCAAAGAACCGTTGCCCTTAGTAAGAGTTGAACGCACATCAGCGGCAGCACGATTACGGTTATCAGTAAGGCATTCAATAATCAATCCAACACCTGCAGGAGCGTAACCTTCGTAAACGATCTCTTCATAGTTTGCGCCGCCAGCTTCTTCACCAGAACCACGCTTTACAGCGCGCTTGATGTTGTCAGCAGGCATGGAAGCCTTCTTGGCTTTAACGATGGCATCGTACAGCGTAGGGTTACCATCAGGATCGCCACCACCCAAACGTGCAGCAATTTCAATGTTCTTAATAAGCTTGGCAAAAAGCTTGCCACGCTTTGCGTCGATAGCGGCCTTCTTGTGCTTTGTAGTCGCCCACTTGGAATGACCTGACATGATACTCCTAAAACGTACAGTTAATCAAACGAAACGATTTTATTGCGCTTTCGCGACAAATTTTATTTATCTTTTATATCAAGCCCATGCTTTACTTCAAAAATACGCTGGAAAACTGTAATAATACCGCCAACAGCAAGCAGAATCATAGCAAAACTCAACCAAAAAAGTTGATTTGTAAAACCAACAAGCCCCATAGCAACAAGAATCACGGCAACTCTATCTGCACGAGTTATTAAACCTTTTTTAGGATCTACATTTATTGACTGACCGCGAGCGCGAGTGTATGAAGTTACGAAAGCTGCCATAAGAGCAACCAAACAGCTTAATAATCCTACATACTTTATTGCATTGCCATTCAAAGTTGAAATCCAAGTGCACATATTTTTTTCGTGAGCTTCATACAAACAAATGCATACAGAGGAAAATAATGACCAGTCTGCAATGCGATCGAGAGTTGAGTCAAGAAATGCACCAAATTTTGTGCCGCCTGTTGTCAAAGCAGCAACAGAACCATCTAAACTGTCTGCAAGCACAAAAATAGTTAAAAATATAGTGCCAACAACAAACTGTTTAGTAAAAGCAGTAACAAAAGCAATAATAACTACAGCTATTGTGCCGACAATTGTTACACAGTTAGCACTTATGCCTAATCGGACTAGCAATTTTGCAATTGGAGAAATAGTGCGCTTAAACCCACTGCGTAATGATTCCAACATTGAATGCAACCTTCCTAGCGTAATCAAGCAAATAAAACTTGGGTTCAATAAACAATCCCATATTAGTCAATCGGCTGTAATACACACAAAAGCCCACACAACTTTAAGAAGTGTGGGCTTTTGCTTATTTCGTTTATTTATTGCAATTTAGTTTTCAAGCGAAACTGTGCTGCTTAAGTAACGTTATTTAAGTTACATAACTTAAATAGCTTATGCTACTTAGTGTAGCGCTCAAAATCTTCTGCAGTATTGACCTGAACGCGCTGCTTAATGATGGACAAAATCCACTCTTTAGCTTGCGAAACAGGAACGCCATTCAATTGGCTGCCATCGCGGAAGCGGAAGCTCACAGCATTGTTGTTCACATCCTCTTCGCCAGCAATCAAAGTGAAAGGCACTTTAGACTTAGAAGCGTTACGAATCTTCTTGCCGAAGCGATCGTCAGAGTTGTCCATTTCGCAACGAACCATATTCTCTTCCAAATCGCTAATCAACTTTTGCAAGTGTGGAGCGAACTCATCTGCAACAGGAACGCCAGTCACCTGGACTGGAGCCAACCATGCTGGGAATGCGCCTGCATAGTGCTCAAGCAAAATAGCGAAGAAACGCTCAATAGAGCCAAAGAGTGCGCGGTGAATCATCACAGGACGCTGGTGGCTACCGTCAGCCGCAATGTATTCCAACTTAAAGCGCTCAGGCAAGTTGAAGTCGAGCTGAATAGTAGAAACCTGCCAAGTGCGGCCGATTGCATCGCGAGCTTGCACGGAAATCTTCGGGCCGTAGAATGCAGCTCCACCTGGATCGTCCACGAGTTCCAAACCAGACTCTTTAGCAACCTCTGCCAAAGTATTAGTTGCTTCTTCCCAAATCTCGTCGGAACCAACGAACTTGTGCTCATCCTTAGTGGAAAGCTCCAAGTAGAAGTCGTTCAAACCGAAGTCTTTAAGAAGACCAAGCACAAAGTTAAGCAAGCTCTTCAACTCATCGCGCATTTGCTCGCGAGTGCAGTAAATATGCGAATCATCCTGAGTCAAGCCACGAACACGAGTTAACCCATGCACAACGCCAGACTTTTCGTAGCGATACACAGTACCAAACTCAAACAAGCGCAAAGGAAGCTCGCGATAAGAACGCTGGCGAGACTTGAAGATCAAGTTATGCATTGGGCAGTTCATTGGCTTCAAGTAGTAGTCAGCACCTTGGCGAGTTACGTTACCGTTTTCGTCGCGCTCTTCGTCAAGCTTCATTGGAGGATACATGCCATCCTTGTACCACTGCAAGTGGCCGGAAGTCTCATACAAGCCGCCCTTAGTAATGTGCGGAGTTTGTACGAAGCTGTAGTGATGCTTGCGATGCTGTTCGCGGGAATAATCTTCCATTGCGTTAATAATTGCAGCACCTTTTGGATGGAACACTGCTAAGCCTGGACCAATCTCATCTGGGAATGAGAACAAATCCATTTCTTGGCCAAGCTTACGATGATCGCGCTTAGCAGCTTCTTCCATGCGAGTTGTATAAGCTTTAAGCTCTTCCTTACTAGGCCAAGCAGTTCCGTAAATGCGCTGAAGCATAGGATTATGCTCCGAGCCACGCCAGTAAGCTGCAGCAACACGCTCAAGCTTAAAAGCCTTAATATAGCGAGTGTTTGGCAAATGAGGTCCACGGCACAAATCGCTCCAAACTTTATTGCCTTCGCGATCCAAATTGTCGTACATGCTAAGCTCATGCTTGCTAATTTCGCCAGCAGCAGCCGAATCAAGAGCAGCTTCCTTATCCCCAATCAACTCCAACTTATAAGGTTGATTTGCTTCTTCAGCGCGCGCTTCATCTTCAGTTACAACGCGACGACGGAAGCTTTGAGACTCTTTAATAATGCGCTGCATATGCTTTTCGATTTGCTTCAAATCGTCTGGCGTAAATGGAGTATCAACATCGAAATCATAGTAGAAGCCGTCTTTAATTACAGGACCTACGCCCAACTTTGCGTCTGGTCGAATTTCTTGAACAGCTTGAGCCATCACGTGAGTAGCGGAATGACGCATGATTGCGATGCCATCTTCACTATCAAGTGCTACTGATTCCACGGTATCGCCGTCATGAAGAGGCGTGTACAAATCACGCAACTCGCCATTTAAACGCACGGCAATAATATTCTTATCTTCCGCGAAAAGTTGGGCGCCAGTGAAGCTTGCATCCACCTCCTTGCGTTCCTCGTTTACGGTGATGGAGATGGTATTTTCAGCCATAATTGTCCTTTTCTATCGGGGTCTTGCGTTACTAATGTGCAGACCTGGACTTGTGTGGCGTCGATAAACTTACGCGATTAAAACATAAATAAAACGCGCAAAAAACGACGTCAATCGCACGCATTTTTCACGCGCAATTCGTTGATATTCTAGGACAACAGAACGACTTTTAAGGCACTTTTGCTAAATAGCGTTTTCGGCTACTTTTTCTCGCCTTGCATGCAATCTTGATGAAAAATCATTAATTTTTATAAAAATACTTTCACCAATCTTGACTATTAAGAAGAAAGCTCCAGCTACGATAGCAATAGTGCCGCCGGCAGAAAGTTTCAGTATTACAGCCAAAGCTAGTCCAATTAAAGCAATCGAAACAGCAGTAATTACGCATGCAAGCACGAATTTATTTATAGAAGCAATTCTTCCCTTTAATGCTGCAGCAGGAGCAGCAATAAGAGATACTGAAACAACTGTACCAACTGCTGGAATAATAACGGAAACAGTAATAATAATCAAAGCAAGAACCATGCCCTGTATAAAACCTGATCTTCCGCCTGCAGCACGGTAATTAATCGGATCAAACGAGCAATGCACAAGATTAGCAGAATTAAAAATCCATAATCCCAAAACAAGCAAGAAAGCAACAGAGGCTGAAATCACGTCTGCAGGAGTGCAATTAAGCAATGATCCAGTTAAAAATCCCTCAATACGCAATGGCAATGGAGCAAACCACTTATTTAAAAAGTATCCACTAGCAAAGCCGACAGTTAAAGTAATACCAGCTGCAGCTTGCGAAGAAATGCCTTTAAGATGCGAAAGCGCATACATTACTAAGGAAAGTACAACGCACGCAACAGCAGCACCAACAAAAAGCCCAAGCGATAAAATATTTTGATCTATTGTATAAGCAGAAGTTAAAACTACACCTAATACTGCTCCAGGAAAAGCAGCATGAGTAATAGATTCAGTAAAGAATATTCGCTGATTAAGAAGAGCAAGAGAGCCAACAAAACCGCATAGAGCACCTACAACAATTGCTTCAACTATAGGTAGAGCGATAATTTGCCAAATACTTACCATCTATTCCCTACCTTTATAAGATTTTGCTAAAACTTGCATATCGCTATCGCTTGTATGAGTTTTATGCGCAAAAACTATAGATGAAATAACTTGGAACAGCCAGCGCACAACAAGCACAACTACGAACATTGCACACATGCTTAATGCAATTGCTGCTTGAGGAGAAATAGGATGATCAAGCTCCAAATTCATAACGTACATACCAAGAACAACTCCAGCAATACCAACAAAAATACCAACTGCAACCATGCGCCCAACTGTTCTAGACACTAAACGAGCACTAGCTCCTGGAATAATAAGGTATCCGATCACAAGAAGAACGCCAACAGCTGAAGATGCAGAAACAACAACCGCAGCAATACCAACGTTAAGAACAATATCTACAAAAAGAGTATGCACTCCCATTAATGGAGCACTTGCTCGATCGAAAGCAACAATAATCTGCTGTTTCCAAGTTGCCAAAAGCACAATAATTGCAAACAAGCAAATCCACATTGCTTGAGTCATTCGCTCATCAGTGACATCAAGCAGCCTACCAAACATCAACGCTTCGAGCTGACCTGACATATCACCTTTTTTTAGTGAAATTACTACACCAAGAGCAAAGAAAGTAGTTAAAACAGTTGCGATAATCGATTCATTTATGCGAGCTGAACGAGAAGCCCACACTAACGCAGCAACTAAAAATACTGAACAAATTGCAGCACCAGGAATAATTTGATCTATGCCACCGTACAAAGCGCCTACAACAATTCCAGGAAATATGCCATGCACAATAGCTTCCGCATTAAATTCAGCACATCTCAAGTTCACGAATACACCAACGATTCCGCTAGCTATAGACAGAACTATAAGTAAGCAGAACGGGCGAAAAATATAAGGAGCAGAAGCAATAAAATCAAAACCTGGAATTGGTTCCAGAGCTTCTCTTAATGACTCAACTAATTGGGCAAGCATTGAAAATCAGCCTTCCGCAATTTCCGAAAAAGTAAGACCTGCAGAAGCAGCAGGCATGCTTCCACCATATGCGCGAGTAATATTTTCTTTAGTCATTACTTCTTTAAGCGCACCAAAAGCAATCTGCTTGCCAGCTAAAAGTAGCGCTTTTTCACAAATAGCATCTGCAATAACTAAATCATGCGTAGACACAACAAAAGCAATACCTTCTTGCTTTGCTGATTTCATAATATTAAGAAGTTCTCGGCGATTCGGTTCATCAAGACCATTAAAAGGTTCGTCGAGCAAAATAAGCGTTGGCTTTGCAACAATAGCGCGCGCAAGAAGAATGCGTTGGCGCTGACCGCCAGAAAGGTCACCAAATCGCACATCTGCACGATTTAATAAACCAACATGATTAAGAGCATCCTCAACAGCTTTTTTCTGATCTTTTTTAAGCAATCCAAGAAAACCTGTCTGTCTACTTAAGCCCATTGCAACAACTTGCCGTGCAGTAATAGGGAATGTTAAATCCAAATCAACCTGCTGTGGCACATATCCAATAGACAAAGCCTTAGGCATTTTCAGTTCACCGCGACTTACGCGCACGATACCAATAATAGCCTGCAAAAACGTTGTTTTTCCAGAACCATTTGGACCTATTAAAGCCAAAGCTTCCCCGGCTTGCACACTGCCATTAATACCAGTCACTACAGTTTTATAACCGTATGCCAGGTCGCAATTTTTCATTGCAAGGACGCTCTTATTCACTATATTTCCAGTCTTTTCAGTTTATTAATAAGTATTCGTAACAGTAACTTCCTGCTTTCGCTATTAAACTTTCGCTATTAAAGTTACTGTTACGATACTATTATTTTTACTGTTATTTATATGTCACTTCTTCAATGCAGTCTTAACTGAATCTGGAAGTTCAGGAACATTACCATTCCAAGCTTTCACCAATGTTTCAACATTGTGAACAATGGAACCGATGTAAGTTTCTCCGGCAGATCCGACTGGTCCAAGCGAATCTCCATAAAGTGCGTCGTCGCCAATAACAGCCTTTACTCCTGCTGCTGCAGCAACAGCCTTGATAGACTTGGAATTGTTAGAATTCTCAGCAAAAATCGCAACAGCTCCGGACTTCTTGACATCTTCTGCAGCTTTCTGAATATGATCTGCAGTAGCATCCTGCTGGCTGTTGAAATCAGAAAGTGCTGCACCAATGAACTTCACATTGTAATCACGAGAGAAGTAACCGAATGCATCGTGAGAAGTGAAGAGAACACGATGCTTTTGTGGCACACTATTCAAAGCTTTAGTTGCCCAAGCATCCAAATCAGTCAAAGACTTAACGAACTTTTCAACATGCTCATCGAAAATAGACTTGCTCTTAGGAAGAGCTTTCCCGAGGAAATAACCGATATTCTTAACCTGAATCATCGTGTTCTTCGTGCTGGTCCAAATATGTGGATCGTACTGGAATTCAGGCTCCTTCTCGCCTTCTTCTGGAGGGAATGGCCACTTTTCAGCATGCACCTTAGCGATACCGCGATCAACCTTGTATGGAAGATCCTTTTCCTTAGCAGCCTCAGCCTTTGAATCCTTGATTTCATCAGCAGTGAGAATACCGGAAGTTACACCCATAGTGCCCTTAAAACCGGTAGCTTTCACAGCTTGATCCAAGAAGTGCTCGAGATCTACACCAGAAACGAGCATCAAATCAGCCTTAGAAAGAGCTTTAGATTGAGCTGGAGTCATTTCATGCTCATGAGCAGAAGCGTTTGGCGCAAGCAAGCAGGTCAAATTAATTGTTGACTTTGCTTTGTCTTGAGGAGCTCCGATTACAGACTTCTTGCCCTGAGAATCAGTCTTATTGAGGCTCAATCCAGATTTTGCGTCAGCAGTTGAAGCGATTTGAGTTACGTAATCGCAAATTTGAGTTGTAGTTGCCACTACATTTACTTGATTGCCCTTCGCCTTATTTTCGGCATTTTTTGCAGAGCCGCAAGCACCCATAGAAGTTGCTAATAATGCAACCGCAGCTGCAGTTGCGAAAATTCGTGAAGTTTTCACACTCGTTCCTTTCGGGAATCTTTAACTGTTATTGCATGGGTTGATTGTGAGAGGTACTCATGAAAGCTATTCATGAAAAAAATAATCATTCGCAATAACGCTTATAGCATAAGAAAAATATGCGTGACGGTCAATAAAAAATGTGAAAAAATATAATTATTTTTGCAAAAATGCGTTTCGCGACTTTTCCATCTGTTATAATGCAAAATTTCAAAAAAGACCGTGCTACTTTCTGCTTTATCTTGCATTAAAAAACGTTAATATACCAACGAAAAAATAAATGTGATTATAACATTTGAACAAATTTATTAATCAGGCATTTTTGTTTATTTTTTACACAAAACTAGTAGCGACACGCCGTAACACTCACGACACGCAGAATAACAAAAAATTACAAATATTTTCAAAATGTTTACAAATTGTAACAATACATAAGTTTAGACAATAATACACATGTTTAGCCAACTCTGCATGTGCTTAACAGCAATTACACTTAATACTATGTTTGGCAATACAGATGGTATGAATTACATTGCAAAACCCGACAGTTCACGCACTGACGATAAAAACTCTGCAACTAATGAAATATCAGTAGATATTCATCTTGCTTCCACACCATTGCGCACGCCTCACGCAAGCGATAATAAATATTCAAGAGGTGTTCTAGGCGTAATTACCGGTTCAAACGACTATCCCGGAGCAGCAGTGTTAAGTACAAGCGCTGCAATACATGCAAATATTGGAATGGTTCGTTATTCAGGTCCTCTTCGCGCACAAAACTTAGTATTGCAAGCATCGCCTGAGGTAGTAGCATCTGAACAATTAAACGGAAAAATAGACGCAATAACAGTTGGATGCGGCATACCAGACGAAAGCCATTGCAACGACGAAACTGCTTTATCTCAAAGAAAATACATTGCTAGCATACTTGCAAAATACTCCAACGAAAACGACAACAAAAACGAAAACGACAACGCTGAAACGCAATTAAATAACAATCTTCCGCCAATATGCGTAGATGCTGGAGCATTAGACTTACTACCAAAACAAGTTTGCGAAAAAGTAGTTCTCACACCTCATGCAGGAGAATTAAGCTCGCTTTTTACTAGATATGATTTAGAAGTAAGCGCACAACAAATATCTAGCAACCCAACACACTACGCTCAAAAAGCAGCAAATCTTACTGGAGCAACTGTGCTTCTTAAAGGCGCAACAACAGCAGTTGCTTCACCATCATCGCTGCACTCTCCTATTTATATTGCACAATACGCTCCATCTTGGCTAGCAACTGCAGGCTCAGGAGATGTGCTAGCAGGAATTCTAGGAGCATTGCTAGCACAGTACGAAAAAGATAACGAAAACGCCGACAAGAACGACAACAACAATGCAAACAACAAAAATTACGCACTTATTGCAGCGAGCGCAGCTGTAATCCACGGAATTTGCGCAGTATTTGCATCACGCAGTAGCGGAGGAAACAATTACACTCAACTAGTGCAAGACATAGTGAAATCAAAGCATGCTTTAACTTTGGAACATCCAATTGTGGCAAGCGACATTATAAATGCATTACCGCATGTTCTTGGGATTCTTATTAATATAAAGTAGCGCGCAGAATAATATCAATAGCGTGCAAAATTAACGCATGAAACAAAATACGCAAATGTAAAATAACGTATGAAACAAAATAGAAGGAGTAGAAACAAATGACTAACGCACAAAATATTGAAATCCATGACGTTATGTTTGACTATTGCAAAGTTCTACTCGAATGGAATTGCCGAAACTGTTTGCAAAAGCAATTCCCGAATTTAGTTGATACTATTTGCCCTAATGGAAGCTTTGGAAAGAACGATTTAGCCGGGTTCTATGAATTTGAGGACCGCATGGATGGCGGCGAGCTTTTGAAAGATCTTATGCCTGAATACGAACGTCGCTTTGGAAGCGAACTTGCTGAAGCTTTCCGTTGGTATTGTGCTCATTATGACCAAGTTTTGACGCGCATGATGCCTGGAATGGTTGATTTATTGCATGATCTGCGTAAAGCTGGATACGGCGTGTGGGGCTTAACGAATTGGTCTAAAGAAACTTTCCCACTTGCTTTACGTAAATTCCCAGAACTTTCTACTCTTTTACAAGGAACTATTATTTCCGGTGTTGAGCATTTGCATAAGCCAGAACCGGAAATTTTTGAACTTGCTATAAGTAGATTTGGATTGAATCCGCAAACAACTGTTTTCTTCGACGACAAACCAGCAAATATTGATGGAGCTCATAGAGTTGGCATGCATGGCTTTGTTTTTACAACCGCAGAGCAGGCGCGTAAGGATTTAGCTTCAGTGGGAGTAAATCTTTAATAATATTGCTTAAATATTTAGCTTATATTACTAAGATCATGTATGAGACTATGGTTATGTGAAACTATGGTTATGGCAACTAAAAATTAAGTTATGCCTATACCTTTTGCTAGATTCGTTAGCGGTTCATTTATGTGATTTTTGATGATTATCGTAACTTTTAGCTCACGAAAGAAGCTCGTATGACTTTGCTACAACTGAAATATATTGTAAAAATCGTTGACTGCGGTTCAATGAACGAAGCAGCACGAGCACTATATATTTCACAACCAGCATTGAGCTCTTCTGTAAAAGAGCTTGAAAGAGAACTTAACATTGAAATTTTCACTAGGTCCACTCAAGGAATTGCATTAACAGCTGATGGAGCGGAATTTTTGACGTACGCTCGACAAGTAATTGAGCAGGCAGATCTTCTTGAAGAACGATACAAAAGTACGAAGCCTCGCCCACAATTATGCAGCGTTGCAACACAACACTATATGTTTGCCGTTGAAGCATTCGTCGATATGATTCGCAGTATTCATTCTGATGAATACGAGTTTTCAATTCGCGAGACACGCACAAAAAATATTATTAAGCAAGTAAGCGATATGCGCGCAGACCTTGGAATTCTTTATCTTTCTGACTACAACAAGGATGTAATCGGCAAGCTGCTTCGTGAAAAACATTTGGAGTTCCACCCGCTTTTCCGTGCAAAATTGCATGTTTTTCTTTCTAGAAACAATCCGCTTGCAGCGCGAAAAAGCTTGAGCTTGGAAGATTTAAAACCGTACCCGTTTATTCAATACGAACAGGGAGAAGAAGGAAGTTTCTTCTTCGCAGAAGAGGCTGTTTGGCCTACTCGCCCACCGAAAAAAATCAACGTTTCTGACCGCGCTACCATTTTAAACTTTATTATTGGGTTGAATGGTTATACTGTTTGCACTGGAATAGATAACGGCGATTTAAACAATGAAAAAATCGTCACTATTCCGCTTGAATGTGATGACACTATGCTTGTTGGCTGGATTACCAACGAGCGCACGAAGCTTTCAAGAGCTTCACTCGCTTATCTTACGCAACTTAAATCTGTGCTTGTAAGACATGGCTACGCGCTTATAGATTCACAAAATTAACGCAAGCCAAAAACTACGCATAATAAAAGTTGTCCACATTTCTTTAATCGAATTGACGCTCACTTTTTCCATTCATAAAATCGCTATTAATTTGTTGCAAAGAAAAAGGAGGTGCGCGATGGGTATTATTAACGTAGCGGCAAAAATATTGGAAATTATGGGGCCAATGACAACTATGAAGCTGCAAAAGCTTGTGTATTATTCTCAAGCGCACAGCTTAGCTACAACTGGATTGTCGCTATTTCCGGAAGATTTTGAAGCTTGGACGAACGGTCCAGTTTCATTGGAATTATTTAACAGGCATCGAGGAAGATTCACAATTCGCAAAGAGGAACTACTGATTTCTCTTCCAGAAAGATGCGCAACTTTAGAATATGAGCAGGTGAAGATTATAGAGGAAGTGTGCGCAAAACTTGGAAATCTTACAGGAAATCAGCTCAGCGAAAGAACACATAAAGAAGATCCGTGGATTCGCGCGAGAATCGGCATATCTGCAAATCAAGGCAGCGAGGAAATAATTTCCAAGAAGTCAATGCGAGATTACTACATTAAGCATCCTATTGTGTAAATGCGCGAATGCCCGAAGAGCGCCAACTAGAGACCGTAACGCAGTATGCGCTCGCGCGCTTTGGCCGAGCTTGAAATCAACAGGATTTCAAGCTCTTTCAAAGCGTGATTTGGCTCAATTGTGAAGCACGGTGTGCTTCACATGCCAAATCAGCCGAACGGCTACCAATAGCCGTGAGGAATAAGCGCTCGCTTACGAAACTCGCGTTGGAAGTCCACTGGACTTCCAACTTAAGCGAGTTTCCGCTCCGAGTTGCTTTCGCGCGCTACGCTCTAAGCGCGAAAGCAGTTCGGAGCGCACACAAATAACTAAGGCGAGCACGTTGTTATTAGCAAGTGCCCGCCTTAATTATTAAAAACATTCTTATTTTATAAGTACATCTAAATCGCAGTGCCGTGCTCGTCAAGGCGCGGATTCTGCCTAGAATTACTAAAGCTAAAGAACAAGCCAAACACGCCTAATGCAAACAAAACAGAAACTACCACAACAAGCACAATAGGCTGATTAGGAAGCCACATAATCACCAAGAAAGCAAGCGCTGAAAGCAAAATCACAGCCCAGGAAAACACTCCAACAACTTTACGAACAACATTCCAAGTATCATCGCCAACCTGAGATCGCTTAACATTGCGAGCCAATCTCTCCTCCTCAGCTGTCACGTTAGACGTTGGCTTCCAAGGACCAGTTCCCCTCTCTTGAAGTCTTCTAGAGCGTTCTTGTAAATTGTATTCGTCAATCATGCCTCCGCGAGCGCGACCTTTTGTTTCATCATATTGAGAAGGAATCCCTTTGCGGCTCTGCCTTTCCTTCGCGCGACGCTCTTTGCGGTTTGCCATGATTGTTCCTTTCTACATTGAATTTTCTTATATCAAGCATTTATGACACAATACGCATTATTTTAGCACGGTCATACCTTCTTCACACGCGTCAACAATTCTTTCTATTAATAAATCGTTGAGCAGCCTACCTTTGCGTGTTGCGATAATGCGATTTTCGTGCAATACTGCCAAATCTTCCTTACACACTTCGCGTAACACTTTTTGCAAATGTGAATCATCGAACACCTCATTAGTTTCGCGCATTTTTTCGCACAATTGCGAAATATCAAGCCCTTCTTTAATGCGAAGCCCAAGCATTACCTCTTCAATAAGCGCGTCTTCAGCATTTATACACTCGTAGTTTTGCCACGGCACGTTTCCTGCGTTAATAGCATGAGCCCAATGTTTTGGGTGCAAAATATCCCATGAGCGAAGGTTATAAAACTCACTTGTATTAGCTAAAGAAGCACTATCATCCATGCTTTGTTTACTAATGTGATTTGCAGCATTGTAGTGCGAATGTGCTCCAGGACCAATTCCAGCCCAATCAATATTTCGCCAGTAGCCAAGATTATGACGAGACTCAAAACCAGGACGCGCCCAATTAGAAATCTCGTACCATTGTAATCCAGCAGAGTTAAAAAGTTCGTCTGCCAACTCGTATTTTGCGGCTTCATCATCATCATTTGGCGCTTGAATAGTGCCAGCAGCGATTTGACGGCCCATTTTTGTACGCGGCTCTACCGTTAGCGCGTATGCAGAAATATGGTTAACGCCTAGACTTAAAGCCATTTCTACCGACTTTCGCCAATCGTCTAAACTCTCCCCCGGAGCTCCATAAATCAAGTCAACGCTTGAACGCAAGCCACATGCGTTTGCTGCGTTTACACCGCGAGTTACATTTTCTGGAGTATGAGTACGGTCAAGAGTTTTAAGAACATGCGGAACAGCCGATTGCATTCCAAAAGATATTCGAGTAAATCCACCTTCTGCAAGCGTCTCAATATACTTTTCATCTGCAGTATCCGGATTTGCTTCAGTAGTTATTTCCGCTCCAGTTTTCAATCCCCACAAGTTACGTATTTCTTGCAAAATTCGCACTAAGTCGCGCGCTTTAAGAACTGTTGGAGTGCCGCCGCCGAAGAAAACAGATTGCGCTTTAGACTCGAAAATCCCGTGATATTCCTGCCATTTTTTTACGAGTTGCATTTCACGAATCGCAACATCCGCGTACCCTTCGCGACTTGCTCCCTCTCCTAAATCGCGAGCAGTATACGTATTAAAATCGCAATAACCGCAGCGACGCAAACAAAACGGCACATGCACGTACACTTCAAAAGGCATACTTTTAGTTTGCATAGCTGATTTATTTAATTCAGCATCCAACTCTAAACTCATCCCTCGGACTTTTGTGCTGCACGAATCTTATCTTTAGTATCGCGATCGTTTGCGCTCTCGTCTGTAGCTAATGCAGCAACAAACGCTTCTTGAGGAACTTCAACATGGCCGAGCATCTTCATACGCTTCTTACCAGCCTTCTGCTTTTCGAGAAGCTTACGTTTACGCGTAATATCGCCGCCGTAGCATTTAGCGAGCACGTCTTTTCGAAGTGCGCTAATAGTTTCGCGAGCAATAATTCTAGAGCCGATTGCAGCTTGAATTGGGATCTCAAATTGCTGGCGAGGAATAAGTCCACGAAGCTTCTTAGTCATCATAACGCCGTAAGAATAAGCCTTATCGCGGTGCACAATTGCGCTAAAAGCGTCAACCTTATCTCCCTGAATAAGAATATCAACCTTCACAAGATCCGCAGACTGCTCGCCGTCTTCATGGTAGTCGAGAGAAGCGTAGCCTTTTGTGCGACTTTTAAGCTGATCGAAGAAGTCAAAAACGATTTCTGCAAGAGGAATCCTGTAATGCATCTCCACGCGGTCGGCACTAATATATTCCATTGTGCCCATTTCTCCGCGATGTTCCTGACACAAATCCATTACAGCACCAATAAATTCTTTCGGCGTAATAATATCGGCAGCAACCATTGGTTCAATAATGCGCTTAATCTTGCCTTCTGGAAACTCGCTAGGATTCGTTACATGATGCTCTTTACCATCTTCGCTAGTAACGTCATAAGTTACGTTAGGAGCAGTGGAAATAAGATCCAAGCCAAACTCTCGGCTTAAACGCTCGGAAACAATCTCCATATGAAGAAGACCCAAGAATCCGCAACGAAAACCAAAGCCCAACGCAACCGAGGTTTCTGGCTCGTAAATAAGAGCAGCGTCGTTAAGTTTTAGCTTGTCGAGAGCATCTCGAAGATCCGGGAATTGCGCGTTATCAATTGGGAAAAGACCTGCGTAAACCATAGGTTTAGGATCGCGATAACCATCCAAAGGCTCAGATGCAGAATTTATAGCGCTGGTAATGGTGTCGCCAACTTTAGATTGACTCACGTCTTTTGCACCTGTAATTACATAGCCTACTTCTCCGGCTCCAAGCGCCTTAGTTGGAGTCATATCTGGGCTAATAACGCCGATTTCAATAGGATCGTGCGTCATGCCGATTCCCATCATATGCAACTTTTCGCGCGACTTAAGTTCGCCATCAACCATACGAATATAGGTGACGATTCCGCGATACGAATCGTATACTGAATCAAAAATAAGAGCGCGAGCAGGAGCATCAGGATTTCCGCTTGGGGCTGGAACTTCCAGCACAATTTGATCAAGTAAGTCTTTAACACCTTCGCCGGTTTTACCAGAAACGCGCAACACGTCCTCCGGCTTGCAACCAATTAAACCAGCTATTTCTTCAGCATGCTTATCTGGTTCAGCGCTAGGCAAATCGATTTTGTTAAGAACAGGAATAATCGTTAAATTATGGTCGATTGCCATATAAAGATTAGAAAGCGTTTGCGCTTCAATGCCTTGGGTTGCATCTACCAACAGCACCGCACCTTCGCATGCTGCCAGCGCGCGCGAAACTTCATAAGTAAAATCGACGTGTCCAGGAGTATCAATCATTCCAAGCGAATACTCTTTGCCTTCAAAAGTCCAAGGAACGCGAACAGCCTGCGATTTAATAGTAATACCGCGCTCTTGCTCAATATCCATGCGATCCAAGAAACGGTCTCGCATTTCACGCTCTGGCACGATTCCTGAAAGTTGTAAAATGCGATCTGCTACAGTGGACTTGCCATGATCTATATGCGCAATAATGCAGAAATTGCGTATCAACGATTGATCCGTAAATCCTGGCTGGTTATGCGGTGTAATCAAAGCAAGCATCTCCTTATTAAATACGCGGATAGTATTAAATTGCGTAAGCTACGCAAGTAATTAATCTTACCAACTCTACTACCCTATTTTATAATATAAATCAATATTTTTAGCACTTATTGAGTTTTGACAATACAAAATAACGCTACGCAAAAAACTAATAGCTTATTTGACTTAATATTCGTCGTTATCAGTTAAGTAAGTATTCACGTGGTAGAGATTTGAGATTTTTCGCACTGAGCGCGGACGCTCGCGCGGGTAACGCGCTTGCTACGAAACTCGCGTTGGAAGTCCACTGGACTTCCAACCTGAGCGAGTTTCCGCTCCGAGTTGCCTTCGCGCGCTACGCTTTAAGCGCTCAGGCAGGTCGTCGCGCAGAACCGCAGGCTGCTGATTCGCCAAGCGAAGAAGAAAAATCGAAAAATCTCTGCGATTAACACGGTTATTAAAGATTAAACACGCAGAGTTTGGGGGATTTCTCTACGAGCACTAAAAGAGGACTGAGAAGCTACATTCTTTAAAGAAAGACGAACACACTAAGCTCTTTTAGCAGCCAGAGCGCACGAAGGACGGGACGTGCGAGGAGAGAAATCCCCCAAAACTCGCGCCACATTGAGGAGGAAATCCCAAAACGAACAATAGAAACGAATAACGTTATCTAATAAGCATGATACACTTACTATTTGTATGTCCTTATATAGCAAACGTCGTTTGGAGTAACAGTGGCAAACATTAAGTCGCAGAAAAAGCGTGTTCTCACTAACGAGAAAGCACATAAGCGTAACGTAGCAGTAAAGTCTGCTTTGAAGACCGCTATTCGTGCTACTCGTGAAGCCATCACCGCTGGTGATAAGGCTGCAGCGCAGGCCGCTTTCGCAGTAGCCGCTAAGAAGCTTGACAAGGCTGCAGGTCGTGGCGTGATTCATAAGAATCAGGCTGCAAACCGCAAGTCTGGTCTTGCTGTAGCGATTAACGCTCTGTGAAGTTTGTGCAGATAACTGCATAACACAGCATGTAAGGAAAATCCCCAGTACCAATCGGTGCTGGGGATTATTTTTATCATCGTATGCAATATTAGCGGTGACGACGATTATTAATACGACGAATACGAGGACGTCTAACCTTAATAGGTTCCGTGCGGTTCATTGCTCCAAATAAAGTTAAATCTAGTTTCACAGACAACAAGCGCATTGCAACAACAAGAACAACAATAAGAACATCAAGCAATATTTCAACAGTTAAACCAAAGTAACCTGCATGCTTTGCTTTTACAACAAAAACAGTTAATACACATCCAAGAGCAGCAGGTAAAGCATACCAATGCTTATCTCGCACAATAACAGGAACTTGGTTCAAAATCATGTCGCGAATCAAACCGCCACCCAAAGCAGTTGCCATTCCTAAAAATACTGAAGCCATACCAGACATGTGAAAATCCAAACCTTTTGCTGTGCCATTCACAGCAAACAGACCCAACGCCAAGGCATCAAGCGTAAGCATAAGCCAACGCCATTTATCAATCTCAGGGTGAGCAACAGCCACAATAACACCAGAAAGCAGACCTGTAATAACAAAACCACGATCAGCAATACCAACAGGCGGCAATGCTCCAAGCAACACATCACGAACAATACCGCCACCCAATGCAGTTATCCAAGACGTAGTAATAATCGCAAAAACATCATAATTCTTACGAATAGCCCACATGCCGCCAACCATGCCACAACATCCCATAGCAACATACTCAACTATAAGAAAAAAGACGTTATCCCCTAACGCACCTTCCAAAGCATTTCCCTTCAAATAAATTCGCCAAAACACTACGTGTATAACAAACAAACGCGTTGTACTCTATACGATATCTAAATATATAGAGTACAACGCGCCATAAGCAACATTAGATGAGATAATATTAACTAACTTATATAAATTAGTCGCAAACTTTCCACATCCAGTTATGCTTATCTTCGACATCACCGAGCTGAATGCCAAGTAACTCATCGCGCAAAGCCTGAGTTAACTCACCAACGCCACCATCGGCAACCTTAAGATCGAATTCATCGGACTTAAAACGACCAATTGGCGTAATGATTGCAGCAGTACCGCAAGCAAAGACTTCAGTAACCTCGCCAGAACGAATATCGTCAAGCAACCCTTGAAGAGGAATCATGGTTTCAACAACCTTATGTCCTGCTTCCTCAGCAAGCTGAATCAAAGAACGACGCGTAACGCCAGGAAGAATGCTGCCAGTAAGAGATGGAGTTTCCAAATGGCCATCCTTGTGGAGTGCGAACATATTCATGCCACCAAGCTCTTCCAAATATGTCTTAGTTGCAGCATCAACGAAGCACACTTGCTCACAACCATGCTCAATACCCTTGTATTCACCAAGTAAGGAAGCTGCATAATTTCCACCACACTTAGCAAAACCAGTACCACCAGGACCAGTGCGGAACCACTGATCTTCAACCCAAATGCTAACAGGCTTCAAACCACCCTTGAAGTATGGGCCGGATGGAGAAGCAATAACACAGTATTCAACTTCGTGAGCTTCGCGCACACCGAGGAACGGCTCGGAAGCAAACATGAATGGACGCATGTAAAGCGTATACTCTCGACGGCTCGGAACCCATTGCTTGTCTCGCTTTACCAAGGCTGCAACCGATCCAATAAAATCATCAATAGAGAGTTCCGGCAAATACAAACGCTTAGCAGAATTTTGGAAACGAGCAGCATTAATATCTGGGCGGAAAAGCCAAATAGAGCCGTCGGCGCGCTTATAAGCCTTCAAACCTTCAAAGCACTCCTGAGCATAGTGCAACACAGATGCACCTGGATCCATTTTCAATGGACCATAAGGCTCTACACGACGATCAGACCATCCTTCACCTTTAGTCCAAGACATATGAACCATATTGTCGGAGAAAATCTGACCGAAAGCAGGCTTATCAATAAGTTCGTTGCGTTTTGCATCCGAAACTGGATTATCATTCGGCAGAACTTCAAAGTTGCCAGCCAATTTGTTCAACAGAGCTGTATCGCTATGATCATAAGACTCATAAGCGTCAGAAAACTCTGGAGCTACTTCTAAATCAGCCATTATGTCTCTTTTCTATGTGGATTATTTCTACTTGCCTTTTACCGCAATTAACGTATAGATTAATACGATTCTTGTTTTTCGCAAAACTTACACGCCAAAATATCTTAAGAAATATTTCAAAAAATATGCTTTAAAATAAAAATTATTTAGCAAATTTGTTGATTTTATATGAAAAAAGCCGCATAAGAACTGACTTATGCGGCTTAAAATTTTAAACTATTTTATAAGTTATGAATTATAAGTTAATTAGTAATCAAATACATTAACTTATTTTATAACTTACTTTTCTTCTGCAGCTGGAGCGGCAGCAGGAGCAGCATCAGCAGCAGCATCAGCAGCTGGAGCAGCAGCTTCGGTTGTAGCAGCATCTTCAGGAACAGTGACGCTCACCACGGATTCTTCGCCATCCATATCGAGCTCAACACCCTGAGGAAGCTTGACATCCTTAGCAAACACCTTGGTACCGTCGGTCAAACCATCAACGTTAACAACCAAACGCTCTGGCAAGTTAGCAACGTCTGCGCGAACCTTGAGCTCCTGGACATCCACGAATGCAACTGCAGCACCCTTTGGAGTGCCTTCAACGAAGACTGGAACTTCAACGTCAATCTTTTCGCCAGCCTTAACTTCGTAGAAGTCAATGTGTTCTACAATGCGCTTAACAGGGTTACGCTGAACATCCTTAACAACTGCAATGCGAGATTCCTCGCCAAACTTAATAGTGAACAAAGCATTAGCGTGACGCAAAGCCAAAGTGGTCTCGCGCATTGGAAGAGTAACATGCACTGGTTCAGCACCGCCAGCATAAAGGCTTGCTGGAATCAGCTTAGCTACGCGCAAACGACGAGCAACACCCTTACCAAACTCAGTGCGCAATTCGCCTTCAAGAGTAATTTTTGTAGCCATATCGGTCTCCTTATGGTCTGGATAGTTTAGTTTGTTAATCCAGCTTCAGGCGCACCGACGCGCCGAAAACCATAAGAGGCTATCAGCCCAGTCGATAACGGAACTCTGCCAACAAACTAATCACAAGCTAGTGGCATATTCCCTCGCCAAAGCAACTTTGCTATTCTAACGACAGGCTACGACTTATAGCAAATACAAAATTATTACTAATCAAATCGAATATAACTGCTACTTGAGCATACAAACGATTATTATAGTTAATAGTATGTAAGTGCATAGCATGATACTATGATGTGCGCTTAATCCGCAAGCCGTTTGGCATAATGAAGGAGCAAATGTGTCCGTTTTTAATGCACTCCAACAGCAAGCGTTTAATCTTGCCCGTAAAGCATTGCGTATTGGCAGTAACTTCGCGCACCCAGTCAGTGATGACCGTGCAGGCGGACCAGACTACCTTAATACGGATCAAGAAAACACAAATACTTTACTTTCACAAAAACAACGCCTTCCACACGTAGAAGAGTGGGGTGCGCAAATGCCAACAACGACGTTTATCGATCCGGAAACAGGCTTGCTGACCACAAAAACCGAAAGCGCAGCACCTCTTGACGATGGCACAAGCATTTATGACTTATACGCAGATCGTGCAGCACGTATGGGCGACGATCCTCTTTACACTTATAAAGAAAACGATAAGTGGGTCACAAAAACAGCTAATCAGTTCCTTCAAGAAGTACGCGATGCCGCAAAAGGTTTGATGCACTACGGATTGCGCAAAGGCGACGCTGTTGCTTTTATGTGCAAAACATCATACGAGTGGGATGTAACAGACGCAGCAGTTATGGCTTGCGGCGGTGTTCTTGCAACTATTTATGACACGGATTCAGCTGAGCAAATTCGCAATATTGTGAATAATTCCGACTCGCGTTTCCTTATTGTTGAAACAACTGACATGCGAGATAAAGCTGATGGAGCTATTGAAGAATGCCCAAGTTTGGAACGCATTATTTGCATTGAAACAGGCGGTTTAGCAGAACTTCAAGCTTTCGGATACGCTGTTAGCGATGAGGAACTAGATGCTCGCATTGATTCTGTAAAGAAAACAGACTTGTGCTCTATTGTTTACACTTCTGGCTCCACAGCTGCACCTAAAGGTGTGGAAATGACTCACGAACACTATTGCACTACAGCGTTGAATTTGCCTGTTTACTTGCCGAATTTGCTTAGCGAAAAAGACGGCTCTGTGCTTCTATTCCTTCCTCAAGCACACTCTTTTGCAAGAGCAATTAACTATATTGTTGTTGCAAGTACGTTGCGCATTTATATTGCTCAAGGTATTCCTACTTTGATTTCCGATTTGCAAGTTGCAAAACCTACGGTTATGATTGTTGTCCCTCGAGTTCTTGAGAAGGTTTATAACGCAGCTTCGCAGAAGGCTGGTCACGGTGCTAAAGGCTTGGCTTTCCAGGGTGCTGTTGTGACAGCACAGCAGTATATGAAGGAAGTTCAGGAATTTGGTGACGCTAAGGCTCTTACTAAAGCTCGCCGCACTGCTTACGATCCGCTTGTTTATCGTCCACTTCGCCAAGCTCTTGGCGGTCGCGCACGCTGGATTGTTGCAGGTGGAGCTCCTCTAGATCCTGAATTGCTTTCATTCTTCCGCGGAGCAGGAGTTCCTGTCTACGAAGGTTATGGTCTTACAGAAACTACTGCACCATGCGCGTTTACTCCTATTGGAGTTCCATTCCGAGAAGGTTCTGTTGGCATTGCATTCCCAGCTTTTACTTTGCGAATCGCATCCGACGGCGAAGTTCAAATTAAAGGCACTTGCGTATTCCATAAGTATCACAAGAACGATGAAGCAACAGAAACTTCATTTACTAAAGACGGATGGTACGCAACAGGCGATTTGGGACGAATTGACGACGATGGCATGCTTTATATTACCGGACGTAAGAAGGATTTGATTATTACTGCTGGCGGTAAGAATGTTGCTCCTGGACCTATTGAAGAGATGATTAAGAGATGCGAACTTGTGTCTCAGGCTCTCGTTCTTGGAGATAAGCGTCCGTTTATTTCTGCACTTGTTACTTTAGACGAAGAAACTTTACGAAATTGGCTTAAACTCAAGGGTCTTGACGCTACTATGAGCATGGAAGAGGCTGCTAATAATGCTGTCGTTCGTGCTGAAGTGCAAAAATTTATAGATCTTGCCAATGAAGGCGTGTCACGCGCAGAATCTGTGCGAAAGTTCATTATTTTGCCAGAAGAGTTTACGCAAGAAAACGGCTTAATGACTGCGTCTATGAAGATTATTCGTCCACGAGTTATTAAGCGCTACACTACTTTACTTAATACACAAATGTATACGACGCGCAAAAAGTAGTTTGTTTAAATTAACTCAGCTGAACGCACACAATTTACCCCGTATTTGGAAAGTTAATATATTTAACTCTACAAATGCGGGGTAAATTGCATAAAAAATACACATTTAAAATGTTTCACATACTTATTAAAATTATGCGTGCAAGGGAATTTTTCCTACAAGAAAGAGAACAATTATGAATAAAAACAAAACTATAAAATCTGAAAGAAAAGTTTATTCAAATACTTTTTCTAAGAAACTTACTGCCGCAAGCGTAGCGGTAATTTTAACTGGGGCTTCTATCTCAATGTTTGCAGTTACTGCCAATAGTGCATATGCAAACGAAACTGATTTAAAACAACCTACTGTTCTCATTCCTAACAATAAAGTCACTTACAATGTAGCATCAGCTCCACTAACAAAAGGCGCAACAACTTCACAAAGCAGTGTAGAAAAGACTGCCGCAGGTCTTTTTAGATTTGCAATGAACGATCCTTCTCTTACTGCGGCACAGCGCGAAGATGCTCGCAAAGCTTACGAAACTTTGACCGGACAATTAAATAAGCCAAGCTGGTACGACTCAAAGGTGACTTTAGGAAAAGGAGATATTTACCCAGATTCTCTTTCTCGCTTAAGCAAAGCAATATCTTATATGCAAGCAATTAATGCTTATCGCCAAAGCATAGGATTAAGTCCTATGGGCGTAAGCCTCCAATTAACCGCTGATGCAATTAACGATGCATTCTATTCTGCAAACTACATCGGTCATGCTCGTCACTATAATACTTATGAAAATTTGGCTTGGGCTGATTACGGCGATGGTTCATACACCGGTGGCACAACACCTGAAACAATGACTGGCGCAATGAAGCAGTGGATTACAGACGAAAAGAAAGTTTACGACGAATACAAGTCACGTGGACAAGAGGCTCCAGAAGGCGAAGTTGGTCACTATTTGAACTTCATTAACGGCTCACTTGGTTCAATGGGATTCACTACTGGAAACATTAGTAATGAGTACGGTAGCATTGCAGCATGGGATGCTTCAACAGAAAGCGCTCCTTTCACAATCGAACAATACAAACAACTTATTGACAGGTACATCAATGGTAATGGTGGATCTTCCAGCCAAACACCAACACCGTCAGTTCCTGATCACACCGTGCCGTCGGTTCCTGATCACACCGTGCCATCGGTTCCTGACCACACCGTGCCGTCAGTTCCTGACCACACCGTGCCGTCAGATCCTGAAGTAGATCATACTGTTACACCAGATGTTATGCCAAATATCAATATTCCAGAAGAATATCCAAGCTTTAGCCATTCCGATTACAATATTGGTGTAGGAGATATCAATTCTTCTAACTTCGGCTTAGGAGACTTCAACTTCGGCTTGGGCAACACCACCGACTTCGGCGGAACCAACATCGGAGACTTCAACTTCGGCTTAGGCAACACCACCGACTTCAGCGGAACCAACATCGGAGACTTCAACTTCGGCTTAGGCAACACCACCGACTTCAGCGGAACCAACATCGGAGACTTCAACTTCGGCTTAGGCAACACCACCGACTTCAGCGGAACCAACATCGGAGACTTCAACTTCGGAGACTTAAACGGCTCCAACGCTTCAACTACTTTACCTGCATCTAGCACTACGGATACCCCTGTAGTTGATCCTGACACACTTCTGTAAGAAGCTGAAATCTAATTAACAAACAAAAATGAAGTGACGCAGCGGCATTCACCGTTGCGTCACTTTTTATTACAACTTATTTGCAAAGAATTGTGTTTTCAACTTGAGTAAGGTTACTCTCATAATCACTTCCACAGAAACCATTATTACTTATTAAGTAGATTGTCACAAAATAAGTAAATATGCTCTACTAGAACCCCAAACGCTCAAGCTTCTTAGGATCGCTCTGCCATCCTTTTGCAACCTTCACATGCAATTCAAGCACAGCTTTTGTGCCAGTAATACGATTTACAGCCGTGCGCAAACGCTTCTTTACGCGCACTAAATGCTCCGCACGATGGCCAATAATAATCGGCTTTTGAGAATCACGCTCAACATAAACAGATACAAGCACATGCGCTTTATTGTCGTCGTATTGAGTATCCTCTCCACCGCCCGGATACACAATATCGTCAACTACAACAGCTAAAGAATGAGGCAACTCGTCGTCCAACTCTTCCAAAAATGCGCCGCGAATAAGCTCCGAAATCATGCTTTCTGGGCTTTCCTCACTAAGCTGATCCGCCGGATACATTTGCGGACCTTCAGGCAAGTTTTGAATCAAAACATTCTTAACTTCGTCAACATTGTCGCGTTCCAACGCACTAACCGGCACGATATCCGTAAAATCAGCAAACTGTTGTATTTGAAGCAAATGCTCAACTAACTCGCTGCGGCTAAGCGTATCAATTTTCGTAACAATACCGATAAGCGGAACTTTCCAAGTCCAATTGCCCTTCTCATCTTTTTTAGCAAAATCAGAACGAAGTCGACTCAGAATTCGCCTATCCCCAGGACCAATCTCCTGGTCTGCTGGAAGCAAAAATGCAATCGCGTCAACATCTGAAAGTGACTCGTCAACAATATCGTTCAAACGCTGACCAAGAAGCGTACGAGGACGGTGAATACCTGGAGTATCAACCAACACCATTTGTGCATTATCGGTAGTAACAATCCCTCGAATAGCTTTACGCGTAGTTTCCGGACGAGACGACGCAATAGCAATTTGCGTACCAATAAGAGCATTCATAAGCGTAGACTTACCAACGTTTGGTCTACCAACTACAGCTACGAAACCGGAACGATAACCGTGAAAATCAGGAGTAGAAATCGTTGCGCGAGTTGAAGCGTCTAGATTTGCAAACATCTCGTCGTCGAAGTCATCAGTGTCGTCGAAGTTGTTAATATTATTCACGTTATTCTTACCGTCCAGTTCTTTATTTCAGCATATTCGTTTGTTTCATAGTACTAGCTTGCTTCAAAGCATTGGTTTGTTTGCTTTCAGCAGATTTTTCGGAAGAGCTAATGTCATTTTGATTATCCTTAGAATCCTTAGACTCTTCCAAAACTTGTGCATCTCGTTCTACTAAAATAGTAGATACTTTCTTTCGCCTACCAGCTGAATCTACAGCAGTTAATTTTAGTCCTCTTGTAACAGCGCTGGAACCAACAATCGGCACATTACCAATCAACTTCGTAAGCAAACCAAACACAGTATCCACATCGTCTTCGTCAATATGAACTTCAAAAATATCTTCCAAATCTGCGATTGACGTTCGAGCAGGCATCTTCCACACGCCGTCACGTATTTCTTCTGGATCTGCATGCTGAGTGCGATCGTGCTCATCTTCCAACTCGCCAACAATTTGCTCAATAGCATCCTCAATAGTAACCAAGCCTGCAATACCGCCGTATTCGTCAACCACTACTGCCACATGCTGGCGAATTCGTTGCATTTCATGGAATAAATCGTCAACCGGCTTCGACTCAGGAACAAGCATAGGGTCTCGGCTAATTGTTTCAACTGCTCTAGAAGATGCTGCAGGATTAAACACAGTAGCGCGTACAGCATCCTTCAGATAAGCAACACCTACTAAATCATCTACAGAATCTCCAATAACGGGAACTCGAGAAAATCCTGAACGAGAGCATAATTTAAGGAAATTTTCCAGCGTTTCGTCGCTTTTTACGCAAATCATATCGGTTCTAGGTACCATTATTTCGCGAGTCAAAGTATCTGAAAGCGTGAGCACATTGCGCATCATTTCCGAAACTTCCGGATCGAAATCATTCGCTTCAACAAGTCGATCAATACTCGCCTTTGCTTGATCTAGCTGAATATCTTCCAAAGCTTCATCATCTGAAAGATCAACATGCTTTTTCCTAGAAGTGACGTCAACATCGCTAGCAATATGCACTAAAGGATTAATCGCAATAGCAATAGACACAATGCGAGAAAGTCGCATCAACTTTGCTACAGGTTGAGCCGCACCAACTGAACGTGGGCGAACAAGAATAGAAATCACAGCTACAGCTACTGAAACAACAACACCAATAATAAGAGTTACCCATAAAGGCGAGCCGAAAAATGCAGCTAAAGAAGCAAACAAAACTCCATCTAAAACGTTACATAGCACACGCACAAAAGCGCATGCTCCAGAAGTTGTATAACGGTCAGCAATCAGTTTTTTTACACGATGGATTCTAGCAATTCGACGCATACGCACTATGGCACTAGTTTCATCATCATGCGTTTGTGCTTCAATCATAAGATTATTTAAGCTTGCACGAGTAACTCTAGGCACTGCCCCTTCTGCAGCAGCCATCGCAAGAGAAAGCCATACAAGCAGCATTGCCAGCACAAGCAATGCAGCTAAGCCAATCCAGATATGCAACGGCAATTGCGGAACTGATATGCTAGAAAATATTTGCTTAATATATTCCATAATTATGCTCTTAATGCGCTTTAATGCTGTTTTTTATTTTTATTTTTGACGCTACTCGCTTCATGCTCAGCATCGTAACGCTCAAGCTCGTTTACTGCACCTTCTGGCAAAGTTGCATCATACAATTCTCCAGATCGAGCAGCGAAAAAAGTAAGCATTAGTTGACGTTGCAAACCAAACATTTGCTTTTCTTCTTCCGGAGTAGTGTGATCGTAGCCAAGCAAATGCAAAATGCCGTGAATAGTTAGCAACAACATTTCTTCCATAGTACTATGCCCAGCTGCGAGCGCCTGCTGTTGAGCAACCCATGGGCAAATCACCAAGTCGCCAAGCATTCCTTCAGAAACTTTTTCATCGCTTCCAGGAGTAAGCTCGTCCATTGGGAAACTCATAACATCCGTTGGGCCTTCTAGGTTCATCCAACGTTCATGCAAACAGGCAATTGGCTCTGGATCAACAAAAGTAATCGATAAATCCGAATGCGTACTTACTTTCATTTGTTGAAGAACCCACATTCCAAGATCTGAGAAGATTTTAGCGTCAATATTCCACACTGTTTCATTCATGACTTCAATGCTCATGATTTATCCGTTATTCCTCTCAGTAGATTCTTTAGTACGTTCACGTTTTTTACGCTCAAGCATTGCATCGTAATTTTCGTATGCTTCCACAATACGACCAACCAAAGCATGACGCACAACGTCTTCTGCTTGCAAATGCACAAAAGCAATATCTTTAACTTCGCCCAAAATCTTCTCAATAGAAACAAGACCAGAACGCACAACTGCTAAATCAACCTGCGTGCTATCTCCTGTAATCACCATGGTTGTATTAAAACCGAGTCGAGTTAGGAACATTTTTAATTGTTGAACAGTCGCATTTTGCGCTTCATCAAGAATAACAAAAGCATCGTTTAATGTGCGACCTCGCATATAAGCAAGAGGAGCAACTTCAACAACATTCTCGTCAAGATAGCGTTTTAGTTGTGCAGATCCAAGCATATCAGAAAGCGCATCATAGAGTGGGCGCAAATATGGATCAACTTTATCGTTTAAAGTGCCAGGCAAGAATCCTAAGTTTTCGCCAGCTTCAACAGCAGGACGAGTAAGAACAATTCTGCGAACTCTTCCATCTTCCAATGCACGAACAGCTTTAGCAACTGCTAAATACGTTTTTCCAGTACCAGCAGGACCAATTCCAAACGTTACAATATTGCAATCCATTGCTTGCACGTACGCTGTTTGCCCAGCAGTTTTTGCGCGAACAGGATTTCCTCCAGCAAACGTGATCACGCCTTTACTCATTCGAGCTCTTCTGCTCATAGCACGGCGATGCGCTTCTTCGCTAGAAGGCAACAGCTCACTTGAATCTCTTGAAAACTCATTTTCAGCGCGCGAAACAGGATTATTAATTGCATAGGATGAAGAAATAATACTATTTCCAAGCACTCCACCATCATGACCGATACGGTTTATGCGCACATTGTGTTCATCGTTATGCAAAATATCACGCTCAAGCATGCGTCTTACTTCGTATGCATCCATAGGTTGTTCGTAAGCTGCATCAATCATGCGCCTAAACGCATACTCAGCTTTAGCTGCATCTTCATCTGCTCTAGTTGAACGAGCAACAATTTGAACATCTTTGCCTCGCACAGTAATATCTGCTTCTGGAAAAGCATGTTCCACCTCACGCAAACCAGCATCTGCAGCACCTAAAACTGCAACCGAGCTTAATTCGCTAGGAATTTGCACAAAACGCGTAGTACTTTTCGTCACGATTTACAAGCTACCTTCTACAAGTTTTTCGCCAGTTAATACATGAGCATGAACATGAAACACTGTTTGACCAGCATCAATACCAGTATTAAATACGAGTCGATAATCACCGTTGAATTCATCATCAGCAATTTTTTGTGCAACACCAGCAATATGGGCCAAAGTTTCAGGAGCTTTACTAGCAAGCTCAGCAACATTCTTATAGTGATTGCGCGGCACAATCAGCACATGCACTTTTGCTTGAGGATTAATATCTTTAAAAGCAACTACCGAATCGTCTTCATAAACTCTGCTGCTCGGTATTTCTCCAGCAACAATTTTACAAAAAATGCAATCAGCATCAGTATTGTAAGTGATATCACTCATGGTTTCTCCCCTATTTGCTACTAAATGAAATCAATGCCTTAAGCCAAAAGCAATCGACACTCTTCCTATTATTTTACACAATTATGAGCACTTTTAGATACGATTTATGCGATTATTCGTAACGTCCTAAATCACGCGAAAGAAGAGAAAGAGCTACAGGTCCTGCAGTAGATGCGCGAAGAATATTACTGCCTAAAACGCAGCTTTTAGCACCAGCATCAATAAACATTGACACTTCATCGTCACTAATACCACCTTCTGGCCCAACTAAAACGTAAATAGTACGCTCTTTACCATCCTCCAAACAGCGCTCGCTAAGAGTATTTACTGCTTGTTCTATTTGATTCCAGCAATCAGTTGCGTCTTGATGCAATACGATTACGAGATTTCCGTAAACGCACGCACGCCTACATATTGCAACTATTTGCTTGCTCGAAACACATTCTTGAAGTTCAGGCATCCATGCGCGACGAGATTGCTCTGTAGCAGACTGTAAAACTTGGCTCCAACGCTTATCTGTGCGACCAGGTTTCCACTTTGCAATTGAACGATCCGCGCACCAAGGGATTACTTCATCCACGCCAATTTGCGTAGCCATATCAATTGCTTGCTCATCGTGCCCTGTTTTTGCCAAAGCTTGAACAAGTGCAAGTCTAGTCATTCGCGGAGCTTCCCTAGTAAACGCTTCTACACGAACTAAGCCATTTTCAACATCCGTCACCTTTGCATGAATGCGCAAGCCTTTGCCGTCAGAAAGTTGCAAAGCATCGCCTTCTAATAGTCGCATGGCAGATATAGCGTGACGTTTTACTTGAGATGGAAGCGTAATCGTCCACCCTTCTTCGATTCCTTCTGCAAGCACAGGAGCATTATCGTGATCAGTATCAAGCAAAAATAAAGCGTCAGTCATAGTTCAAGCCTAACGTGAGGATGCGCCAAGTACTAAAAAATGTTTCTGTGCAAGTATTGTGGCAAACTAGAACAGTACGTATTGGAGGTTTGCAATGAGTAATGAGCTTGGTGATAACACTGCGCTTGTTACTTTGCGTATTTCACGCTTTACTCCATGTAATAAATCTGAAGATGATGCAAACAGTAAACAGACAGAGCGCAAGCGCAGAGAAAGTCCTTTTGCGCGCAGAAAGCGCAGTAATCCTTTCGCAAAACTAGATTCTTCAGAAAATAACATAAATAATTCTTCCGAATCTAGTGAATCCAGAATATCTAGTGAATCCGGTGAATCTTACGAATCTTCTCCAAAACGAATTCAAGGTAAGCATTGGGTTCAAGATTACAGTTTACGCGTTCATTCTACTGACACTATTCTTGACTGTTTACTGACTATTAAACGCACAATCGACCCAACTTTAGCTTTCCGCTACTCATGCGGTCACGGCGTTTGCGGTTCCGACGCTGCAAACGTAAATGGCATGCCAACCTTACTATGCAGTGCAACTATTGGTGCAAACGCACGTCCTGAAAGCACAAATAGCGTGCAATCTCGAGGCTTTAGAAAAACTAGCACTACTAGCAGCTCCTCACAGTCGACAAAATCGCCAACTTTACAGCAAAAATCTAAAGAGACTACCACTTTGCAAAATGGCACTTTTGGTGTTATTGAGCTTGCTCCACTTTCAGGATTTGCAGTTCAACGAGATCTTATTTGCGATATTTCGCCTATGATTTCGCAAATAAAACGCTTAGAACCTTATTTGCAGGCATCTAACGTTTCTACGAGAAATACTGAAGGGAAACTCCAGCTTATTGAGTTTTTGCAACATCCTGAGGAACTTAAAAAATTTGAGCTTTTGAGCAATTGCATTATGTGCGGTGCTTGCGAAGGAATTTGCCCAATTTATGCAGGCGGAGAAGCCTTTATTGGGCCTGCAGCATTGGTTAACGCGGCTCGTTTTATTTACGATTCCAGAGACAATGCAACAGAGCATCGCCTTGATCTAATAGACAGCAGTGACGGTATTAGCGCATGCCAGTCAGTTAGAGCATGTTCAAGACAGTGCCCTCGCGGAATTGATATTGGCGAAGAAATTTGGCAGCTTACAACGCTTGTAAACGAGCGCAAAAACTCTTAGATTATTCAATTCCAGATGCTATGCGCACTGCCTCTATTGGGTCGTCTGTGACAGCAAATAAGTGCGGATCGAGTGAAGAAATAAAACCTCGTTGAGTTACTGTAGACTTCAGCCAGTCAATCAAACCATTCCAATACGAAGTACCGAAAAGAACAACAGGCACGCGCGCAACTTTATGCGTTTGCACTAAAGTCAAAGCTTCAAACATTTCATCCATCGTGCCAAAACCGCCAGGGCACACAATAATTCCAGAAGAATACTTCATAAACATTGTTTTACGCACGAAAAAATACCGAAATTGCATGCCAAGATTAATCCACTTATTCAAACCCTGCTCATGAGGAAGCTCAATCCCCAATCCTACAGACGTACCACCAGCTTCTGCAGCTCCACGGTTTGCAGCTTCCATAATTCCAGGACCGCCACCTGTAATAACAGCAAAACCGCGTTTTACAAGCTCTGAACCCATAGTACGAGCTAAAGAATACTCAGGATCATCTTCTTTTATTCGAGCAGAACCAAAAATACTAACAGCTTTATCTAACGATGCGAGCGCGTCAAAACCATCAACAAACTCAGCTTGAATACGAAGCGCACGCCATGGATCCGCGCTACGCCAATCCCATCTCTTATCTACTTCTACACCAACTCCAGAAACAAGCTGCTGATTGTTATCGTTACGAAGAAGCGTCTCTGTAGTGCTCTCCTTAGGAATCATAGAACCGCGCATCACAACAGAACCACGATGATACGTGTTATTCCAAGGTGGAACATCTACTGAAAAATCTTCTTTACTATTAAACATGATTTCTCCTAGAAATTTACTTTCAAATATATTGAAAATAATAATTAAAACTAGTCTTCAACTTCATCTAATTCTTCTTCCATATGCTTTGCTTGCATAGAAAGTAAGAAGCCAGAAACTCCTGCAGCAATAATAGAAGCAACAAGAACGCCAAAACGTGCTTCAGCGGACAAATCTGCGTCAGAATACGCAAGCGAGGCAATAAGAAGAGAAACAGTGAAACCAATTCCACACGCACATGCTGTAGGCATTAAGTCTACTACGCGAAGACCATCAGGAACTTTCAAACCTAGAACACGCTTTGATATCCAAGCAGTTGCCATAATTCCAACAGGTTTACCAACAACAAGAGCAATAGTGATGGCAATCAAAATTGGCGAGAAGAACAACTCCCAAGTCAATGTTTCAAAATGCACTCCTGTAGCGAAAAGAGCGAAAATTGGAAGAGCCAATAACGCAGAAACAGGCTGAATTTTTTCACGATAGCGTTCAGCCCGAAGCGTTTTTTCACCATGAACTAAATGCGCCGGAGTTAGCAAACCCACCATTACTCCAGCTAAAGTTGGATGCACGCCAGCTTCATACATCATAATCCAAGCCATAATTCCTACTATTGCAACCAACGGCCATGGAACGCGCTTCAAACGCACTAAAGTAGTCCAAACCAAACCGCAAGCAATTACTCCAGCAAACCAATACCATGCGTTAAGAGACGAGAAGAAGACAGCAATAAGTGCTATTCCAAGCAAATCGTCTACTGTAGCAAGAGTCATAAGAAATGCGCGCAAAGCGTGTGGCAAAGTTTTTGCAAATAAAGCAAGAACAGCAAGAGAGAAAGCTATATCCGTTGCTGTAGGTATTGCCCACCCGTCACGAACCATATCAAGCGAAGGTAAAGCGCCAGAAGTAAGACGCATAATCTCCTGCCCAGCATGCAATTCAGAAAATACAGTTACTGTAGCAACAAACAGCAAAGGAGGCACAATCATTCCACCAACAGCACAAATCATTGGCATTGCAGCTGCGCGAGGGTCAGAAAGCGAACCAGCAATAAGCTCATGTTTTAAATCTAAACCAACCGAAAGGAAGAAAATAGTAAGCACGCCATCTTGTACCCAGTGACCAATCGACATGTGTATATTCGTCCACGGAATGCCTACATGAGTATGCGATACGGCTTCAAATATTGGTGCGGTTAAAGGAATATTTGCAAGCAATAAGCCGGTAAGAGCGAAACCAAGCATAATTAAGCCAGAAATTCGCTCATTATTTGCAATATTGCGTGCTACTCTCCAACTGCGTCGTATCATATTGTAAATATTTCCTCCACTAAATGCATTTATAACGTTTATAACGTTTTATAGTGCAAAATATGTGATTCGCACTTTTAAGTATAACTGAGAGGCATAAACCGAGCGAGTTGTATTCGAATTAAAAAAAAACGCGGAGCAAAAGCTTCGCGTTTTGTTTGTGCGCCAGACAGGATTCGAACCTGCAACCTTCTGATCCGTAGTCAGATGCTCTAATCCGTTGGGCTACTGGCGCATGTTTCCAGCCTCAAGAACCATGTCCTTGTTTCCGGCAACTTGACTAATATACAACCATCCGCGCTAAAACACAAACCCCGGCGTGTCGACCGGGGTTTGTTGTTAAGAAATGCAAGAATTGATAAATACTCGCTAAGTTGTAAAGATTGAATTATGCTCTGCGCTCAAGCACTTCGTCAACCATTCCATAAGCTTTAGCTTCTGGAGCAGTCAAAATAGTATCCACTTCAATATCTTTACGGATGCGCCCAATATCTTGACCAGTATGCTTTGCAAGAGTTGATTCTAACCAAGAACGCAAACGCAACATTTCCTTAGCTTGAAGCTCAATTTCAGTAGCTTTACCAAAATCTTGACCCATTGCAGGCTGATGGATAAGCACACGAGCATTTGGCAAAATCATGCGCTTACCAGCAGCTCCAGCAGCAAGAATAATAGCAGCAGCAGAAGCAGCCTGACCTAAGCAAACAGTTTGAACATCTGGATTAATGTATTGCATTGTGTCATAAATCGCAGTCATAGCAGTCATCGAACCGCCAGGTGAATTAATGTACATCATCACATCGCGATCAGAATCCATGCTTTCTAAAACAAGCAACTGAGCCATAATGTCGTCAGCAGAAGTGTCATCTACTTGCACACCCATGAAAATAATGCGATCTTCAAACAGCTTAGTGTAAGGATCTTGCGTTTTCATGCCATATGGAGTTTGCTCGCCAAATTGAGGCAACACGTAACGATTAGTAATGCGCTGAGCAGAAGTAACGCCGCCAAAACCAGCTAAACGCTCAGCACGCGCAACAAACTTTGCTTCTTCACTTGCCATAATTACTCCTCACCGCGCATAGAAGCAGGAGTGGTCACAATTTTATCTACGAAACCATACTCCAAAGCTTGCTGAGCTGTAAACCAGTGATCGTATTCGTTATCTCGGTAAATTTCCTCTACCGTATGACCAGTCTGCTTTGCAGTCAATTCAGAAAGCGTTTTTTTCATATCCATAATAAGCTCTGCGTTAATTCGCACATCCGTAGCAGTGCCACCGACACCGCCAGAAGGTTGATGCATAAGCACACGAGCATGTGAGGTAATATAACGCTTACCAGGAGTGCCAGAACTAAGCAAGAACTGACCCATAGATGCAGCCATGCCAACAGCAATAGTTGCAACATCTGGCTCAATTAATTGCATAGTATCGTAAATTGCCATACCAGCAGTAATTGAACCTCCAGGCGAATTAATATACAACCAAATATCCTTCTTAGGATCTTCCGCAGCAAGCATTAACATTTGCGCGCAAATAACATTGGCATTCTCGTCTTTTACTTCAGATCCCAACCAAATAATGCGATCTTTTAGCAACCGATTAAAAATAGAATCAGTTGATGTAGGCGCTTCAGCCTGTTCCATCACAGGAGAAGCTGTAAAAAGCTCAGTCACTATATCTCCTTGTTACCACGTAATTATTTCTACACTACCTTGTGCGCATGACCGCATAGAAAATATTGCAAATATGATTTGAATTGAATGTTTTACGCCAAATTTCTAAAATTTTATTCATATCAACAGATGTAATTTTTACTTATTACCTCACGTTAGTATGCATTATTGAGTATATTTTTATTGGATTATCAATTCATTATAAGGAGTAATTATGGATCCTAACCAATTGCCAGACAACAACTACTCGCCTGCTCCGATGCCAAATAACGAGTATCCAAATAATGGTTACCAAAATAATACATACCCAAATAATGTAAATCCAAATAACGGATACCCAAACAATGGTTATGGAAACAATGGGTACCAGAACAACGGATACCCAAATAACGGATACCAGAACAACAATTACCCTAATAATGTAAATCCAAATAATGGTTACCAACCAAACTTATATCAGAATAATCAACAACCAGTCAACAACTATCCTGCAAACGCTTATCCAAATGCAACAAATACAAGTGCTCATAAGTCAAAATACATTTGGCTTATTGTTGTCATAGTAGTAGCAATAGTTGCAGTAGGTGGCTACGTAATTTCAACTAATCTTAAACCGCATTACAATTGCGCTGCACCAAAAAGCGCAAATATTGAAGAATACGTACATTGCCATCCAGAAGAAGCTAAAAAACTCACTAATGGATTTAATGATGCCACTAGCAGCTCACCATTCAACATAACGTTTGACACTAAAGGTGATCAGCTCAATATAAATGCAAAGTTCAAAAGGCACCTATCTGATTTAGAAATTACAGCGTTAAAGACTGGAATGCAAACATACGGCGATAGCCTCTCGAACTTGATGCCACAATCAGCATCGGATGAAATGAAAGAAAAAATTATTGCACCAATACGCATACATTTCTCCTTCTCAAACGATGATGGAACTTTTATCGCAGATAAAGAATTCAGTTCTAATAATTAATTAAAAAATAACTAAAATAACCAACATAACTAAAAAATATTTACTAATAACAAATGCGCCTTTGCTAATACTGAACTAGCATAGGCGCATTTATTTTGCACATATTGTATTTTCCATACTAAAAATTCAAACATTATTTGCGCATAAAAATTTTTGGTATTATCGCTATGCTTCTAGATACAGCACAAGAAACAGCCATCGGAATAATCATAATCATAGGCACATTCACTAATTGCGCTACCAAAAAAAGCGCAAACCACAATGACTTTCGGCTTGCAGTTAGCAGACTTGCAGCGCCAAAAATAGCAGCTATTATCAATATTTTTGGCTGACTTGATAGCATGCCACCAACAACTGGAATGTTCATACTTATAAAACCTACGATCAGCCCTACGCAAGCTCCAGACGACATACTCGGCTGAAGCACACCACCACTTGCGCCAGCTCGAAGAGTGCAACTTGTTAAAATTATTTTTGCAACAAATAGTAGAAGCAAAGTTACCAAAGAGTTTTTGTCAATTGCAATACTTGTTGCAATGTTATATGCGTATTGTGCTAAAGCTCTGCCATTGCCCATAATTGCTGGATTCCACGATGCAACTAATCCTGTCACTAAGCCCATTAGCGGCAAAAAATATAAGATTTGGTAATTGTGAGCACACTTAGAGCGAGCCCAATGAATCATCTTATGGAAAAGAGTGCCAACAATACCGCAAGCAATGCCAACTATAATTGCAAGTAGCAACACAGTCGCGTTGACAATATGGATGTCATCAAGACTTGGCAAACAATAGTAAGATTCATCCCCAAGCACAAAAATAGTAGTCAATGATGCAATTTCACTTATAAATAACGCAATAGCAAAAATACTAAATTTTTGTATAAGCCAATACCATTTCAAACGCTTTAAAGAAGATTTCGATTCGTGAGAAAAACGTGGAATTGCAACCAAACCTAGTGCCATAATCGCACCCGCTATTGGAGTGCGATAAACTCCAGCTAAACCAGCACCAGCAGCACTTGCAACCAAAACACGAGCTTGAAATTCACTGACTCGAATAAAGCGGAGTAACTTCTGAGTAAGCATTGCAGCTAATTCTCGAGGCGCAACTTCCCTACCTAAACTTGCGCCAGAAGCAACTATAAAAATTTGTAAACATACATGGATAATCGTCGTATTAAATGGCATCGATTGGCCACTAACAGCATGAGCTATATCGACAATATGATTAGAAGATTTTGTCCATAACCACATCCAAATAATTGCAGCAACAGACATCACAATTAATACAACAGCAACGTAGTGCAATATTGGCAATCCAACTGGCGAAGGTTTAAGAGCGGATTCTGAAAATCCGAACATTACGTTTTGCACAGCATGTAGTAACAGAGTTAATAATATTGCACCAACCCCAGCCATAACTGCAACAAAAAAGGCAATAAGACTTAATCGTAAACATGTAAAAACGTAGCTCAAACACTTACAAAGTTTTTTACTGCCTACTATTTGCAAATTGCGTTTTTCCATTAGCAGCAGCCTTCCTTATGTTATTTGTTTTTAATTTTATTTGTTTTCATTTATTTAAAGTATAACAACAACACAAAAACCCAGAGCAAAAGCCCTGGGTTTTAGCAAATATGAGAAAGTATAAACTTTCTCTTGTTTGAAAAATACTACTTAGAAAGTTCGTCAGCAACTTCTGCAGCAGCAGAAGCAGCCTTCACGCTTTCGTCTTCGTCATCATCCTCAGACAAGAATGCACTCAAGTCAAGAGCTTCTCCGCCGGAAACGAACTTTACAGCACGCATACCAGCAAGCAAGCCCTTAGAACGAGCAACTTCCTGCACGGCAGAACCAAGCTGACCGTTGTTAACGATTGCGTTAATGAACTGGTTTGGATCCATGCCGTACTGCTGAGCAACAGAAACCAAGAAGTTGGTGACGTCAGCCTGGGAAACAGTCACATCCATCTGTTCAGCCAAAGCGTCAAGAACCATCTGGTCGCGAAGTTCCTTCTCAGCAGCCTGCTGAGCTTCGTCCTTCTGCTTCTTGGTAGCTTTTTCAGGATCAGGGGTCATGCCCTTCAAATGCTCTGAAACAGCCTTGTCCAAAACGCCCTTTGGCACAGGAATTTCAACTTCTTCCTGAAGCTTAACAAGGAATGCGTCACGGGCATTAGTTGCCTGACGACCTTCAGCAGCCTGCTCGCAAGCCTTGCGAATATCTGCCTTCAATTCCTTCAAAGTATCAAACTCGGAAGCTTCCTGAGCAAAATCATCATCAAGCTCTGGCAATTCCTGAGTCTTTACGGAATTAACCTTAACTTTAATCTGAGCCTTCTCGCCCTTGTGCTTGCCGGACTCGAGAGTACCTTCAAAGGTGGTTTCTTCACCGGCGGAAAGGCTATCCAAAGCCTCATCCAAACCGTCAAGCAACACACCGGAACCGATTTCGTAGCTTACGCCCTCTTGTGCATCAACTACTTCGTCATCGATACGAGCTTCCAAATCAATGTTAGTGTAATCACCCTTAGCTGCAGGACGATCAACACCAACCAAAGTAGCAAAACGCTGACGGAGGCTTTCTAAGCGCTCCTTGACATCCTTGTCGGAAACCTTTGGCTTCTCAACTTCAATCTCAACGCCCTTGAACTTGTTCAACTTGAAATCTGGACGACGCTCAACTGTTGCTACAAACTTAAGACTTGCATCTGCATCAGTCGACGTTGGAACTTCCTGAACGTCAAATTCTGGCTGATCCATTGGGCGGATCTTCTTTTCTTCCAAAGCCCTGGAATAAAGCTCTGGTACAGCGGAATTTACGGCTTCGCCAGCAACAGCTGCGAAACCGACGCGCTGATCTACAATCTTGCCTGGCACATGTCCCTTACGGAAACCTGGCACGTTAATTTGCTTAGCAATCTCCTTACGAGCTTCTTCCAAGAATGGTTTGAAGTCTTCGAGATCTGCGGTAATGGTGAGCTTAACTTTAGTTGGCTCAAGATTCCTGACGCTGATTTTCACGCTTGCGCTCCTGAAATTACGTTTTTTCTAGCTTCTGCCGTATGGCACAACCGTTACATGATAGCGCGAGTTACGGACTCAGCTACCAATCGGGTTTGCCATTCGCGAGCACCATGCTCACTTAAGAATGTTTTAACATCAATATCTTGCGCATCATCACGCCAGCAAAGATTACGAATAATCTGTGGTTTGATAATAATTTCTGCAGGAGTATGAGTGTATTCAGAAATTTGATTTAACTCAGCTTTTACTCTTTGTAAACGCTCATAACGCTTAGGGTGATGTTCTCGCCAATATTTCATAGATCTAGGAGCGCTTTGTGAATCTTGCATATCCTGTAAATACTGCGAATCTGATGAATCATGGCAATCCTGACAATCGTTAGAACCTTGTGACTCGTCAGTATCTGTTGATTTAAGTACGCTCGTTTTACGAGATTCGCGCGAATTAAGTTGAATAGCTCCATTCGGTAATACTGGATGCACATCATCCATAGCTGTTTCACCAGATTTAGCGCGCAAAATAGCATTCTCTATAACGTTTTTCCAAATAGATGGTTTAATTTTGCGCTGAATTGGAGCGTAACGCTCGAACATTTTGTCTTGCTCACTGCCAGTGTGCATTCGCACTCGCTCATTCAAAGAACGAATAGCACGAAACGCGCGCGCATTACTAGGTTTACGCTTACCAGCTTCAATAATCGCAGCATCAGAAAGTAGCAGAGTTGGCGCAATATCATATTCACGCGCTAAAGCATCTCGCTTTTGCCACAATGCTTTCGCAATAACTAAACCAACACGATCGTGCATAAGCACACTTATATGCGATATTTTAAGCCATGGACGCGGATGCGGAGCTTTCTTTTGTGCACCCTTATTAAGTAAGTGTTTAAATTCTTCTTCCGCCCAGGAAAGCTTACCTTGCTTTTTTAGCTCACCGCGCATTACTTCTTCTAGCTCAATAAGTAATTCAACGTCTAAAGCCGCGTAATTTCGCCAATCTCTAGGAAGTGGACGATAAGACCAGTCCGCTGCGGAATGTTCTTTTGCGAGGGTCAAACCCAAATAATATTCAGTTACAGAGCTTAAACCAAAGCGCTTTCTACCAAGTAATTTAGCCGCAATCTCGGTATCGAATAAAGCACGAGGACGCAAACCAATATCGAAAAATCCTGGCAAATCTTGCATCGAATCGTGGATAATCCAAGGCGCATCTCCTACTGCCTTGTTAAATTCGTTCCAATCGGCTCCAAGTTTTGTAAGTTCTATTGGATCCAGTAACCCGATTCCTGCACCTTTGCGTTTAAACTGAATCAGCCAATCTTCATGACCATATCTAAAACCGGAAGCTCGCTCAGCATCTGCAGCTAAAGAACCGGAACCTGATGCCAACAAGCTGCAATAATCTTTATATGCTTCAAGCGTATCAATGACTTCTGGAACTCCTTCTCTAGGCTCTTTTAAAAGCTTTGGTTCCTCGTTCAAGTACGCCTCCCGATTTGCATGCTTTAGCCAAATTCTTACGTTTTTTGCAACTTATTCTGTACTTTTTGCAAAATGTTGCGCAAGATATATTTAAGCCGTGTTATAGATTATGCATCTTTTAACACGGCTTCAACTTTCGCACACAACTACGACTATTCAAAAAATAAATAATCAATTAAATAATCAATCTGTTTTATTGTTTGCTATTTCGTCATTTATGCGTTTAACAAGCTTAGTTTTAAGGAATCTAGTAAGAGTAAATGCGACTGCCGAAACTAAAACTGTTGGGATAACGTAGACAGTATGTAAACCTAAATCTCTTATTGGGAAAGTGGCAAGTTCTGTAGCAATGGTTATAGCAATAGATATTATTGGCACTTCAATAAGAAGTTTCTTATCGAAAGCCGCAACGATATTTATCGGCAACAAAATTATCGGCAAAACAATTAAAATAATAAGCGCTGTGCCAAAGCCAAACTGATCGTTACACCGTGCAAAAATAGCTAACGCTAATGCAAAAGCTAATGCAATCCAACAACCTATTCTGCGCTTCATTGCGTATCCTTTCTCTAAAAAGGGTGTTTGTGTAATTATACAAAATCCTTTAAAAAAAAAACAATACAATACGCAAAAATTGCCTAAAACGCATCGAGGTTCAGTCTAGTACACAACAAAACCGTGGTCTTTGAACTGGTTTACAACTCGCTCTTTAAGTGCTCTAGAAGGTCCTTTTTGATTCTCAAGAGGGTACGGAATTCGAAGCTCATGCCACTTTGGACGACCTAGTTGATGGAAGCCAAGCACGTCAATATGCTCAACAGCATCACCAAACGAATCGCAAATCTCAGCAACTTTTTCAACATTTTCTTCGCTGTCTGTCAAACCTGGAACGAGCACAAAACGCACCCAAATCTTCTTACCAGCCTTCGCCAATCGCTGACCAAAGTCAATAGTTGGCTGAAGTAAGCCGCCAGTTACTTTTTTATACGTTTCTTCAGTTCCGGATTTAACGTCAAGAAGGCAAAGATCAATGTCTTCAATCATTTCATCCGTATAATTGCGATTCAAAAATCCGGAAGTGTCCAAGCAAGTATGAACGCCCATCTCTTTTGCAGCACGAAAAACTCTAGATACAAAAGCCGGCTGCATCATGGATTCGCCGCCAGAAAAAGTGATCCCACCGCCTGTTGCTTTAAAAAGACTTTGATAACGGTCAACTTTTTTAATCATCGCATCTAAATAGACTGGCTTTCCGTCGCGCATTTTCCAAGTATCAGGATTCTGGCAATACTGGCAGCGCAGCGGGCAGCCACTCATAAACACTGTCATACGAGTACCAGGACCATCAACAGAAGTGTTAATATCCCACGAATGCACAAATCCAATATCGCCAGTTTTAAGAGCTACAAGGCGATCTTTTCTGTCTAATCCAATTGGAGATTCAAAGCCGGAAAGTCCACCCATTAAAGTTTGGCGAGCATACTCTTTTGACTCCTTCAACATATGCTGAGTTGTGGTACGAAACGCTGTGTTTTCAGCCATCTAACTGCCCTCCAAACTATTTATAAATAAATAATAAATAATATACGCAATTAACAAAAGCCGGGAGCGAAACTAGCCTCGCTCCCGGCGGTGTTTACTAATCAACCAAATCAGTCAGTAACTGAACCCTGGTGGAATGTACGAGAAATAACGTCGAGCTGCTGCTCCTTAGTGAGCTTCACGAAGTTCACTGCATAGCCGGAAACTCGAACCGTCAAATGCGGATACTTTTCTGGGTGCTCAACAGCATCTTCAAGCTGTTCCTTACGCAACACGTTGATGTTCGCGTGGTACAAACCGTGACCGTTGCCAGCATCCAAAATGCCAACCAAGTTGCTGATGCGCTCGTCTTCGTCACGACCTAAACCATCAGGAGTAATGGTGTTCGTAAGCGAAATGCCGTCAAGAGCATCGTCGTAATCAATCTTTCCAACGGAGAACATCGAAGGAAGCATGCCGTGCGAATCCATGCCGTTTTCTGGGTTTGCGCCTGGAGCGTACGGAGTACCCTTCTTGTGACCGGATGGGAAGGAACCAGTGTTCTTGCCATACTCAACGTTAGAAGTGATAGTCAAAATGGACTGAGTTGGTACAGCATTACGGTACACAGGCAAACGCTTTACCTGACCCATAACAGTGCTCACAACCCACTTAGCTAAGTCGTCTGCACGATCGTCGTCGTTACCGTAAATTGGGAACTCGCCAACAGTCTTGTAGCCAACGATTAAGTCGTCGTCGCCACCCTCAATGTACTCGTACTCGTGGCCTTCAGTTGTCTTAGCATCCTTGTTGTAGATTGGGTAAACCTTTGCATACTTCAAAGCAGCCAAGGAATCTGCAGCAATAGACAAACCGGACATGCCGCAACCAAGCGTACGATAAACTTCCTTATCATGCAAAGCCATTTCGATGGACTCGTAAGCGTACTTATCGTGCATGTAGTGGATGATATTCAAAGCCTCAATATAGGTTTCGGAAAGCCATTCCAAAGCCTTCTCGTAGTTAGCCTTAACTTTCTCGTAGTCGAGAGTACCGTCAGCTTCTGGCTTGATTGGGTCAATAACACCCTTATCAATAACCTGCATACCGGTCATTTCATCGCGACCGCCGTTGATTGCGTAAAGCAAAGCTTTTGCAGAGTTCACGCGAGCAGCGAAGAACTGCATTTGCTTACCGACGCGCATTGGAGAAACGCAGCAAGCAATAGCAGCGTCATCACCCCAGTGCTCACGAATGTCTTTATCGGACTCGTACTGGATTGCAGAAGTGTCGATAGAAATTCGTGCGCAGAAACGCTTATAAGCTTCTGGAAGCTTTGGATCCCAGAAAATAGTGATATTTGGCTCAGGACCAGGTCCCAAATGCTCAAGAGTCAAAGTGTTGAGCAAACGGAACGAAGTCTTGGTTACGAAAGTGCGACCGTCCTCGCTGAAGCCTGCATCGGACCAAGTTGCCCAGTAAGGATCACCAGAGAAGATTGCGTCGTAATCCTTAGTACGCAAGAAGCGCACAATACGAAGCTTCATAACAAGAGCATCAATAATTTCCTGAGCGTCGGTTTCGTTAATTAAACCTGCCTTCAAATCGCGCTCAAAGTAGCAATCAAAGAATGCAGAAACGCGACCGAAGCTCATTGCAGCGCCATCCTGGCTCTTAACAGAAGCAAGATAGCCCATGTAAGTCCACTGAACAGCTTCCTTAGCGGTCTTAGCTGGACGAGTCAAATCCAAACCGTACTCGTTACCCAAGTTAATAAGCTGCTTCAAAGCCTTAATCTGCTCGTCATGCTCTTCGCGGAAGCGAATCCAATGCTCAATTTCAGTCTCGGTAAAATCGTTACGGTATGGAATCGAATCCTTGTCGCGCTTCTTGAACTCAATAAGCATGTTCACGCCGTAAAGAGCCACACGACGATAATCGCCAATAATACGACCGCGGCCGTAAGCATCTGGCAAACCGGTCAAAATCTTGTTGTGGCGAGCAATCTTAATATTCTTGGTGTAAACGCCAAATACACCATCGTTATGAGTCTTGCGGTAGACGGTGAAGATCTTCTTGATTTGAGGATCTACTTCCTTGCCAGCTTCTTTAATAGCCTGCTCAACCATGCGCCAACCGCCATTTGGCATCATAGCGCGCTTGCAAGGCTCATCAGTTTGCAAACCGACGATTACGTTATCTACTTCTGGGCTTTCAATGTAGCCTGCTGGCATTGCATCAATGCCTGCTGGGATATGAGTTTCAACATCATAAACACGACGTTCACGTTCAACAGCCAAGTAGTTGTCGTCGAGATACTTCCACATGTGCTTCGTTTTTTCAGTGGCATTTGCCAAGAAGCTTTCGTCACCTTCATATGGCGTATAGTTCTTTAATATAAAGTCGCGTACGTCAATGTCTTTCTTCCAATTGCCGTCAGTAAAACCATTCCACGCTTCGGTACGAAGATCCTCTTCACTGAGAACTGGTGCATCAACTGATGTCATGTTTAGACTCCTTTTGTACCCGCAACGCATCTTCACGCTGCCCTAATAACAATGTTAAAGCATGGGTAAACGCATACACGAGTAGTTTTGCAAAAAATCTAGTGAAATACATCACATTTATTCACGAAAAGCTGTGGTAACAGGCATTCTGCGATCCCTGCCAAAAGCAATAGCACTTACTTTTGGTCCAAGTGGATACTGCCTGCGCTTCCATTCTGCGCGATCAACTAAACGCATAACCGTGTCAACAGTATGCTCGTCAAAACCATCTTCAAGCAAATCCGCTCTACCATGAGCAAGCTCAATATGAGCCTCTAAAACGCGATCAAGCAAATCGTACTCAGGTAAAGAATCAGAATCCTTTTGCCCTGGACGCAACTCTGCACTCGGAGGCTTAATAATAGAATTAACAGGAATAAGCACGCCATCTTGCGGAGCTTTCGCTTTCTGAGAATCCTCATATCCAACAATTGGCAGCATACCAATACCTACTCCAGCATTCGCAGCGCGATTCCTCCAACGAGAAAGTGCCCAAACGCGCGTCTTAAGCAAATCCTTAATAGGAGCATACCCTCCTACCGCATCGCCATAGATAGTAGAATATCCGCAAGCAAGCTCCGATTTATTACCAGTTGCGAGCGCCAAAACACCGCGCGAATTTGAATATGCCATTACGATTACGCCACGAACGCGAGCTTGCAAGTTTTCCGCAGCAACTCCTTCTAAGGAAAGTTGTGATTGGAAAGCTTTAAAAAGCGGTTCAATTGGTTGCACATCGTAGTGAGCGCCAATTCGCTCTGCTAAATCGCGCGCATCGTCTTTAGAACCGTCCGAAGAGTACATGCTTGGCATAGAAATGCCATACACATTTGCTCCACCGCAAGCATCGGCAGCCATAGTAGCTACTAAGGCAGAATCAATTCCTCCAGAAAGTCCTAAGCACACGCCCTTAAAACCATTCTTACGCATGTAATCTCTAAGACCTACAACACACGCACAATACACTTCTTCATCTGCGTCAAGTTTTGGAGCAATGCTTGAAACTTTCTGCTTTTTCAGCGAGTTATCAAAATCAACAAACGACAAATCTTCAGCAAACATTGCCGAGCGTTCAAGCAAAGTTCCGTCAGAATCAACAACAAAACTTCCACCGTCAAAAACCAAATCATCTTGACCACCGACCTGGTTCACATACACAACCGGCGCATTGACTTCAACAGCGCGCTTTTGAGCCAAACTCAAGCGCACATGAGTTTTACCTTCCTCATATGGAGAACCGTTCATAGTTACTAGCGCATCGATACCAAGTTTTGCCAAACGCGCAACAGGACCGCCGTCTTGCCAAATATCTTCGCAAATAGCAAAACCTAGACGTATTCCATCTACTTCCAGCAGCTCACACTTATTGCCAGAAGAGAAAATACGAAACTCGTCAAAAACACCATAATTTGGCAAGAAATGCTTGTCGTATTGCAACACAGATTTGCCTTCATGCAATACGAGAAGCCTGTTTCGAGGCTTTCCAGCAGACTCGTCAAAGCCAACAGTTCCAACTACTACGTAAAGCTCCCCCAAGCCTTCTTCTGAAAGTTTTGATGCAAGCAAGTCTGCAGCTTTTTGTGCAGCTGTGCGGAACGTGGCACGCAAGGCGAGGTCTTCAATAGGATACCCAGTCAAAGTCATCTCAGGAAATACAACCATGCGAGCACCCGACTGCTTTGCGCGCGCAGCATACTTCAAAACTTTTTCAACGTTGCTATCAATATTCCCAACGCAGGTATCTATCTGCGCTAACGCCAATCGCAAAAAACTCATACATTACAGTCTAGTAGATAGCTTCATTGCAAGTAAGCGACGTGTTGAAAAACTTATTTTTTCTCTTTCCACACTGCAAGTATGCGAATTATTAACACGTCATAAATAATACTAATAAGCAAAGTATAGAATTATTGATTTTTCTCGCCTATATTGATAATTCGTTACTCGCGAAGGGGATTTAACTTTAAACGAATTTCACCGAACAAGGAGCAGGAAATATGCGAAAAATTAAAGTTATTGCATCAATTACAGCACTGGCAGCATTAGCGACTTTCACTTTAAGTGGCTGCGGTAGCTCAAAAGCAGGCGCGAAGGATGACAAAACTATTACTGTTGCTGCTTCGCCTACTCCGCATTCTGAAATCTTAAATAAGGTTGTAAAGCCAATCTTGCAAAAAGAAGGCTACAAGCTAGTAGTAAAGGAATTTACTGACTACGTGCAGCCAAATACAGCTACTGAAGAAGGCGAAGTTGACGCAAACTACTATCAGCATTTGCCTTATCTTGACAACTTTAATAAGGAAAAGGGAACTCACCTTGTTTCAGTAGGTGGAATTCATTTTGAACCATTTGGATTGTATCCAGGAAAAACCAAGACGATTAAAGCATTAGCAAATGGCGCAACTGTTGCAGTTCCAAATGATCCTACTAATGAGGCTCGCGCATTGCTTCTTTTGCAAGATGCTGGATTGATTAAGTTGAAGAATCCAAAGGATATTAACGCTACTACAAAAGATATTACTGAGAATCCTAAGAATTTGAAGTTTAAAGAACTTGAAGCGGCAACAGTTCCTACTGCCATTAAGGATGTGGATCTTGCTGCCATGAATGGCAATTACGCTATTCAAGCTGGTTTTAACCCAACTAAAGACCCACTTACTTCAGAAAAAGTTGGTGGCATTGCGGCTAAAACTTATGAAAATATTATTGTAGTAAAGAAGGGCTCTGAAAAGTTTGCAAAAATCAAAGCCTTACTCAAAGCTTTGAAGACAAGCGAAGTGCGCGACTATATTACTAAAACTTACAAAGGCGCTGTGCTTCCTGTTTTCTAAATAATACTCACAATGTAGCCACCTAATGCCGCATGTGTATGCTTCGTGTATGCTTTGCGGCATTATTTTATAAGCGTGTAATATACGTAATGTGCGTGCTAGTCAATAATCTAGTTAATGACGCTAGTTAGTAACTCTAGTTAGTAACGAAGTATATTTCACACAGAAAGCAATAATCTGTTAAGGAAAAGCATGATTCAGATCGAACATCTTCACAAAAGCTACGGCAAAGGTAGCAAAGCGAATGAAGCATTACACGACATTAATCTGACTATTGAATCGGGAGAAGTATTCGGAATCCTTGGTTCTTCTGGTGCAGGAAAGTCTTCGCTAGTTCGTTGCATGAATCTGCTTGAGCGACCAACTTCTGGCAAAATTATTATTGACGGAAATGATATTAGCGAAGTAAAAGATAAAGAACTTGCAAAAGTACGCACTAATATTGGCATGATTTTCCAGAATTTTAGCCTTTTCCAGCAACGTACAGTATTGCGAAACGTCACTTTCCCATTAGAGTTAAATCACACTGCAAAAAAGGAACGAGAAGAACGCGCAAACTACTTGCTTGACTTAGTTGGTTTAAAAGATTTTGCAAACCGCTACCCTAGCCAACTTTCAGGCGGACAGCAGCAGCGCGTAGCAATTGCACGAGCATTGGCGAATAATCCGTCGATTATGCTTTGCGATGAAGCAACAAGCGCACTGGACTCCACAACTACTGCGCAAATCCTTGATTTATTGCGCCGAATTAACCGCGAACTCAACGTAACACTTGTTATTATTACACATTCGCTGGCTGTAGCACGAAATATTTGCGACCGAGTTGCAATGATTGATGGCGGACGCATTGTGGAATTAGGTGACACGGATACGCTTTTTGCAAATCCACAAAGCGATATTTTGCGAACTCTTATTGCAGATGAAAAACAAGAAAATCATCGTGCTAAAACTACAAACACGCTTGCAAACGAGGCAACAGACGCACAAACAAACGCGCTTACCAATGAGGTGAAATAACAATGTTAGAAGCTGCTACACAATTTTTTAACGACTACGGTGACTTACTTATTGAAGGCGTGCAAGACACACTCGTAATGACATCAGTTGCAACACTTTTTGCATACCTTATTGGACTTCCAGTTGGCGTACTTCTCATTACATCAAACAAAAAAGGTATTTGCCCTAACGCGCCAATTAACGCAGTTCTAGGCTGGATTGTTAACATCGTGCGTTCTGTGCCGTTTATTATTTTATTAGTTGCAATAATTCCTTTTACTCGTCTCATAGTTGGCACTTCTTTGGGAGTTCCTGGAGCTATTGTGCCACTGGTAATTACTGCTGCACCATTCGTTGCTAGAGTAGTTGAACAATCTTTAGCCGAAGTTGACGGAAGCTTAATTGAAGCAGCACAAAGCTTTGGAGCAAGCAAATTGCAAATTGTTTGCAAAGTGTTGCTGTGGGAAGCTTTACCTTCGCTAATTCGCGGAGCTGCGCTTACATTTATTACGCTTTTTGGATTCTCCGCAATGGCTGGAACAGTTGGCGCAGGCGGACTCGGAGATATTGCAATACGATACGGATACCAGCGCTATCAATACGATGTGATGACAGTGGCTGTTATTCTTTGCATTATCCTCGTGCAGATTGTGCAAAGCTTGGGAGATTTTATTTCACGCGCAATCAATCATCACGAACGCTAAAGAATTTCGCAACATACCCACCACCAATTAAATGCACATAATCGTGTAAACTTACTGGTAATTCGACATTTTGCAGGGGTGCTTTCGAAAGAAGGCTGAGATGGTATTAATTTGCCTAACCCTTCGAACCTGTTAGTTAATACAACGTAGGGAGCAACGATTTTAGTATGACATCGAATTATCCGTACGCATCAATGCGTAATCAATTTAATCTAAGTGCCTGCTTTATTGCAGACCCACAAGCTTGTAATAATCGTCCACTTACAGATATTGTCGATGATGCTTTGCGCGCTGGAGCGACTTTTATTCGTCTTCATTGCAACAATGAAAACGCTAAAGAAATCACTACTATTGCACGCGATATTGCACAAATCATCGAAGACAATAACAAATGCGATTCTGTAACTTTTGTTATCGATGAACGTGTTGATGTCGTTTGGCAAGCTCGCAATCAAAGCATCAAAGTTGACGGAGTGCATTTAGCACAAAGCGACATGGAGCCTAGAGAGGCTCGCGCACTTCTTGGCGAAGATGCTGTAATCGGCTTATCTGTTGAAACCGAAAGCTTAGTTAAAGTAATAAACGAACTGCCAGATGGATGCATTGATTACATTTGCGTAACAGCAATGCACAATCCTGAAGAAGGATGCGAAAGCACTACTGCCGCTTACGAATTGGAAGCAAACCACACAACGCTGGACGAAGCGAAAATTAATACGATTTGTTCCGCAAGTGATTTCCCAGTTCTAGTTGGCGGAAGAACTGCGCTCGACGATATCGATACAATCGCTCACACTAAGGCTGCAGGATGGTTCGTTTCTGAAGCACTGTATTCTTCAGAAACACCAGAATCAACTATGCGTGAGTTTGTTGAACATTGGAAAGCTGTGCGAGGCGAAGAAAAGCACGGCTACGCTAAGCGAGTAATAGTTGCAGAAAATTCTGAATCAAAATCTTCAGAAACTCAAGAAAAGAAACCAACTTTTATTAACGCTAAAGAAGCAAAGGATGCTGCGAAATTAGCTAAACAACAGCGAGTTGACATTGCAGCTCGTGGTTGCACTCAGCGCGATAAAGCTCATATTCGCAAAACAACTCCAGTTCATTTTGAGTATGAATATGGTTCTTACGATTTGGAAGTTCCTTATACGGAAATTAAGCTTTCGGATACTCCTGGCGTAGGTCCTAACCCGCCTTTTAAGGATTACAATACTGAAGGTCCAAAGTGCGATCCGAAGGAAGGCTTGGCTCCGCTTCGACTTGACTGGATTCGCGACCGCGGTGACGTTGTGGAATATGAGGGTCGCAGGCGCAATCTTCAAGACGACGGCAAGCGCGCAATTAAGCGAGGCAAAGCTTCTAAAGAATGGCGTGGTCGCACGCATAAGCCAATGAAGGGCGCAGATCATCCGATTACGCAAATGTGGTACGCTCGTCACGGAATTACTACTCCGGAAATGCAATACGTTGCAACGCGCGAAAATTGCGATGTAGAGCTAGTTCGAGAAGAAATTGCAGCAGGACGCGCTGTAATTCCTTGCAATATTAACCATCCTGAAGCTGAGCCTATGATTATTGGCTCGCGCTTCTTAACTAAGCTCAACGCAAACATGGGTAATTCTGCTGTTACGTCATCTATCGACGAAGAAGTAGAAAAGCTTACGTGGGCTACGAAGTGGGGTGCGGATACCGTTATGGATCTTTCCACCGGTAACGATATTCACACAACGCGCGAATGGATTTTGCGCAACTCCCCTGTGCCAATTGGAACAGTTCCAATGTATCAGGCTTTGGAAAAAGTTGAGGATGATGCTTCTAAGCTCAGCTGGGAGCTTTTCCGCGACACTGTTATTGAGCAGTGCGAGCAGGGCGTTGACTACATGACTATTCACGCTGGCGTGCTTCTTCGCTACGTGCCGCTTACTGCAAACCGCGTAACCGGTATTGTTTCTCGTGGTGGCTCAATTATGGCTGAATGGTGCTTGCAGCATCATCAAGAGAGCTTCTTGTATACGCATTTTGAAGAATTATGCGAGATTTTCGCAAAGTATGATGTTGCATTTTCTTTGGGCGATGGTTTGCGTCCAGGTAGCTTGGCTGATGCTAACGATGCGGCTCAGCTTTCCGAGCTTATGACACTTGGCGAGCTTACGAAGATCGCTTGGAAGCATGACGTGCAGGTGATGATTGAAGGCCCTGGTCACGTGCCATTCGACACTGTGCGTATGAATATTGAGATGGAGAAGGCGATTTGCCAGAATGCTCCATTCTATACGCTTGGTCCTTTGACTACGGATACCGCACCGGGCTATGACCACATTACTTCCGCAATTGGTGGCGTGGAGATTGCGCGATACGGCACTGCAATGCTTTGCTATGTGACTCCTAAGGAGCATTTGGGGTTGCCTAACAAGGATGACGTGAAGCAAGGCGTGATTGCGTATAAGATTGCTTGCCACGCAGCTGATCTTGCTAAGCACCATCCACATGCTATGGATCGCGACAACGCAATCAGTAAGGCTCGCTTTGAGTTCCGTTGGTTGGATCAGTTCAACTTAAGCTACGATCCGGATACCGCAATCGCCTTCCACGACGAAACGCTTCCTGCAGAACCGGCAAAAATGGCGCACTTCTGCTCGATGTGCGGACCAAAGTTCTGCTCGATGGCTATTTCGCAAAATATTCGTAAGCGTTTTGGCGGAGCAGCTCAGCAGGAGCAGCTCGTTGAAGAAGCACGCAGTCAGGCAATTGCCGATGGTATGAAAGAGATGAGCAAAAAGTTCCAAGAATCCGGCTCATCGCTGTATCAAAGCGTGAAAGCATAAAATGCAGAAGTACAGAAGCAAAAACTGAATTGCAAGTGCTTCAATAACAATACTTACAACGGATAACAATAGAAGAAGGTTGATATAAACCAAAGCGAGTTTTATAGTGAGCTATTACGCTTGCTATAAGACTCGCTTTCTTTATATTCGCATTTAGATTCTATTAATCCGACCTTTTCGTTGCACGCGCGCAAAGTTTCTGCCGCATTACAGCAAAAATCCGACCTTTTCTGTACATAAGCGTATAGAAAATGTCGGATTAGTAATTGAGAAATGTAGTATTAAAGAATATTAAAGAGTATTAAATCAAATAACGTTTAATCACAAAACTTCAATAGAAATAATACCTACAGGCTCAAGAGGAGCATCAGATCGATCCGTTGCGACAGCCTCGAGCTTATCGACAACCGCCTTCGATTCATCGTCAGCAACTTCGCCGAAAATTGTATGGTGACCGTCAAGCCATGGAGTTGGCACAGTTGTAATGAAGAACTGCGAACCGTTAGTGCCATGCAAACGACCGTCACGACCGCGACGCTTTCCAGCATTTGCCATAGCGAGCAAATAAGGCTTATCAAACTTCAAAGATGCATCAATTTCATCGTCAAACTCGTATCCAGGACCGCCAGTTCCATTGCCGAGTGGACAGCCACCCTGAATCATGAAGTCCTTAATAATGCGGTGGAAAGTTAAACCATCGTAAAATGGCTCATGCGAAGGTTTTCTACTGAATGGGTCAAGCCACTCGCGCTCACCGGTAGCTAAGCCAACAAAATTTTTGACGGTTTCAGGCGCTTTACTGTCAAACAAATTGATTTTTATATCGCCTTCAGAAGTATGCATAATAACTGTAGTCATGTGGTAATTCTCCCATATTTTCAAGACTGTTTCAATTCGTGTTAGATAAAAATATTCGCATACAAAAATGCCTCACTTCGCGGAGTAAAGAAAGACGCAAAGTGAGGCACATTTTACATTAACTTCATTATGCTAATTAACCCAATACTCAGCAAACTTACTGAATACAATTAAGCAAGCATTAAGCAGCTCTAAAACTAGCTGATCTGCAATAACCAGACCAGCTAGCAAATATCCTACTTATTACTGTGGCGAGAAGTACCACGACGCTTAGCCGAGAAAAGCGCAGCACCAGCAGCACTAAGAGTTGCAGCAAACAAGCCAAACACAGACACGTCACTACCAGTCTTACTAAGCTGAGCAACACTACCACTCTTCAACACCTGAGCACGCACAGAAGCACGAACATCAGCCGCATGAGCCTTAGCAGCAGCCAAAGCCTTACGAGCAGCAGAAAGCTTCTGAACCGCAGCATCAACCTGAGCCTGAGTAGCGTTAGGATCAGCAGCAACCTTCTTAGCCTCAGCCAAAGCAGCATCCACAACAGCCTGAGCCTTAGCAACTTGAGCATCCGCCTGCTTCACAGCCGGATTATTCTCAACAGCAGCATTCACAACAGCAGAATTTACGCCATTAGCATTATTAGCGTTAGCGTTGGCAGCGTTGGTGTTAGCAGCGTTACCTGCATTACCAGAGTTTACGCCAGCACCAGCTTTACCAGCTACGTTGGCAGAATTACCAGTATTAGCACCAGTATTACCGTTACCAGCATTTCCAGGCTGCGAATCAGACTCAGCACCCTGAATCTGAATGTTCAACTCACCCTTATCCACAGTAGTAGGCGCATTATCATTCACACCATAACCAGCTTCAGAACCAGCATTACCAGTTCCAGTTCCAGTTCCAGTTCCAGTTCCAGTTCCAGCATTACCTGCTCCAGCATTGCCTGTTCCATAACCAGGAGTTGGCAGTGGACTTGGGCTTGGCAATGGACTTGGGCTTGGCAATGGAGTTGGGGTCGGAGTTGGAGTTGGCTTCTTACCATCCAACGCAGTCTTAGCAGTATTAATAGCATGAACAGCGTTAGCAACCTCATCAGCCGTAGCATCAGTCTTAGCTAACACGCTTTGGCCATCACTAATAGCCTTATCATAAGCACCCTGCTTATTAGCATCAGCATACTTATACGCGTCAGAATCCTTTACCTGCCCAGCAACATCAACAAGAGCCTTCAAACCACTCTTATCAACAGAAGGAGCCGGGGTTGGCTTTTGTTCCTTACCATCAAGATCCTTAGCAGCATTCTGCAATGCAGTCAATGCATCATTAACAGCTTTTTGCTTCTGTTCTTGAGTCTTTGGATCCTCGCCAGCAGCTAACTGTTTCTTGCCCTCAGCATCCGCAATTGCATCTTCAGCCGCTGCAAGTGCCTTGTCGAAAGCATTTTTCTTATCTTTAGAAGCATTCTTGTATACAGGCTTATCCTCCAAAGGCTTATCTTTGTCGACTTCAGCCTGCAATGCAGTTGTATCAATGCCGTCAAGAGCCTTGCGAGTATTCACTAAGTTAGCAAGAGCAGCACCGATTGCATTCTGCTGAGCTGCAGCATCAGCACCAAGCTGAGTTGGATTCTTTGTTGCATTGTCAAGAACAGACTTTGCAGCTTCAAAAGCTTTATTGAATGCTTCCTTCACATTCTTAGTTGCATTCTTGTATACAGGCTGTTCCTTCAAAGCAACATCAGCATCGTACTCTTTTTGCAAGTCGTCAGTGTATAAACCAACACCCTTAACAGTGCTATCAAGACCTTGCATAGCTTTAAGCAAATCATTGTATAAAGCGTTAGCACCGTCAGCGTTAATATTGTCGCTGTCTGCGCCTTCAACCTTATCCAGTTGAGTGTTTGCAGCATTCAAAGCAGCATCGAAAGCATCCTTCTTAGCTTTATCAGCAGAAGAATACTTTGTGTCTTTCTTAAGCGTATCTGCACTCGTAGCAAGATCAGCCAACCGCTTCATCACACCGTTCAAGTTCAACGCTTGTTCAAGAGCATCATCGATATCATCCTTGCCAGTAGACTTTCCATCTTCACCAACGTGCTCAGAGGCATCAGTACTATCAAGAAGATCCTTATAATACTGTTTCTGAGCCTTGTTCAAATACTTAAGATCAGCAATCTGCTTCTTAGCATCCTCAATCTTTTGATGCTTTTCAGCTCGGTTAGCAATACCAGTTGGGTCGCCAAGCTTTGTTGAAGCATCGATTGCATCATTGTACTGCTTCTTTTCCTCTGGAGAGAGATTAGTCTTATTGACACGATCATGAGCAGCTTTCTTCTCTTCGGCAAGTGCAGAATCTTGATCGTTGGTGATACTAGAAGTATCGCGCTTACCCTTGGCATTTTCAACTGCCGTATTAGCTGCCGCAAGTGCAGTATTCACTGTGTTAAGAGCGCCCGTAATCTCAGAAGGCTTGGTTGCAGAGTCAACTGTAGTCTTTGCAGTTTCAATAGCAGCAGTTGCAGCAGTATACTTTTCCGTTGCGGTTTTCTTCTGCTCATCAGTCAATGCATTGTATGCTGCATCAAGATTCTGCTTCATGTCATCAAGCTCAGACTTTGCATTATCTTTAGCTTGAGCTTCATTTTTATTGTTCTGTTGCTTTGCAGCTTCGAGAGCAGCGCGAATCTCAGATGCAGATGCAGGATTTGCTTTCAACTTCTCAGCCAAAGTTGTAAGAGTTTGATCCTCAGTAGGAGTTCCATGAAGCAACTTATTCAAAGCAGCATCTTCAGTGTGATTTGGATCAGACGAATCAGCATCTCCACCCTTACCATGGTCAAGGAAGTAAAGATGCGCTTCTTCAATTTCCTTCTTAACACCATTAAGTTCGCTGAGTTTCTTGGCTTCATCAACAACGCTATTCACGCTATTAATGTCAGCTGCTTTATCGACCTTACCCTTAAGATCCTTCTTTTCATCATCACTCAAATTAGGAAGCTTGCTGATAATATCCTTAGCAGCTTCTTTAGCAGCATCGAGTTTCTGCTGGTTCTCAGCGTCAGCACCATTCTGATTGCCGCTTATTTCACCCTTAATCTTAGGATCATTAGAAGTTGAGTTCTGATTTGCTTTCTCTGCAGCTTCCTTCAAAATGTTTTGAATCTGCTCAGCAGTAGTTGCTGCATCAATACGCTTATCAAAACCATCCTTATCTGTCTTAGTCAGATTTGGATTATGATCGATAGTCTCCTTAGCTTGCTTCTTCATCTCGTTAAGAGCATCGTCGCTAAGCTTTGGAGTTTCTTCCTTCTTCTTGTAGCTAATAGCAACAGTGAAAAGCTGAGTACCCTTGGCATCCTTAAATACCATTGACTTATAATCAGCGGCATCGCCAGTCTTACTGGAAGTAACTGACTTAATATTATCGTCAGCAATCTCCATATCAATAGTGCCAGACTTTGGAGTTAAATCAGTAGGCAAAGCTGTAGTAACAGTATTAGCATGGAAATTGTCGCTCTTATCGTAGTTAGCTTTTACGAACGCTTCCACAGCCTTCTTGAAATCATCTTCAGTAGGCGTGGCTGGATTATCAACAACAACCTCACCAATAGAATTGTACGTACGATCAGCATGCTTTGCTTCACTCAGCTTCTTAATAAGATCACGAAGCTCTCCAGCATCATTCATCTTATCAATAGCTTCATTAGTTATTTTATCTTTATCCAAACCAGCTCTTGTAAAGTCAGATTTAGTAAGATTTTTCTTTTCCTTCAGAAGATTCTTAGCAAGAGCCTTCAGCTGATCAATAGTGTTGTCTTTATTGTTATTCTTCTTCTTGATGTAGATATCTTTGCTATCAATAAATATCTGTTGGGTCATACTATGATCAGTATCATCATCATCCTCTACAGGTGTAGAATCATAATTAATTGTTATGTCTCCCAAATGAGAAGAAACCATTACATCTACAATATGACCATTCCCAATACCATAAGGAGTCATTGATGGATCTTTTGCAGTTAAATTGGAATTCTCAATTGTAATAATACTACTACTACCGTCGTAGTTTATTTTAGGAACTGTACCGTTGTAATTCAACGTAATGAACTGCTTAAGAGCCTCTTGCTCTTCTGCTAACGTTGGAGAATCACCAGCAATGTTGACATGAGGAATTTTATATTTATATCCATCCTTAGTCTCTTCATTTTTTTGCGTAGGATTCTGAGTACCAGATCCAGTTGACTGCTTCTTATAGAAGATGCCGATTGGATACTTTCTATCTTCATATCCTTTAGCTTTAAAAGTTACAGTGCCAGTTGCAATATCAATCTTTGCAGAAGTAAGAGTTACAGTCTTATTACTATCGCTTGCGTCCTTAGCTGTTAAAGCTTGCAATGAAGCTTCAAGGTTGGTAAGTTGCTTATTATCAATTGTTGCAGTCGTATCAAATGGATCGAAAGCAACTTCCGTAGGTGTTTGTGGCAAATCAACCGTAAACTCTTTGGTAGTTTGCTTTTGCTCAGGCGTTGGAGCTTGCGTCTGCTTCTTCTTCAAGAACTGCCAAGCAGGAATGGTAGTTTGTGAACCATCTTCCCAAGTAATTACAGCATTGTTTTTGTCATCAAACGTTACAGGAGACGTATTATTGTTATGGTTTTTAGCATCTTTATAAACAGGGAAACTCTTATTTGCTTCATCAAATGCCGACGCAATAGCAGCCTTTTGCTCTTCAGTTAATGACTTAGATGGGTCATCTACTTCCGTAGGAACTGGAACGCGATACGGCGCCCAATCGGCGATAGTTGCACCTTGATACACCAAATCTGTAGAAGGAATAGTAAGCTCTGATCCATCAGCATAAGTAACTTTTGCACTGCCGTCTTCTTGAACGCGAATTTCATACTGGTTATTAGTTTTCTTCACATTCTGCAAGAAGGCATTAGGCGTAGAACCACCATTAGCATTAATAATTGCCTGAGTTACCGCAGTCTTTTCATCAGACGTGAGCTTCGACAACTTCACTACAGGCGTACGAGCTGGAAGCGTTGGCTTATACTTGTCTTTATCTGTTTCGTTCTTTAATACCAATAAGCTAGCCGGCATAACACGCTTAGTGCCGTCTGTAAAAGTAATAGTCGCATTACCTTTAGTGTCAACACTAATGCCGTCTTTTGCTAGCAACTGATCAAATAGATTTGGATGGTCTTTATCGTTACTCTTATTAGCATCATTAATAGCAGTTTTTACTGCTTTCTGTTCATTATCATCAAGCGAGTCAAGATTCTTTACAGGCGTCGGCTTAGGATATTTCAATTCCAAATGATCCGCAATCTTTGGTGCACGCATCGTGCTGCCTGCAACGTAACGCCAATTACCAACACCGCGGTAAATGCCTGCAACAAACAATAGCGGCTTCTGATCGCGCTGCTTCCAAGCATCATCTGTCATTTCTGCTACATACGACATTTCGTAGTAGCGTTGACCAGCAGACTCCCAGTCAGCAAAAATACCTTGAAGACCGTTAGCATTACCATCCTTGTAAATATTCCACTGATCTCTGGTATTACCAGAATTATCGTAATCTCCTGATTTACCACCAATACCGACCATACGCTGCCAACCCTTGCCATCGATGGTCTTGTCGCTACCAGAGTAATAATCGCGTGAAACACTGTGTTTCCACTGATCTATGCTGTTATACGTGTGGTCACTTGCTACAACATAGCCTTGCCTTGAAGCATTTTTCAACTTTTTAGCGCCAGGAGTAGATGGACTAGAAGCCTCTTGAGTTCCTCGCTCATTCCTTACCAAGCGGATTTGGGAAATCGTATCTGCTTTCAAACCATTTGGCACACCAAACCACCAAGTTGGTCTTAAAGCCCACTTATCTGGTTGTTTATTGGCATCCTCAGGATTATTAGAAGTATATTCAACGCGCACAAACTTACCAAGCGGATCAACACCATCGTTTCCACCTTTAAGCGCGTCAGCCTTAGTTTTATAATATGTTACTTTAATCAGCAAACGCTCTTTACTGTAATCAGCGTCAGCTTTGTAGCCGTAATAAACGCGAGCACCATCACCACTTACATAGCCGTCAGCATACGCAGGCAAAGGAGTAGAAACGAATACCCCCCCCCAATCACCATAGCACCTGCGAGCATAGCTGCGCACACGCTCTTAGAAAGTGGCGCGTAAATAACGCTGTTACTAGATTTTTTCATAGACTTTTGCAAATCAGCAAGATGCTTTGCACTCATGATCTTCTTCGTCATTATTCCTCACTTCAATAATGTGTCTTCTTTATGTTTCTGCTTATACATAATTTGTAATATGCAATCATGCGGCAGCCAATAAATTAGCATTCGCTTCTTTGTTTCATACCAATTTGCTATTTACACAACGCTTCATACTCTCTTAATACGTTTCAATATGCATAAAAATGTGCAAACTGACACTCATACAGGTTGTATGATACTCACATGTTCATACATTGCAAGTAGTTTTATGCTATAATTTCGTAATTTGTATTTCACTACCGCATAAATCCCACATGAATTGCATATTACGACGTCATAATATTTATTAAAAATTACGACACACACGAGATTATTAGTTACTTAAGATACGGCTTTAACTCTTTAATAAGCAAGCCATTAGAAGCAACCACATCATTTTCCTTGCGCCAATGAATAGGGCTTCCATCCCACTGGCACACCTGGCACTGCGCCTCTTCCACAACCACAGCACCAGCAGAAACAGCTGGAATATCCCAATAATGCAAGTGAGGCTCAAAATAAGCGTCATAAGTGCCATCTGCCACCTTGCACAAGTCGAGCGACGCAGGTCCAATACGCTTAATATCCGCAGGACAGCCTTCTTCAACAGAAGCAACTACGCCAAGTGCACGCTTAGATTCACCAGGTATATAAGACATTCCGTAGCAAACCACAGATCCTTGCAAAGTAGAAGTTGTGGAAGGCGTAATCTTCTCACGCTTCTCTCCTTGCGGAGTCCTACGAATACGAATAGCACCCTGACCCTTTGCAGCCAAATAAGTCAATCCCAACGCAGGAGCGTGCACAACGCCAAGAACCGGACGAGCGGAGCCTTCATCGTTAAACTCAAAAAGCGAAACCGTAAGAGTCCACTCAGCCATATCGCGATTAAAATTAATAGCGCCGTCGACGTTTCCAACACACCAAAAACGGTCTCCCGGATTGCACTGCTCCGGCCTAGTTTGCCAAAAACCTTGGAAAGGATTCACATAAGTCAAACGATTTTGAATAAAACGCACGAGCTTATCACCAAAACCAGATTCAGATTTATTAGGATCACCCAACGCAATCGACGTCATATCTTGAGGGCTTAATTGATCCTGATACGCATGTTTACCAACATCTTCCAAAATACGCGCAACTTCAAGCGCAACTTCTCGTAAATTCAACTTACACTCCCTACCCTAAATGCATAAAATTCCCGTACTTATGCACACTCTCTCTCCTATAAATTAACTTTATTTTACTCACTTAATAGAAAGATTCACCAACACATTTAAGCTCTGTGGTTAAAAGATACAGAACTTTCACAAAAAAATTTAATCATTAATCTTTAATCATTGCTTCATTATTTTACATTGCTTATGTACATTCATCAACTTTTCGTTCTATAAATGCAAGAAATCCCCCAAAACTCGCGCAACAGTAAACAAGAGACCTTAAAAACAGATTAATTCGCATTCAAAAAACGCAAGACAGCGCTTAAATCGCGAGTAAGAATGCGGTAAGGAGTGGCCGCCTGAACTGCTGGTTTTGCGCAAAAAGCTACGCCTAATCCAGCAAATTTAATCATTGAAATATCGTTCGCTCCATCCCCCACGGCAACAGTTTGCTCGCGATCAATTCCAAGATTAGTTGCCCAAGTTCTAAGCGCTTCAACTTTTGCATTAGCGTTAACAATATTTCCTAGCACGTTGCCAGTAAGCTTTCCGTCAATAGACTCTAAATGGTGAGCCGCCCAAAAATCAATATTCAAACTCGGCAAAAATTCGTCCAAAATCTCGTGAAAACCGCCAGAAACTGCGCCAACTTTCCAACCATGTGTATGAAGCGTGTCAATTAAAACATTCGCGCCTTTAGTTACATGAATTTTAGAAATAATACGCTTTTTGCACTCGTCAAGATTCAAATCGCGAAGCATACACACGCGCGAACGCAAGGAAGTATCGAAAGTAATTTCGCCACGCATTGCTCGCGCTGTAATCTCAGAAAGCTCATCTCCGCATCCAGCTTCTGCACCGAGCAAATCGATAACTTCTTCCTCAATAAGCGTTGCATCAACATCCATAACCAAAAGTCCGGATTTAGACAAAGTTGGCAACATCGAAGAAAAGTTTATACTCATAATTTTATGCGCAGTAAGCTGCTGCCGAAAGCCTGGCTCCGCGCGCCCAGTCTGCCGCTTTCATAGCTTTCTTACCTTGCGCTTTTACTTCCAAAAGCTCAAGTGCGCCGCTTAAAGTACCGACCCAAACTTGCTTCTTACCAGCAAGTAATTTTCCAGGATCAAGCTGATTAAAATCTTGGGCATGCGGATCGTTAGCATCTGCAGGAACTGCGCGCAAAACATGCAAAGTAATCGGCTCTGCGTTATTCTCATCGTCCGCGTGAAGTTCGCACCACGCACCTGGATTTGGCGTACAAGCGCGAATTTGACGGTCAACAGCAAAATCTGGCGCATGAAAATCAATGTGAGCATCTTCAACAGTGATTTTTTGCGCAACTTCTTGAGGAGTTTGATCTTGATCAACCGGCACAATTTCACCAGTTTCCATGCCACGAAGAGATGCTGCAAGAAGCGGAGCGCCGTCGTTTGCAAGTCGCGCAAGAAGATCGCCAGAATTTTCGTGAGGCTCAATTTTTGTAGTAAACTGCGCCAAAATAGGCCCGCAATCCATGCCGCGTGTAATGCGAAAAACAGTAGCACCTGTAATATCATCCCCAGCCCAAATGGCGCGCTGCACAGGAGCTGCACCTCGCCATTGCGGAAGAAGCGAAAAATGAAGATTATACCAGCCGAGTGGCAACGCGTCTAAAACATTCTGGCGCAAAATCTTACCGTATGCTACAACTGCTGCAGCTTTTGCACCGGTTGCCGCAAGCTGTTCAAGAAACACATTTTCATCTTTAGGATCCGACTCAAGCACTGGCAAGCCGAGCTCAAGAGCAGCCTGTTTCACAGGGCTTGGCACAAGCTTTCTGCCGCGACCAGTCGGAGCGTCCGGTCGCGTAAGAACAGCGCGAACATCAAAATGCTCACTATCTTTAGCTAACTCGCGAAGAGACGGAACCGCAACTTCCGGAGTTCCAGCAAACAATATTGGTAATGCCATATTTCCCCACTATTTTAAATTAAAGCCGTAAATTAAAGCCGTAAATTGAATCCGTTTAAAGCAGTAAATTAAAGCCGTAAAATCAGCCGGCAAAAGCTTCCTTTAATTTACTAAAGAAACCTTTACGCTCACTCGACTGCTCACTTAACGAATGTTGCTGCACTTGCTTCACAGAACTATCATGCAACTTAGCAAATTTTTCAATCAAAGAACGCTCTTCATCATTCAACTTAGAAGGCGTTTGCACCAGCACATGAACCACGATATTTCCGCGATCTTTAGAACGAAGCTTCGTTACACCAAGATTTGGCAAAGTAATAGTGTCTTCGTTTTGGCAACCTGCAGGAATCGTTATTTTCTGAGCACCATCAAAAGTGTCGATTTCAAGACTGCGACCAAGAACAGCCCAGCTCATAGGAACTGTAATCCAGCAATGCAAATCATCCTCGTTGCGAGTAAATTGCTTATCTGCACGAATATGAATATCAACGTACAAATCGCCAGCAGGACCGCCGCACTCACCAACGCTTCCTTGAGAAGCTAAGCGCAAACGACTGCCATCACGAATTCCAGCCGGTACGTTCACGCCAACTTCACGAATTGAACGCACGCGACCATGACCGTGGCAGTTTTGGCAAAGATTCTTAATAATCGTGCCATGACCTTCGCAATGCTCACAAGGCATCGAAGACATCATTTGACCGAGCATAGTGCGAACAACTTTTTGACAGAAGCCGGAACCGTGGCATACTGAGCACTGTTCTGGAGCGGAATTGTCGGCAGAACCGGAACCAGAGCAATCCTTACAAACACCAAAAGTAGTTAACCGTACGCTAACGTTTCCGCCAAAAATAGCGGTTTTCAAATCAATACGAGCCTCAGCTAACGCATCGTCACCAGGCTGCACACGCGAAATTGGTCCTTGCGAATTGCCGAAAGAGCCACCAAAGAATTGGCTGAAAATGTCACCCATTCCCATGTCTGCAAAACCAGCGCCTGAAGCTCTGGCACTTCCTGCAGAAGGATCGTTAGGATCAACACCCATGTCTACCATTCGACGCTTTTCAGGATTAGAAAGCACGTCATAGGCAGCATTTACTTCCTTAAACTTTTCTTCAAACTCAGCGCCTGCAATATCAGGATGATATTTGCGGCTCATCTTGCGGTAGGCTTTGCGAATTTCGTCGTCGCTAGCATTGTGATCAACGCCTAGAACTTTGTAGTAATCAGTCAATTAATTCCCCTTTTACCTTTTTCTAAAATCATTTTTGCATAAGGCACAGCCAGACATAAGCCGAATAACCAGCCATAAACCAGCCATGTTTTTATGAATTTTCGGATATAAACGAATTAAGGTAGCGCGCAACAGCCTTAACAGCAGTCATCGTTGCAGCATAATCCATATGCGTAGGACCAATTGATCCAATAAAAGCAGAGTCAGAATCAGCATTGTAGCCGTAAGCGCTTGTTACAACAGAAGCGTTAAGCAAACCAGGAGTATGCGTTTCCGAGCCGATTGCAACACTAACACCACTTGCACAATCGCTTGCTTCCTCACTTAAAGAAGTCATAAGTCGCATAATAACAGCCTGTTCTTCGAGTGCGTCAAAAAGTGAAGCAAAATCAACAATACTTTGTCTATGCGCAAGTTGAGAAGCTCCAGCCATGTATAAGTCGTGAGCATGCTCACCGTCATGCATATCTTCTAAAGCATTAGCAAGTTGACTAATAATTTGCAAAGCTGATGCTAAATCTTTGTGATTTGCGAGCGCATAAACGCGTTGTGAAGCAGATGAAAGGGATAGCCCAATGCAGCACTCATTAACCATATTAGTTAGATGCAATAAGTCATCTGAATTTATATTAGTTGCTTGAATCATGTGCTGAGCTACGCCTCCAGCATCTGTAATCACAACAACCAAAAGCGTAGAAGACGATACTTGAACAATCTCAATTCTTTTTACTTTTGACTTAGACAATGCTGGAGATGCTACGAGAGCGACTTGACCCGTAATACTTGCAAGAAGACGTGCGGAACGTTGCAAAGTATCTTGTAAACTGACAGATCCGCTCAAAAAGTTACGTATAGCGCGACGCTGCGGTTCAGAAAGCGGAATAACAGAAGCCAAACCGTCAACAAAGTAGCGATAGCCTTTTTCAGTAGGAATACGACCTGCAGAAGTGTGCGGTTGAACAAGGTATCCCTCCTCTTCCAAAGCCGACATATCGTTACGAATAGTAGCTGAACTCACACCAAGCTGATGATGCTTTGCAAGAGCCGCAGAACCAACAGGCTCTTGAGAACGAATATAATCCTCGACAACTGCGCGCAAAATCATCATGCGTCGTGACTGCATTACCACTCCTTACAAACACGTCTAAATACTATATTCCTATAGTAGTCTATTTCTTAGCACGCAACAGAACATAAAAGCAAACTTTTGACACACTTTGTAACATATTCGTCGCGCGCGAAAGATAGGATTGAAGGGCAATGAGAGGGTAAAAAGCCAGCGTAAGCTGTGCTTAAAAACCCGGATTATTGGAAGGAAAGTAGATCACATGACCGATTTCAACTGGTCTGCATTAGACGAGCGCGCCGTAAAGATGGCGAAGGTTCTCTCGGCTGATGCTGTTGAGCGAGCAGGACACGGACATCCTGGCTCCCCTGTTTCATTAGCACCGATTGCGTACACATTGTACCAGCATTTCATTAAGCACGATCCAGCTGACCCAAAGTGGGCTGGCCGTGATCGTTTTATTCTTTCTGGCGGTCACGCTTCGCTTACGCAATACGTGCAGTTGTTCTTCTCTGGATACGGCTTGACTCTTGACGATCTCAAGTATTTCCGTGGCGGTGCAGACACGCGTACTCCAGGCCACCCAGAATACGGCTTGACTCCAGGCATCGAAATGACTACTGGCCCACTCGGTCAGGGTCTTGCCTCTGCTGTTGGTTTTGCCTATGGTCAGCGCTTTGAGCGCGGTCTTCTTGATCCAGAAGCTCCAGCCGGCACTTCCCCATTCGATCACAAGGTTTGGGTTATCTGCGGCGAAGGCGACGTTGAGGAAGGCGTTTCTTCTGAAGCTGCTTCCTTGGCTGGAAACCAGAAGCTTGGCAATTTGACTGTAATCTTCGATGCAAACCATATTCAGATTGAAGGCGACACTAAGCTCACCTTCTCTGAGGATATTCTTGCTCGTTACCGCGCCTACGGTTGGTACACCGATGAAGTTAGCTTCATCCAGCCAGACGGCTCCTACAAGGAAGACGTTCAGGCTTTGGCTGCAGCTATTGAAAAGGCTCAGGAAGTTACCGACAAGCCTCACTTCATTAAGGTTAATACTTTGATTGCTTGGCCAACCCCAGGCAAGACCAACAACGAAGCTTCCCACGGCTCTAAGCTTGGCGAAGAAGCTGTGAAGGGCTTGAAGGAACTTTGCGGTTTCGACCCAGAAGTTCAATTCCCAATCGACGAAGAAGCTTTGGCTCACGCTCGCAAGGTTGCAGAGCGCGGCTTGGCTGCTCACAAGGCTTGGGACGAAGCTCTTGCAAAGTGGGCTGCCGCCAACCCAGATAAGGCTGCTCTCTACGAGCGCATTAAGGCTGGCAAGCTTCCTGAAGGCTTCGACAAGGCTATTGACGACTTGGTTGCTGGCTTCGAAGTTGGTTCTAAGGTCGCTACCCGTAAGGCTTCCGGCGCAGTTCTTAACGCAATTGCTGCCGTTATGCCAGAACTTTGGGGTGGTTCCGCTGATTTGGGCGGCTCCAACAACACCAACATTAAGGGTGCTGACTCCTTCGGTCCATCCGAGGATGCAACTCGCACTTGGCCAAACGTTTCCGAGCATGGCCGTCAGCTTCACTTCGGTGTGCGTGAGTTCGCAATGGGTGCTATTACCAACGGTATTTTGCTTGGTTCTGACACTCGCCCATTCAATGGCACCTTCTTCCAGTTCTCTGACTACGAGCGCCCAGCAGTTCGCTTGGCTGCTTTGATGGAGATTCCAAACCTCTACGTTTGGACCCACGATTCCGTAGCTTTGGGCGAAGATGGTCCAACTCACCAGCCAATCGAACACTTGACTGCTTTCCGCGCTATTCCTCAACTTGAGGTTGTACGCCCTGCAGATGAGTACGAAACTGCTGAAGCTTACCGTTACTTCTTCGAGAAGAAGAACAGCTACCCAACTGCCATGATTTTGACCCGCCAGGGCGTTCCAACCCTCGCTGAGACTGCTGAAAAGGCTCGCGAAGGCGTCAAGCACGGCGCTTACGTTTTGGTTGATTGCGAAGGCACTCCAGACGTAATCATCATGGCAACCGGTTCCGAAGTTCAGTGGGCTGTTGCTGGCGCCAAGACTTTGGCAGCTGAAGGCATCAAGGCTCGCGTTCTTTCCATGCCATCTCTCGAATGGTTCGAAGAACAGGACGAAGAGTACAAGGAAGAAATCTTGCCAAAGTCCGTCAAGGCTCGCGTTTCCATCGAAGCTGGCTTGGCATTGCCTTGGTACAAGTATCTTGGCGATTGCGGCAAGGCTGTTTCTATCGAACAGTACGGCTTGCAGGGTGACGGCGGTCAGAACATGATCGACTTGGGCATTACTGCTGAGCACGTAGTAGAAGCTGCTAAGGCTTCTATCGAAGAAGCTCGCGCTTAAGTAAATAAGCGAAATAAAGCTTGATGTATCAAAATAAAATTGATATGTCACAAAACTAGAAGTGCTGACGAAACACTTCGCAAGAAACAGCGACGGCGTGTTGATGCCGAGCTACCGTTGGTTCGACATCAACCGCTGTTTCTTGTAAAAACGCCAAACTACCGACGTGCCCCAATTGGTGGAGCACAGTGTTAAGGAGATAACATGACTGAAGCAACGCAGCGCACCAGCGATTCCGGCGTTTCTATTTGGTTGGACGATTTGTCCCGTACCCGCATTGAGTCCGGCTCTTTGCAGGATTTGATTGCTAATAAGAATGTTGTTGGCGTTACCACCAACCCATCCATCTTCCAGAAGGCTTTGAGCCAGGTTGGCCCATACGATGCACAGCTTAAGGAACTCGGCAAGGTCGACGTTGAAACCGCTATCCGCGAGTTGACCACCACCGACGTTCGTAACGCAACCGATATCTTCCGCGAGATCGCTGAAAAGACCGACTTCGTTGACGGCCGCGTCTCCATCGAAGTTGACCCACGCTTGGCTCACGATACTGCTAACACTGAGAAGCAGGCTGAAGAGCTTTGGGCAAAGGTTGATCGTCCAAACGTTATGATCAAGATTCCTGCAACTTTGGAAGGTCTTCCAGCTATCACCGCTACCCTTGCTAAGGGTATTTCTGTGAACGTAACCTTGATCTTCTCCCTCGAGCGCTACGAGCAGGTTATCGACGCCTTCATCGAAGGTATCGCTCAGGCTGCCGCTAACGGCCACGACTTGAAGCACATTGGTTCCGTGGCTTCCTTCTTCGTCTCCCGCGTTGATACCGCTGTTGACAAGCTCCTCGAAGCTAACGGCTCTGCTGAAGCTAAGGCTCTTGAAGGCAAGGCTGCTGTTGCTAACGCTCGCTTGGCTTACGAACTCTTCGAGAAGAAGTTCGCAGCTGACCCACGTTGGGCTGAGCTTGAGGCCAAGGGTGCTAAGAAGCAGCGTCCACTTTGGGCTTCTACTGGCACAAAGAACGCAGCTTACTCCGATTGCAAGTATGTTGACGAGTTGGTTGCTGAGCATGTTGTTAACACCATGCCAGAAAAGACTTTGAACGCTCTTGCTGATCACGGCAACGGCGCTCCTTCCGTCAAGGGTACTTACGAAGAGAGCCACGCTGTTATGAACAAGCTTGCTGAGCTTGGCATCAACATCAAGGACGTTACCGACAAGCTTGAGGCTGACGGTGTTGCCGCCTTCATCAAGTCTTGGGATTCCGTGATTGCTGACGTGCAGTCCGGCATCGATCGTGTAAACGCCTGATTTGATTAATCAGTAATAAATAAACATAAACCGCACATGTTCGTGGATTGATTCACACATGTGCGGTTTTTTTTGTTTGTGCAGCACTCCAAACACGAGGAAAACTCCCCACAATTGGAGCGCTCAAGCAGACTAACCAACTGAGAAAGTAACGGCGATTACTTGCCAGAAAGAGTTTGCCAGCGAGATTTGGTTAAAACGTTACGATGGCGCACGCGAGTTTCGTGCATAAGCGATTGATTCACACATGTGCGGTTTTTGTTTAACTGCGGTTAAAAACGTAGGTAGTAGCTCGACCTTTTCCACAAACTGAAATATCTCCTCTACTAACTAAATCAGATAACAATTGCTTAGCCTTGGTACTACCCACGTTAAGAATATTTTGCACTTGCTCACGCTTTATTGTTCCATGATTATGTACTGCTTCAATAATCTTTTTATAGCAATCGTCAACGCTCATACGTTTATGCGAGTTATTAGAATCTTGCGAAAGTGAATTTGTAGTAAGTTCTGAATTATAAGTACCGTTCACTAAATTCAATGAATTAGCATTAAGTTCAGTTTTGTTTTTTGAAGAACCAGATACAAAGTTATTCTTATCGCTTACAAAAAATTCAAGAGTAGTACGGTCTGGATTAAAGGACTCACTTAACATTGGATAGCGTATTCCAGCCCAATCACAACCAGCTCTCATAGCATCAAATCCGCTTCCAGCACGTTCAACAACAGAAATCAGCGCGAACATTTTAAGCAGTGCTGGATTCCGAGAATCAGAAAAACCTCCAGCTAAAGCCACTTCTACAGGCATACGTAAGCAACCCGGGTTTGCAAAAGAAAGCTTAAAACCATCATTTGCGCTATTTGTTTCTATAGAAGATTGTGAAGAACCATCAACATCAGTACTCACAGCATCATCATATGTAATAACAGTGTTACCTCGCATATAATAATCAGCATGAATCAACGTGTTTGCAAGGGCTTCTCTAACTGCCATATGTAACGGAGTATCATCAACTCGTAATGACTGCGAATTAAGCAAAAATGGTACATCAATTTTACGAGAAAGACGCTGCCATACAATACTCCAAAAATCATAAAGATTTCCACTCCACGAACCATCCGAGCTGACAATCCTATGACTCCACCTACTATCAGCATTGGTAATTTCTCTGTAGTCGAGAAAATAGTACGGAAATTCCGTAATAATGCACCACTCCTGACCAAACATTAAAAGACCCGATCGAGTAGGATGCAATTTATTCGACTCGTCCTTTGCTAACGCTCCGATTCTCATAAGAAATTCATCCGCATCAAGCGTAAGCCAAGGATGTTGAGGACGCACTGCACTTAGCATATTGCGGTAAGAGCGCACAGTCTCCATATCAAAATCGTCAACACTGTGTTGCAACAGTGGAGATTGATCCATAGAATTTACGCTCGAACCATTGTCTCTGACCATCGCTTGATACTCTTCTTGCGAACATTTGTAGTCGCCTTCGAAATTACGACGATACGTACCGCCTATAGGATTTCCATTAATATAAATCGGTTTATCAGAACGATTTGCTCTTGGAACGGTTATGCGAATAATAGATTTGTTATCATCCATCTGTTCAATAGAAATATTTTCTTCAATAAGAATATTCGAACTAATTTTATTCTTATTATTTAGCGTATCCCAAATATCTTTTACCATATGTTCAGGGTTATTTACGCCAACAAGCTGTAAATTATGCTGCGCATCTTCGCCTACACCCAGCAAGATAGTTCCACCATTCGTATTAGCAAAAGCACAATACGTTTCCCACATACTTCTCGGCGTACCGTTTGAAGCCGCTTTCGCTTCTAATTGATTACTCTCTCTTAGTGAAGATAGTGAATTTATATTGAACATTGCAGTCTCGCTTCGTAAGTTAGGTTTGTTGCAATATCGTTTTTTAGTTAAGTTTGTATTTATATTTGCATTTAAAATCGGACATTTTAAAGCTTAAAAATATTTTTTGCGTCCGATTTTACATCCTTTTCGTCCGATTCTACTTGTTTTGCGTCCAAAAAACAAGAAAACGTCCGTAAATTTTGCCTAAACGTCCGTATTCTGTAGAACGCGTCCGATTTACTGCTATTTGCGTCCGATTTTGCCCGTTTTCAGACACGCGCGCAGTACGGTTACTACACTCGTGCCAGAAACAAAATAAGCACCACGCTACAGCCTAGTAACGCTTAATTAATTCTTTCGAGAGCTACCATATTGAATCATATCGTTAACACTATCTCTACTAATCAAGAGTATAACGCGACAATATTTAGATGAGTCGATGTGGGAATTAATGTTTGTAAACATACCTGGATTATATATTTCACCGCACTTATCGGAAGGGTTATATCTCATGAATACTCCATAGTCGCCATGGAAATAAACACTTACACCTTCCTTCTTATTCTCATAATCTTTTTTCAATTTTTTTAATTCATCTTTCAAAAAAGAATCATTCGGAGCAATAGAATTAGCTAAACAGCTTGCTTTATTAGCAAAGTCATCAAAAGACGAGAAATTATTCTTTATATAAATATCTTCCCTATTATATAAAGGCTCCTTAGCAGACTCTGTGATGCCACAATTAGTAGCACCTAAACCAACAGCGCCATCGCTTTTACTTATAGCACTGACATTATTACTGTTAACACCACAACTGCACAAACACATTACAGCAGCAGCCATTGCAACAGACGCAACTATTCTCTTAAACATGCTAAAACAACTCCTTCGCAACAAATAAAAACTACTACTATCGTGTTCGATGATTCATCCTAGAATTTAACTTATTAAAATCGTCAACACTGAGAGCATGAAACTCAATACCTCTATAAGGGCGTGACGTTATTACATACGAACGTCCAACATAATTAATAAACGAGAGGTCATTTTCTTTAAAGTAGTCATTAAGATTATCAGGATTGTACTTGCTGAATGTTCTCTCAACTTTAGAAGCTAATTCTAAAGCTTTAGGATCATCAGGATTTAATTCTTTGATAACGCACGGAACAACTTTAGTCAAAGAATGCAAAAGACGACTACTATTTTCTCTAGAATACTCAGGTATAGTGCTATCATCAACGTAACCAGGATCTTCTACGTATTCTTGGTAAGAAAGTGCAGTATGTTCCAAATATCCAGATGAGACTTGCCATTCAGGGATATTGCATGCAATAGCTGCCTCTCTAATAGTTACCTTTTTAGAATGATTAGTGACATTGTTAACAGAGCCCACAGCAGTGCCACTATTTTGAGCAGGCTCACCGCACGCACTCAAACCACACATGCAGCCAAGAGCCACAACCAAACAACCCGAAACAAGCCTACACTTACGTTTCACCTTCATACTCCTTATCACTACTTCGCGCTAATTTGCGCAACTTCGCACTACTTAACGCTACCTTGCAGTATTCGCTATATTTCGCGATATTTTTCAGCATTTCGCAATATTTAAAAACATAGCAAAAGCAAAATTTTCTCTCGACACTTACAAATATACTCCAACAACGCAGTAACAGCTATAGCGCACTTACTTTAAATGTTAAAGAAACAGAAACGCGCGCAGCGCGACGACCTGCCTGAGAGCATAGAGCGTAGCGCGCGAAGGCAACTCGGAGCGGAAACTCGCTTAGGTTGGAAGTCCAGTGGACTTCCAACCTAAGCGAGTTTCGTAAGCGAGCTTATTCCTCACGGCTATTGGTAGCCGTTTGGCTGATTTGGCATGTGAAGCACACCGTGCTTCACAATTGAGCCAAATCACGCTTTGAAGGAGTTTGAAATCCCAATGATTTCAAGCTCGGTCAAAGCGCTGCGCGAGCGCCAACTGCACTAGTAACGAAAGGTGGGTTATTCACAATCTAGTAAAAAGGTTTGAATTAAGCCAGTTGGCAACACCGTCGTCATTGTTGGAAGCGCAAATCTCATCCGCAATCGCAAGCAAACGCGGATTACTATTCGCCACCGCTACCCCATAACCACCGGCACGGAACATGTCGATGTCAATAACATCGTCGCCAAAAACAACTGTGCGGCTAGGCTTCACGCCCAAACGATTGCAAATAACGTTCAGCGCATGCCCCTTATTTGCAAGAGGATTCGTAAGCATCCACAAAACGTCTTCGCTAATATGCAAAGAAAAATCGTCCGGAAGAATGCGCTGAAGCTGCTCTTTCTCGCTATCTCGCGGAACAATAATTATTTTGTCTGCAGTTCCGCGCGGCACATTTGAAAAGTCGGTAATAACAAAATCCTGTTTGCTCCAAAGCATACGAACGTCAAAATTCGTGTAACGAACGTCGTTCATAACAATACCAAGACGCAGCGTAGGGATTTTATCGAGCAAACGCAAACACACATCGCAAGCATGCTTAGAATCAAAACCAAAACGTAATAACGTGCTTATTTCGCGCTGAGAAGTAAGCTCCGAAATCGTGCTATTAGCACAATCAAAATCGATGAGCGCACCATTGAGATACGCACAAACTTGAGCATTTAAATCGTGAATAAAATCAAAAGCACTTCCGACAGGACGAGCCGTAATAATCGCAAGAGGAATTCCGTTTTCGCGCAAACACTTAGCTGCTTCCACAGTTTCGTTGCTTAAAAAGCGCCCTTCAAAAGTATCGGCATCGTGAAGCATGGTGCCATCAAGATCCGCAATTACTAAAGAAGGAGAAAAACGCATCATAGGAAACACTTATTATAAATAAAATGGGCGAATACAACGGGCAAATAAACAGTGAAGCAAGCTTTCAGTCAAAGCTTACAAACAAAACATATAAACAAAAAAGCGCACAATCTGACAACCATGCGCTTTTCAAAAAGAATACTCAGATGAGCGAGAACTTAGTCATTAAGTTTAAAGCCACAATCACAGCAACCCAAATTAATGCAATAATAACCGTCCAACGATTTAAGTTCTTTTCTGCAACACCAGAGCTACCAGCGTTCTTCGTTAAACCGCCGCCGAACATGTCGGAAAGGCCGCCGCCCTTGCCCTTGTGCATCAAAATTAACAATGTGAGCAAAATGCTAGTGAGCACAAGCAACACCTGCAAAATAATCTTCACAGTGGACACAACCAACCTCCTGTTTTACAGTACCTGGTTAAGTCTAATAATAACCTTTGACCACTTAAGCTTATTTAGTTTCTAAACGTGTTTGTGCAGCCGTTAGTCGCACAATATTAGCAAGTTCTTGCGCATCAAGAGAAGCGCCACCAATTAAGAATCCATCGACATCTGGCTCCGCGATAAGACTTGAAGCATTAGAAGACGTTACAGATCCGCCGTAAAGAATACGGACAGTATCTGCAACATCGTCACCGAACGTAACACGCAAGTCTTCACGAATAGCCAATGCAGCTTCCTGAGCTGAATTAGCCGTGGCAACCATACCCGTACCAATTGCCCAAACTGGTTCGTACGCAATAATTAAACGCTTAGCTTGCTTCGCATCCAAATCGCGCGTTACATCATGCACTTGCCCTACAGCAAAATCGAGCGCAACACCCTGTTGACGTTCTTTAAGACTTTCACCAATGCAAAGAATTGGCTGCATTCCTGCGGCAAGCACAGCTCGAACTTGATCAACTATATTTGCATCATCTTCAGGATGATACTTGCGTCTTTCAGAATGACCAACAATAACCATTGAGCATCCAAGACTTGCAAGCATATCTGCAGAAACATCACCAGTAAAAGCACCTTGAGCAGTAACAGAAACAGCTTGAGCTCCGTACAATATTGGCAAATGGTCAAACTCAACAAGAACTTGCACGCTTCTTATTGAAGTAAAAGAAGGCATAAGTGCAATTTCACAATCGTGATAGTCGTAATGCGCGTCACGCAGTAGCCACGCAAATTTTTGTATAAAATGCGTAGCTTCGCGGTGGTTGAAATTCATTTTCCAATTACCAGCGACTAACGGCTTTCTTTTGGAAACCATAATCACCCTTAAAAGTTTACGATTGAGATTAATAGTATTGCGCAAATTAGTGTTATGCCGACCTCGATTTACAAAGCGGATTCATAAAATCGAAAGTCGGCATAAGCGGAAATATTTAGTTTATACTTGCTCGCGTAAATATTACTTACTCAAGCAATATTACTTACTCAAGCACGCTCAAACCTGGAAGAGTCTTGCCTTCCAAGAACTCGAGAGAAGCGCCGCCGCCAGTAGAAATGTGCGAGAAGCCATCTTCAGGGAATCCAAGGTTGCGCACTGCAGAAGCAGAATCGCCACCACCGACGATGGTGAAAGTGCCGTTCTTAGTTGCATCGACCAAGCCCTGGGCTACAGCGCGAGTACCAGCTGCAAACTCTGGAACCTCGAACACACCCATAGGACCGTTCCAAACAACAGTCTTGGAGTCAACAATCTTGTCGTGGAAAAGCTTCTGAGAGTCAGGACCAATATCCAAGCCCATCTTGTCTGCAGGAATAGCGTCTACTGGAACTACTTCTGGAGCAACTGGAGTATCCCCTGCTGGGAAGCCGGCATTCACAACAATATCGGTTGGAAGTACAAGCTCAACGCCGTTCTTCTTAGCGGTTTCAATGTAACCCTTAACCTTCTCGAGTTGATCCTCTTCAAGCAAAGAAGTACCAACTTCGTGACCCAAAGCCTTGAGGAATGTGAACACCATACCGCCGCCAATAACAAGACGATCAGCCTTAGAAAGCAAGTTCTCAATAACGCCGAGCTTGTCGGAAACCTTGGAACCGCCGAGAACAACAGTCAAAGGACGCTCTGGGTTTTCAGTTGCGCGAGAAAGTGCCTTAACTTCCTTCTCAACAAGCAAGCCTGCAGCTGATGGAAGATCGGCAGCAACATCGTAATTTGAACCCTGAGCGCGGTGCACAACACCAAAGCCGTCGGAAACAAATACTTCGCCAAGAGAAGCAATCTTCTTAGCGTAGGCTGCGCGCTCGGAAGCATCCTTGCTGGTTTCTTCAGCGTTGAAACGCACGTTTTCGAGCAAAACAACGTCGCCATTATTCATGGCAGCTACCTTAGCTTGAGCATCTTCGCCGTAAGTGTCTGCAGCCAAAACAACATTTGTGCCGAGCAATTCACCTAAACGCTGCGCAACTGGAGCCAAGGAAAGCTCTGGAACAACCTGACCCTTTGGACGACCAAGGTGAGCCATCAAAATCACCTTAGCACCCTGCTCACGCAAAGCCTTAATGGTTGGTAAAGCAGCACGAATACGACCATCATCAGTAATCGTCGTACCCTTGAGAGGAACGTTAAAATCAGCGCGAACCAATACGCGCTTACCACTCAAATCTCCCAAATCTTTCAGTGTCTTCATTGGTATCCTTTCCAAACCATATTGGCTTACCATATTTGACTTACATACTGGCTTACCGTGCCGGCTTACTTCGTTCAACAAAACGCAAAATCAGCCTCAAACATCAACACATTGCCGGGTGCAATTATACCGCACATCTTCAACAATCCCTATGAACAACGCAGCTTTGCACCAGTACTATGCTAACGTTGCGTCTGAAGCTTTGCAGTAATGCTTTGCAAACGTTGCTTATGAAGCTTTGCAGTAATGCTTTGCAAACGTTGCTTATGAAGCTTTGCAGTAATGCTTTGCAAACGTCGACTATATGTTGCTTAGTGAACTTTGACATTAATGCTCTGCAGACGTTGAGTATTTATTGCTTGGCGAACACTAGCGTTATTGCTGCTGCACACACTACACCAGGCACTCCTACCTACACACCCCTCCGCAGCTTAATTGCGCGACTCTAGTTCCACTTAGTAAACCACGCAGTTGCGCAACTTTCTGCACGAGTCTATGAGTTTTGTGTTAGTGGAATGTGTGTTAGAGCCTCAAAAGTTTTCGGGCAGAGCAATAAAAGAGGACTGAGGAAGCAACATTCTTTTAAGAACAAAGATACAGTAAAGCCTTTAACAGTTAAAGCGACGAAGGACGGGACTTGCGATGCTGAAAACTTTCGAGGCTCATCAGACCGACTATAGAAAACATTAATCAAAACTCATAGACGATACTCAAGAACATCGCAACCAAAACAGTTACGCACACAAACCACGCAAAACCAGCATTAAAGCTGCTGCATACGCGACTTCTCAACTTTCGCCGAAAGCTGCAAAAGTCTACGAATTCGCCCTGCAATCGCATCCTTTGTAATAGGAGGATCAGCCAAGTGACCAAGCTCTTCCAAACTTGCGTCGCTATGCTCAAGACGAAGCTTTCCAGCCATTAACAAATTATCCGGAATATCGTCGCCCAAAATATCGAATGCGTGACGAACCTTTTCGCATGCCTCAGCAGCAGCCTTAGCGCTACGACGCATATTCGCATCGTCAAAATTAGCCAAACGGTTTGCTTTTCCGCGAGCTTCACCGTCCGAACGCTTACCGGTCCATTCGCGAGCAGAACGAGGAGCACCAATCAAAATCAACATTCGCTCAATTGCGTCAGAATCGCGCAACGTCACTCGCTCAGAACTACGAACCTGACGAGCCTTGGCGCTAATGCCAAGTCGCGCTGCCATAGTTTGCAAAGCATTTGCAGCCTCATGAGTTGGGCAAACAACTTCCAAATAACTAGCTTTGCCAGGATCCGAAATAGCACCGTGAGCCAAGAAAGCACCACGCCAAGCTGCTTTGATTTGGGCGATACTTCCACCAACAATCTCAGGTGCAAGACCCGCAACAATTCTCATACGTCGATCAAGAAGACCAGATTGCAAAGCCAATGCTGCAGCACCACGCTCAACTACCACGTCATAGCGAACTACAGTGCCCGTAGGAGTTTGACGAGAAACTTGAGCAATTGTTGCTTCCCTCTGGAAATGAGTTTTCAATACCTCAACAAGCCACTGAGCTGCACGCTGAGAATCTAACTGAGCGCGAATAACAGCCTGATTATTTACTGGCCTTAAGCCGCCAGCAAAGCGCATCATTGCTGCAGCTTGAGCCATAATGACAGTCGGGAGCTCATTGTTGTTTGAAACGAGTTCATTTTTGACGTCGTCAAGAAGAGCCAAGGGACAACCTCCTACTTTTGTTCTTCTTAAAATATGAGTGCTGTTGGGTACTTGCATGATGCTGTGGCACACGACATGCCCGGCTTTCTGTGATACAGAATACGTTGGACATTTTACCGGTTTTTGCACATGCTTTACATGCTTTTAGTACAAGATTTTTATATTTTATATAATTTACGCAATTTTATTTAATTTTTTAATTAATTTTAATTGATTAGTTTCATAATCGCATTTCGCTACTTTACTTCTTCACTACTTTACTTCTTCACTTACTACGATCTTCTCTGCAACTCTCTTGCAGATACTGTAACTTGCAAACCGTGCAATCTCAAACGTCTAGCAAGCTCAATACTTACGGCAACAGAACGATGCTGACCACCAGTACATCCTACAGCAATAGTCACGTAATGCTTGTCTTCTTTAGCGAATCCGTCGATAGCTGTAAGAAGCGCATTTTCATAAGAATCTAAGAATGCAATTGCCGCAGGATTCGATAAAACGTAATCTTGCACAGCTTGATCCTTACCTGTAAGCTCCCTTAATTCAGGAACCCAGAAAGGATTCGGCAAAAATCGCATATCGGCAACAAAATCAGCGTCCATTGGCATGCCGTATTTAAATCCAAAACTGAAAATATGCACAGAAACCGTAGAAGAGCCTTTTCCAAGCAATCCTTCGTAAAGCTTTGTAGAAAGTTGGTGAATACTAAGTGCAGAAGTATCGATAATAATATTTGCGCAATCTTTCAAATGACTGAGCAGCTCTCGCTCTTCTAGAATACCGTCAATAAGTCTGCCGCCGCGCTGCAAAGGATGCGGTCTGCGCACAGACTCATAACGCTTAATAAGCACAGCATCTGAAGCATCTAGAAACAGAATTCGCGTTTTTACACCAAGGTCATCAATATGCGCAAGAACTGCAAACAGGTCGTCGAAATATCCTCTAGAACGCACGTCAATAACAGCAGCAAGCTTATGCACTTTAGAACCGGATGAAGTCATCATATCTACTAGCGGTATGAGCAGTTTTGGCGGAAGATTATCGATAACATACCATCCCATATCTTCCAACGCGTTAGCAGCGTGCGATCGCCCAGCTCCGCTCATGCCGGTAATTAGCATAACTTCAAATCCGTCAGCTAGTTGCACGCCAGTCGACGCGGAACGTTGCGTAGTATGTTGCACATCACTTTGCGTATCACTTTGCGTAGTATGTTGCGTATTATCGCTCATAATGCCTCCTGTAAGGCTTTTCGCATGAGACTACTTAAGTCATCGTAATATCTAGCCTTGTCAGCACTAGGTTTATAACCAAGCTCAGAACCAGTCTCAGCACAATCCTCAGCGCCAGTCTCAGCACAATCCTCAGCGCCAGTCTCAGCACAATCCTCAAAATTTTCTTTAGATTGCCTGTAGTCAATCGTCATAAGACTTACTTGTGCTAAAGCTTGTTGCAAAAGCATTTCTTCTCCGCCAATAGCGCAACCATATTGTTGCCATACACTAAGTAGCATGCTTGGGCGAGGATCGTAAACTACGTCAAGCAATGTTCCTAATTTCGTTTGATTATGCGCACTATCTTGACAGTATGCTTTCAACGCAAGCGCAATTGGATCTGCTACATGCGCTGGAACTGTGCTTACTACTATGTCTGCTTCTGCGATTGCACGAACAGCTTCTAGTGAATTTAAAGATCTCAAAATGAGAGATTTATCACATTCTGACAATTTTTCTGCGCTCAATTTTTCTGCGCTATAGTCTGCAAATTTTGAAAATACTTCTTCGCTTATTGTTGGGAACTCAATACCTTGCACAGGCTCATACATAGCGTCATTTTCTTCGCTTTTATTATTTTGACCTATGCTTATTTTATTTGGAAAATCAGCGCAATACTTTTGTATAAGATTATTAAAACGTTCAACGCCTTTTACACTACCGTCATCTTCAGTTCTAGCAACAACTTGCACTTGCTCAAGCTTTGCCACTTGCGCAATTTCAATTAAAGCTGCCAGTGCAGAGGATGCAGTGTTGCCACTGCCAATAATAACAGCCTTTTTTACTTCGCATATGCGCTCATGTAATGCTTGCATAAATGTTATTAATATGCCACTTACGTCAGTGTTGTATAGCTTTATTTGCGATTGCGAAGCGACTGCTGGGTTGCTAGTAAAAACTGCAGTATTTGCCACGTTAAGTGTGCGCGACCAGTAGTCGCAAGGTGTACCGAGTTTCATTACGGTTTTTTTAAGCGGCATAGTAAGGCTTAAGCCTTTCCAAGAATCATCAAGATGCGTAATAAAATCGTGAAGATCCGTTTCGCTTACTTTTTCCTTACTATATTGCCAATTCGTAAGCCCCAAAGCCTTATAAGCCGTGTTGTGAAGCACAGGCGACAGCGAATGCAAAATAGGATCTCCCAAAACTGCGCAATGATATATTTTTACCATTTTTCTCTCCCCTATTAGTAAGTTAGTACGCTAATAAATCTTTTGGATCAACACAAAAACGCAACTCTCCTGCAGCACGTGTTGCTACGTGACGAGCTACTTCCTTGTGCAATCGGTTCACTAATTCTTGTCTTAAATAAAGCGGAACTCTTACTACAGCTTTTACACGGTCGTAAATATCGTCAAAATGCTGGTATTTGTCTGTAACAGGCGGATGCATTGGAACAATTCCTAATAATGGAGAAATTGCTGAAAAATCAGCATCTTGACTACTTTCGCACCCAAGATTTTCTTGCATTGCACCAATATTTTCAAGCGCACGCATAACCGCATCACGAGCACCCCATACGCATGCTGCAGTTACGCAAGGCGGCAATATTGCTTGAGCTCTTTCTGAAAGCTCATTGCAAGAAAGTTGAGTCGTATCCCACAATGTAAGCGCGCGCGCAAGAACAGGATACGTTTCACCAATAAGAAGTACACTTCCTCCACGCGCTCTAGGAGCGCATAAAGCAGAAGCTTTCATCCACGAATTAAGCGTATCTATTCGCGAATCAAGCCCTGAAGCGTACAAACTTACCCACGTATCAAGTATTGCTACAACACCGTATTCTCCATTACAATTTGCGTCTTGCGTTTGTACGCGAGGCTCACATCCAGGAGTTGCAACAACAATTACAGGTTTTTCATCAATGCACTGGATAATTCCGTTCGGTTGGTGTTGTGACGAAATAATAATAGGCACGTTACGAAATAGTTTAGATAATTCTTCTGCAACGCCAACAGCGCCAACTCGTATAACTCGCATATTGCTACTGCCACAATTAGAACAAGACCAATTTATTGCACTAGCACCACACCATGAGCAACGTGCTGTCTGCTGACTATTTGCAACATCAAGAGGCCCGGTGCATCGTCTACAACGCGCTTGACGTTTGCACGAAGAACATATAGCCGATTGCGTCACGCCATCTTGCGCAATAGAAAGCAGCACAGGCTTACCATCCGAAAGAGCATCGTTAATAGCTCTTACTGCGCTATGCGGTATGCGAGCGCCAATGCTTGGGTCAGCTAATTTTAGTAAAGCTTCACGATTAAGCCAACGAACCCAAGGAACTAACTTTTCGCGAGCAAGTTTACTCGCGCTTACAGGGATACTAGATCCGCTTATTGTTTCAGCAGTTTCAGCAATTTCAGCAATTTGAACAGCTTGCTCACCTTGCACACCTTGCACACTTTGCGCAGATTGAGTAGTTTGCGCATCTTGCGCATTCGACATATAGCAGTCTACTTCACTTTGACTAAGCGCGCTTCTGGAATATGACATTGACACAAATACGCCGCCATGCCTTTTTGCACGAAGTCGCATAACGCCACGCGCTTGAGCATACGGCATCATGCCATCAGCATATTGGTACGCGCAATCTTCAACAATCGCAAATAAAGCATCTCCCTCAACTGGAGCATACATTGCAGCTCTAGTGCCAAGAACGCAAGGAACTATTCCGGACGCGATTGCACGCCAAGCTCTATATCTGTCAGCTGGAGGATCCGCAGCACAAAGTCGAGCGACATCACCATCAAAACTTCCAGCGGAAAAACCATGATGATTCTCACTGACGCGCTTATATGGCTTTAAGCCATAAACCATTAGCGCGCGCATTACATCATTGACTTCTCTTAGCGTCGGCAAAACTACAACAGCCTGCTTACACGCGCTTAAAGCAGTGACAATCATCCACGCTAAATCTTGTGCAAGCCGGCAAGAACCTGGTAAAGCGTCTACAATAAAAGATTGAGAAGAATTATTTTCTGCTTGCTTGACTAATTGATTTTCTGCTTTATTTTCACTAAAACTTGCGTCAATAGATTTTTTGATTAATGCATTGTATAAAATATTTGCATTTTCGTAATCATAAATCATGCGAGAAGTTGTAGCGTAACCTGGGTTTGTATTGTTATCGTTTTGCAAACGCTTCTTAAGATTTTCACGCCACTGTTTTCTGCGTTGCAAGCGTATGTTGTCAAAAACTTCCTCATGCTCAACACGAGCTACGCGTTGAGGCACAGCAAGACGCAAAATATTTGAGCTAGTTCCACCATAAGCTTTAGCTATGGCGTCAATATCGTCTCGCAAAGATTTAGAAAGCAAAACATCTGAAGGAAACACTCGTTCTAAAAATCTTAAAGCAGCATGAGGGGTATCTGCATGCGAAGAACGAGACCAAATAACTCCAGTGAGCTTTTGTGCTCCAAAACGAACGCGTACAAACGCCCCAGGCTGAGCAGATTCATCTTGATCTTGCGATATCAAGTAATCAAAAGTACGACCTAAATGTGAAGCTTGAACATCAAGCATCACATGCGCAATAGGGCATTCATTAGCAGGCACTAGAGAAACAGCATTGCGCTTACGTCTTGTTTTACGCGCTAAGCCGTCTAGCGAAGGTTGCTCTGCCATAAATAACCCTTAGTTTTACTTGAATTACATCACATAATTACTGTTATTTTACAGCAAAATTTATCAATAAAACTACTTTTTTAGCGCATCTTTCAATTGCTCAATACGATTCGTTTCTTCCCAAGGGAATTTGACATCCATACGACCAAAATGACCATAAGCTGCAGTTGGAGCATAAATTGGCTGAAGCAAGTTAAGCTCGTCAATAATCGCAGCCGGACGCAAATCAAATACTTCGCGCACAGCACGCGCAATATCTGCGCGCGTAATACCGTCAGCTTCAGTTCCGAAAGTTTCTACGTTTACGCTTACAGGATCAGCAATACCAATAGCATAAGCAACTTGAACTTCTGCCTTATGAGCTAAACCAGCTGCCACAATATTTTTTGCAACCCAGCGAGCTGCATAAGCTGCAGAACGGTCAACTTTACTAGGATCCTTACCGGAAAAAGCTCCACCACCATGATGAGCAGCACCACCATAAGTGTCAACAATAATTTTTCGACCAGTTAAGCCCGAATCAGCAGCAGGGCCTCCCAAAACAAAAGAACCAGTAGGGTTTACAAGCATACGGTACGAATCGTGCGCAACTTTTTGAGCAAGAACTTCGTCCAACACAGGCTTAACAACATGCTCAACAAGCTGATCTTGTAACCAGTCTCTAGAAACTTCTGGATCATGCTGAGTAGAAATAAGCACAGTATCCAAACGTTTAGGCGTGCCTTTGGAATCGTACTCAATCGTTACTTGAGTTTTCCCATCCGGACGCAAATGCGCAACAGTGCCATCTTTACGAACTTTAGCAAGCTTTTGAGCTAAACGATGAGCAAGATAAATCGGCAAAGGCATTAAAGTATCTGTTTCGTCGCTAGCGTAACCAAACATAACACCTTGATCGCCTGCACCTTGAGCAGCGTAGCGCTCCTCACGAGAAGATGCACTCTCACAAGAAGCATCCAACCTAGCAACACCTTGATTGATTTCCGCACTTTGCTCAGTTAAAGAAACCATAACACCACAAGAATCAGCATCAAGACCAATTGTGGAGCTCGTGTAGCCAACATTACGAACAACTTGACGTACAATTCCCGGAATATCGCTATAAACTTCACCACGCACTTCACCAAAAACCACGAACTGACCAACGGAAGCACAAACCTCTACAGCAACATGCGCATGAGAATCCTGACGAAGCATATCGTCCAATATAGCGTCAGCAATTTGATCGCATAACTTGTCAGGATGACCTTCAGTTACAGATTCTGCAGAAATTAATTTACGTTCTTCCACATTTCCCCCTTAAGTTCATAGTCGATAAAGGCTAAATATAGGCTAAATAAAGCGAAAAACGCAGCCGTGCATCCGCTTTATTGAGCACGGATGATACGCGACTGCGAATACCCATAAAGACGTTTATTAGCAAGGCTTATTAATTACCTTCGCTTAAGTCGTCCTCACCAAGAGTCTCTTCAAGCAATCCAGCATTAATTTCGCGGAAAGCAATAGCTAAAGGCTTTTCTTGATTTTGATACTCAACTAGTGGGCCAACATTTTGAAGCAAACCTTCATTAAGCTGAGTAAAATAAGCATTAATTTGACGTGCTCGTTTTGCAGCAAATAAGGCAAGCGCATACTGGGAATCCGCATGTTGCATTAAATCATCAATCGGTGGATTCGCAAGACCAGTAGGTGTTGGCTGAGTGCCTAATGCCATAATATTCTCCAAATTCTATGGTGCTACAATAGTTCCAAAAGGCTTATTATATGCTACCGATTGGATATTGCGTAAGTTTTAACTATAAGTCGTATTCGCTTGCAATAACATTCCACAGTTCATCTGCAGCACGCTCAGCATTATCATTCACAATAACAACATCGAACTCTTTAGCTGCAGCAATCTCAACTTTAGCAGTTTCCAAACGTTTTGCTTGCTGCTCAGGAGTTTCAGTACCACGACCAATAAGACGACGCTTAAGCTCTTCAAAGCTCGGAGGCGCAATGAACACGTACACAACTTCTAATCCAAGACGAGCAGCCTCTTGTTTTACGCGCCTAGCTCCTTGCAAATCTATTTCCAGCAAAGTAGGAATATCTTGCGTAAGATGATCCAAAACAGGCTGAAGAAGGGTACCATAATGAGCCATGCCATGAACTAGCGCGGTTTCCAAGAATTCGCCATTACGCTTACGACGCTCAAATTCTTCTTCATCTAAGAACCAATAGTGAATACCATTAAATTCACCAGGTCTAGGCGCACGAGTGGTAGCAGAAACAGATAGCCAAATATGAGGATGCTTCTCACGAAGTATGCCTTCTACTGTGCCTTTACCAGCCGCAGTAGGACCCGTTAATACGATTAATCGACGTCTAGACTGCGAAACTGCAGCCTCATCCGTGGCACCCATTTGCTTACCCCTCGTTTACACACATTCGCCTGAATCAACAAGAGCCTGACGAATATCCAATGCTATGCGTTCAGTTGCAGCCGAAAGTTCACCAATATTTGGACCATGCGACGCAATCGAACGCGAAACAGTTACCAATACATTACCATGTGTACCAGCAAAAACACGCTTTAAATCGTCAGCTTCTGCACCTTGCCACCCGTAACCAGGAGAAAGAATTGGACCAGTAAAACTGGTTACGTCAATTCCACCACCGTTCATCCAGTCGCCAATAGTAGCTCCAACAATTAAACCAACAGAACCCATTCCTTTAGTTTTATTGTTAAAACTTTGAGCTGTTTGAGCAATTCCGTGAGCTACAGTAGTTCCGCGGTAAGTTCCGCTCTGCCTAATAGCAGTTTGCAAACTTGCGCCTTCGCGATTAGAAGTTAGAGACGCAATAAAAACACCGCGACCGTTATTAAGAGCTTCGTTAATTAAGCCGCCCATAGAACGTGCGCCATAATAGGGAAGCAAAGTAATAGCATCAGCAAGAAGCGGAGCTCCAGGCTTAAAATATGCGTCTGCAAGCGCAGAAATAGTAGTAGACAATCCTCCATGACCGCAGTCAACGATAGTAATAATATCCATTTGACGAGCGGCATACAGCACACGCTCAAGTGCTGCGAAACCCTTAGAACCGTAGCGCTCAAACATGCTGGATTGGAATTTAACTGCCGCTGCCCTACCATTCATAGCTTGCAGCATTCGCATAGAAAAAAGTTCAGCTCCAAGAGCATCCATGTTGTATCCCCAATTAAGCAGCATTTTGCGATGAGGATCGATTCCAACACACAATGGTCCATATTTTGCCATAGCGTTCTTCAAACGCAAACCAAAATCGGATCGTTGCGCCTGCACTTCTTGATCACGAATGCTCTCGGTCATGTATTAAGCCCGACTTTCTTGACTTTCTGCCTGTTCAATTGCAAACAGCTGCTGAGCATGTTCTTGTATACTCATCACCTGATAATCGTTGTTCTTAACAGCTTCAATAGCCATTAATACTGGTGCAAATTCGGTAATAGTAGTGAATTGTGGAAGATCAGCTGCTACAGCTGCCGCACGAATGGCATAACCATCAGTGCGTGATCCCCTTGAATTCGGCGTATTTAATACCATGTCAATCTTACCATTTTCGATAAGCTCTACAACATTCTTACCGATTCTTTCGTTCGCTTTCTCACTATTTGGCATATCCTTCGCCGTGTCGCCCTGACTAGAAAGCTTATCGACAATCACAGAATCAATGCCATAACGACGAAGCACAGAAGCTGTACCTTCAGTAGCCCAAATCGTAAAACCAAGCTCCACTAATCGCACTGCAAGAAGTGGAAGTTGTCGCTTATCTGCATCACTTACGGACACAAAAACGTTTCCGCTGGTAGGCAAACCGCCCTTGTATGCTGCAAGCTGGCTCTTAGCAAAAGCGTGAGGGAAGTCGCGATCAAAACCCATAACTTCGCCAGTAGAGCGCATTTCTGGTCCAAGCAAAATATCAACCGTGCGACCAACAGGAGTGCGGAAACGCTTGAACGGCAGCACAGAAGCTTTAATAGCAACCTGCTGACCTGGGTGAATATCTCCGCCATCGCCTTGCGGGAGAAGAAGTCCACGCTTGCGCTGCTGTGCAATGGTTTCACCAGCCATAATTCGAGCAGCAGCTTTAGCAAGAGCAACGCCAGTAGCTTTAGAAGCAAACGGAACAGTACGAGACGCTCGAGGATTTGCTTCAATTACATACAAAGTGTTTGCCATAAAAGCGTACTGTACGTTGATAAGACCGCGAACTGAGCAGCCGCGAGCAATCGAAAGCGTACCCTCGCGAAGGCGTCGAATTTGATCGTCCGAAAGCGTGCTTGGAGGAAGAGTACAAGCAGCGTCACCAGAGTGCACACCAGCTTCCTCAACATGCTCCATAATGCCGCCAATATAAAGCTCGTTACCGTCGTAAAGCGCGTCAACATCGATTTCAATAGCGTCCTGAAGGAACTTATCGATCAAAAGCGGCGAAGGCAAGCGGCCAGAAACAACCGTGTCTGCTCGAGCCTCATCCAATGCGCGATCAACATACTTTGCAAGTTGAGCGTCGTCGTATACAATTTCCATGCCACGACCGCCGAGCACGTAGCTTGGGCGCACAAGAACTGGGTAGCCAATTGCGTGAGCTGCATCTTTTGCTTCCTCAAGACTTAACGCTGTGCCGTATCGAGGAGCGTTCATGCCTTCTTGACGAAGAACTTCGCCGAAAAGCTCACGGTTTTCAGCCAAATCAATAGCCTCAGGAGTCGTTCCCAAAATTGGAACTCCTGCAGCCTTAAGACGAGCGGCAAGCGAAAGTGGCGTTTGACCACCAAGCTGCACAATCACGCCCTTAACAGGTCCAAGCTTCTTTTCTGCTTCGTAAATTTCAAGCACATCTTCGAAAGTAAGAGGCTCAAAGTAAAGGCGATCAGACATGTCGTAATCTGTAGAAACTGTTTCAGGATTGCAATTGACCATAATGGTGTCGTAATCCTTGCCCAATTCCTGAACAGCGTGAACACAAGTGTAATCAAACTCAATACCCTGGCCGATTCTGTTTGGACCAGAGCCAAGGATAATCACAGCTTCGCGATCGCGCTTCTTCAACTCGCTTTCGTCAGCGTAGCAAGAATAGTAGTACGGAGTTGCTGCGTCGAACTCAGCTGCGCAAGTGTCAACAGTCTTGTAAACAGGGCGCAAACCGTAAGCCCAACGAAGCTCACGAACCATGTTTTCGCCTTCGTCGCCAAGATTACGCAAATGCGCAATTTGAACGTCCGAAAGACCAGCGAGCTTAGCGCGCTTCAAAACTTTAGGAGTTAAGGTTTCAGCTTCACGAACTGCGAGCGCAGTCTCGTTAATTTGAGCCAGCTGCTCTACAAACCAAGGGTCGATTTTTGTTGCTGCAAAAATCTGCTCCGGCGTTGCACCACCCCAAAGCGCGCGCTGAATTTGCAAGTAGCGATGCTCGGTTGGAGTATGCATTTCTTCAAGAAGCTTATTAACTTCTTCCTTGCTTGGGCGCTCGCCATCCCAGCTAAAGCATGAGTGACGCTTGTCGATTGAGCGCATTGCTTTTCCAAGGGATTCCTGGAAGTTTCCAGCCAAAGCCATTGCTTCGCCAACTGACTTCATGGAAGTTGTAAGCGTGGTGTCTGCTCCTGGGAATTTTTCAAAAGCAAAGCGCGGAATCTTTGTTACAACGTAGTCGATTGTTGGCTCGAAGCTTGCAGGAGTTGAACGCGTAATATCGTTTTGAATTTCGTCCAAAGTGTAGCCAAGAGCAAGTTTCGTTGCGATTTTTGCGATTGGGAAGCCGGTTGCTTTAGATGCGAGCGCGGAAGAACGGGACACGCGCGGGTTCATTTCGATGACGATAATGCGACCAGTTTGAGGGTTGATTGCAAACTGAATATTGCAACCGCCGGTATCGACGCCAACGCCTCGAATAATAGCAATACCGATATCGCGCATCTTCTGATACTCGCGGTCTGTAAGCGTAAAGCAAGGAGCAACTGTAATCGAGTCGCCAGTGTGCACGCCTACAGGATCGACGTTTTCGATTGGGCAAACAACTACGACGTTATCTTTTGCGTCGCGCATAAGTTCAAGCTCAAACTCTTTCCAGCCTTCAATGCCTTCTTCAATAAGCACTTCGTTTGTTGGAGAATAGTGAATGCCAGCTCCTGCAATGCGGTGAAGCTCTTCTTCGTTATGAGCAATACCAGAGCCCAAGCCGCCCATTGTGAAGCTTGGACGTACTACTACCGGGTATCCTAAAGTTTCAACAATTTTGTCTACTTCTTCGATTGAGTGAGCAATAAAGGATTTTGCTGACTCAGCTCCGGCTTTTTCAACGACTTTTTTGAAAAGCTCTCGGTCTTCTCCGCGGTCGATTGCTTCCAAAGAAGCACCAATAAGCTCAACGTTATATTTTTCTAGGATTCCTGCACGACCCAAATCCATTGCAGCATTAAGCGCAGTTTGACCACCAAGCGTTGGAAGAAGCGCATCCGGACGCTCCTTCGCAATAATTCGCTCCAAAATCGAAGTGTCAATTGGCTCAATATATGTTGCGTCCGCAAGCTCCGGATCTGTCATAATCGTAGCCGGGTTGGAATTAACCAAAATTACGCGAATACCTTCTTCGCGAAGAACTCGGCAAGCCTGCGTTCCGGAATAATCAAATTCTGCAGCCTGACCAATAACAATCGGACCGGAACCAATTACCATAACCGACTTAATATCAGTACGTTTTGGCATAGTAAACTTCTCTTTCCGTAAATCTTAAAATCTTACTTGCTTTTTCGAGTATTACTTGCTTTTTCGAGCGTTTTCGCGCATCAATTGCACAAAACGGTCAAATAGATAGGAAGCGTCGTGCGGTCCTGCTGCAGCTTCCGGATGATATTGCACCGAGAACGCTGGAATATCAAGGCATTGCAAGCCTTCTACAACGTTGTCGTTCAAGTCAATATGCGAAACTAGCACGCGACCAAAGTGTCCGTTTTCGTAAGGAGATTGCACAGGACCGTCAAGAGGTGCGTCCACAGCAAAGCCGTGATTGTGAGCCGTAACTTCCACTTTTCCGGTTGTAACGTCTTTTACAGGCTGATTAATACCGCGGTGACCAAACTTCAACTTGTAAGTTCCAAAGCCGAGCGCGCGACCAAGTAACTGGTTTCCAAAGCAGATACCAAAGAACGGGTAACCTGCATCCAAAACTTTGCGCAAAAGCTCAACTTCGCGATTTGCTTGGCTAGGGTCTCCAGGACCATTCGAGAAGAATACGCCGTCTGCGTTAAGCGCTTGCAGCGATTCGAAGCTTATTGAGGAGCTTACAACGTGCACGCGGCAGCCGCGCTCAGCCAAACGGTGAGGAGTCATAGATTTAATACCAAAGTCGACTGCTACAACAGTGTAAAGTGGATCTTTTCCTTCAAAATCACCGCAAGGCTCAATCGTGTACGTTTCTTTAGTACTGACTTCATCCGTTAAACGCAAGCCCTGCATTTGAGGAGTTTGCTTAATTTCGTCAACGAAAGAAGCGACGGTGCGAAAAGCCCCGGTTGACGGATCAACCAGGGCCTTATTAGAAAAAATGCCGGCACGCATAACGCCTACCGAGCGTAAATGACGTACCAGCTTTCGAGTATCAATACCACTAATGCCAACGATACCTTGCTTTTGTAAATCGTCTTCCAAGGAACCTTCAGCTCGCCAATTGCTAACTACTGGGCTTGGCTTCTTAACTACGTAACCAGCAACCCAAATGTGGGCAGATTCTGGATCTTCGTGATTCATTCCCGTATTACCTATGTGTGGGAATGTTTGAACTACGATTTGTTGATCATAACTTGGATCAGTTAATGTTTCTTGATAACCAGTCATGCCCGTGGAGAACACAATCTCAGCGCGCGTAGAACCTTGCGCACCAAAAGGCTTACCAACGTAAACCTGACCATCCTCCAACACCAATACTGCATCATCACTGCCGAATCCGGCAAAGGTGTCGCTGTAATCCACCTTAACCCCCTTATGGCTTTAGGATATTCGTGGTAAGTCTACTCAGGTTGGCGGACGGGCGACGCGCCGGCGATAGTTATTGCTTCTTACTCGGCAGCAGCAGCTTCTTCCGTAGACTCTTCCGTAGCAGCGTCTTCAGGAGAAGATTCGCCATTAAACTTTGCCAAGCAAGCGTCTTTATCTGCCATAATCGCGCTTAGTAAGCCGTGAATAAACGCAATAGCTTCGTCGTCGCTATACATTTTTGCGAGCGCAATCGCCTCGTCAATAGCAACTTTATCTGGAATCTCATCGTTAAGAAGCATTTCCCAAACTGCAATGCGCAAAATATTGCGATCGATAACAGCCATTCTGCCAACTTTCCAGCCAGTCGAATAGCGGTTTAGCGTCTTGTCAATTCTGTTACGTCGCTCTCCTACGCCTCGAACAATCTCAATAGCGTACTCTGGGAGCGGAGTTTGAGCGCCAGGCTCCTTAACTCGCTCCTCAAGCAAAGAAAGAATATGCTGATTCTTCTCATCCGCCTCATACAGCGTATTCAAAGCCCTTTTACGAGCGGTAGAACGTGCCATCGTAACGCCCTTCTGTGTAACGTATAAAAATTACTTAATAAAGTTGTATCAAAAATTACGCGACCCAGCAACGAATAATCGCCACCGGGCCACTCTATAAAAATTATTGAGAAATAAATAGCTAATTTAATTAGATAACTAATTATTTTAATTAGATAATTAATTCTTTAGTTTTCACGACCAAGGTAAGAGCCGTCACGAGTGTCGACCTTCACCTTTTCGCCTTCACCCACGAAGAGTGGAACCTGGATTTCAGCACCGGTTTCCACAGTTGCAGGCTTAGTACCAGCGTTAGAACGATTGCCTTGCAAGCCTGGCTCAGTGTGAGTAATAGTCAAAATCACGGAAGCTGGAAGCTCAACGCTCAAAGGAGTGCCATCATGGAAGCTTACGATGCAGTCGGTGCCTTCAAGCAAATACTTGCTTTGCTCGCCAACCAAAACCTTAGGAATATAAACCTGGTCGTAAGTGGTCATATCCATAAAGACGAAGTTGTCGCCATCTTCGTATGAATATTGCAACGTGCGGTTATCAACGGTCTCGAACTCCATCTTCATGCCGGCATTAAAAGTCTTGTCGACAATCTTGCCCGAGAGCACGTTCTTAATGGTGGTACGCACAAAAGCAGGACCCTTGCCTGGCTTCACGTGCTGGAACTTAACGACGGTCCAAAGCTGACCATCAAGGTTCAAAACCGATCCATTCTTAATATCATTGGTAGTCTGTGCCACGAGTTACCCGTTTCTTTCGCTAATAGGCTGCAAATTAAGCAGCTAAGAAATAAACCTTGCTTATTATGCCACAAAGCGTCAACTTAATATATTTAGAGATTATTTTTCAACAAATTCAACAGTTTTGAAACAAATTCAGCAACGTCATCTTTATCTGCACTTTTTGTTAAAACAGACACTCCGATCCTATTCTTGCCCTTCTTAAGAATCAAGAAATAGTTATAAACATTCTTAATTCCTTGACCACGATGAGCCATAACCTCTATGCCGTCTGGAACGTTCACGCCATCAGCAGAAATATCGTAACCCGTCGCATTGGCAATAGTCGAATTTTGCATAGCTTTTGAAAGCATCATCGCAGCATCATGAGAAGAAGTAAGATTTTCGTGACCATCGTTCGATGCATCAACATCACCATATTTGCGAGTAAAAGATGTATTTGCATAGCCATTATCTGACAGCCATTGATCTAATCCGTCTATGCCACCTTGATCATCTAAAAGCTCATTAGCGGAGTCATTACTCATTGCCTTAATAACATCTTCACACTTATCTTCATAATCATGCTGTGGATTATCCTTAGTATAAAGAACAACAGGGAAATAAAAACCTACAGCAGGGAATGTTTTACGAGAATTAGAAGACTCATACAATATGCCCTTCTTGCCAGAAATCGCTACAGATACGCTATTATTTGAAGCAAAATTGCTTACTAATTTATTGATTTTTTTGGTATTGAGCTTTTCACTCGCGCCAATAGCGTTATCCTTATCGCTGCTAGTATCACTATCTTCATCGTCTGAATCTAAATCATCATTAGTTAGAACATGCTGCTTAGATTTATTATTCTTTGATTTTGATGATTGTAATTCAGTTTTATTATTTGATTGAGCTGTTCGCGCACTATTTACATACCACCATGCACCAGCACCTATAACCAAAACACAAGCAATAATAGCGGTTATTAAAGTAATAATTACTTTCTTCTTGCGCTTATCATCCTCTGAATGAGAATAATTAGCCGGAGCTTCGCCTTGTACGTAAGGTGAATTATTCATAGAAGGCTGTTCACTCGAAGAACCCATAATAGGAGAACCTAAAACGTTTAGATTATCCGATAAAGCTTCCTGCGCAGGAAATACAGTAGTAGGCGCTTCGTTAGTAGGCAATTCGTATTGTTGACTTTGGATTGACGGCTCGACTGTTGACGTAACTTCTAAAAGCGCTCCGCAAGTATTGCAAAACTTGCTATTATCATCATTTTTATTACCACATTGCGTGCAGAACATATTCTTCCTTTAAACAAATGCATCTATTGCAACGCATTATTTTACAACCCGCTTACAATAAATCACTTATCAAAAATCATACTTCATTAAAACTTAAAAAACTTATATACTACTTTTATGAAACTTCTTGGCAATATTGTGTGGCTGATATTCGGCGGTCTTTTCATTGCTGCAAGCTGGTTATTTATAAGTTTCCTCCTTTGCATAACCGTTATTGGCATACCATTCGGTATTCAAGCATTCAAAATGGCAAAGCTCACGCTCACGCCATTTGGAAAACACGTTATTTACCAAGGCGGCACTAGCACAATTTGGAACATACTATGGATTGTATTTTTCATTGGACCAATGCTTGCATTAGGCTATATCGTTTCAGGATTCATTTGCTGCTGCACAATTGTTGGCATTCCATTTGGCATACAATCTTTCAAAATGGCAAAACTTGCGTTGTGGCCGTTTGGTTCCGAAATTGTAGAGGATAATTACGCACCATACGTACGCAAGTAATCTGCAGCGCGCGAAGCTAATTCCTCATCCATAACTGGCTTACCGTCAGCATTAACTAAACGCTTTGCTGCAGCGAAAATTTCGCGCACATTTGCAATTGGCAAAACTGGGAATCCAAACTCCTGCTCTACTGCTTTTACTGCAGAAAGCTTACTGTCTTTCGTGCGTTCCATTCTGTCTACTGCCAAAATCAAGCCAACAACTTGCACATTTGCTTCCGCTTTAAGCTTTGGCAAAGTTTCGCGAACTGCAGTTCCAGCAGTCATCACGTCGTCAACTAACAGAACTTTCATGCCGTCTTTTAACGGTTTTCCAACCATAATTCCGCCGTCGCCATGATCCTTTCGCTCTTTGCGATCGAAAGTAAAACCAACAGGCATATTATGATTATTCGTCAAAGCCATTGCCGTAGAAACTGCCAGCGGAATACCCTTATAAGCAGGGCCGAAAACAGTGTCGATATCTTGCGGAAGTTTGCCATCTTCGATTGCTGCAACAACGCGCTCAGCGTAGTATGCGCCTAGATTTGCGATTTTCATGCCGTCGTCAAAAGCACCAGCGTTAATAAAATAAGGTGATTGACGACCAGATTTCAGCGTAAAGTCACCAAATTTAAGCGCACCTGAATCAAGCAAAAACTTTGTAAAACGTTCGTCTAATTCTGCCATAATTAGCTCTCTTTCTTAAAATAATTTTAAATACTTTCTAAATACTTTTTAAATACTTAATTTCAGCGCCAAGTTTTGCCTTCAGCGAGTAAAGACGCAAGCTTTGGACGAGAATCAAGCAAATCGTCAAGCTCGCGAGCAATGCGAATAGGAGCAGTAGGATCCACCAAAGCAGCAGCACCAACTTCTACAGCATTCGCGCCAGCATACAAGTATTCCAAAGCTTTTTCGCCAGAATCAATGCCGCCAATGCCAATAATTGGAATATCTGGCATAGCTTGACGCACTCGCCACACAAACCCAAGCCCAATTGGGAAGATTGCAGGGCCGGAAACACCGCCCGTGCGATTCGCAATAATAGGCTCGCCTGTTCGAATATCAATTCGCAAACCAACTAGCGTGTTAATCATGCTTAAAGCATCCGCTCCAGCATCAACTGCAGCTTTGCAAATCGAAACGATATCCGTCACATTTGGCGTCATTTTTACAATCATTGGCTTGCTTGTCATTGCGCGAAGACGCTTAATTAAGCGGTGCAATGCAACCGGATCAGTACCAACGCTCATTCCGCCGTGAGTCACGTTTGGGCAGCTTACATTAATTTCAAGCATGTCGGCCGCAGAATCTGCAAGCTTTTCAACAACTTGCGCATAATCGTCGTCACTGTGACCTGCAACATTAGTAATAACAAGTGCTCCCATGGATTTTAGTTTCGGCAACTCGTCTACTAAATAATGGTCGACACCAGGATTTTGCAATCCAACTGCGTTTACCATTCCAGAAGGAGATTCTGCAGTGCGCGGAGAAGGATTTCCTTCCCACGGAACAGGAGAAACACCTTTTGTACAAATTGCGCCGAGTTGGCTTACGTCGTAAAAGCGTCGGCAAGCTGCAAGCTGGAAAGTTCCAGAAGCAGTTCCAACCATGTTTTTCCACTTAACGCCTGCGACTTGAGTTGGGTGCTTCCAAACGTGGCTAGTGTCAAAACCAAAAGTTTCAGCGGAATTTGTTACGGAATTTGCGTTATTTACAGAATTATTTTCGGCATTATTTACAGCACTCATATTTTTTACTCCCAACCCAAACGATTCGCATCAAAAACAGGACCGTCGTTGCAAACTTTCAGCCTGCCTTCCAAAGTGTCAACAACGCAAGCAACGCAAGTTCCGTATCCGCAACCCATACGCGCTTCTAAACTGAGCTGGCACTCAATATTTCTTTCATGCGCCCAGTGAGCTACAGCTTTCATCATAGGCAAAGGACCACAAGACAAAATAACCGTTGGTAAATCGTCGTCGAAATCAAAATGCTTAACTTTTTCAAGTTCGTCAAGAAGTGTAATAACAGTTCCTTCAGCATTTGTAATACTGTGTACGTCTGAAATATATTCTTTCGTTAAATCATCTGCAAAACGTTTGTTACGGTAGCCAAGCACTGCCGTTACGCTAGAATCTTCACGCTTTGAAAGCGCTTGAGCAGCACACAAAATAGGTGGCACGCCCAAGCCGCCACTAACCAACACATAATGTGCAGGTTTGGAAATATTAAAGCCAAGTCCCAAAGGTCCAAGAGCGTCAATGCTATCTCCTGGTTTAAGCTCAGCAAACTTAGCAGTGCCTTTGCCAATCACAGCAAAAATCAAAGTAAAAGTATCGCCTTCTACGCTTGCAACTCCAAAAGGACGCGGAAGCATAGCAGTTGGATCAGGGGAATACAAGTTCACAAATTGCGCAGGAGCAGCTTTTTTAGCAATCTCAGAATCTCGCAAAGTTAAACGGTACACGCCTTCGTCTAGCTTCTCATTATTGAGTACTTCTACAGCTCTGCGCCCCCAAAGGCGCGAATATTTTGCATTATTGCTTTCGTCTGCAGAACTTGAGCCGGAAGAATCAAAAGCGTCTTCACGTAACGTAATTATGGCGTTTCCAGAGGCTTTTCGCGTTGGAATAAACATGCCATCACTCATGTGGTTTCCCCTACCCTTGTATGTGTTTTGTACCGTTGCGTTTTATTTTTAATTTTAATTATATTTTTAGTTATATTTATTTTAGTTATACATTCTAGCGATACACTGCATTTCGCAAGTCGTCACGCATATTTTTCGCAGCAACAGCTGCAGAATCACGCACAATATCAAGAATGTCATCGAGAGACATATGACCTTGATTTTTAGCGTAATCTTCAGACTTTTTCCAAGCACCAATAATACCGCGCGAAGAATTTACAATAGCGCCTTCAGAATTTGCATCAAACATTCCTGCAACATCTTGAGCTGTACCGCCTTGAGCGCCATAGCCTGGAACAAGGAAGAAAGTGTGCGGCATAATCTCGCGCAAATGCTTGCCCTCCTGCGGATGCGTGGCACCTACAACTGCGCCAACTCTTGAATAACCGTGCTTGCCAATGCTTGAAGCACCCCAGTTCTCAATCAAATCCGCCATATGCTCATACACTGGCTTGCCATCTTGCAAAATAAGCTCCTGTAGCTCCTTGCTAGAAGGATTCGAAGTGCGAAGCAGCACAAAAATGCTTTTATCGTACGCTAATGCTTCATCGATAAAAGGCTTCACTCCATCCGAACCCATATAAGGGTTTACTGTAAGCGAATCTTCATGCCAAACGTCAAGATTTTTAGAGCTTTTTAGAAGATTTTTAAGAGATTGTGGCAGTGCGTTATCAGTCGCATTTTCGTCTTCAAAATATGCAGAAAGATTAGCGAAGCCGCTTAAATGAGCCGCATACTGACCAGCTGTAGAGCCAATATCTCCGCGCTTTGCGTCACCTATTACAACTAATCCTTGCGATTTTGCGTATTCGCAGGTCATTGCGTAAGTATCGATACCTGCAGGACCAAGCGCCTCGTACATAGCGATTTGCGGCTTTACAGCCGGCACAAAATCTGCAACTGCGTCAATAATCGCACGATTAAACTCAAAATAAGCTGTAGCTAAAAGCGTTGGCAGCGCATCCTCGCCTTCTACTTCTTGCAAAACTTCGTCCGCAAGAGAGCTAATAATTTCGGCAGGAACAATTCCAGGCTTAGGATCCAAGCCCACTACGCTAGGATTTTGCTTGGCTGCAATCGCTTCAATAAGTTCGTCCATAATTTACTACCATTCCAAATTTATATTTAATCAATCACATTCTCGAGAAAGCAATTTCTGAACCAATAATCGTCGCAACAGGCCTTCCTGTAAGTTGCCATCCATCAAAAGGAGTATTTCGAGCTTTTGAATGGAACGAATTTGCATCAACCGCCCAATTTTCGCGCATATTAATCAGCACTAAATCAACGTTTTCAGGGTGTTCAGTAATACTTAAACGCAGCGTTCGCTTGTTTGCGCATCGCGAAGAAACGTTAAGCAAAGCCGCAATATCAGTAGGTCTTCTGCTCATCAATTGCATTGGATTTACTGCCATTAATTCGATTAAATGCTTATCGTCCGTATATCCTGCATCAACCAAAACTTTGCGGCACACGCCATACGCGCACTCAAGCCCAATAATTCCGTTAGGAGTGCTTGCAAAATTTCCTGACTTTTCTTCCGCAGTGTGAGGCGCGTGATCTGTTGCAATCATGTCAATTGTGCCATCCGCAATAGCAGCGAGCGTTGCTTGACGATCCGCTTTTGAACGAAGAGGAGGATTCATCTTAGCCATAGCACCATATCGCAAAACATCCTCATCACACAAAGCTAGATAGTGAGGCGCAGTTTCGCACGTAATCGGCAAACCCTCTTTCTTTGCCTTACGAATAGCTTCAAACGCAGCAGCAGTGCTCACATGCTGGAAATGCACATGTACGCCAGTTTCGCGGGAAGCATCAATATCTCGCTGAACAATTGCAAGCTCAGTAGAAACTGGAATTCCACCAACACCAAGCATTTTTGCGACCGGACCCTCGTTCACAGCTCCCGTATCATGATGCTCACAATGCTCCACGAATGGCAAACCAGTTTGTTTTGCCATAGCTAACACATCTCGCAAAATCGGTTCAGGCACTGCAGCACCGTCGTCGCTTATAGCAGTAATCGGGTGCTTTTTCATAGGAGAAGTTTTTTCGTCATCGTCGATTCCAGCAACATACTTTTTCCAAAGCTCAATATTGCTTGGTTTTAAGCCTTTACGCCCCAATGATGCGCACACGCTCAAATCGTAGCGAACTGGCAATTTTACGCCGTAAATGCAACCATAGCGCTGCAAATAGTCAACTACATTATCTACATCAAATGGAGCATCTTCCCAAGGCTCGCCGTCAAGAGCTGGAACAGTATTTGGCATAATCAAAACTTGCGTATAACCGCCAGCCGCCGCAGCCTCACTGCCGGTCATCATTGTTTCTTTTGCTGTTTGTCCTGGATCTCTAAAATGCACATGCGGATCTGCAAAACCAGGAGCAACAACCCAATCACTTGCGTCAATATCGCCAGTAACGCGCGCATTCTGCTCTATAAGGGCATCCTGACGAACGCCATCAACAATAAGATCAATACGTTCGCCAGTATCCCACACAGAGATATTGCGCAAAGTTAAGGTGCCTGATTCGTTCATTTCACTCCTGGTTTTGCGTAATTTTTACAGTTATATAATAATATTATTAAATTTTTTATTTAGTTTCTGCTTCTTCGTCGCAATACATGCAACGATACTCTTGCCTTACGGAATCAGCTTTGTAGAACTTACGTTTAAGAGTTAGTTCGCTGTTTGTTATGCAACGAGGATTCGGGCAAGTAAGATCTTCAGGCGCATTCACGTCTGTTACGTGCACGCGAGGATCCGTTAATGAAATTCCGTGTGCGTCAACTGCTTGCAATTCGTCTTCTGGCACGTTTACAAAATCAGTTGGTTCGTAGCCGCAAAGCTCGTCTCCAAGAACGGAACTTTCCAAAGCCATACGCATAAGCATACCGTTTTTAACCTGCTCAAAATATGCTGCGCGAGGATCGTCATCAACGTCAACAGAAATCTCGTTAATTCGAGGAAGCGGATGCAGCACAGGCATATGCGACTTTGCTTTTTGCAATTTTTCTTCAGTCAAAATGTACGTGTCACGAAGTCGCAAGTATTGCTCGCGATCCGTAAAACGCTCTTCTTGCACGCGGGTCATGTAAAGCACGTCAAGCTTGCCAATAACTTCCATCAAGTCGCGAGTTTCTTCGTAAGTGCACGAAGGAGTGTCATTAATGCGGTCGATTACGTACTGCGGAGTTTTAAGCTCATCCGGGCTAATCAGCACAAAATGAACGTTTCCAAAGCGGCACAAAGTTTCAATAAGCGAGTGAACTGTGCGTCCATAAGTTAAGTCGCCACACAAGCCGACAGTGAGATTATTAAGGCGACCAAATCGCGCGAGAATAGTTGCCAAGTCTGCAAGAGTTTGAGTTGGGTGCATGTGGCCGCCGTCACCTGCGTTAATAATAGGCGTGCTCACAGCTTGCGTTGCAACAAAAGCAGCACCCTCCTTTGGGTGACGCATTGCAACAACATCAACATAGTTAGACACGACTTTCAAAGTATCGTTTACAGTTTCACCCTTGCTTGCACTAGAAAGTTGCGCACCTGCAAAACCGATTACCTTTCCACCTAAACGCAGCATTGCTGTTTCGAAGCTTAAGCGAGTGCGCGTGCTCGGCTCATAAAAAAGAGTGGCCAACACTCTGCCATCGCAAGTGTGAGCCACTTCTTTACGGTGCGAATCAATGTATCGCGCTTTGTCTAAGAGCATTCGTATTTGCGCAGTTGAAATATCATCTAATGTAACAACACTTTTGCCAGCTAGAGAATTTGCAATTGTGCTGCGAGAAAAAGTTTGATGCAAAGAACTAGAAATTGCGTTCGTCATAATAAGTACCGCTCACCTTCCGTCAATTGGCAAGACGGTCGCAACCACACGCGACCTACGTAATTTTACTGATTAGCGTTGACGAATTTATATACGGAGTGGCGAACAACTATAACTTATTATGCAACATTTAATAAGCATTCAATCTAATAAATCTATTTGTTCCAATACAGTTTGTTGATTACGCCTACCATAAGTAACCTTCAAAATATAAACTGTATTTTCTTCTAAAACAACTCTGTAATAAACAAGAAAATTCTTTACAACTATACGACGCACGCCAAGTGAATTCCAAGGCTCATACTTGACTGCAGGCGCAAACTGAGGAAAAAGAGACAGTCTTTCAATACTAGATTTAATAAGATTAATAATTCTTACGGAAGTTTTCTTAGAGATATTAGATGCAATATAGTCTCTTATATTTTTTAAATCATTTTCTGCATCTTGAGTAACAAGAATATTAAAAGAACTCATTACAAGCCCTTTTCTAACTCAGCAAAAACATCCGCATATGGGCGTGCTAAACCAGAAACTGACTGCTTATAACTGTGCATAAGTTTTGCAGCAAAATCAGTAGATAATAATTCGTCATTTTCTTCTAAATTTTCACTACTGACTGCTTGTTTTATAAGTGCAGAAGCATCAGCATAAAAAACTGAAGAGTTAGCTCTTTCTTTTACATCATTACTTATTACTGCATTTTTCATTAAAAATCACCTCCCGTCCTGTAATTATAATCTAAAACAAATAATGTAACAATAAATGTAAAGCGACTAAAGATGAAATGATTAGCGACCGTAGAAAAGACGAGACATGATTTCGCGGCACTGACGCATGGTTGCTAAAAGATCGTTTTCAAAAACGCGGCCCTGATTCGGCTCATAGCCAAGGTAAGTTGCTATTCCGCCCAAAGAATACGAGTCAGTTGGAATAATATCTGCGCGAGCCATTGATCCAGACCACAAGAAGTTTGCGTTGCGCACTGCAGAACACATATGCCAGCAGCGGCTTAAAACTTCAGCATCCTCGTCGCTTATAAAATGCTCAGATTGCAATGCTTTCAACGCTTGCATAGTTCCAACTACTCGTAAAGATTCATGCTTTGAAGCATATTGCAATTGCATCAATTGCACAGTCCACTCAACATCGCTTAAACCGCCGCGACCAAGCTTCAAATGCCTGTCCCTACTAACTCCTCGAGGTAAACGCTCCGCTTCCATGCGAGCTTTAAGCTTACGAATTTCAGCAAGCTGAGATTCACTAAGAGGATTTGCAGCGTAACGCAATTCGTTTACAACTCCGTTAAGCAAAGCATCCGCCAACTCCTTAGAACCTGCAGCAAAACGCGCTCGCAACAACGCTTGATGCTCCCAAGTGCTAGCCCATTGACGATAATACTTTTCGCAAGATTCTAGCGAACGAACAAGCGGACCGTCTTTTCCTTCCGGACGCAAATCCAAATCGACCATGATTTTTGGTTCAAGTGTAAGAGGACCTTGCAAAATATTACGCAAAATATCTACAGTTTTTTGCGCAAAGCGGTGAGCTGCGTTTAAATCGCAATCTTCACCAACCGGCTTGTAAATTACCATAATATCTGCATCAGAACAGAAGTTTACTTCTTTACCACCGTAGCGACCTAAAGCAATAATAGCAATTTCAGCTTGAGGAGCATTCAAATTCATGACTGACACAGCTTCACGCATAGACCATTGCAAAGTCGCATCTAAAATAGCATCAAACACATCACTCATTGCAAGCATAGAAGTATCGTCATCAATAAGACCACACATCCAAGCTAAAGCTACTCGCTCAATTTCCTGCCGGCGAAGAGCGCGCAAAGACTGCGCAAAATCCGCAATATTACTTGCATAACGCGCAACCATTGCACTAGTTTGCATGTCAAGACTTGCCCTATCGCGCGCAGATAACGCTTCGTCGTCTCCAAGCCAAGTAATAGACTGCATAGACTGCATCATAGCGTCGCCAAGATAGCGCGAATCCGCCAAAACGTGGCAAAGACGCTGAGCTGCGGAAGGAGAATCACGCAAAAAACCAAGATACGTATTTTTTCCGCCAAAACGCTCCGCAAGACGCCGCCACGCAAGCAAACCCATATCCGGATTCTGCCCGTCGCCAAGCCACTTCAACACTGCCGGAAGCAAAATTCTATGAATTTTAGCAGCCCTAGAAAGCCCCTCTGTAAGCGCTTCAACATGCAACTGTGCTGCGCGAGCATCCGCAAAACCAATAGAAGCAAAGCGCGCGCGAGCAGCCTCCGGCGAAAGCACAATAGGATCCGCATCCGTTTGAGCGTTAATAGGAAGCATCGGACGGTAGTAAATATCCTTATGCAAGTGCCGAATTTCACGACGAGCTTTATCAAAACGCGCAACTAACTCTTCCGGACGAAGCCGCACAGCACGAGCAAGTCGGCAAATCTGCTCATTGTTGTTAAGCTGCTCTGTAGAAATTGTGCGCGCGCGATCCAAGCCGCCGTTTCCTTGCGCACCCAAATCTGGGAACAAATGCGTGCGATGCATACTCCACATTTGCTGACGATGCTCAAGAACACGCTCAAAACGGTAGTGTTCTGCCAATAGCGCCGCCTGAGACCTAGAGACGTAGCCACCTTGAGCCAACGCTTGCAAAGCGGAAATAGTATCCCTTACTCGAAGCGACTCATCCTCACTTCCGTGCACAAGCTGCAGCATTTGCACAGTAAACTCAACATCGCGCAAGCCGCCTTTACCAAGTTTCATATCCAAATCGCGTTGAGAAGCCGGAATAAGCGACTCCACACGCTGACGCATATGCTGGCAGTCAGCTACAAAATGCTCACGACCAGAAGCCTTCCAAATAAACGGCTCTACCATATCGCGATAAGCTTTTCCAAGATCCGTATCCCCTGCTGCAGGGCGCGACTTCAAAAGCGCCTGAAACTCCCAGCTACTCGCCCACTTTTCATAATATTCTCTATGAGAATCAAGCCTACGAACAAGAGGACCATCCTTACCTTCCGGGCGAAGCGCAGTATCAATCTGCCAAAGCGGAGGCTCCACAGAGCCCATAACCACCGACTGGCATACTTTTTGCAAAACCATTGCCATAGAAACACCAACGCGCAAAGCAGCATCCTGGTTCTGCTTGTTGCTTAAATCCGCAGGCTCCACAACATAAATCAAATCGATATCGGAAACGTAGTTAATTTCTTGCGCTCCAAGCTTGCCCATAGCAATAATCGCAAATCTGCATGCGGAAGAACCAGTAACCTGTCCTCGCGAAATAGACAACGCTGCCTCTAAAACAGCATCGGCAGCGTCGGAAAGCTTACGACTAATATCTGGCTGCACTTCAACAGGGTCAGCGCTCGCTAAATCAGCTGCCATAATTGCAGCAACATGCTCACGGTAGCGCGCACGAAGCGCAGAAACTGCTTGTGCAAAGCCGAGTGATGTTAAGTAAATTGTGTTAGAATCGCTGCTTTCAGAAGAAACAACTGTTGCAGTGTAAGCTTGTATTGCTTCGAGTAAGTCTTTTACGCGTTCTTCCCTAGTCATTGCAAAAAGATGATTCGGGTCATTTGCTGCAGCTTTTATAAGATTAGGCCTTGTGCGCATAAGCATTGCCAACGCGTTAGACGCACCTAATACTTGCATTAGGCTTGTTAATGAGTCAGATATTTGCGAATTTGAAGTTGAAATATTATTTATTATTTCGGGGTATGCTTCACTTAAATCTTGCAATGAAAGCAATGCAGAATCTGGATCTTCAACTGTAAGCGCGCTTCTTAGTAGTGTTTCAAACGATATTTTATTGCAGTTTTTGCATATTGCCATCATTGCGCAACGTGCGGCATCCGGGCGAGAAAAGCCGGCTTTAATAAGGCTTCTTGAGGTGAGTGCGGAAGAGTTCGTACTGCTTTCGTTGCAGTTGGTTTCAGTAGTTGCACTATCTGTTATGTTCGCACTTTCCATACCGCAACTTTACATTGTGGTGGTGTACAAAAATCCCTCGCGGATTATCGGAAGATAACCTGCGAGGGAATTTGCTTAATTACGGCGCAAGACTACTCGTTAGAGTGCTTGCGGCGGCGAGAAGCTATGCCTGCAACACCAAGTCCGGAGAAGACTGCGGCAAGACTTGCAAACAAGCCAGTTGCAGCACCCGTCTTAGCAAGACCACTAGCATTACCGGAAGCACCAGAAGCATTACGCCACGCAGCCTTAGCGTTCTTAAGCTTCCTCAAAGCGGCATCAACCTGAGCCTGAGTAGCATTCTTATCAGCAAGCACACGCTTAGCCTCAGCCAAAGCACTCACATAAGCTCTAGCAGCAGCAGTATTCGCCTTAGACGCAGCAGAAGAATCCGCTTCAGAATTATTAACCTCGACTCGCAAAGCAGTCTTATCAACCGAAGCGCTCTGAGAATCACTAGTCTCAACACCAGCAGCAGAACCAGAACCAACACCAGAACCAGAGCCGCTTCCAACACCACTATCAATACCAAACGGGTGATTAATCTTATCCTTAGCAGCCTGAAGCTTCCTCAAAGCCTCATCAACCTGAGCCTGAGTAGCGTTAGGATCTGCAAGCACACTGTTAGCCTCAGCCAAAGCCTTGTTATACGCGTCAATATCCTCAGTCATTCCAATCATAAAGAATACAGAATCACGGAACTTAGCATCAGCATCCGCCTCAGTCTGAAGCTTAGACTTATCAGTCTTATTAGAATCAATAAGCTTCTTCTTAGCATTCTGGAGCTTCTTCAAAGCCTCGTCTACCTGAGCCTGCGTTGCATTCTTATCGTCGAGAACCTTGTTAGCGTCTTCGAGCGCCTTCTTGTAGGCGTCAAGAGCTTGCTTAGACGCGTTATCACCCTTAGCTTGAGCATTCTGATACTCAGGCGTCTTAGTGAAATCAGAATCCTTACCAGCTTCAGCAGTCAGATCAGTCTTATCAGTCTTATAACCATCAGAAAGCTTAGACTTAGCATCCTGAAGCTTCTTCAAAGCATCATCAACCTGAGCCTGGGTTGCATTCTTATCGCCGAGAACCTTATTCGCATCCTCAAGAGCCTTCTTGTAATCCTCAAGAGCCTGCTTAGACGCGTCATCACCCTTAGCTTGAGCATTTACGTACTCAGGTGTCTTAGTGAAGTCAGAATCCTTGCCAGCTTCAGTGTTCAAATCAGACTTATTAGTCTTGTAGCCGTCAGTAATCTTCTTCTTGGCATCCTGAAGATCCTTCAAAGCAGCGTCAAGTTCCTGCTGGGTTGGAGCCTTATCCATGCCGTCTGGAAGCTTACCCTTTGGCTTGCCAGTAGTGCGATCAAAGGCATCAAGAAGCTTCCTGGCAGCCTTGAGCTTTTCGGTGTAGGCATCTAGTGCCTTCTTGGCAGCTTCATCACCCTTCGCAGTCGCGTTCTTGAACTCTGGAGTGTTCTCGAACACGTCGGTGCTGGTGTCGTCCTTGCCGTCCTTAGACTTATCAACTTCTTCTTGCAAGTCGTGCGGGCTAGTGACGTAGTTCTTAGTAATCTTATCCTTAATTTCCTTCAGATTATTAAGAGCCTCGTCAACTTCTTGCTGAGTTGGAACATCCTTAGCACCAGGCTTTGGTTTACCGTCATCACCAAACTTTTCAAGCAAAGTCCTAGCTTTCTTCAACGCTTCTTTATAAGCAGTAACGTCAGCATTATCCTTGCCGTCATCAGTCTTCTTAGCAAGCGCATTCTGATACTCAGTAGTACTCTCAAATGACCCAGCAGTTGGCTTAGCAGTAGGATCTGTCGTATCGGCAGTAGACTTCGCAGCTTCAGTCTTCAAATCGTCAATCTTAGTACCGAAGCTGTCGTCGATTGCCTTTTTAGCATCTTGCAAAGCCTTAAGAGCATCATCAACTTCTTTTTGAGTTGGCTGTTTATCAGCTTCAACATTTGGATCAGGATTATTCACCTTGTTGATGAGTTCCTGCGCAGCCTTGAGCTTTTCGTTGTAAGCTTCCAGCTTTGCAGTCGCATCAGCGTCGCCAGCGTTCTTCTTTTCAAGAGCGTTCTTGTACGGAATCGACTCTTCAAACTTAGGAGTTACAGGCTTGCCGTCTTGATCCTTATCACCGACCTCGTTATTAAGCTTGTCAACGTTGGTCTTGTAGCTGTCAGCAATCTTCTTCTGAGCAATATTGAGCTGCTTTACTAACGCATCAACCTCACGCTGAGTAAGCTTGCTAGTATCCTTAAGCTTTTCAGCAATCTTAGCAATCTGACCTTCAAAACCAGTTTGCTTAGTAGCATCGCCCAAGTCCTTTCCAGCCTGATCATGCTTTGCGTTGTTAGCGTCAGCCTTGATTGCTTCAGCATTCTTGTATTCAGGAGTCTTCTTGAATACATCTTCTGCGTATTCCTTAGCTTGCTTAAGCTTATCAACGTTTGTCTTATAGCCGTCGGTAATAGCTTGCTTAGCTTGCTTCAAGGCCTCAAGAGCATCATCAATCTGTTTCTGAGTTGGATGATCGCTGAGCGTATTGGATGTGTTATCTTGCGCCAACTTGCGTGCCTTTGCCAAAGCATCCTTGTACGCTTTCACATCATCATTGTCTACCTTCTTACCGTCAGCGCCATCCTTCTTCTTAGCATCAGCATTCTGGAACTCAGGCGTATTCTCGAAGTCGCCTTCAGTAACAGCAGCATGCTCTGGAGTAGACTTCTTAGTTTCTGTCTCAAGATCAGTAGTAACAGTCTTATACTTCTCAATCTCAGTACGAGCATCGTCGAGAGCCTTAAGTGCGGCGTTGATGTCTTTTTGAGTTGGCTTTGCGTCTTGCGGCGTGTCAGCGCTGTCATGCTTCTTCAAAAGCTCCTGAGCTTTTGTCAAAGCTTCATCATACGCCTTCTTGGCTTCCTTAGCAGCGTTGTTCCTCTCGGTATCTTCAACTAACTTAGTTGGGTCAGTTGCATCCGCCTTCATGAAGTGAGGATCAGACGCATTGCGATACGCATCAGAAGTTTGCGTTCCTTCTGTAGCTGCAGGGCCCTCTGTAGAGCCGTGCTTCTTTACGCTTTCCACAAGCTTGGCGGTGTCGGTGTTGTAAGCGTCGAGAGCCTTGCGTGCTTCATCAAGCTTCTTCAACGCATCATTGACTTCCTTCTGAGTTGCAGCAGGATTCTTGAGCAATTCCTTAGCTTCATTAAGAGCTTTGCCATAATCGTCTACAGCCTTTTTAGCTGCTTCTTTCTTAGTTGCATTCTCAGTGCCATCATCATTCTTGAAATCAGGCACAGAAGCATTCTTATACGCAGGAGTCTGCTTGGTTGCATCATCCTCGTTAACAGACTTAAGCAGCGCGTCAGTCTTGGTTGCAAACTTATTCAACTCAGCAGCTGCAGCGTTCATTTCCTTAAGGATAGCGTCAACATCCCTATCCAGAGGCTCGCCTTGTGCGTGTGCCTGAATATTCTTCAGGTAGTCTCCGCTGTCAGGGTTGCCATCCTTATCAGGAGTATTTGTATCAGGAATATCATTACCATCTGCTTGATCCTTAGGCATCTTTTTCTCAAGCGCCTGTTGTAGCTTCTTTACGGCATCGTCATACTTCTTCTTAGCAGCCTTTGCATCCGCGCTTGCATCAGCTTCAGATACATTCTTATACGCAGGGCTGAGCTTTATAGCAAGGTCATTAAACACAGCTGCCGAAAGCCTGCTGGTATTAGTTGCATACTTGTCGATGACTTTACGAGCATCTTCAAGAGCTTTCTTTGCATCGGCGATGTCTGTAGCAGTTGGCTGCTCAGCTGGATTAGTTTTAGCAAACTTTTCCTTCAGAGCCTTAGCTTTTTGATAAGCATCGTTGTAATCTTTGAATGCTTTCTTAGCATCAGTGTCTCCAGCTTGCGCCTTATCGAAAGCGTTGAAGTAGGCTGGCATCAGATATCCGCTAAAGTTGTCTGCAAGAGCTTTCGTAAGATCGTTAGCATCGGACTTATAATTCTCATGCAGAGCGTTTTCGGCCTTAGTTAATGCATCTTTAGCATCATTAACTTCTTTTTGAGTTGCATTATCTTTCTTAAGAACCTCACGAGCCTTAGCTAACGCAGTGTCATAGTTTTCAACAGCAGTTTTAGCAGCAGGGTCGGTGTCTTTCTTCGCAGCGGCATTCTTGTAGAAGGTACTCTGCTTGCTTGCATCATTATTAGGATTATCAAAGGTGAGCTTTTCGGCAGTTATAAGCTGCGACTTATCGGTTGCTTTAGCGTCAAGAGCTGCTTTGGCTTTTTGAAGCTCATCAATAGCTGCATTAACGTCCTTTTGAGAAGCGCTTGGATCCTTAGAAAGATCGTTTGCCTTCTTTACAGCGTTATCATAAGCTGTACGCTCTTTTTCAGTTGCGTTTTGATATGCTGGGTCAGCGGTCTTGAGCTTCTCCTCGCCTTGCTTAGACGTATCACCAGTCTTTACCTTACCATGCTGAGCGATTGCATTATTCAACTCATCCTTGTTGGTGCTGTACTTATCAAGCTCCTTACGCGCAGCATCAAGCTTTGCCTTAGCAGCGTCAACGTCTTTTTGCGTGGCGTTGTTGTTGTCCCTTGCAGCTTCAGCAGCTTGAAGTGCTTCATCGTAAGCTGTCTTTGCTTTCTTAGCAGCTTCGTTCCTGTCGGTGTCGGCAGAACCATCTGACTTCTTAAAGTCAGGATCGCTCACATTCTTGAACTGGTTTGTTGCTTGCGTGCCTGTAGCAGCTTGCTGACCTTCTGCAGCTTTACCGTTCTCATCGATGGATTTCTTAAGCTCCTCTTTCTTGGTAGCGTCACCATCAAGAGCTTTGCGAGCTTTTTCCAGCTTAATGGTTGCGTTATCAACCTCAGCCTTAAGCGCTTCGGTTAAATCAGCATCAGCTGTGTTACCAACTTTTTCAAGCGTTTGTTTAGCAACCTTCAACGCATCATCATAGTCGCTCTTTACCTTGTCCGAAGCGTTGTAGTATGCAGAATCAGTAGGAACTTCCTTACCCTCAACATGGGTAGTCTTGTGATCCTCAACCGACTTCTTCAAATCACTTGTCTTATGATTCGTCTGCGGCACAAAGATAACGTTAATCGCCTTAGGCGTATTCCCAGGGTTTTTGCCATTTTCGATGTAAATGTTTCTATACATCGTCAATCCATACGGCAAAACAAACAGGCGCGCTTTATATACCTTGTTTCCTTTAGCAGCAACTACTACCGGCTTAGCTTCTTCATCCCAGGAATACGATCCTGCATTCGATTCAGAATCGCCAAGATTTTCACCAGAATTAGAAACATTCTGACTATATTGCCAATAAGCACCGCTCATATTGCCGAGCGACAACTCAGTTGTAGGTTGGCCGTTCTTGTCGATCACGTAGCCCACATGCGACTTCTGCGCGTTTTCTTTATCGCCTTCATGAGCAAGAGCTTCGCCACCAGTAAGCTCGCGCAAACCAGCGTTGCCATCCTTCGGCGTAGCTTTCAACAAATTAAGAATCTTATTTGTATCAAACCCTTCTGCTTTAGTTGGGTCGTAGCGGTAAATGATGGTCTTGTGGTCTTCGCTCCACGAAAGGCCTTCGTCGGTGTCGCGGCCGGCAATTTTATTATTCTTCCACGAAACGTCGTAATCTTTGCGAATATCCGCCAAACGCGTGAGCTTGCCAGCCTTTACATCAGACTTAAACTCAGCAACCGCTTTATCGGTCTTAATCTTAACGGTAATAGTATTTTCTGCCTGACCATTCGAGATGCCCTGATTTGCATGACCAGCCGCAGTAAGATTGCCAGTAAGATACGAAAGCGTAATCTGCTTCTCGTAGTCGGTAGCGCTTAATCCAAGCTCTGTGTTGTCTTTATTAGCTTCGTAAATAGCCTTCTTAATGCTCTTAATCTCAGCATCAGAGTAAGCGAGTGGATTGTAGATAACAGTTGCGGTACTTTCTGCAGGAACCTTAATCTGATCTTCGGTAAACTTCTTCAACACAAGGTCACGCAGAGCAATCTTAGGAGCATCTTTTTCATCCACGCCGTCAAAATGGATTACAGCATTATCTCCATCAAACGAAATCTTATCTGCTGTAACGCCATTAATCTTGGCAAGCTTCGTCTTAATTTCTTCCTTAACTTCAGTCGAAAGATTAGACGGGTCTTCAACTATCGGCTTGTCAATGCGATCATCGTAGCGCGCAACGGTAAGCGGAATAGCTTGCGACTTAAAGCCCAAATCCGTAACCATATAAGTGTTAAGCGTCTTCGCGCCAACTACGTAAGTATTATCATCGCCAGCTTTTTTAGCATTAATAGCATTAAACGTAGTCTTGTCGTAAGCACCATCAGCTTTTACGTTAATATTTTGCGTAAACGCTCCAGAAAGCTGATCATTTACCGACTTTTTATCGCTACGCTCAGTATTAATATTGCCAGCTTCAGTAATTGCTGCTTGAACCTTTTCTGCCGTAAGAGGCTGATTATATTTCAGCACCACTGACCCGGAAGTCTTTGGCGGCACAAGCGTTACAGCGCGAAATACGTTTGTTTTATAAGCAATAGTTTCTTTATTACTACCATCTTTAGTTACATACACGAAAATAGAGCGACTGGCTGTATACTTCTCAGCACCGCCATTAAGGTTACCATCCCTAAAAAGAGTGCTCATCGTAAGAGTTGCAGATCCATCGGAATTAGCAGTAAATATATATTCGCCAGAATAGGCTTGATGTTTGTTTGGATCTTTCGAGTAAAAATCAATACCTCTCTCACTTTTTGCATTATTGAAACCATTTGTCCTAGCAGGGAAAATAGCAATACTGGTAATCTTGCTACCATCTTTTGGAGCTGCAAAATGGAAAGTAACAGTGTGCTTTTCGCCATTTACGCTATACGTGTTGTCTGAGCTTCCCCAAGCATACGCATTTGGTACAGAGTCAGCATTATTATCGTTAATTTCAATCTTGGTGCTTCCATCTGCTTGAGCAGCTGGCGTAATTTTATTAAGATCTTGATTTGCTGTATCATTAGAAGCGCGATCCTGATTTTCAGGCTTAGTATCATCAAGTTGCTTATCTTCAACCGTTGCACGCTTTGAACGCTTCCTTGCGGAATTTGCTGTAGGAGTGCTATTTGCAGTCTTATCAGTAGCAGCAGTGCTATCTGTAGCCTTATTATCTACAGACTCAACACTCGCAGTCTTCTGTTCAGTCTCAGTAACACCAGCCTCACCGTCAACCTTTACTACAGACTGCGTAGAAGTTTTCGTTTTGTTAGCCAGTTTCTTTTCAAGATTAGTCTTGCCAGGTTTCTCTTCAGGCTGCTTCTTTTCTTCAGACTTTTGCTCAGAATCTTTATTAACATCAGTCTGATTCTTCTTAACCTCTTCCTTAGCTTTATCAGACTTAGCAGCATCCTTATTCTCAGCCTCAACACCAGGCTTCTTACCAGCCTCAACAGGAACCGAAGCCGCACCAGCCGCAGCACCATTCTCCGCCGCCATTGCCGGAGTTGCTCCAAAAGCGAACGCCGCACCAGCCAACACGCCAGCGGCTCCAACCGTAAATGCTGCCACCTTGCGTGCATCCACAGCCTTAGCAATCGCATTACTTACTGCAGCATCCAATGTAACCTTGCGTGCATGCCTTCCGGAATTTGAATTAGCCATTGTGTATCTCCTTGAATACCAGATTCTCTCTGAACAAGTCTTTATGAATTTATTAGTGAAGAGCTTTGTGCAGTAATCAAACGCTGATCGAACTACGGTCAAATACATATGAAACTTCTGCTCAGCTCTCAAAAGCGCAATCTCTTTTATTGAGATTTACATTCAATAATACCGAATATACGAATATTTTGCAACGTATTTGTTATAATGTATAGCCTATGAAGCCCCCCCCCCCCAGAGGCTTTATTCCAACATTTTTAGCAGATTTTTGGGGCGAAAACTTTCATAACAAATGTAAGCTAGATTACAGTTTTAATGGTGATTCTAAACACATGTTTAGTATAAAACGCAATTATTTTATGCATTTATACATTTTTGCGTATTTGTATACATTACACACTCTATGTTAAATTTCAATACTCACTACCACTCGGTCGTGTGGATATTCACGTGGTAGAGATTTGAGATTTTTCGCACTGAACGAGGCGAACGTCAGAGCCGCAGGCTGCTGATTCGTCGAGCGAAGAAGAAAAATCGAAAAATCTCTGTGATAAGGCACGGTTATTAACGAACTAGCATGCAGAGTTTGGGGGGATTTCTTTACGAGCAATAAAAGAGGACTGAGGAAGCAACATTCTTTTAAGAACAAAGCAGACAGTAAAATCTTTAACAGCCAGAGCGACGAAGGACGGGAACTTGCGAGGAGAGAAATCCCCCAAAACTCGCGCCACAGTAAGCAAAAACTTGTGTAACGCTGCCACCTACCCAATTTTCGTAAAAAGCGGCTTCACATTCGCCCAAATCCTTCGAGCAATGCCCGGATGATTCATCGTATACAAGTGAATGCCATCCACACCTTCGGCAATTAAATCGTTAATCTGCTGAGAAGCAAAAATACTGCCAGCATCGCGCAAGCAATCAGCGTTACTACCCCAGCGATCCATCATTGCGGAAACTTGCGAAGTAATTCGAGACGCACACAAGCTCGTCATGCGCTTAACTTGCGAAGCGTTCGCAACAGGCATCACGCCAGCTTCAATCGGCACGTTAACGCCGGCGGCACGAGCTAAATCACGGAAGCGCAAAAAATCCTCATTATCGTAAAAAAGTTGCGAAATTAAATGCGTAACACCCGCATCAACCTTGCGCTTCAAATTATCAATATCCGCTTGCAAACTTTCCGCCTCCGGATGCTTCTCCGGGTAGCAAGCGCCCAAAATCGGCAAATCCGGGCGCTTTGAACGAATATAATAAACCAAGTCACTAGCGTGCTCAAAAACGCCTGCTGCTTCCTGACCTGCAATCACGTCGCCACGCAAAGCCAAAACGCCGGAAACGCCAGCATTATCAAACATTTCCAAAGCTTCATCAACAGCATCATAATCAAGGTAGCGAGCTGTTAAATGAGCAACTGCGTCAATGCCATATTCGGAGCGAATCGTATGAGCAATACGCGCAGTAGCAGTACGATCCTGCAGCTTTCCAGTGCCGTAAGTAACCGAAATAAAATCCGGGTCAAGACCCTTCAAGCCATCCAAAGTATCGTAAATCGTACCAATAGGAGATGTGCGCTTAGGTGGAAAAACTTCCAGCGAAAACTTTGGTTTATACGGCATAGCTCACCCCCTATTTAGATTGTTGCTTACATTGCCGCTTAGATTTCCGCTTTGCTTGTTGCTTTGCTGATTATTAGAAAGCTCCGCACGGACCTCTTTAGCAGCAGCGACAAGATTCTCCAAGCTTGGCCAAGTTTCAGCGTCGCCTCGAGTTTTAAGACCGCAATCCGGGTTAATCCAAAGCTTTTGAGCAGGCATCTTACGCAAAATCTCGTGAATACGCTCCACAAGCTCCGCCTTACCAGGAACGCGCGGAGAATGAATGTCGTAAACGCCAGGACCAGCCTCAGTCTCAAAATGCGCGTCGTGAATAGCGTCAAGCACAACCAAGTCGCCACGAGAAGCCTCAAAAGAAATCACATCCGCATCCATAGCATCAATGTCGCGAATAATGTCATTAAACTCCGAATAGCACATATGCGTGTGAATTTGCGTAGTCGCAGCAACTGCAGAATGAACAAGGCGGAAAGCAGCAATCGCCCAATCCAAATACTTCTTATGCCAATCAGAGCGGCGAAGTGGCAACTTTTCGCGCAAAGCAGCCTCATCAATCTGAATCACACGAATACCCGCACGCTCCAAATCCAACACTTCATCGCGAATAGCAAGAGCCAACTGCTGAGTCTGCTGCTCGTGAGTAATATCCTCGCGAGGCCAAGACCAGTTAAGAATCGTCACAGGTCCTGTAAGCATGCCCTTAACAATATGCTTCGTGCAGCTTTGGGCATAAGCGCTCCAAGCCACAGTAATCGCAGACTCGCGAGAAACATCCGACCACACGATTGGAGGCTTCACGCAGCGAGTACCATAAGACTGCACCCAAGCGTTTTTCGTAAATTTAAAGCCGCGCAAATGCTGGCCAAAATATTCAACCATGTCGTTGCGCTCAAACTCGCCGTGAACAAGCACATCCAAGCCAATTTGCTCCTGATGCTCAATGCACTTGGCAATGCGATTGCGCATAAACTCGTCGTAAGCTTCGCGCGAAATCTCGCCCTTACGAAGAGCAGCTCTAGCGTTACGAATATCCTTAGTTTGCGGGAAAGATCCAATAGTAGTCGTTGGCAAATCCGGTAAGCCAAGAGCTTCCTTTTGCAAACGCTGACGTTCTGCCCTTTCCGGCAATCGCACAAAATCAGAATCTTTAAGATTAGCAAGACGATTAGCAACAGCAGAATCTGCTTTCACGCGCGAACCGTCGAACAAAGCCTGATTTTTAGCCAAAACGTTACTTGACTTGCGGCTTTCGTCACTTTCTGCAGCAAGATTTGCAATATCGCGAATCTCTTGCAACTTTTCAACAGCAAAAGCAAAATATTGCAAAACATCCGCACCCAAAGCATCCTCACCAGCAGTGCTAAAAGGCACGTGAAGAAGCGAGCAAGCAGTAGAAACAGCCACGCGATCCGTAACATTCTCACGCAAAGCGTCAACCAAACCAAGGCTCACAGCATAATCGTTACGCCAAATATTACGGCCATTCACAACGCCAGCAAAAAGCGTAGTTTTTTCGTTCACACCATAACGCTCAATGGCTGCAAGATTTTCTTCCTTGCCTTCCACCAAATCAACGCCAACACCGTCAAAACCAAGATTATTCACAGTTTCGTAAGCGTCAGCAATATTGCCAAAATACGTGTTAAGAAGAAGCTTAACTTCCGCGCCCCTAGCCTCAAGCAAAGGCTTATACAAAGCTTCAAAAAGCTCCAAATCGCCTTCCTCTTTATCAAGCGCCAAATAAGGCTCATCAAATTGCAGCCAAGTTGCGTGAAGTTCACCAAAACGCTTAACAATACTCGCATAAGCAAAAGCCAGAGCTGAAATCACAGACTCAGTTACTTTCAACTCCTGCGCTTCAGGAGTACGAGCCAACTTCAAAAAAGTGTACGGGCCAATCAGCACAGGCTTCGTTTCCAAACCCTGCGCGCGAGCCTCCAAAAACTCGTCAAAAGGCTTAGTTCCAGCCAAATGCAAGCCTTCCGGATTCTCAACTTCCGGAACAATATAGTGGTAGTTCGTAGTAAACCACTTCTTCATTGGCAACGCCGTCACATCGCCGCGCTCACCCTGATAGCCGCGCGCAATAGCAAAAAGCGTATCCTCAGCATGCTCAAAATTCAATTTACGATAACGCTCAGGCACAGCACCCAGCAAAATAGCAGTATCGAGCATTTGATCATAGTAGCTAAAATCGTTACTTGGAATTAAATCAATCCCAGCTTCAGCTTGCAAACGCCAATGCTTAGCTCGCAAAGACTGAGCAACTTCACGCACTTCATCCAAAGAAGCATCCTGCTTCCAGTAACGTTCAATAATCTTCTTCAACTCACGATTAGCGCCAATACGTGGGAAACCGGAAACAGAAGTAAAAACCGCAGACATACATCCTCCAAAAAATTTCTTTGACTCGCTTTAGCCTAGCAAAGAAATGCTTGAATGCGGTCATTCAAGAACTTGGGGTGTCGTTATAAGCTTAATTTATATGCTTAATTTCGTGTGGTTATGCAAAGGATTTGGGGGTGAGGATTGCGAGGGCCGTGGCACCGCGCAAGCCGCAAGTTGCGAATGGACGATCAGACACAAGCACCACAACAGACGCATTAGCAAGCCCCAAACGCATCGCCCCAAGCACATCCGGATCCGAATCAGGCGAAGAAAGCCACTGCGCAGCCATAGACATCGTCGGCTCATGCCCAACAATCATCGTCGTATGAACATCGCCTCGAATCGCTTGCAACTCGTCCATAACAGATTGCATACCGCCATCGTAAAGACTCTTGCGCGACTCAACCACAGGAGAGTCGCCAAAACGCTTCAACATGCGTTTCAAAGTTTGCTCAGTGCGATTCGCACTAGAACACACAATATAATCCGGCACAAGCTTCAAAGATTCCAAGCCTTTTGCCATAATTTTCGCCTGCTTCAAGCCCTTATCTGTAAGACCACGACCCCAGTCGTCACCCATTTGAGGAGCCTCAGCTTTAGCATGACGCATCAGCAACAAAACGTACTTACTATGATGTGCTTTCTTCATAAGCTTTTTCATTGGTGATGCCATAATGCTCTCCTACTTAGCTTGATTAAGCGCTGATTGTTGTGCAGACTGCGAATCTTGCAAATCTTGCGACTGCAAATCTTGCGACTGCGAATCTTCCGGCAATTGCGCAAGCTGCACGTCTAAATCACGTAAAACTTTACGCAATTTACGATCCGAAATATCGCGCAAAGACAAGTCTTCCAACTGCTCCGCGCGCTCTTCTGCTGTCATATCGTCAATATCGCTCACAGTATCTTTAGTACCGTGCTCACGCTTTTTCAAAGCGCTAAAACCTTCAGCCATTGCGCGCGAAACAATCAAAAATCCAGTGTGGCCAATCATCGCGTGATCCGGACGAACCGCCAAACCTTGAGCTTTCCAAGTGCGTTCCAATGTTTCCTGAATCTCCGGCTCAGTCCACATGCCACTTTCTCGCAAAGCTTCAGCCATGCGAGACATTTGCGTAGTAGTCGTAACGTACGCAACAAGCACGCCTCCAGGCACAATAACTCGATGAGCTTGCTCGAGGCGATTCCAAGGGTCAAGCATGTCTAGCATAATGCGATCCACGCTGTGCGCATCTAAGGTTTTTGCAACAGAATCAAAATCGCCAGTAAGCAAATTCCACCATTCTGGGCGCTTTCCGTAGTACAAAGTTGCGTTAGACTCGGCAATGCGCGCAAAATCCGGGCGAAGCTCAATCGTAGTAAGCTTTCCACACTCCCCAACTGCGTCCAAAAGGCTTAAGCTCATAGCACCAGAACCGGCACCCGACTCCAAAACGCGCATTCCGGAGCGAATATCTCCTAAAGCGATTACTTGCGCAATATCTTTTGGATACATAATTTGCGCACCCCTAGGCATAGAAAGCACGTAGTCAACCATGCGCGGTCGCATAACTACATAATCCCATCCGCCAATAGCGCGAGCTGCTTTCCAAGGCTTATTGCCAGATTTTGAAAAGTCTTTAGATTCTTGATTTTCGCTATTTTGCTGAGATTCGCGCTTTGCACTAACAGTAGTAATTACAACGCCTTCGCTTTGACCAATCACATCGTCGTGACAAATAAGACCATGCTCAGTTTGTGTAAATCCGCCTGCAATAAGTTGTGCAGTAATTCGCTTACCTTTACGATCAGTGAACTGAATCTTCTCACCTACTCGTAACACTCCGCTACGCGAACTACCTGAACGCACTAAACACCTCGCAACTTTAAAACGACTTTTATTATTTCTACTATTATAAGCTCACAGTGGTAAGAGGCATTGCAGAATCGATTGCAAAATCAGGAGCAGAAGGACGAACTCCTGCTTCTACCAAATTCACGCCTAGCATTGCAACCATCGCACCGTTATCTGTGCAAAGCTTGAGCTCTGGCAAACGCACTTCAATTCCATGCTCCTCGCCGCAAGCCAGCAAATGCTCACGAAGCTGCGAGTTAGCAGAGAATCCGCCGCCAATCATCAACGTTTTAGAACCGTACTGCTCGCAGCCCATCATAGCTTTGTGTGAAAGCACTTCCGCCACAGAATTAGCCAAAGAAGCACACACGTCGTCAACTGGAATTTCAAGCCCTTGAGCCTCACGCGCTTCAACCCAGCGCGCAACAGCAGTTTTTACGCCCGAGAAGCTGAAATCGTACGGATGCTCTTTGCCGGAACGACCTTGCGTCAAACCTTGCGGCACTTTCAAAGTATCCGGATTGCCAAGCCTTCCATGCCTATCAATATGAGGGCCACCCGGGTATGGGAATCCAAGCAAACGCGCAACTTTGTCAAAGCACTCGCCTGCAGCATCGTCCAAAGTTGTGCCAACAACGTCAATACTTCTAGCAATATCGTTCACGTGAAGAAGCGAAGTGTGACCGCCGGAAACAATTAAAGCCAGCACATCTTCCGGCACGTCGCCGAATTGCAATTGTGTTACTGCAATATGCCCAATTACGTGATTAATACCATAAATCGGCTTATTTGCAGCCCAAGCTAGTGCTTTAGCTCCCGAAACTCCCACAGCTAAGCAGCCAGCAAGACCAGGACCTGCGCTTACTGCAATCGCGTCAACATCGCTTAAATCCATGTTTGCGTCTGCCAATGCTTTAGAAACAACCGGCACGAAAGCTTCAGCGTGCGCACGAGAAGCAATTTCTGGAATTACGCCACCGTAGCGCGCATGCTCCTGCATTGAAGATGCCACCACATTCGACACCAGAGTGCGTCCGCGCACAATAGCTGCGGCAGTTTCGTCACAAGTTGATTCAATCCCCAATACGATTGCTTCGCTCATTTTATTCCTCTTTATTCCTCGTTATTCCTCAGTTCCGTTATTTTTTGCGGTTAGATCAGCGCACATTGTGTACGCATCCACGCCTTCCGGCTGATAGTAACGTTTCCGCAAACCCATTTTCTTAAAACCAAAACGTTCATACAACGCGAGCGCAGGAACATTGTCAACTCGCACTTCTAGCAACATGCGCTTAGCACCAATTTTTTCTGCGGTTTTGATCATAGTTGATAAAAGTTCCGACGCTAGGCCTTTTCTTTGATATTGTTTTGCAATGCCAATTGTCATTATTTGCGCGTCATCGCCGTCAAACCAGTAGCCGGCATACCCGCATAACGTATGCGTATTTTCGTCGATTTGAGCGTAATACGCGCGCATAGGAGCTTGCAATTCTTGCGAAATCATGCTCTCATTCCATGAGCCTTTGCCAAACAAGTCGGCTTCAATAGGAGCTATTTTTTGCGCTAACTCATTGCAAGTAAAATCGCACTTTGGAACTATATTGCAATTCTCGACTACTGCTGGAAATTTAGAACGCGTTATATCAACAATCATAATTACTCAAATCGTTAAAACGCTTCTATTTTTCTTTTGCCTTATTCGCTTCGCCAGAGCCAAGCACATGCTTAAGCGGATTTGGCACAGACACGTCCGGACGGCGCAAATAAAGCGGTTCAACAGCTTTTACGCGCTCATCTTTATCGACGCAATTCTCAGCGCACTGCTCGAAAATTTGCAAGCCTTGCACACCCAAGTCAAGCGCGCAAACTTCAGCAATAACGCCAATATTGGCAATATTTCGCCAATCTTCAACGTATTTTTTAGCACCGTGTCCGAGCACATCCACGCAATAATTTTCGTTAGTTTCGCTTGCTAAATACTCATTCACACGAGCAACAACATTTTGCGGATAGTCAATATCCATATCTATTAGCGCATTTCCTTCGTTGTCGTATAAGGACATGTACACTTGGCGACGACGCGCATCATTTAGTGAAAGCACGTAGTGACGAATATTAGAGTCGCAAGAATCCACAGAATTCGGAATATTTAGTAGCAAATCCTTGCAAATAACGCCATTTTTGCGAGCTTCTTCGAACGCGCCGGAACGCATCATCAAACTTTGAGGAAGAAGACTATCACACCCCAAAATTTCAGCATTATTTGCAAATGCAATCGCTTTTGCTGCAACTAATCCTGCGCGAAGTCCTGTAAAAGGAGCAGGACCTACTCCCACAACCACGCGTTTAATATCGGAAGGCTTAAGCCCAGCGTCCTCCACAACTTTTGCAATATTTACTTGTAAACGCTCCACGTGAGTGCGAGAGTCGGTTTCAACAATCGGCTCATGGCCCACAATTCCAACAGTAGAACCAAATGATGTGTCAATAATCAGCGTATTACTCATGTTCATTCCTCGAAATCACGTACCAGACTAGCTTACTCGCTTAGCACAACTTGATTTATTTGTTGCGATATTTACTCGCGTATTTCTAATTACAATTTTGCAAGTCGATTAAGCCAATCCTTGCCAACAGCTTTCAAAGTTAAGATTCGCTCGCCATCGCTAGTAAAATCGTCTACTTGCGAAGAGTCAATAGGTCTTGCAATATGAACTTCTAAGCGCTCAGCAGCAAGCACTCCTGCCATTTGCTCACCCCACTCCATAAGCACAACAGTGCCGTCTCCTGGCTCTTCCAAAGCTTCGTCAAGCCCCAAAGATTCAAGCTCGTCAAGCAAACGCGAAACAGTATCTTGCCCCGGAGCAAAATCTTCGCCACCCAAACGATAAGCATCAACGTGAATTAGCGTCGCCGGCTTACCATCCGCAAAAGTGCCATGCAATTCGCGCGCAATCGTAAAAGTTGGAGACACAATCGGCTCACTAATTGAAAGCCCTGCACCAAAACCTTGAGCGAACGTTGTTTTACCAGCTCCAAGAGGACCAGAAAGCAGCAAAACGTCGCCTTCTTTAACTAGTTTTGCCACAGCTTTACCAAGCTCGCGCATATCAGTATCCGTAGGCACAGTACACACTTTTTGCTGTTCTGACACCGTTTCTTCTTTCATACTTAACACAATCTTTCTAATTTGCAGTTCTTAATTTACGTTTCTTATTTACGATTCTTAATTTACGCTTTCTAATTTCCTCGAGACGCAATGAGCATAATACATTTTTCAAGCGCATAATTCGCATCACTAGATCCGCCTTTGCACTGCTCATCCGCCCAAGCTAAAGATTGCAAACATTTAGAAACACCTGCACTATTCCATCCAGCAAGCTGACGCATTGCCATTTTAAGAGCCCACGGGTTTACTTTCGCTTCAGCACTAGAAATCGTGCCGTTGCGAATTGCCATTGCGAGCGCAATTACACGTACTTTTGCAGCCAAAGCACCTATTAATGCTATGGCGTCAACTCCTTGAGCAATTGCAGTTCTTGCTGCAAGCACAGCAGAACCTGCATGACCTGCAACAGCTTTATCCGCAACAAAAAAGCCGGTAACTTGCGGATCTGCAATCAAGTATCGGTCGACAATATCAAGCGTTATTGGATTATCGTCATAGTCGAAGCATAATTGCGAGCATAATGCTGCAAGCTCCCCTGTTTTACTTCCCAAAACTGACACAAGACGTTGTGCTGCTTGAGGCTCAACGCTTCGATTGTGACGCTCAAATATGCTCATAACGAAGTTGAGCTTGGCATCGTCTTTTTTAAGATCCGGCACTGTAATTGTGTTTGCGCCAGCTTTCGTAAGGCGCGTAATAATAGACTTTCCTTTAAGCCCACCTTCGTGACGTGCAATAACCCAAGTTGCAGAAGAGTCTACAAAATTATTTTCGCTATTTTCACTATTTTGCGCTTGTTTGCAGAAATTTTCGATTGCGTCCACTAAAGACTCGTCTGCTTGTTGCAAATTATTTATTATTACAATCGTTCCGTCACCGAAAAGCGAAGGACCTACAGCTTCGTCAAATGCGTACTGATCCGCAGTTGACGCATCAAGTTCAATAATTTCAGCATCCGGAGCACTTTTTTGAACTTTTTCACGCACATTTCGAGCATTTAGCTCGTTTAAGTAAGCGTCACCTCCAACTACCAGCGTAACTGGCATAACGCGTTGCGCGCGCTTATTATTTGCTGCCATAATGCTCCTTAAACCAACCAACTCTTAACCATCATAATATTGCATTCGAATATGCGTGCGTGTTTGCTACTCTTCGAAAATTTTCTCTGCTTCTCGTAATGTTCGCTTTGCCGAAGCAGACCACAGTTGACCAATTATGCTAGCTCTTTGAGCATAATACTTATTGCGAAAAGCTCGCAAAGCTAGCATAAACAAAGCCAATATCACAAATTCTGCACACAACATTGCCCACGCTCCTGCAGCACCTTTTATCCATGGAAACACGCCAAAAGATACTTCATCGCACCAACACGCGCACTTTTGCATAAAGCTTGTTCCAATTGATGAAGCTCTTGCGAAAATAAGCGATAATCCATCGTTAAAGCTCGCACAAACTAGTGAAATTAAGCCGCACACTGTTGCCCAATCCATAAGAGGAGCGACTATTAGATTAGCTGGCACAGACATAAAAGACACTTCCGGTTGCATAAGAATTTGCACTGGCATAGTCCAAAATTGTGCAGAAAGCGTTATAGCTAGCGCAGAAGCAACACAAGATGGCATATATTTTGCAAGCGTTTTAGAAATCGGCACTCCCATAACAACAATTCCCAAAGTAGCTGCAGAAGAAAGAGCAAAAGCATAATCCCAAGCATACGAAGGGTTTACTAGTAACACTCCAATAACAGTCCAACTTAAAGCACTAACTGACTGGTATGGACGTTTGCAACACCACGCAACAGCGGATATTATTCCCATAATTAACGCTCGAAGCACAGATGCAGAAGGGTAAACTATCGCAGCCAAAGCAATTTGCAACGTAATTTGTATTAAAGATGTAGCCCAACGAGCCAACAGTAATCGTGCGCAAAACTTGCGAATAATCATACTAAGTAGCAAAAAGTGTCCGCCTGAAACTGCCATAACGTGCATGATTCCAGCATGTTGAAAATGTTGACGTGTCATATTCGCATAAGTTTCGTCGACAGGCTCAAGTGAACTTGCATCCTCTACTGGCACATATTCTTGCCCAAGCATGCCAACAGTTACTCCAGGAACCAACATTCTGCCTTGCATATCGAGCTTATTTGTTACGTCATAAAACGATTTCCACAAATTACTAACGGCTTTGTGCCAAAAGTCTGAGTCTTGTACAACATGCAAATTTCGTTGAGTTTTTTCTACATGCAATTCAGGCTTACTACTATCAAATCTCGAAGCTTTCACGCTAACAGGAACGCTTAGGCTAGAACCATAGCTAAGTTGCTTGCATATTGGCGAATACGCATACAGTCGCGCTTGAACGTAACTTTTTTGCGCATCAAACTTATGCACTTGAACATTAGCTTGGCAATCTCCTTTAAAACTTCTAGACGAGCGCACAGGAGTAACTACTGTAAATTCTGCAAAATGTGCGCACCCGGCATTATTTCCTCGAGAATACAGTGCTTTAGTAGGATTATTGCCGCGTATTTCTCGCATAATAACGTCACCAGATATCACATATTGAGTTATGTACGAAAGCATGAACGCAGCTACAAAAGCGTTTATTATCACTAAAACTGTTCTACGCCATATAAAAAACTTAAATTTTTTGCAAAATATAAAAATCGAAACTATAGTTGCATTGAATAAAACTATTGAAATGCAATAAATTATAGTAAAATCGCATAAGAATTTTCCAATTAAGCACCCAGCCCAGCACGCTGCAGCAACAGGAATCATACGAAAGTCACGACTTCCAGAAACGTTTTCTACTTTTTCTACGTTTTCTCGCATAATTCACCTATTTGACGTCAACATTCCCACGGAATTTATTCAAGGTTTTAGGCCCAATTCCTTTAATTTGCATCAAATCTTCTAAACTGCGAAAATAACCAACTCTTTTACGCTGAGCGATAATGCGCGCAGCAGTTTTGGGACCGATTCCTTTTAAGGTTTCTAGTTGATCAAGCGTTGCCGTGTTTATATTGATTCTGCCAGTGCTACTTTGATTAGAAGCAGTATTTTCGTTGCTTTTGTCGCTTTTGTTATTACTGTCGCTTTTGTCGTTACTATCACCTTTACTTCCTCTGTTACCTTTACTTCCGTCACCTCCGCTGTTTTCGTCGAGTTCATTACTTACACTTTTTTCTTCATCATCATTTTTATTGTTACCTTTTAAATCGCTAAAAGAATGCTTTTCGCGACTAGTATCGTCGTTTTCTATTGCAAACGCGCCTGCTTTTTCGTTCTGAACTCGTTGATATGTTAAGGATTGAGAAATAAGCATTGTCAAGCTTGCACAAAGAGCCGCAACTAGTATCAGCATTAAAGCAAGCGTATGTACAGGCTTCATGTGAAATCTAGGATGAGTTTTTCTACTTATAATTTCTTCATCAAAAGAATTACAAGCTTTTTCGCAATAGTCGTCACTAAAATTTTTATCAAAATTGCTGTTAGAAAATTCTTCTAAAGACGTTGCAATTCGTCTCCTAGGCAAATCAGACGCAGGCTTATTAAGCCTAAAATTATGCTCATGATTCTGCCCAAAATTCTGCTCAAAGTCTTCCATAAATCCCCCAACTCTTAAAGTTCTTAACTTAACTATTGGGCAACTTATAACACTTCGCAACAAAAATATGCGCCTGTGGTTAAAAGCAAAAAATGCTGTAAAGCACGAAAAATCGCGCAATACAGCATTAATTAAGCAGACTTTAGCTTCGACTCAGCTCTCGTCAGGCACAATAGACACAATCTTAGGAGCCTTCACAATCACCTTGCGCGGAGCCTTACCGCCCAAGCGATCAGCTACAGCTTCTAGCGCGAGCTTTTCAAGCTCAGAAGCGTCAATATTTGGGTCAACTTCAAGCTTTGCTCGAACCTTGCCCTTTATTTGCACAACTGCAGTAACAGTATCCTCACCAACGTAGCGAGAATCCGCAACAGGCCAATCTGCGTGAGCAATCGACTTTGCGTGTCCAAGCTTGCTCCACATTTCTTCGCAAATATGCGGCGCAATTGGAGCCAGCATAAGAACCAGCGGCTCGACAGCTGCTCGCGGCACGTGAGGAAGCGAAGTCAAGTGGTTGTTAAGCACAATCAGCTTAGCAATTGCAGTATTTGGACGCATTGCTTCCATTTCCACAGTCACTTCTGCAATTGTGTTGTTAAGAACCTTCAACGTCTTCTCGTCGAGTGCGTCGTCGGTTACCACGCAAGCTCCGGTTTCTTCGTTCACAACGTTACGCCACAAGCGCTGCAAGAATCGCATGCCACCAACAACGTTACGCGTATTCCACGGGCGAGATTCAGAAAGCGGACCCATGCTCATTTCGTACAAGCGGAACGTATCTGCACCGTAGTTCTCGTACATGTAGTCTGGAGTCACAATATTCTTTAAGCTCTTGCCCATTTTGCCGAACTCGCGGTTCACGCTCTCGCCATGCCATGTAAAGGTTGGCTCACCAGCGCTGTTTGAAGCACCTTCTTCAACCTCGTCAGCAGGAACGTACTGTCCGCGCTCATCCGTATAAGCGTAAGCCTGAATCATACCCTGGTTAAACAAGCGGTGGAATGGTTCAGCAGAATCCACGTAACCCAAGTCGTAAAGCGCCTTATGCCAGAAGCGCGAGTAAAGCAAGTGCAAAACTGCGTGCTCTACACCACCAACATAAAGGTCAACGCCGCCAGAAACATGCTCTTTGCCTGGACGGTTTGTGCCCATCCAGTAGTCGTATTCATCGCTGTCAACCATATGCTCAGCATCGTTTGGATCCAAGTAGCGCATGTAATACCAGCAAGAACCAGCCCAGTTCGGCATAGTGTTGGTGTCACGATAGTAGGTTTTTACGCCATTGCCAAGGTCGAGCTGAACTTTTACCCAATCTTCGTTTCGGCTCAAAGGTGCTTCAGGCTCCGAATTTGCATCGTCTGGAGCGTAAGTTTTTGGCTGATAATCAGGAACGTCCGGCAATGCAATTGGAAGCTCGCTATCTGGCACTAAGTGAGCAACACCATCTTCGTCATAAACGATTGGGAATGGCTCACCCCAGTAGCGCTGGCGAGAGAACAGCCAGTCGCGAAGTCGGTAAGAAACCCTACCTTTTCCTACGCCTGCAGCTTCAAGCCAAGTAGTCACCTTTTTAATAGCTTCGTCTACGCGCAAACCGTTAATAGACAAAGCGTCACCAAGCTTGTGCGTATGTTCTACTGCTGAATTAATAACAATTCCGTCGTGAGAAACAAACGGAGCTTTACCTTCGTAATCTGCCAACTTTTCTTCGGAATCAGGCAAAGGCTCAACAGTGTAAATTACTGGCAAACCGAATGCTTTTGCGAAATCATAATCGCGCTGGTCGCCGCCAGGAACCGCCATAATTGCGCCTGTACCGTAACCCATAAGCACGTAGTCAGCAGCAAACAGCGGAAGTTTTGCTCCAGTTACAGGATTAATTGCGTAAAGACCAGTAAACAAGCCGGTTTTTGCTCCTGCATCTTCCGTGCGATCTTTAGCAGTCTTCGCGCGAGCTTGAGCTTGATACTCTGCCAAGCCTTCTTTAAGACTTGCGTAACCGCCCTTCCAGCTTTCTGGAACGTCCGCACCCCAAGCTTCTGGAACATGCTCAAGAATTGGGTGATCTACGGAAACAACCGCAAACGTTGTACCAAAAAGCGTGTCTGGACGAGTAGTGTACACTTCCAAATCGCGCGTTTCGCCGTCCGCACATGGCACTTCAAAGTGCACAGATGCACCGTGAGATTCGCCGATCCAGTTTCGCTGCATAAGCTTAACTTTTTCTGGCCAATCAATAGTGTTCAAATCTTCCACCAAGCGGTGTCCGTAAGCGGTAATTCGCATGGACCACTGGCGAAGGTTGCGCTGGAATACTGGGAAGTTTCCGCGTTCAGACTTACCTTCTGCAGTAACTTCCTCGTTTGCAAGCACAGTTCCCAAGCCTGGGCACCAATTTACAGGAGATTTAGAAATATAAGCAATACGGAAATTGTTTAATACATCCGCTTGCTCTACTTTATTAAGCTCTTCCCACTTTTTGCCTGTAAAACCAGGAATTTCGCGCTTGCCGCTCTTAAACTCATCAACGAGTTCAGCAATCGGACGAGCAGAACCCTTTCCGCCGTCCTTGCGTACAAAATCAGTGTCATACCAAGCGTCATAAAGCTTCGAGAAAATCCATTGCGTCCAACGCACATAATTTGTGTCAATCGTTGCAAAAGACCTACGATCGTCAAAGCTCAAGCCCATACGATGCAACTGCCTGCGCATATTAGCAATATTTGCCTCAGTGGTGATGCGCGGATGCTGACCAGTTTGAACAGCATACTGTTCTGCTGGCAAACCAAAAGCGTCGTAACCCATTGCATGAAGAACATTCTCACCCTTCATGCGATGGTAACGGCTTACAACATCCGTTGCCAAATATCCAAGAGGATGTCCAACGTGTAAGCCTTTGCCGGAAGGATACGGGAACATGTCCATTGCAAAGAAAGAAGGACGACCGTCAGCAAGCTTGCCTTCGCCATCCTTCAAATCGCCTTTAACATTAGCAGCCCAGAACGTGCCTTGTTCATCCCAGGTTTTTTGCCAGCGCTGCTCAATATCTTGTGCGAGCTGCGCGTTGTAACGAAAAGCTGGCTCAGCAATAGTAGCTTTGTTGTCAGCTGTTGCATACTGTTGATCGTTGTCGTTCATACCCTAGGACTATAGCGTCTAATATCGTCATTACGCAACACTTTTTACAAGTTTTGTTGATATTTTATTAAGAAAATATGTGGTTTTAACGTAAGTTTTCCTAATATGCGCACAAGATTAAGATTTTATGATTATTTCGCAAAATAAATCATTACAATAGTAAATAAACTTTTTGAGCAAATAAAGATTAGAAAATTAGGTAAAATTCAATAAAACTATAAATATTAAAGAGGTTGTGAATTGAAAGTACAAAAAAATACGTTACTTCTTATTGCTTGCTTAGTTTGGGGAGCTGCTGGTTTTAATATTCTTAAGATTGGCTTATTGGCATACCCAAATTATTTGCAGCCACTAAATTACGCTTTATCGTTATTAGTTTTTGCAATATTCCAATTCCTTATTTTTGGAAAACTCGTTAAAAAACATACTCAAAGAATTAACGGCTATGTGGAAGAAAAGCAGTTTTTCCTTAAATTCTTTGACGTTAAATCTTTTATAATCATGGCTTTTATGATGACTTTTGGAATTGTTCTTCGTGCAACAAATATCGCTCCAGAACGCTTTATTGCCGTGTTTTATACGGGATTAGGCTCCGCATTAGCCTTAGCAGGATTACTTTTTGGATATCAATTTGTTAAAACTGTATGTCCGCATTACAAAAACACTCATACTATGCAATAGTGCTTACAAACACTTGTAACACCAGCAACATTACTAAGGAATATTTGACTATCACTCTACGTAAGGAAGTTACTATGAATCATGTTATGAAACGTTATATTAATACGTCTTTGTTGTATGCTGTCCTCGCCATGATTGGCGGCGTCTTTTATCGCGAATTTACAAAATTTAATGCTTTCCATGCAAAAAGTATGCTTGCTGTAGTTCACACACACTACTTTATGCTTGGCATGGTTGTTTTTCTGTTACTTATACTAGTTGAGAAAAACTTCAGTTTTAGTAACGAAAAAACTACGAGAATCTTAATAACTTATCATATTGGACTCAACCTAACAGCAGTAATGATGATTACTCGTGGAATTGCACAAGTACTACGTCTACATCTCAGTCCATCTATAGATTTTGCCATAACTGGTTTAGCAGGAATCGGACACATCCTACTTGGCGTAAGTATTGTACTCATCTTATTGCAAATTAAACGCAGCATCGCTCATTGTGCTAATACTTCAGTAAAATAGTGAGCTTGGGAATAATTTAATTTATTAATAAATATTTTATTAAGTATGTAGCGCATGTTTCGTATGCGCTACTACGTTAAGAAGGCTTCTATGAACAACGCTGTATATAAGAAAAGTAGATTATACGCGCCTGAGCGTTTCTTTGAATGCGAAGGTAAAGGCTTAAAATGGCTTTCTGAAGCTCACAAATACGGCGGCCCTAGAGTGGCTGAAGTATTTGATTGGGGAAACGGTTACCTTAATATTGAGCGCATTGACACTCACTCAGCAACACCACTTGCTGCATTTGAGTTTGGTGCAGCGCTCGCTCATATGCACGATTACGGTGCAAAATATTTTGGTGAAGCACCAGCAGATTACGATGGCACATGCTATTTTGGACCTTTAAGTGATCCAGTTGAAATGCCAACTGGCACTTGGAGTAATGTTATTGACTACCTTGCGGACGGACGATTGCGCCCTATGGTTGAGCTTGGGATTGCTCGCGGAGAGCTTACTAAAAGCGACTTAGATCTTACAAACGAAGTTATTGATGCGCTGCCTGATTTATTAGGAAAAGCTGCAGAAGATAAGCCTGCTCGAGTTCACGGAGACTTGTGGAGCGGAAACGTGTTATGGACTAAAAGTTCAGACGGCGAACACACTGAAGCTGTTCTAATCGACCCTGCAGCACATGGTGGGCACCGCGAAGAAGATTTAGCGATGCTTCATTTATTTGGAATCAGCTATTTTAAGCAGATTTTAGACGGCTATCAGTCTGTTCATCCACTTAAAGCAGGTTTTGAGCAGCGCATGATTATTTGGCAGCTCTACCCTATTGCAGGACATTGCGTGTTCTTTGGTGGAGGCTACGTGAGCGAATACCGTAATATGTGCGAAAGTCTTATAAAAAGTTCTATAAGATAATTTTGCTCACTAAAATAGCAATGTAAGTATTTAGCACACGGCTATATACAATGTTAGAAGATAGTTACAAGTAGAACACATATAGACAGCAACAGATAGACCACGAAACGAGAGGTCACTACTATGATTCGTTTGTGCAACAGAACTATGCATCGTTCTTTAGTTATGCTGACAGCATTAGTTACGATGCTTTTTGTTGTTAGCTCGTGCGCAAGTTCAACAAAAACTTCTTTAAAATCTGAAAATAAAGAACAAGCGAACCACGGTAACGTTATTGTTTTTACTCCATCAGATGGATTGGCAATAACACGTAATAAGCCTCTAAGCACGTGGGATATACTGGTCCCAGAATTAATAAAATCGTTAAAAGATAAGGGATTTGACGATAATTCTATTACTACTAAAACTTCTTCTAGCCTTTCAGAACAAAGCCGCGATGTGCAAGATTATGTAGTAAATTTGCTAAGCTCATTGAACAATGCAAAACAGAATAATTCAGAAAAGCACAATTCTGTTTCCGAAAATTCAAAAGTCAAAAAACAATTAAGCAAAACGACAATTGTTATAGCTCCATGGACTAACAAAAACGGCAATAATAACTATGGAGATTATGCAACATTACCTGCGTCTAATTCTGAAAATACGCAAAAATCAAATACTCAGGACTTAAATTTACAAAATGCCGATAACTCTCAATCATCCAAAGATGAGCTTAATGCAGAAAAACGATTGGCATCATCACTTAGCCTAGCAAAAAAGGCAGGAATACACGTTGTTATGCTCTCACGACGTGTTAGCGGTTTCAAACCTGATGTGATGTTCCATTTATCTGACGCAAGAACCATTGGCGAAATTCAAGCAACAACTCTGGTACAAAAAATCGCTCTAGATCGTGCAACTAAAGAAAATCCACGCTACATTGAAGTTCTTTTGCCATGTCACAATCAAAAAAATATTAATGCAAACAATAATAATCAACAAAATAACAGCGACGAAGCAAGCGAGGATGATGATTCTAACAACAATACGCATGCAAATAGCGAAACAGCATTCCATGATGATTTTGCTGAAGAAGCATTCGCTGGCATTTGGAAAGTTTTGAGACCATATTTTGCTTCGGGGACATTAATAAGCACTTCTGGAAGACTGAATGTGAATAGTAGCGAAAAAGACTGGACCAATGTTGCTTTCGACGCAGATGTAGCTGACTCTGTGAAAAATGAGTTAACAAAACGAATTACGAGAAGTACAAGTCTTTTTTCACACTCAAGGCATCGCGTTGATGGAATTATTGCACTCGATGATCAAATTGCTTTACAAGCCGTACAAGCACTAAACGATCTCGGTTATGAAGGAAGCGCAGCAGATATAAACCCATCTTTCAATTTGCCGGACGTTATCGGAAACTTCATAGGGAAACGAGATCTTAATAAAAGACCAGTTCCTGCTCCAAAAGATTCTGCGAAGAAAACCGAAAAAGAGTTACAACAACAGCAGAAAAAAGATGAGGAAGAAGAATCAGAAGCAAAGAAATGGCCAGTAATAACTGGTTATGGCGCGTACAAAAATATTATGCCAAACATTGTGAGCGGAAAGCAATGGATGACAACTATAGAAAATCATAAGCAGATTGTTCAAGATCTTACTGCTACTTGTTATTCTTTGAACAGAAACGGTAAACTTGACAAAAAAATCGCTACAGTGCAAACAAAAATTGAACACGGGGAAACTGTCCCTACTGTTAACGAGCGACTAGTGGCAGTAAGCGCAACAAATCTAAAGTCACGTTTAATTGACCCAGGCTACGTATCATTAGCAGACGCAGGCTTGTAAATACAATTTTTAGATGCAAGTTGTGAAATATAATTTGTGGAACGCAATCTGTAGCTTCAGGCTAACTTCAAGTTATATTCCACGAATTTACACGCAGCTAACGTTTGCGTGGAGCATAAATAACATGTTCGATAAGGTCGTTATAACGCTCTACAACAACTTGACGACGCGCCTTTAAACTTGGCGTAATCAAACCGTTTGCTTGAGTAAACTCATCTGGAACTATTTCGAACTTGCGAATAGACTCAGCTCTAGAAACTAGCTCATTTGCTTTGCTAACAGCACGCTCAACTTCTGCTCGCACAATACCGTTACGTGAAGCCTCTTTTAAAGAACGTACAGGGCATGCGCCACGCGAAGAAAGCCAAGTATTTACTTCTGATAAATCGAGCGCAATAATTGCTGAAACAAACGGCTTCCTGTCTCCAATAACAACAGCTTGAGAAATAATAGGTGAAGACATTAATGAAGCTTCTAACGCATTTGGAGATAAGTTCTTACCGCCAGCAGTAATAATAAGATCTTTCTTTCTGCCTGTAATACGCACAAAACCGTCATCGTCTAAAGACCCAAAATCTCCCGTATGCAACCAGCCATTTACAATCTGCTGTTTGGTAAGCTCAGGATTATTATGGTAGCCTTTGCATACTGCAGGACTCTTAATGCACAATTCACCATCGTCAGCAATAGCAACAGATACACCCTTTACAGGCAAACCAACGGTACCAATGCGATAACCTGTCGTAGGATTCACCATAGAAGGTGCACAAGTTTCTGTCATTCCATAGCCTTCTAGAAGAGGCAAACCAATGCCATTAAAGAAATGCGCAATCGACAAATCTAAAGGAGCGCCGCCCGAAATAGCGTATGAAACAGAGCCTCCAAATACGTGTAGTAGTGGAGCATACACTAATTTTTTACATATTGAATGGCTAAGAGCAAGCATTGGAGGAACCATTGAACTAGACTGCTGAGCGCGAGACCATTCGCGAGCAACCTTAGACGCATAAGCAAAAATAAAACCTTTTACTCCCCTGCCTGCTTTTTGAGAAGCAGCATTGTAAATCTTCTCAAAAATGCGTGGAACACCAAGAATAAATGTTGGTTTAAAAGTTTGAAAATCAGACAATACAGTTTTCAAATTACTCGTCAAACCAAGAGTTATATTTCCAGCAAAGCAGAACAATTGCATAAACCTAGCAAAAACGTGCGCAAGAGGCAAGAACAGCAAAAGACGCGGGCTGTCTTTTATCGCAATATCTGGCATAGAAATAACACCTGATTTAGCAATAAAAACAAAATTGCTATGAGTAAGCTCAATTCCTTTTGGCTCACCAGTTGAACCTGAAGTGTATACAATTGTTGCTATGTCACTTCCATTAACAGCGTGCACTCGCTCATAAAATTCAGCATCAGTTACTGCTTTACCGTATTCAATGCACGCGTCGATAGCACCACGATTCATTACATATACGTCGTGAAGAGTAGGACATTCTTCCTGAACAGCCTCTACTTTTGGCAACATTTCAGGAGACTCCACAAATATTGAACATACTTGAGAATCTTGAACAATATGTTGTATTTGCAGCGAAGAGCTTGTTTCATAAATTGGCACTGTCAATGCGCCTATAGACATAATAGCCATATCAAGAACTGTCCATTGCCATGAAGTGTGAGCAATAATTGACACAGCGTCACCAGGCATTACTCCTCTAGCAATAAAGCCTTTAGCAACAGCTATTACCTTATCTCTAAATTCTTCAGCAGTATATGACTTCCAAACGCCGTCAGTTCCAACGTATTCAACCAAAGAACCATTAGGATTGCGCTCTGCTCGCTCTTCTAGCAGTGAGAAAACATTAACATCTGTATTAATAGACTCATCAAGTGGACGAGAATATTCTTGCATATTAGCTCCTCTATCTGCTGAATTGACGTATATCTTTACTATACGCGATTTGCAAGCCTTCGCATATGCGAATATCTACAAGATTGTAATCAATTTTGTTCATTTATCTACAAATATCTACGATATAAATATATTATTTTGCTCATTCCACAGGCTTAAGCACAATGCGACGCTTAACAGTCATTCTTTCAGGATTAACATATGTGCGATTTTTACGCTTTAAACCCCACTGCACACAAGTTGTGCCGCAATGGTCCGAATCTCCTTCGACATGTGCAAAATTCTGACCTTTTTTCACAAAAACACCAACGCTAAACTTTGTTACAGCAGGCTCAAAAGTGGATGTCAGTTCACCATGCCTAATAGTCACAACTGATTTACCAGCGACTTTACCAGCAAAACTAATAACGCCATCTGCAGGCGCAAATAAAGGAGTCCCTGTGCTTGCAGCTAAATCTACGCCACGATGCCCAGCCATCCAAGGTTTAGGCGGAGGATTAAAAGCTTTTACTATTTGTGCAGGTTTCACAGGCCATTGCATAGCTGACTTGCATGTTTTTTCACTATAATCACCTTTAGAAAGAGCACACTTGTGGCAACATGTCACAGCAGATTCTACAACATAATATTTAAGATGATGATTATTTTGCGAAATTTCGGGTTGTAAAAACAGCGCATCTAATAAAATAACTGAGATTATAAAAATCCCCAAACAGGCAGATATTTTGTAATATAATCCATAATTTTTGCGAATACACATATATTCCCCATCCATATTTTTATAAAACGACTTTTATAAAAGTTTTGCAGCTAATTTGCGAAAATCATAAGCTTTTAAAGCATTGTGGATAAAACATATGCTTATAATCACTATTTCGACACGCCAAAACACGCCATATTTGCATCTTTGAAAATTCCGTGTAATATAAATGTCTTGTGCACAGCGCTTAGTTGAGCACAAGATATTCCTGCGTAGCTCAGTTGGCAGAGCGTTCGACTGTTAATCGAATGGTCGCTGGTTCAAGCCCAGCCGCAGGAGCCATAAAGCCACTGGTTTTCCAGTGGCTTTTTGCGTTAAATATTACGACTTGCATCCACAAGCAAAATCTTGATTGTTTAGCGCTCATGAGCGTGGCTAACATAAACATTTTGGCGTATTATATAAACAAGTTGCGTATTCAAATGCGCTAATGTTGAGCAGCAATAGATAACAGAGGACAAATATGAATCAACATAGCTCCGATAGTGTTGAAAAGAGTCAAAAGAAAAAGCTCATTATTCTCATTGTGGGAATTGTTGTGCTAGCTTTAGCTCTTGGCACAGTTGGCACACTTTGGTACATGAAGCAGACTGAACGCACTAAAGCAGCTCGCAAACAGTGCGAGATAAAAGTTGCACAAGTTTCTAAAGCCAATGCCGTATGGAAAAGTTTAGTACACAACAGCGTAATAACGGATCTCACAAAAGGTGACTCTGATAACGCAAAAGAACTTGCTAAAATCATGAGCGAAAAGGTTCCTGACGCAGTATCTTGCACAGCAAACTCTCCTGAAGAACTTGGTTCCCAAAGCGCAGAAGCTTTAGCTGCTTCTGAATGGTATGCAGTCAAAGCAAAAAGAGTGCGCGAGTTGGCTGTTACATTAATCGATGAAAATAACAAAAAAGATAAAGATAAAGACAAAGACAAACAAGACGAAGAAACAAAGAAGCAAGAGATAAATGAATCGACTGGAATTGTAATTCAGCGTTCAAATGTTGTCCCACCAAAGCCAAAGCCAACACCAGCGCCGACGACAAATACTCAAGACACTAAGAAACAGAAGACTGAGGAAAAGAAGGAAAACAAAGAAAAGAAGGAAAACAAAGAAAACAAAGAAAACAAAGAAAACAAAGAAAACAAAGAAAAAGAACAAGAAAAAGATAAGAACAAAAAAGACAGCGGAGACGGAGCTGGTGCTGAAAAACCTAAAGGAAATGATGGTCAAAAAGATCCGGATGGTAAAGCAAAAAAGGGCGAACAAGATTCCTCAGATAAAAAACCAGCCCCGGACATAATAGCAGGTTCACAACAACCATAAAACATATTGCTCTGTTATCTGACTCAATGTAAAAGCTCCCAGTGATATACGCTGGGAGCTTTTACATTATCTAACTCTACATCGTAAACGATGTTGAACTTTATAAACTATTCGTTCATTTTGCTACTCGAACATGAGTTAAATCGACTTCTTCAAGAGGAATTACTCGAGTATGATTTTTAATCTTATAACCAATGTATAGAACGATAAATAGCGGCACAGACATGTACGTGATTCCAATAGCCTGCCAGTTAAGCGTTGCAAATGAATGCAAATCCTGACCAACAATAACAAGAATGCATAAGAAGAACGCAACAATAGGACCAAACGGATACCACTTTGCTCGGTAAACTAATTCATCTAAGGAATGACCTTGAGCCAAGTATGCCTTACGGAAGCGATAATGAGCTGCAGCAATACCAGCCCAAGCAATAAAACCAGTCAAACCACTTGCAGCAACCAGGAACATGTATATTTGATCGCCAAAAATACTCATAAAGAAAGTAAATAAAGCAACTACAAATGTAGCAATCAACGCAGGAACAGGAATACCACGAAGACTTACCTTGCCAAATACTTTTGGAGCATTATCTTCTTTTGCGAGTGAATAAAGCATTCTTGTTGAAGCATACATGCCGGAATTTGCTGCAGAAATAACAGAAGTCAAAATAACAGCATTCATAACTGCTGCAGCAGCTGCAAGACCTGCACGCTGGAACACGAGCGTGAATGGGCTAATAGCAATATCAGTTACATCAGAACCAAGTAAGTTCTTGTCAGTATAAGGAATAATGCAAGCAATAACGAAAATTGCAAGAATGTAGAAAAGAAGAATACGCCAGAACACTTGCTTTACAGCCTTTGGAATACTCTTTTCTGGAGTTGCAGACTCACCTGCAGTAATACCAATAAGCTCAGTTCCTTGGAAAGAGAAGCCTGCAATAGCGAAAGCACACAACACTGCAGGAACACCGCCTGCAAATGGAGCGTCCTTATGAGTGAAGTTTTGCAAGAATGGCGCTTTGCCGCCAACAATGCCAACAATCGTAAGCGAACCGATAACAAGGAATACGATTACTGCCAACACTTTAATAATAGAAAGCCAGTATTCGGTTTCTCCAAAGCACTTAACTGTAAGCACATTGATAACCAAAATAAGCATAAGAACCGACAGCGAGAAAATCCATATTGGCACTGTTGGGAACCAGTATTGCAGAACTATTGCTGCAGTACTAACGTCCACTGCAACCGTAATAGCCCAATTAAACCAATAGTTCCAGCCCATTGCGAAACCGAGTGCAGGATCAATAAAACGTCCAGAATACGATGCAAACGATCCACTAATAGGCATAAAAGTGGCCATTTCACCAAGGGAAGTCATAAGGAAGTAGACCATAATGCCAATCGCACCATAAGCGAGCAAAGCGCCGCCAGGACCAGCCATATGGATTGTTGCACCACTAGCAACGAATAAGCCGGTGCCAATGCTGCCACCTAAAGCAATCATGGAAATATGGCGGGTTTTTAATCCTCTATGGACATCGTTATTTTGCTGAGTATTCTGCTGAGTATTCTGTACAGCAGTAGATGATAATGAGCTACTCATTTTTCCTCCTTTCATGACAATCAGAGGCAAAACAAGCAAGCAAAAGCAAGCGTGTCGATAGCTCTCCGCAGCGAATGCCGACTCGCTGCGACAGTCCTTGGTATATTAAGCCAAGTCCCAGCTCACTACTTTTGGGATTAAGCAGTAAACTTCGGCGCTCTCCCCTTTTGTAAGCAATTAACGCTTCCCTAGCTCATGCTTATTACTCTTGTCGAGCGCGACCTCTGGTCGATGGTGTTCATTATTAGTACGACTTGCAGACAAACAGTAAAAAATACGGCGTGGCGCATAAAAATCGAAAAATAATAACAAAAAACGCCACTTCATGAGAAGTGACGTTTAAAATTTGTGGAGCTAGGGGGATTCGAACCCCCGACCCCCTCCATGCCATGGAGATGCGCTACCAGCTGCGCCATAGCCCCGTTTTTACTTATGCCGTTCAAACGAACCTTTGATAGAATACAACAAATAGCCGCTCTATCCAAATGCGGCGTGTCGAATTCAACTTACAAATTCCAAAAATTCTGCGAATTCTACTAACAATTTAGTCGCCAATTTGAAAACCAATTCAAGAACCAATTCGGCAAACCAATTCAAGAACTAGTTACCATTGGCACTTCCAGATTGATCACCATTACCAGGAGAAGTTACATTGTTTGAAGAACCAGTAGATCCCGAAGATCCAGCAGATCCAGCACCTGCATCAGAACTATCAGCACCCGATCCACTATTCCCACTAGCAGCATCACCTGAATTCGTTCCTGAATCATTGTTAGTGTCACTACCTAAATCATTATCAGAATGACCACCTGTTGAGCCAGCTGCGTTTTCATTGCTATGCTCATCATTTTCGTCTTTATTAGCATCTTTACTATCAGAATCATCATGAGATTTCTTATGGTCTTGATTAGTATTCGTATTAAGACGTTGCTTAGGTTGCGGTTGATTTTGCTGTTGCTCATGACTAATTTCTTCAGGCTTATCAATATTGTCTGTGCCTTTTCCTTGTGTAAACAAAAGAACAGCACCTGCAGTAACAATAACAGCTATAAGAGCACTTATAACAGCAACAACAATTGTTGTACGATGATCGTTTCTATTTTGGTAAGATCTAGAAGAGTAACCGTAGTTTTCACTAACAACCTTAGATAACGGCACCGGCTCTGGAATTGTGCCCTCCGACAGTTCCATGTCTTCTTCATGCTGTTCACGTAATTTCGACAATTCCAAAATACGCGTATTTTCTAATTCTGGATTACGGACTTGCGAACTAACAGTGCGTCCAAATCTTGCATCTTGAACAGTCATATTTTTGTCATCTGAAGGATCAGTATTACATTGCAACGAATTTGATGAATATTGCATATGAATATCATCTCCAATTCTTTTAGAATCAACATTCTCTAAACCATTTGAACGCACGCTAGAATCTGACACATTACTAAAATTAGACTGTTCTGTAGAAGTATTCGGATTTACTTCCGAAAGTTTACGCGATGAAGCGTGAATAACATTCTGATACAACTGTGATGCTACTGCTGAGACAATAGAACCAATAGCTACGCCAATAACTGAACCAGCAATACCAATTTTAGAAGCAAGTAAAAACGAAGTCACTGCAGCGAGCGATCCAGCTAATACTTGCGTAAACGATATGCCTTTGAAGAAATTCTTCACTTATGCACCTTAACTATTTATGCGAATATAATGCCAAAACGCATGGCAAATATGCAAATTCCACTACCAACATCATTACAACAATGATGGTATCACTCTACGCAAAAATTGCACAGTATTGCCAGAGCATTCTTACAACAAAATCACAAGTCTTATATACATAAAACTTAGCTACACAAAACTGAAATGCCTAAGACTTAGCAACCTCAAAATCTCTATCTTTATAAGAAAGCTCACAATTCGCTTTTTTATCACAATAATGCTCACCTAAGCTTGCAGTAATAATTGCAGCAAATATTAAAGCAAATCCCACAAAAGCCATGTTAGAAACATGCTCATGAAAAAGAACAGTAGAGAATAAAAGCGTGAACAAACTTTCAGTGCACATAATCACAGAAGCGTTTGCAGTAGAAAGATTCACCAAACTATAGTTTTGCATAATTTGTGCAACTACTGTTACTACTACCGTAAGGTAGAACATATTAGCAAAAATAGAGAAATGATCAGCAGCGTTAAAGTTTGGCAAAGGCTCACAAATAAGCGCACCAGCTACAAAAAGTACGCCTGAAACAACAAATTGCCCAAAAGTTAACGTAACTGGATTATATTTACGAGAATAATACGCAAGGAACGTAAGATTAAAAGCAAAAACTGCAGCACATAATAAAGTAAGGAAATCTCCATAAGACAATGTGAGAACAAGCATTCCAGGCTTTAATGCCACAAAACCTACTCCAGCAACGCACATAACTGCAGCTACTAATCCTAAAAGAGTTGGCTTTTTCTTGACGATTAACCAAGCAGAAAATGGCGTAATTACGCAATATGCTGCTGTCAAAAACGCGCTACGGCCTGGATCAATTGAACGTAACCCTTCAGTTTGCAAAATTAAAGTAGCATAATACGTAATTCCAGTTAGTAAAGAAGGAACAATAAGCTTTTTTGTAAAAGTTTTACGAAGTGTACCGAAAAAAATAACAGCCATAATTGTGCAAGCTCCAACCATACGAACGCCCATAAGCCATTGCACAGGAAACACTTCAAGAGCATATTTTGAAGAAACATAGCTGCCACCCCAAATAGCAGCACAAATCAACAACATAATCTGAGCAGTACGAACACTTTTGCCTTGAGGCATGCCCGATTTATCCGAAAGCGGTTCAGCTATAGATTTAGCTGTTTCATATTTCACCTTCATAATGTTCCCCTTCAACTATAAAAGTTGATTCTTTAAAATTTTTCTTTTATAAAGCGTTTTAGCTTATAAAATAGACAGAATAGCCGTAAAATCGTGAAAAGTACAACTTTCTGGCGTTCTTTCGTAAAATTTCCGATATACGCTCCAGAAAACAGTGGCAATCAAGTATTTTGCTGTATAAATTTCGCCCACGAAACTATTGAAGAATTGGGTGATTTATATCACAACTTACAATTTTTTTACGCTACACGCTCGTATACACTTTTAAATCAGCGTAATGTAGCAATGTAGGCTTATAAATTGCGTACGAAGAAAGTACGCAATCTTGTTAGGAAAGGAATATTATGGCAACTCTTAGCGCAGATATGAAAGAATTTATTGCGAATAATTTGGCTTGGATTGCAACAGTAAGCAAAGATGGCGAGCTTGATTTGGGACCAAAAATGTCTATGTTCGTACTCGACGACAACCACCTTGCCTACCACGAGCGCACTGCAGGTCAGCATTATAAGAACTTGCAAGACGGCAGCCAGCTGGTTGTAGCAGTTGCTAATTTGGCAAAAAAGAAAGGCTATCGCTTCCGCGGAACAGTAACTCTTCACACTGATGACGCGATTTACGAAGAACAGGTACGTGTGGCCGAAGAAAAAGGTACGAAGAAGCCAGCTGCAGTTCCAGTTATGGAAATCACTGAGATTCAGGACTTGACTTCTGGAGCTACTGCCGGCAAAACTATTGCAAAAGATTAATGCGTCGTCATTCAGTCGTGTGGATATTAGTGCGGTAGAGATTTGAGATTTTTCGCACTGAGCGCGGACGCTCGCGCGGGTAACGCGCTCACTACGAAACTCGCGTTGGAAGTCCACTGGACTCCCAACTTAAGCGAGTTTCCGCTCCGAGTTGCCTTCGCGCGCTACGCTTTAAACGCTCAGGCAGGTCGTCGCGCAAAACGCCGAATTAGTACGTCTATAGTAGGCGTCATACAATATCGAGTGGCGTTCGTCCTCAACGGCGAAGATGAACACCACTCAATTCTTTACTTGATTATTTAGTTGTCACTAATTTACTTGCTTTCTTTACGCAATGCTTTCAGTCTAGCGTTCATTTCTTTCGCTTTCTTCTTCTCGAAGTAATAAATTATTGCAGCAATAGGAATCGGTAAAATAACAGTGAACGCAATCCATCCGCAAATCACCGCTGGCTCATCTTTGAACGAAATCCATCCAACAATCACCGATACAATAAACTGAATAGCAATTGGCGGAACTAGCGCAAAAACGAACTTTGCAAAATTTGACATGCGTTCATTCGACCAAAAAATAGCGAACACTCCATATCCTATGCCTATAACAAACGATGCTACAGCATAAGATGCAATTCTATTTCCAACCTCACTATGCGCTAACAGACTTGATATAAAAGACATTACTGTAAAAATAGTGCACCCTATGCCAATGCCTTTAACAATGTTTTTTACCATTGTTTTACCTAATGTTGCAACTTGCTTTTCCATAATAATCGCTTCCTTTTAAGTATTAAAATCTAGTATTAAAAAAATCAGTATTAAAATTTTGATAGTTTTATATTTGACTACATTCTAGCTACATTCGTTATTACTATAACTACATCCCTAAGCGCTTTTTGAACCCACCTAAGCATCTGCGACTAATCCACTCAACGCTTCCATCGTCCATTTTTACGCTCATACTTCCACCAAATCCTGGATCAACTCGAACAATGCGATTCAAGTTCACGATTGCGGATTTAGATATGCGCACAAACGACGCGAATTGCGGATTGTCAAAATCCATTAGGCGCTTGTAAGACACGCACTCGCCTTTATCACCGTGAATGATTACGCGCGAATTTTCAACGCAAATCATAATCACATCTGGCTCATGCATAACAATAATCGAATCGTTAATATAACCGTATATGAATGGATTATTGTTGCTCAACTTATCTGAAGTATTAATTTCAGTATTATTTTCAGCACTTCTTACATTTGCATCATTGGAGTCAATGCTTTGTAACTGAGCGATAATGTGCTTAAGCTCATCGTCAATATTGTGAATTGACAACTGAACTGACTGCTCTTCCTCAGGCGGAACGATAGCAATAGTTACTTTCATCAAGCCTCCTTTCCGTACACTACTGTTAGCGTTTGTTAGCTTTTTGTTTTGTAATTTTGACTATACGGCACTGTAAATAGTCTGTCTTTACAAAATCGCTAAACGGTAGCTTTCGGTAATTAAGCGGTAAAGGAGAGATTACGCAGCACCCCAAATGCGAATAAGACGCTGGCTTGTAGGGTCAGCTGCAGGACCTTGATCATAAGCATCCAAACGCCAATGAATCGAACCATCAGCGTTAAGACTTGGAATTAAGCGCGCCCAACGACCGTTTCCCATGCCGCCAATCGTCTTGTAAGAAGGATCTACTTTATCTAATCCAAGCAGCTTATGAACAGTTTGCGAAAGACAGGAACCATGTGAAAATACTAGCAAATCACGGTCTGCGCCAGTTTTGCGAGCCCAATCTTCTACTGCAGCAGCAGCGCGCTCTCCTACTTCCTGCTTAGCTTCAGCACCATGACGAAGCTCTCCGCTTTTACCTTCAACCCAAGCTTTGAAATCTTCCGGCCACTGCTCGCTAATCTGCTGACGATTCAAACCTTCCCACTCGCCAAAGAAACGCTCGCGCACACCATTTTCAACATGCACATGAAGCCCAATCTTATCTGCAAAAGCATGAGCAGTCTGTTGAGCACGAATAAGTGGAGAAACAATCGCCACAAAACTCGCGTCCGCTTCTTCCGGCGTAATGCGCACGTGTTCAGTGCTGTTCGGGTCCTTTGGATCTTCTAAATCAGAAGCACCAAAAAGCACGCGCAAAGCTTTTCCAGAGCGAGTCACCTGATCCATTCCAGACTCATCCAAAGCAATATCAATCATGCCTTGCAAACGGAACTGTGCATTATACGGAGTTTGACCGTGGCGAATAAGCATAACAGAACGAGCAATTCCTTCATGCGCACTATTAATGGAATTATTTACGTTACTCGCAACATTTTCTACGAAATCAACCATGGTTTGTACCGTACTTTCTTCTTATTATTCAGTTTCGCTAGAATCTTCAGTTTTGCTAGAATCTTCAGTTTCGCTAGCATGCTCTGGCAGTTGCAAATCGATTGCCGGGCAATCATTCCACAGGCGTTCCAAGCGGTAGAATGCTCGTGCTTCCTCATGCATTACATGAACCACAAAATCGCCAAAATCAAGCAAAATCCACTGTGCTAATTCCAAGCCTTCACGAGATAAAGCCTTGCGTTTGTTGTCTTTCAAGTACAAGTCTTTTTCGATTTCTTCTGCAACAGCTAATACTTGACGCTCATTTGAAGCAGAAACAACTAACATAGCATCTGTAATACCAAGCAAATCGCTTACATCAAAAGCCTGCTCGTTCGTTGCTTTCAAACGGTCTGCAGCAGCGGCAGCAATACGAATTGCACTAATTGAGCTTTCTAAAGCTGTCATAATGTTACTACTCCTTAATTCTCCAACAAACGCTTTTTAGCGTTCCCAAGCTGGCTTCCAGCCCTCTACAACGTGCTGAGTATTTTCCGAGTACACCATAGAATCAGCCGGAACATCGTGACGTACCACCGATCCAGCGCCGGTAGTAACATCATCTCCCACAGTAACCGGTGCTACAAACAGGTTTCCTGCGCCAACGTGAGCACCAGAACCAATCGTAGTATGATTCTTATGCACTCCGTCATAATTTGCAGTAATCGTACCGCCGCCAATATTCGTATGCTCACCCAAATCAGCATCGCCAATATAGCTTAAATGAGGTACTTTAGTGCCATTTCCAATATGAGCTTTCTTCATTTCTACGAAAGCTCCTGCCTTACTTTCCTCACCAAGTACGTTTCCTGCACGCAAATACGTCCAAGGACCGATGTTTGCAGCTCTACAAATATGCGATTCCTGTACACGCGAACGTTCAACCACAGCATCCTCATCAATTTGCGCATCAATAAGAGTCGTGTAAGGGCCAACTACAGCACCACTTGCAACCGTAGTACGACCTTGAAGGAAGCACCCAGGAAGCACAGTAACATCTTGTGCGAGCGTAACACTATCTTCAATCCAAGTAGTATCAGGGTCGAGAATAGTTACACCTTCAAGCATCCATTTTTCACACACGCGCTTATTATGTGCTTTTGCGAGCGCAGCTAATTGCACACGATTATTTACGCCCTCTACAGTAAGCGGATCTGGAGCAGACATTGCACCAACATGACCAAACTTTCGAGCATGTTCCAAAGCATCAGTCAAATAGAACTCACCTTGAGCATTTTGAGAGTTAAGATCTGCAATCGCGTCACATAATACAGTCGCATCGAATACATATACAGAAGTGTTCACTTCATGAATAGCAAGCTCTCCAGCATTTGCATCTTTATGCTCAACAATACGCAAAACGTCACCGTTTGCTTCGCGCACAATACGGCCGTAGCCAGTTGCATCGTCTAATACTGCTGTAAGAACTGTTGCCACATTGTTATTATTATTGTGAAAATCAACTAAAGACTGCAAAGTTTGCGTATCAAGTAGCGGCATATCGCTTGCGGCAATCAGCACAGCTCCTTTTAATGCTTCACCAGTTTCGTTTTTAGCAATTTCGTTAAGATCTTTAATAGCACATTGCACTGCTCTGCCGGTTCCAGGAGTTTCGTCCTGATTTACAATATGCACATTTTCGTTATAGCTAACAGCAGCAGCAGCTACGCGTTCAGCCTGAGCATGCACAACTACAGCTAGTTTTTTAGGATTTACGCCATTCATGGCATCCATAACACGATTGAGAAATGTTTTACCAGCAAATGGATGTAGTACTTTTGGAGTTTCTGAACGCATACGCGTCCCATCGCCTGCTGCCAAAATTATTGCCGCAGTTACATCATGCTTTTCCACGCATACGCTCCTTATACTATTTCAATAAATTTCGCTGTATGTAATTCTATTACTTATTAGCAGCGTTCAAAACAAAAAACGCCACCCGATTCAACGAGTAGCGCTTCAAGTAAGCTCCCTCACCTGGATTCGAACCAAGACAAAGGGTTCCAAAGACCCGTGTGCTGCCATTACACCATGAGGGAACGGCGGAAAAACCGCCAAGTCACTATTATGCCATAATATCGAAAAACGTCAAATTGGCGTGCCGAAAAGCAAACCGCACTAAATCAATACTTAAGCAAATAAGAATCCTTGTCCGTGATGCTCAGGATAAGTGTCGAAAAGCTTAGCAACCGAACCATCCTCAAACACTGCTTTAATAGCGCTTGCAAGAAGCGGAGCAATTGAAAGAACAGTCAAACCATCCCAACGCTTCTCTTCTGGAATAGGCACAGTATCAGTCAAAACAACTTCCCTAGCACCACAAGACTTCAAACGTTCGACTGCAGGACCAGAAAGCACGCCGTGAGTTGCAACAACTGTAACAGACTTAGCTCCAGCTTCCTTCAACACATTGCAAGCTCCTGCAATAGTTCCTGCAGTATCGATCAAGTCGTCAACCATAACGCAATCGCGTCCAGCAACATCACCAACGACGCGATTTGCAACCGTCTTATTAGGGCAAGTGATATCGCGAGTTTTGTGCACAAAAGCCAAAGGACCGCCGCCTAAGCGCTGAGCCCACTGTTCTGCTACGCGAATACGACCAGCATCAGGAGACACAACAGTCACATTAGCAAGATCATCGCGGAAACGATCACGTACGTAATCAACCAAAACTGGCATAGCAATCAAGTGATCAACAGGACCGTCGAAGAATCCTTGAGACTGAGCTGCATGCAAATCGACGCTCATAATGCGATCAGCACCAGCAGTCTTTAGCAAGTCAAACATCAAGCGGCAAGAAATAGGTTCACGACCGCGATGCTTTTTATCTTGTCGAGAATAACCAAGCAACGGGCATACTGCAGTAATTGAACGAGCAGAAGCCCTCTTCAAAGCGTCAATCATAATTAACTGTTCCATAATGGACTTGTTAACAGGATCACTGTGGCTTTGAATAACGAATACATCTGTACCACGCACAGATTGCGTATAGCGAACATACATTTCACCATTAGCAAAATCGTATGCCGTAGTTTCAAGTACATCAATTCCAAGCTGATCAGCTACATCACGAGCAAGCTTCGGATGTGCGCGACCGGTAACGAGAACAAGGTTTTTATCTGGCTTTCCTTCAAGGACGATGCTCACCATATCTCCAAACATTAGTTCGCTTTAATTCGCGAAATGAACATAATCAATACTAACTTTTTGCACAGACGATAAACGACAAGCCTACAAAATCAATAATTACGCACGATACAAACCATGCTTAACTATGTACTGAACTACTCCATCTGGAACTAAATACCACACCGGCTCACCATGCTCAGCTCGACGACGAACATCAGTAGAAGAAATAGACAACGCTGGAATCTCTAAAATATCAACCGGCAAATGCGTAGAATCACAATGAACCATATCGTCACGATTCGCTGCAATACCAGTATCATTCGTATGCATTTGGCGAGGCATTAACGGAGAATTAGAATCTGCTAACTTTTCTGGCCTCGAATAGCCAGGACGAGTAACAGCCACAAATCGAGCCAAATTCCACATTTCGCGCGCATTTTTCCATTGCATTATTTCAGCAATAGCGTCAGCTCCAGTAATAAAAAAAAGTTCCGCATCAGGATGTTGAGCACGTATATCTCGCAAAGTATCGATAGTATAAGTAACTCCAGGGCGATCAATATCAACCCTAGAAACAGTGAACTTTGGATTTGAGGCTGTTGCAATAACAGTCATTAAATAACGATCTTCTGCATTCGTAACTTTTTTATCAAGCTTAAAAACAGGCCTACCGGTAGGAACGAAAATAACTTCGTCAAGATCATAAACCCAAGCAACTTCTGAAGCAGCAACCAAGTGACCATTGTGTATTGGATCGAATGTGCCGCCCATAATTCCAATGCGCTGACGCTCGTGCACATTGCCACGAGTAGAAGTACGTTTATGAACTGAATTCACAACCGCAGGAGGAGCCGCTTCTTTACCAGTAAACGCGCCATGAAATAGGTCAGACATGCGACGTTCTGCATCTTCGTGAATTTCAGGACTCATTCGCTTCAGATTCCTTGTCTTCCACTTGAGTTTCATTCACTAACCCAGATGCAACATTTGCGCTATCCGGATTAATATTGCCCATTTCTTCATCCCACTCATCTTTTACGACACGCTGGATTTCGGCAAAAGTTGGAAGAGGGAAATCTGGTTGATATGCACCACGAATTTTCGCTACAGATTCCGAAATTTTAGCAAGCATGGATGTCATGCCATCAATATCATGATCACGTTCTAATTCGCTAAACTTAATAATATTCTTTTCCATATTGCGAACATTTTTAAGAACATTATTAAACGAAGTTTCATCAGGAATAGTCACATCATTCGAATCAGAATCTGGCCAACCCATTAACACTGCGTCAGCATACTCAAGCGATGAACGTTGCGATGCAGAAGCAATACCATCTTCAATTTGCACCAAAAAAACATATCGCACAATGGACAAACGTTCAGCAGCAATATCAAGCGCTTCAGCTGTACTCAAATTCACGTCATTATTAGGCATACTCTTACCTTACCGCCACGTAACTATTAAAACCAGGACATATACTTTAATTTGTTTGGTGTTGCGCGAGTTTTGGGGGATTTCTTTCCTCGCACGTCCCGTCCTTCGGGCGCTCTGGCTGCTAAAAGAGTTTAGCGTGTTCGCCTTTCTTAAAGAATGTAGCTTCTCAGTCCTCTTTTAGTGCTCGTAAAGAAATCCCCCAAACTCTGCATGCTAATTCGTTAATAACCTTGCTCATCGCAGAGATTTTTCGATTTTTCTTCTTCACTCGGCGAATCAGCAGCCTTCGGCTCTGACGTTCGCCTCGCTCAGTGCGAAAAATCTCAAATCTCACCACACGAATATCCATACGACTGAATAGTAGTGTGCGCATTGAGATGTAAAAAATAAACTATAAACGTATTTGCCCATCTCCGTAGCTGATCCATTTGGTTGTTGTCATTTCAAGCAAACCCATAGGGCCTCTTGCATGTAATTTTTGCGTAGAAATACCAAGTTCTGCGCCGAAACCAAATTCGCCGCCATCTGTAAAGCGCGTTGAAGCATTTACCATAACTACAGCGGAATCAACACTTGCAATAAAACTTTGAATAGTTGAGTAATCTTCAGCAATAATGGTTTCAGTATGGCCAGTAGAATATTTCGCAATATGAGAAGCTGCATCAGTATAATCATCTACAACTTTTACACCCATATTCAGCGACAAATATTCTCGCTTCCAATCTTCCTCAGTGGCACGCTCAAGCTGCAATCCTTGAATATTAGCGGATTGCAAAATATCGTAAGATTTATCGTCTGCATGCAAAATTACATTATGCTCAGCTAAAGCAGCAGCGATTTTTGGCAAAAATTCTTGCGCAACAGCTTTATGCACTAATAATTTTTCAGCAGCGTTGCACACGCCCACTCGTTGCGTTTTTGCATTAATAATGATAGGTACAGCTTTTTTAATATCAGCGCTTTTATCTACATAAATATGTACGTTTCCAGCTCCAGTCTCAATAACAGGAACCGTAGATTCTTGAACAACTGCTGCAATAAGATTTGCACTACCTCTAGGCACAAGCACATCAATATGACCGTGAGCATGCATCATTGACGTAGCTCCGTCTCTTCCTAAATCGTCAACAGCCTGAATCAAATCAGCACTAAAGTTAGAATTTTTAAGAACCGATTGTATAACTTCAATACTCGCCTGATTCGTATGAAGAGCCGCGCTTCCTCCTCGCAAAATCGCAGCATTTCCAGATTTAATGCACAAAGCAGCTACATCAATAGTTACGTTTGGACGAGCTTCGTAAATCATTCCCATAACGCCCATTGAAACTCGAATTTGCGAAAGTTTAATTCCATTAGGAAGAGTGTATCCGCGAACTACTTGACCTACAGGATCTTGCAATTGCGCAATTTTTCGCACGCTTTTTGCAGAAGCTTGGATTCGCTCTTCATCAAATTTAAGCCGATCGAGCTTTCCAGCATCCATTCCCTTAGCTTCAGCTTCTTTAAGATCTTTTTTGTTAGCCTCAGCAATATTTGAAGCTGCAAACTCTAAAGCATCTGCCATTTTTTCGAGAAGCGCATTTTTTGCGCGAGTATCTGCATGAGCAAAATTACGCCACGCTTTGCGCGCACAATCAGCACGAGCATTCACTAAATCATCAACAGACAACGTTCCCCCTATAGATTATTTGCCTAATCGCCAATTAATTAATAGTAAAACAAAAGCATTTATATATATGAGATTAGCACACGCCCATTCGCCCAGCGCTTCAGGTACCATAATTTGATATAAGTTGTGTAAATAATTTACATAAATAATCTACGTAAGTAAAAAATATTCTCTATAAACAGACGGTTACGGAGTTATTATGGCATCAGATACAACTATTTTCCATAGCACTCGTTCGCTTAAGCCAACATGCACATCAAAAGAGGCAATACGTAAAGGAATTGCTGAAGATGGCGGATTATTTGTAGCTGATAGCCTTGGTAGCGAGCGTTACGATATTTCTAAATTGCAAGGCAAATCGTATCAAGAAATTGCGCAGGATATTTTGCAACTGTTGCTGCCTGATTATACTTCAGAAGAGCTTTCTTCTTGCATTAAACTGGCATACGGCAATCAATGGTCTAATAACGCTATTACTCCACTCCAGCAGCTTGGGAACACTAGCGATTTTGTGATGGAACTTTTCCATGGTCCTACTTGTGCGTTTAAAGACGTTGCTTTGCAAATGTTGCCACAATTAATGTCTCGCACTAAAACTCAACACGAGAACGAATCTGATATTGAAAAAAGCGTTATGATTCTAACTGCAACTTCTGGAGATACAGGTAAAGCTGCTTTGGCTGGTTTTGCTGATGTTCCAGGCACTTCTATGATTACTTTTTATCCAGAAGGAAAAGTTAGCCGCGTCCAAGAATTGCAAATGACTACTCAGGTAGGCGAAAATGTGAAAGTTTGCGCAGTCCGCGGTAATTTTGACGATGCTCAAACAGGCGTTAAACAGATTTTCACAAATAATGAGCTCAACAAAAATATTGAAGAAGATGCGAATACAGTATTGTCTTCAGCTAACTCAATTAACGTTGGTCGTCTTGTGCCACAAGTTGTTTACTATTTTGCAGCATACAAGCAGCTTATTGAACGCGAAGTTATAAAACTTGGAGACGAAGTAGAATTTTGTGTTCCTACAGGCAATTTTGGCGATATTCTAGCAGGATATTATGCAAAAATGCTTGGTCTTCCAGTGAAGCATCTCATTGTTGCTAGCAATAGTAACAATGTGCTTTTTGATTTTTTGGTAAGCGGCACTTACAACCGTCAGCGCACATTCCATCACACTGTTGCTCCTTCTATGGATATTTTGGTTTCTTCTAATTTGGAGCGAATGCTTTATTACATGTGCGATAAAGACACGCGTTTAATACAAATGCTTATGAATGACTTGACTCAATGGGGCGCTTTTGAGATTCCAGAAAATGTGCTTGCAAAGATTCGCTCACTGTTTGGCTGCGGTTGGGCGAATGAGGATCAAATTCGCGAAGCTATTTATGACTGTTGGAACAAGTACAAGTATGTGATCGATCCACATACTGCTTGCGGATTCTTCGTTATGCAAAATATTCCACATGACGAAAGCACACCTAGAGTATTGCTAAGCACTGCAAGCCCGTATAAATTCCCTCGTGTTGTTGCTGAATCTTTGAATATTGAGCATGTGCAAGATATGGATGATTTCAAATGCATGGACGCTCTTAGTAAAGCTACAGGAACTAAAGCTCCAAGCATGCTTAGAAATCTTGAAAATAAAACTCCACGCTTTAATGATGTTATTAATGTTGAAGATATGCCTGAGTATGTTTTAGCTCAAGCGCATAATTTCGCAAAATAATCATAAAGTTTTAAGCGAAAGAGGCTGGTTTACTTGTATAATCCAGCCTCTTTTACTATTCATTCGTTATTACTTTCGAATAAAGCTGCATACACTTCGTTAATAACGTTTAAATCATGACCTTTTCTTGCAGCTGCTGCGAAAAATCTTCGTCTTCTGACTAAAGGCTCAAGATTTCTCGTGCGCGAAGCCGTTTTGCGACCGAGTTCCCACGCTGCTTCAGTGAATACTCCAGAGTTTTGAGCAGAAGCTACGTTTTGTGAAATAGCAGCAGGATCAACATTTTTACGCTGCAATTCCATTCGAGTAGCTCTAGCACCAAGAAGCCTCACAGCGCAAGAGCGAATCACCATTTGAGCATATTGATTGTCATCAAGAAGATGCAATTCAAGCAAACGATGAATAACCGCGTCAATAGCAACTTCCGTGTAGCCTTTTTCTTTAAGCCTTTTGCGCATGTCCATCACAGAGCGAGGAGCATAATCTAAAAGCCTTAAAGCAGCTTCCCTGCAATCATCTTCACTACTATTGCAAAGTTCGTCGCTTAAATCACTTACTTTAGTGTTTTTTACATACGGCATGTTTTTTGTATTATTTTTTGCGCTTAAAAGTACTGATTTATGCGATATTTTTTTGCGAGTATGTGGCTTTACGCTATTACTTTCGTCATCTTCTTCAGTCCGCTCTACTGGATGATCGCGAAGAAAACTCTCTACACTAATAGGCATATTGCATTCGCTTTACACTGTAATCTTATTATTACTTCGATTTGGATGACTTTTGTGCAGAATTTTTAGCTACAGAATCATCAGCAAATTGATCTAGTTCAGAATCTTCAGCGAATTGATCTTCAGGATGCATTAAACCTAACGAAGCTTTGACTTTTTCGCTAATTTCTTCAGTAATAGCTGGATTATCTTTCAAGAACTTACGGACGTTTTCACGACCTTGTCCAAGCTGCTCACCTTCATAAGTAAACCAAGAACCAGATTTCTTAATAACTTCAGCTTGCAGTCCCATATCGATAACGGAACCTTCAGTCGAGATACCTTCTCCGTAAAGAACATCAAACTCAGCAGTTTTGAAAGGCGGAGCCATTTTATTCTTGACAATCTTAACTTTCGTTCGGTTGCCAACAGCTTCTTCACCCTCTTTAATAGTAGAAACTCTGCGAATATCCATACGCACAGACGCATAGAACTTCAAAGCTTTACCACCAGTGGTAGTTTCAGGGTTACCAAAGAATACGCCAATTTTTTCACGAAGCTGATTAATAAAAATAGCAGTAGTGCCAGCTTGTGAAAGAGCACCAGTCATCTTACGCAACGCCTGACTCATTAAGCGAGCTTGTAAGCCCACATGACTATCTCCCATATCGCCATCGATTTCAGCTTTAGGAACTAATGCCGCTACAGAATCAACAACAATAACATCTAACGCACCAGAACGAATAAGCATATCAGCAATTTCCAATGCCTGCTCACCGTTATCTGGCTGAGAAACAATAAGAGCATCCGTGTCTACTCCAAGCTTTCGCGCATAGACAGGATCCAACGCATGCTCAGCATCAATAAATGCCGCTACCCCACCATTTTTTTGAGCATTTGCAACGATATGCAAAGCAAGAGTTGTTTTACCAGAAGACTCAGGACCGTAGACTTCAACTATTCGCCCTCTAGGAACACCGCCAATCCCCAAAGCAGTGTCCAACGCTAATGAACCAGTAGGAATAACTTCTACATCTTGCATAGGTCTATCACCTAAGCGCATTGCAGAACCTTTTCCATATTGTCGTTCAACATTGGCTAAAGCAGTTTCTAACGCTGCTTGGCGACGTGGATCTGTTTTATCCGCATCAATAAGGCGATTAATACTGCCTTTACTTTTCGTTTGCGCCATGTATGCTACTCCTTTCGCATGCCGTTATGTATCGAACGACCTTAGTTCCATACTAGATTCAAGTACAAGCATTTTTGTGCAATGTGGATAAAACATTTAATCCAAGCACTTAAACGCTAACTCAGCTTAAATCATCTCGACAAACACAAGTATACTATATATGCGAACATTTGTTCGATAGCGCGTGTCTTGATTACAACCCAACTACTTACAATCTTCGACATAAGCAATCAACTCATCAGTAATTCTCAACAACTGAAATACAGTAGATTCGCGAACTTCTTGACGACTGCCAGATAATCTCAATTCAAAAACAAAAGCAACACTTGATTGCGCAATTTTAGTTACGCTTTGACTTTCGATTTGAGCAAAATCATAATCATAGACGTTACTCACGCATCCATCTTCAAGTTCTTTATGAGCCGCATCTTTAACAGAATCCACAGCATCATTAACTTTAGGCAAAAATATTCCAACATAAACTAAACCTGCTGGTTTATTGCCATCGGGACCAGGACCTGCAACACCAGTTGTAGACAAGCCAATAATAGGAAAATTTGCACAACACTCATAATCTTCCCCATACACCCATCCACTGCCACGATATATTTGAGCAGCTCCAATCGCCATTTGAAAAGCAACATCCTGGTAAACCGCGCCTTCAGATTGTAAAAGATTAGAATTTACACCAAGAATTTTGGATTTAGCATGAATATCATAAGTGACAGCAGAACCACAAAAAACTCGTGACGCGCCAGGAACAGAAACAAAAGCATCAGCCAAAAGCCCGCCAGTTAACGACTCTGCTGAAGCAATATGCATTCCTTTAATAAAACTTTTTTCCAATAGATCCGCGGCTAAAGAAACTGTATTAAAATCTGAAGAATTATTCATAATACGCTCGATATGATTGTAGCTTACGATTTTCCACAACATAAACCCTTTAGGGATAATCTATGAAAAACCGTAAGCTACAAACAAGAAGTTTACTTATTGATTTTATTTACTTCACAGGAGGCAAAGGAACTGCATTTTTTGCATCATCAACTTGAGATTCGCTATCTGAAGAACCTTCAAAGAAAGCACTATAGACATACAAAACTGCAGAATAGAAAGCAAAGCCCAAAGAAATACCAAGCAAGCCAAAAGCCACTGCATAGTAAGAAACCATCCAAGAAGGCAATGGATTAGCATGAAGAGTTGCAACAAGCGGTGCAATAATCATTGCAATACCAATCGATTGCGTAAGAGTCTTATACTTTCCTGCAGAAGATGCAGCAATTACTCTTCCACGAACATTAACAACATAAATTCGCACAAGAGTAATAGCAATTTCGCGAATCATGAACAAGATGGTTATCCACCAATAAATTTCGCCGAAAACAGAAGCAATAATAAGCGCAGCTAGAATAAGAATTTTATCCGCAATTGGATCAAGTAACTTACCTAATTCTGTAACCTTATGATATTTACGAGCCATCCACCCGTCGAGCTTATCCGTAGAAGCAGCTACGACAAACAGCACAAACGCAGCCCAACGCAACGAAACTGAATCAAAACCCCACGTACCTGCTTTCAAATATAAAACAATAAAAACAAGCGAAAGCACGATACGGATATAAGTCACAATATTTGGAGCATAATTCCAGCCAGCAAAAAATGATGACTTAGCTTTTTTCTTCATACGCATAACCTTCATTCTACTGCAAAGTAAAAACTTCTAGCACACACAACTTGGTGTTGTACACAACAATACAATATCTTATAACGAATCTGACTCGCCACGAATAAAAGCCAAAACTTTTGGCAAATCTTCCGGTTGAACCAAAACTTCGCGAGCTTTAGAACCTTCAGAAGGTCCCACGACGCCTCGAGATTCAAGCAAATCCATCAATCGACCTGCCTTTGCAAAACCAACGCGCAACTTACGCTGAAGCATTGAAGTAGAGCCAAATTGCGAGCTGACAACAAGCTCAGCAGCCTGAAGCAACTCATCCATATCGTCGCCAATATCGCTAGTTTTAAGCTTGCTTTGAGCTTGAGCATCCGCTTTTTGAGCCATTTGCTCAATATCTTCACGATACTTTGGTTTACGCTGCGTGCGAACATACTCCACAGCCTTGCGGATTTCAGATTCACTCACCCACGAACCCTGCACACGTTGAGGTTTTGCAGCACCCATTGGAAGGAACAAAGCGTCGCCTTGACCAATCAAAGTTTCTGCACCAACAGTATCGAGAATAACCCTTGAATCAGTAGCAGACGAAGTAGCAAAAGCCAAACGAGAAGGAATATTTGCTTTAATCAAGCCTGTTACAACGTCAACAGACGGGCGCTGAGTAGCTAGAACCAAATGCACTCCTGCAGCTCGAGCAAGCTGAGTAATACGCTGAATAGAACTTTCAACATCGTTCTTAGCAACCATCATTAAATCAGCCATCTCGTCCACAACCACAAGCAAATACGGGTATGGAGCAACTTTTCGCTCAGATCCAGCCGGTGCGTGAACCTTTCCTTCACGAACAGCCTTGTTGAAATCTTTAACATGACGGAAACCAAAGAATTGCAAGTCATCGTAGCGAGCATCCATCTCTTTAACAACCCACTCAAGAGCCTGCGCAGCCTTCTTAGGATCCGTAATAATCGGAGTAAGCAAATGCGGAATGCCAGCATAAGCAGAAAGCTCCACGCGCTTAGGATCGACCATAATCATGCGAACTTGTTCAGGAGTTGCTCTCATAATAATCGAAGTAAGCATTGAATTAATAAAACTCGACTTACCAGAGCCGGTAGCGCCAGCAACAAGCAAATGCGGCATTTTATCGAGAGCTGCAGTTACGAAATGACCTTCAACATCTTTTCCAACACCTGTAAGCATAGGATTAGGGTCATTCATAGCTTTTTGCGAGCGCAGAACATCTCCCAAATGCACAATTTCGCGGTCGACGTTTGGAATTTCAATACCAATAGCAGACTTTCCTGGAATTGGCGACAAAATACGCACATCCGTACTAGCTACAGCGTATGCAATATTTTTTTGCAAATTCGTAACTTTTTCAACTTTTACACCAGGACCAAGCTCAACCTCGTACTGCGTAACAGATGGTCCTCTAAGGAATCCAATAACGTGAGCGTCGACGTCAAATTGCTCAAAAGTAGAAGTTAGCGCGCGAATAACGTTATCGTTTGCTGGAGTTCTCGCAGCATGAGGCTTGCCATGAGCTAAAAGATTCAAATCAGGGAGCTTGTAAGGTTCAGAGAAAGAATCAAAAGAAGGCTCATTATTATTGCCAGCACCATTTTCGCCGTCTGCAGCATTTTCATTATCTGAATCTTCCTGATCCCTGCGATATTGATCCATACGTTCAGCTGGAATACTTGACCATGGATCGCTTGCAGATAAAGAGGAATCACTCATAGGAGCTTTTGGCAATATTTCTTCAGGAACAGGCTTTGATGAAGATGAAACACTTCTAGGTGTAAGTTGACTCGAATTATTATCAGCATCTTCAAATTGGGAATTATTTGCAGCATTATTATCGGAAGAGCTGCTCACAGTTCTTGCTTTACGAGGTTCAACTCTTTCAAGATTATCTACACTATTACCGTGAGAAGCAGCATGCGAAAATGCATCATCGCCGGCGTATTCGTCAAGCAATTCCCCATTATTATTACTGTTTTTACGCTTAAAGAATGATTTAAACAGTTTCAACACAGAAGACATTTGAGAAGATCCGCTATTATTTTTCGACGACTCTTCATTGTGAGTTGGCACGCCATCTGCAAATTCCAAAGAATTGGTTTTGCTGTCAGAATTATCTTCTTCAGAGTTTCCTAAATCTTCAGAAGATTTTTTACTGTTATATTTAGCAAAAATAGTAGCAACACCTTGAGCTATATCAGTTACATGAAGGCGAGTAATCATTAATATCGAAAAAATAGCAGCTACTACAAAAATAATAATTGCAAAAATACGAGAAAGACCCCACGATAGCGGAGATCCGAGTACAAAACCTAATAACCCACCTGACTTCTGCACAGTGTCTAAATTAAATGCTTTTCCGCGAGGCGCAGAAGAAATATCAAGAATTGAGCAAACAGATAACAATAGAATAATAAATCCGCTAATAACACGAGGATTACCAGAGCCAGCTCCACTGTTACGCATCAACCTAAAAGCGACAACGCTTAACCATACAGGCAGAACAACGCTCATAATTCCAAGCAAACTAGAAGACACAAAATGGAGACCTACTCCAATAAATCCACTAACTCTAAACCATTCTGATGCGCAGAATAAAATCGCAAGAACAAGCATAACGAAGCACAAACCGTCTCTGCGATATGCCTCATCGTATTCTCCAACACCAAAAAGCGAGCGCACTAACTTTCCTAAAGTTCTAGGCACAAACAGGAGAATTGTCTCCCATAATGGTTCACTAGGTGAAGCCTTACCAGCCATAAATACTCCTTCTGCACCATGTGCTATTTAGTACGCCATGTCATCATCAACATACATATGCGTAACCATACCAGTCTACTCCATAGACTGAGGTTATTTAAATGAACCAATTACCGCTTACTCTAATGCTAATATGATGCACATTCCTCAAGTATTTCATCAACTGATAAATCGCTGATATATCACTTCTTTCTTTCACAATAAGCAATCATGCATTTATTTTCCTACAAATATGCATTCCTTGCGGCGCAATATTATTATTACGACGTTTTCGAACTATAGCAATAATCATTGTGGCAAGAACTACCGCGCAACTTATCAATGCTATAAGGAACATAGTCATCCAGAATGGCCACTGAAGATGATCTTCTGGAGCATGCGCTGGGTCCGGCAGCACGCGATACCCCGTCACTAGCAATCTATGCGAGTTAACACCATACGGCGTACATGTAAGCAAAGTCGCTAAATCGCGACCCTTTTCTCGCTGCAACAAACTAATATCATGCGGGTCTACAACGCTAATGCGAAACACCCTATAGCGCATTGTATAGCCCTGTACATCAATGTAGAAGTAGTCTCCACGCTTCATATCGATTAAACCGTCAAACATGGTTGCTGTAGGCAAACCAGTATGAGCTGTGATAACAGTATGCCTGTTTTTGCCGCCCACTGGCAAATCTGTGCCATACAAGTGCCCTGCTCCGCGAGCTAGAACATCGCGCGAAGCACCATGATAAATCGGTAGTTTTACGCCTATTTTTGGGATTTTTATGATTCCCATAATTCCCATTGGTTCGTCTAGTTGTTTGATATATGACTTATAGTCTGCTGTTTTTTTGTAATTGTCACTACCATCATACGGATCGGCTGTAAAAATTTTTTTTCTGCGCGCATTGTATTTTCGCGCACTTTTTAGAATAGATTGTCGCACGCTAGCGGCTTGATTATAAGTTACTTTGTCGTAATCTATGGAAATTTGTTTAGACACGTGATTATTCCACAGTGTTGATGCCACTGGGTAGGTGAAGCATAGAATTGCAGCTAGTGCCAAAATAATTGGTTCAACAACGCATTTAAAAACAGATTTTTTGGGATTTGCAGAATCTGAGTCTGCAGAAGATTCGTTTGCAGACGATTCGTTTGCAGACGATTCATTGGGAGTGGATTTAAGAATATGTAAGCCTGCTAATCGCACTAATCTCTCTAAGCTGCTGCGGCAAGCTTTTGCAAATTTAGTAAAACTCATACATCCACTTCCAAAAAGTAAAACAGGGGGCTAAGCAAATACCGCCCAACCCCCTGAGTTTTTTATAATATATTTACGTTAGAAGAATACTAAGCGCGCTGCTTATCTTCTTCTTTGCGATTGTTACGAGTGTAAATAAACACGCTTGCAGCAATCAAAACAATGCCAGCAATAGCGAAAATAAACACGCCGTAAGCACCGGTCTTTGGAAGCTTGAACCAGTGGTCGATGCTATTGCTCGTTGGAACATCAGCAATCGGAACTTCAAGCGATTCAGTATCGCTTGCTTTAGCAGTATTCACTTCATGAACATCTTCTGAGCGAACATAACCTTTTGGAGCATTAACCTCAACAAGATAAATCTTGCTATTCTGATCAGTAGTCTTGACAACATAATCAGAAGTCTTACCGTCAGTGCCAGTTGTAGTGATGGTAGAAGTTCCTGCAGTAGTGGCAGCAGCAGCAAAGCCAGGCATAGCACTATTGCAATTATTTCCACTTGGATCCTTTGCACACTTTACAGCTTCAGTTTTATCAGCAAACGCCTTGAACTCTGCTCCAGAAAGAACTGTCTTCTTCGAGGTATCAGTGCCGTCATACTTCAAGATATGGAACTTGTGGAATACAGTATTGGTATCGTTACCAGGTGTATCCTTGCCGCTGTCTCCGCCTGGGTTAAAACCATACTTGTTGGTAAGTGTAGTCTTTACACTTTTTGTACCAAAATCGCTCTTAATCTTAAGATTCAAAGTTACCTGAACTCGAATATCCTTACTAGCGTACACTTTAGAATCTGTTCCAAACGCGTTAGCAATTTTAGCTAAACCAGAATCTTGGAATGTGAACAGAATGCGCTTACGAGTATTATCCTTAGGCGTATTAGTACTATCACTTACACTAAAATCATTAGCTGCTTTAGTTAACTCAACAGCACCCTGCTTCAAAGCTTTAGTGCTGGAATTGTACTCACCAACGTAAACCTTATAATTACTTACAGTATCACCAAACTTGTCAAGGTTGCTATATGCGGATATTAACGCATCATCCCAAACCTTAAAGCCTTTGAAATTAGAGTTTGCTAACTTATTGTTATCCATTGCAGGTGTTAGTGGAAGCTTCACCTTAGCGGTAATCACGTATGGAAGCGTGTCTCCATCGCCTACCATCTTGCTAGTTTGAGCATCCTTAGTAATACCACCATTAGCATTCCAGTTCTTTGGAGAAACGCTTACATCATACGTATAAGTGTTGGCAGTTGCTTTATCTTCACGCGTAATTTGCGGAACAGTTATAAAGAATGGAGTAAACTCAGGGCTATATCCTGTTGGCACTTTAGTTTCCTCAACGTAGTACAAGCCGATTGCAAGATTATCGAACTTTGCAACGCCTTTTTCATTACCAACTGTTTTCGTGTCTTGGTTCATCTTGCCATTAGTGCCAAATTTGTCATCAAAGCCGACTTTGGTAGTATTACCAGCTTTTGCAGCTTCGTTAAGTTCCTTAACTTTAGAGGCAAGCTTAATCCAATCATCTTGCTTAGTAAGATCAGGAACAGCAGCGCTATCAATCGTACTAACCTTCTGAATTGTAAAGGTTGCACCGTTAAGACCAACAGGTGTACCAGAAGTATCATCCTTCTTATGAATGGTGATAGTACCAGTCAGCTTCTTACCAGCTTCAGACCAAGGTGCGGGCTTAGCAGCTTCAGCACTTGGACTATTAGCAAATGCTACGTTGTTTGCCACCACAGCACCGGCAACGCACAGCGTGCCAGCCATTGCGAGCGAGGCGAATGCCGCCACGCATTGTTTAGTGAATTTGTTCATATTCATTCCTTTCATAAATGCTGTTTCCAGCAATTAAAAGTTTTGAAATTTTGATGTAAGTATGTAATTGTTTATCGGTTTTAACCGAATTTCGAATTATTCACGCAATTTGCTCATAAATGAGTAAATTTTTTAAGTTTAGGAATATTATGTTGCAATATCACGCTCCAAAATTCCATGAGATTTTGCATCAAAAACACGCACATTAAAAACATGCACCCAGTAGAAAAGCTTCATACGAGTCGCCACCTTCCAAGCAACTCGTGACCGCGCTTAGTTTGATCCATTACAAACACAGCAGCAATCAAACTAGACAACATCGCAGAAACAACGCACAAAGACGCATTCCAGCCGCATCCGCCGGTCTTTGGCAGCGCGAATGGTTTCACAACGTGAATCATGAAAGTCTTAAACTCGTAATCTTTACCCCTGATGTACTGATCACCGTAAACTTCATTCAACAAATCATATTTAGCACCATGATGATTACTCATACCATCAAAAGATTTCTTAGCTTCTGGTTTCAAAGCCCAAGCAACGCACTGATAGTCACCAGTTTTTTCTGGAATACCATCGAGCGTAGCAGTAGTACGTTGAGCAGCATCGAACGGATTATTCAGATTATCCTTAGCGTTATAGCTATACAATTTATGCTGCGCGTTGCAATTAGAATTATTCTTACATTTCTCACGCTCGGAGTACGTATCAATATGACTCCATGTAATTGGATTACTTGCTTTCATACCCGCAAGTTTTGAAACAAAATCACGGTCATCATTTTCGCATAAAACTTCCAAGCCTATTTTCTTCTCAGTTTTATTACCACTATTCCACACGTCTTTTGTAGACCAAGCATCAATAAACGGTCTATGCATAAGACTCATGCCACTCATAATGGTAAGACCGCTACCACTTCCAAACTGACCATCAGCATCACTAATATCAGGCGCGTCAGGAGAATCTGACCTTAGCACTCGAAGCTTTATATCATCGCCTTCCATAGGATCCACTGTCACTTGCGCGTACACTGGATTTGGTTTACTTATGCCATCTCCATTACCAGCATCTTTATCCGTAGACTTTGAACCGTCCGGATAATGTACGATCACAGGAATTTTATACACGCCAGGCTTCTGCCACTTAAGCGGCTTAAAAGACATCACTCCATAGTGAGAACCATCACCCGTACCATGGTTTTTACCAGTCTTCCCACCATCGCTAGGCTTATTGTCTTGACCATTATCATAGAAAGACATTCCATAAGGATGATCCTTATCCTTCTTATACCAACCAGGATTATCTTTCTTATACTGGTTTCCATCAAACTCGAACCAAGTGCCGTCTGGAAGTGCGCCTTCTTCTATATCATCCTGATGAGTAGCATTATTAGCGCCTTTCTTACTCGTAGGCACATCAGTAACATTCTTATAACCGTTAGTAAGGCTTGCATGATATTCACCAGCCTTCACTTTCAATGGCACGTAACTAGGATTATTCCTATGCGCGTAAGAAGCTTTAACACTAAACTTTAAAGTTTGATCATTCCAATCTTTACCCTTTGAATCCTTAGTCTCACCCTTAATACCATAATTGGCAAAGAGCATTTTCTTATAAACAACACTTCCGCCAGTGTCATTGACAATTATGTCATCGAAATTCTTAAGACTAACAGCATTGTTAAAAGCAAACACGCGACACTCGTACTTACCGCTTTTCCTAGGCGTTCCAGTAATAATCGCGCGAGAACGAGCCATAGTATTCGTGTTGTACTCATCTTTAGTTAAATACGAGTACTTAAAATCATTGAGATTACAGTTTTTATTATTCCTGCACTTGTTTTCTTCGTCTTCCGTAGCAATCTTCCATTGACGAAAAGCTGTAAACTTTAATCCGTTAACTTCACCAACAGACTTGTTTTTCGCTTCATCCCATTTAAGAAGCGTATAATTATCCTTATTTTCTTCGTGGCAAATAGCGCGGAATGTAATCGGAGACTTATTATTCGAAGACCACGCGTCAGGTATAAGAAGCTTACTACCATCTATCTGCTTATCTTTATCAAGATTCGTGTAATGATCCGTATGATACGAACCATAAGTAATACGGTCGGAATAGTTACTACCGAAATCGTGCATACCTGCACCCTCAGCAATAGAAAGACCTAAATCGTTATTGCCTACAGTAAGTGGCGTTACTTTAACGTGAGCATAAACCTGCCCATTATCCGTACTACTTGAGCCATCAGGATAGTGAGCAATTACAGGAGTATCGTAATTATTAGGATCTTGAGGTTTGCTCGGAGTAAAAGTTACCTCACCAATATTAGCATTAGTCATTTTTGACCAAGAAAGCACTGGTTTAGAATATTTATTACTCTTACCAAGCTCAAACCTAGTACCTTTCGGAAAATCGCCTTTAGTAATCCCCTCGTTTTTTGGAACCGACATAATTGATTTTCCAGCTTGCACCTGTTTTTTATCATAATCTGGATACACAGGCTTATAAAAATGAGACATAGGCCAAACTTTGAATTTAGCGACAACCGTCTCTGAAAAAGGCTGAGGATGATTACAGTTGTAGTTACTTGGATTAGGATAAGTTACCTTAATCGGTATATAAACTGTATGATTCTTATGCGAGTCTGCCGGGTTAAAATACACTTTACCTGTAGACTTGTCAATCCACGCATGACCTTGTTGTAAAGGCTCTGGCTTCGGACTATTAGGATCATCAAAAGTAACTTGAGCATTGGATCCCTTATTGTTATCAAAATAAGCGTTACCATCAATAGAATAAGTAAGATTCTTAGGAATATGATTGTACAGCTTACCTCTTTTACCGTCACTGCCATAATCAGGAACAAAACTACCCTTATTATTGTGGTAATCATCATAACTCTCTTGCCAATGACCATCATCAGTATAAGCTCTCACAGAAGAAGATTCACGAGGCTGTGAATCCTCCGACTCTTCAAAATGCAATCCACCAGGCTTATTCGGATCGGTACTATTATCCCACTCCACGTTATCTGGTATGCCATCACCATCGTGATCATAAGGACCATAAGTTGCATAATCACGCTCATGAGACTCAGCATTAGTAGCCTGATATCCAGCAATAATAGGCATGTAACGAATATCAGTACCATCTGGCACATCTGCAGTAATAATCCAACGGTAGCAAGTCGTAGAATTAGCACTCTCAAACGAACGCAGCATTATACCAAAGTCGCCATTGTCATGCCACTTCTTTATCTCGCATAAACTATATTTCTTCGTAAAATCACGCGCTGTAGGATCAGTATCCTGATTATACCCACAGCCAAAATGACCATTACCAACAGTATCTTCCCACTGATCATTAAAATCGCTATTACCATACGTATAATGCCAACGAGAAATCGTCCGAGAAATTTTCCCCCAATACTTATCCCAAGTTTTCATTGTTTCTGGGATGCCTCTATCATTCTGAGTTGACCAGACATTCCACTTCTTCTCGTAAACATTTCGCCTATCTCTTTGCACTCTAATAGTGTCCGCAATAAGCTGTTTCGGAAGATCTACATAAAAAGTAGGTCGCGCTGGAATACGCTGTCTAGGCTGAGGATTTAACTTCTCCTTAAAAGCATAGTTAAAATATATTTCATACTTCACATGAGTACCATTAGAGTCTTTGGTAATACTTGGCTCAATATCCATATTTTCAACAGCATTACCAATACCATTACCATTAGCAGTAAAATATCCATGGCCAGCATATGACCACATAACCTGCGCAGCGCTTGCAGGCTTAGCTGGCACAACGAGAACAGCAAGAATAGTCGCCACGGCAACAATCAACGCAAGAGCCGCGCGACGAATGTAATACAATTTAGAAGCGCTAGCAATAGAGCACCCTTTAGTGCACCTTTTAGATTTTTGTAAAGTTACAGAACCGTTAACATCATCAAGCGCATGATGACAATTCATAAAACTACAAGTTATACGTATAAGGTTAGAGAAACAGCCGTGAAGCCGTGACATTCTAACGCCTCGATTTCTTAAAAATCTAAAAGCTGCTCGAATACTCATGCCTGTTGATTTTATGAATCAACAAGCATTGCCCGGGGTGCAGAACACTGCATTATCAGCAGCAAATGACGCGAAATATCACAAACCACCAAAGCAAACGTCGATACGAACGCAAGCAAGCACAATCATGCCCAAAATCAGCAGGCTAATTCACGCCAAAAACTTAAACGCAAGATAATGTAGTGCACTACTGCTAAGCACATATGTTGTTATACCCCCCCCCCATGAAAAATTTCAAGTAAAATTTGCAAATTTCCTAATATTCGTAAAAATTCCTAAATTCGGGGTTATATGCGGGTTATAGGCAAAAAATATTGCAATCCAAAAACAAAAAACGGCAGATATTTACCTGCCGTTCAAGTGGGGTGGCTAACGCGGCTTGAACGCGCGACCTTCTGAACCACAATCAGATGCTCTACCGACTGAGCTATAGCCACCATGTGCGCGAAACGAATTGAATCACACAACAAAGGGATACTATACACGATTTCCTCGATTTATGCTAGCGCAACACACTTCGGCGCGTCGTAGTAACAACATCAATTATTCGACAATGGCAAATGCAACAATGGATGTATGAGTTTTTCTGAGCAAAATCAGCGCATATTTGGCGTAACTGAAAACAGTAACAACACAACCGCGCTTCTTCTTGGATCTGGCGAGCTTGGTAAGGAAATTGCGATTGAGCTTATGCGATTAGGCGTGCGAGTATGCGCTGCCGATAGCTACAAAAACGCTCCTGCAATGCAAATAGCTCACGAATACCACGTGCTAGATATGTCGAATCCGCAAGAATTGCAAGAACTTATTTCAAATGTGAATCCTGACATTATTATTCCAGAAGTTGAAGCTATTGCTACTGAAGTTTTGAAAGATGCTGCTAAAAAGAATATTCAAGTCGTTCCTAGCTCAGATATTGCCGCGATTGCAATGGATCGCGAACGCTTGCGTAGAATTGCGCACGAAGATTTAGGACTGCCTACTACACCGTATTGTTTCGCTTCATCTTATGAAGAGTTAGAGGATGGAGCTAAAAAAGTTGGATATCCTTGTGTAGTTAAGCCTGTTATGAGCTCTTCTGGTCACGGTCAGTCAATAGTTCGTAGTTCTGAAAATTTGCTTGCGGCTTGGAATGAAGCTCAGCATGGCAGGCGTGCAGCAGCTGGTCATGAGAATGAGTGTTCACGCGTTATTGTTGAAGCTTTAGCTCCGCTTGATTATGAGCTTACAGTACTTACAATAAGCTCTTGCGCAGGAATTACTACTTGTGAGCCGATCGCTCAGCGTCAGCAAGATGGAGATTATAGAGAATCTTGGCAGCCTGCAAATATTCCTGAATCGATCCGCACTAATGCGAAAGATATTGCAAAGCGCGCTGTAGAAGGTTTGACTGATATTGCGCAAGAAGCTGGCGAAACAGGTTGGGGCATTTATGGAGTCGAATTATTCGTGCTTACTGATGGCTCTTTGCTTTTTAATGAATTGTCACCTCGCCCACACGATACTGGCATGGTAACTATGATTTCGCAGCATTATAGTGAATTTGCATTGCATGCATTGGCTATTTTGGGAGTTCCAGTTACAGCTAACTATACTGAGCTTTCTTTGAAAAATAATGAAGTTGCAGCAAGTCACGCCATTGTTATTAAGGCGGAAGGATCTGTTGGTTTTACGAATATTGCTCAAGCTTTGCAATCTGGCGAAAATTATCGATGCAACTTGCGTATTTTTGCTAAGCCTTCTGTACATGGTCACAGACGCATGGCAGTTTCTTTAGCTACTGGATTAACGCAAGAAGAAGCTAGAGAAAATGCGACACGCGTCGCCATTTCGCTAAAAACTACACAAACAAATGCTTAGATACATTGAAAATTAAGGCATAGGAGTTAAAAAAGATAATAATTTACAGTATGCACGAAGGGAAATTTTGTAGGTAACAATTGTTACGCTAATCGTGCTGGCAAAGGTCAGGTAAACCTACAAATATTGTTGGTTTGCGCCTACAACTGTGAATGCACATAAGAGAGGGCATATCATGGAAAAACTTGAGAAGTTGTACGAAGGCAAAGCCAAAAAACTGTATGCTACCGATGACACCAATGTGCTATGGGTTGAATACATGAACCAGGCAACAGCTGGTAACGGTCTGAAGAAAGCTCAGATTGCAGGTAAAGGCAGTTTAAATAACCGGATTACTTCGTTACTATTCCATTTACTTGAGGCGCGCGGCGTAAAAAGCCACTTCCTCGGACGAATTTCCGATACTGAACAACTTGTAAAGCGTATGCGCATGTTCCCACTGGAAATTATTATGCGAAATACTGCTGCAGGTTCTTTTGCAAAACGTTATAACATTAAAGAAGGAACACCTTTAAAGAAGCCATTGTTGGAGTTCTGCGTAAAGTCCGACGAGCTTGGTGATCCATTTATTAATCCTGAAGGCGTTGTGGCTCTTGGATTAGCAACAGATGAAGAAATAGCAGAAGTCACTCGTCAAGCTCATGCTGTTAACAATGCTTTGTTGGATATTTTCTCAAAGATTGATGTTCAGCTTGTCGACTTCAAGATTGAAGAGGGCGTGGACGCCGAAGGAAATATTCTTCTCGCTGATGAAATAACTCCTGATACTTGCAGACTTTGGGATAAGCGCAATGCTGGTACGAACGGAGTAAGTCATTTGGACAAGGACTTGTTCAGGCGCGATTTAGGCGACATCATTCCTGCTTATGAAGAAATTCACGATAGGCTTGCATCTTTAGCTCAAAGCGAAGGTTTGGATGTTTCTGTGCGCAAACCTGACGATTGCGTAGAACGATAATGATTGTTGTGGCTCGTACCTTTAAGGGTGCGAGCCACATGCATTCTTAATGTGATTTTGAATAATTTAATATTTATAATTTAAAACCAATACAACAATAAACACTGCATTCATACCGCACATTCAACAAGGTAGGTTTCTCGTGGTATTTCGCGTATATGTGGAAAAACGCACTGGTTTTGACGTTCAAGCGCAACAGCTTTTACATGAGCTTAGGGAGATTCTTGGCATAAGCGCGATTACTTCCGCAAGAATTATTAACCGTTATGACGTTGAAGGTATCAGCAAAGATTTATTCGACAATGCTGTGCAAACAGTATTGAGCGAACCTCCAGTTGATAATACTTACGATTACTTGCCTATTGAAACCGACGAGCACGTATTTGCTGTAGAATTTTTGCCTGGTCAATTCGATCAGCGTGCGCAATCTGCTAGCGAATGCATTCAACTTATTAGTCAAGGTGAACGCCCAACAGTGCGCACTGCTAGAGTAATCGCTTTAAAAGGTAATCTTGACGAAAAAGCACTAAACGATATTAAACACTACGTTATTAATCCTGTTGAAGCGCGAGAAGCTTCACTTGATGAGGTAAAAAGTTTACAGCGAGAAGCAGTTGTACCATCTGATGTAGAAGTAATTAGCTCATTTAACGATTTAGACGAAGCTGGATTACAAGACTTTATTAATACTCGCGGTTTGGCAATGGATTTGGCTGACGCAAAGTTCTGCCAGAAGTATTTCTGTGAAGAACATAGAAATCCTACTATTACAGAAATTCGCGTTATTGATACGTACTGGTCCGACCACTGCCGTCACACGACTTTTGGCACCGAGCTTACAGATATTTCTATTGACGATAACACTGTTCAAGAAGCATTTAGCCGTTATCTTGATTTGCGAAAAGAACTAAATCGCGAAAATAAGCCTGTTTGCCTTATGGATATGGCAACTATTGGCGCAAAATACTTAAAGCATACTGGCGAGCTTAAAAATTTGGACGAGTCAGAAGAAATCAACGCTTGCACAGTAAAAGTTAAAGTGGACGTAAACGGTCACGACGAAGATTGGCTGTTCCTGTTTAAAAACGAAACACATAATCATCCTACAGAGATTGAGCCTTTCGGTGGAGCTGCAACTTGCATTGGTGGCTGCATCCGTGATCCTCTTTCTGGACGCTCCTATGTGTATCAAGCAATGCGAGTAACTGGTGCTGCAGATCCACGCACGCCTATTAGCGAGACTTTAAACGGTAAGCTTCCGCAGCGAAAAATCGTAACTTCTGCCGCCGCAGGATACTCTTCTTACGGAAATCAAATTGGTTTAGCTACTGGCGAAGTGCATGAACTTTATCATCCGGGTTATGTTGCAAAACGTATGGAGGTTGGTGCGGTTGTTGCCGCTACCCCAGCCGACCATGTGCGCAGAGAAACTCCAGCTCCTGGCGATGTGATTATTCTTCTTGGCGGACGCACTGGCAGAGATGGCATTGGTGGTGCTACCGGCGCTTCTAAAGCTCAAGATGTTGAAAGTATTGAAGAGTGCGGAGCTGAAGTTCAAAAAGGTAATGCTCCTATTGAGCGAAAACTCCAACGACTTTTCCGACGCAAGGATGCTTGCCAACTTATTAAGCGTTGCAACGATTTTGGCGCTGGCGGCGTTTCTGTCGCAACTGGCGAAATTGCCGACGGCTTAACTATTAATCTCGACAAAGTTTCTAAAAAGTATGAAGGTCTCGATGGCACTGAGCTTGCTATTTCTGAATCTCAAGAGCGCATGGCTGTCGACGTTGCGTCAAGTGATGCTGAAGAATTTTTGAAGTATGCTCGTGAAGAAAATCTTGAAGCAGAAATAATAGCGACTGTTACTGAAGAAGCGCGAATGCGAATGACTTGGCGTGGAAAAACCATTGTTGACTTAAGCAGAGCATTCTTAGCTTCTAATGGCGCTCCAAAACAGCAGATACTGCATATTGAAAGTGGAGAATCTTACGAAACTCCATGGCAGAATCAGTCAAATTTGCCGTTAGAAAAGCGCATGCATAACTTAGTTTCGGATATTAATATTGCTTCAAATAAAGGCTTATCTGAACGATTTGATTCTACTATTGGCGCTGCTACTGTGCTTATGCCTTTTGGCGGTCGCCGTCAGCTTACTCCTGCTCAAGCTATGGTTGCTAAATTCCCAGTATTTGGCGAAACAAACACAGCTTCCGCAATGGCTTGGGGCTTTAATCCGTATTTAATGGAAAAAAACCAATTCACTGGTGCCTATGTTGCTGTTGTTGAATCATTGGCAAAGCTAGCAGCTAGCGGTTTCACGCGCGAACGTGCTTACTTGAGTTTGCAAGAATATTTTGGCAAGCCTCACGATATTCCAGAGCGTTGGGGAAAGCCAGCTGCAGCAGTTCTTGGTGCTTTAAGTGCACAGCTTGATTTTGGAGTTGGTGCTATTGGCGGCAAAGATTCTATGAGCGGCAGTTTTGAGAATCTGGATGTGCCACCAACTTTGATTTCGTTTGCTGTTTCTACCGGAGACGCACGTTTAACTGTTTCACCTGAATTTAAGGGTGTAAATCATAAAGTTATACGTATTGCTCTAAAGTATAAATCCGACGGAATCACTCCAGAAAAAGAAAGCTTCCTGAAAGCACTAGAAATTGTAGAAAATATTACGAAAAACAAGCAAGCTCTTGCTATATCTACTCCTGGCTACGGTGCTAGCGCAGAAAGCTTATTCAAAATGACGCTTGGAAATCATATTGGTCTTAAATTATTCAACAATTTAAGCGACGATGATTTATTTAAGCCAGCATATGGAAGCTTCTACGTTGAACTCAAGGAAGACGCTGAAGTTCCATCTTTAGCTAATACAAGCTTGGTTGACGTTGAGATTGTTGGCGAAACAACTGAAAATTACGCAATTACTTCATCAAATAGCGAAGAAATTGATTTAAGTGATTTGCAAAAGGTTTGGGAAAGCGAACTTTCCTCAATCTTCCCGTACAAAAAGCCTGGCGAGATTGTAGAAACTATTAATAACAAAACTAATGTTTCTACTACAAATCACATGCACATAGGAAAACTAAAGCCGCTTTCGCATCCTCGCGTTATTATCCCAGTTTTCCCTGGAAATAATTGCGAATACGATACTCAAGCTGCTTTTGAAAAAACTGGAGCAGACGCTCATACGCTTATTATTAATAATTTAAGCGCAAAAGATATTGCACAATCAGCTGAGAAATTGGTTGAAGAGATTAAAAAGAGTCAAATTGTAATGATTCCGGGAGGCTTCTCCGGAGGCGATGAGCCGGACGGTTCTGCGAAATTCATTACAGCATTCTTTAGGAATCCAGCAGTAACAGACGCAGTTCGTGACTTGCTTAATAATCGTGACGGTTTAATGCTTGGAATTTGCAATGGCTTCCAAGCGCTTATTAAGCTGGGCTTGGTTCCTTTTGGAGATATTGTTCCTATGGATTCTAACTGCCCAACTCTTACCTACAACACTATTGGCAGACACCAAAGTAGGATTGTTCGCACTAGAGTTGCTTCAAATCTTTCACCATGGTTAGCAAATACGCAAGTTGGAGACATGCATACTGTTGCAATTTCTCATGGAGAAGGTCGCTTTATTGCTACTAACGAAGTTATGGAAAAGCTTATTAAAAACGGTCAAATAGCTACACAATATGTTGACAGCAATGGCGTACCAAGTATGAGCTTAAACGTAAATCCTAATGGCTCAATGATGTCAGTAGAAGGTATTACAAGCCCAGACGGTAGAGTTTTTGGAAAAATGGGACATTGCGAGCGCGCAGGTCGTGACTTGTATGTCAATATTCCTGATTTCCATGAGCAACCATTGTTTGAAGCTGGCGTTGAATATTTCACTGCATGAGCTTTAGTTTACAGTTGCAAAACTTGTATCAAAATAACTACAAATTCGACGATTACAATCATCGATTATTAGGGGGTATGAATGTCTGCAGAACTTGAAGATATTCACGAAGAATGCGGCGTATTTGGTGTGTGGGGTCATCAAGATGCAGCTAGGCTGACATATTTTGGACTTCATGCGCTACAGCATCGAGGACAAGAAGGTGCCGGCATTGTATCTAACGACAATGGCAAACTGCATGGGTATCGCGGATTGGGATTGCTAACTCAAGTATTTAGCAATGAACAAGTTATGGATCGTCTTACTGGAAACAGGGCTATCGGTCACGTGCGATATGCTACTGCAGGTTCTGGAAGCGTTGATAACATTCAGCCTTTCCTATTCCGTTTCCACGATGGAGACGTAGCTCTTGCGCATAACGGAAATTTGACAAATTGCACTAGCCTACGTAATTCCTTGGAAGATAAAGGCTCAATATTCCACTCAAATTCTGATACTGAAATATTGATGCATTTGATTCGCCACTCCAGTAAAGCAACTTTTATGGATCGCCTAAAAGAAGCTTTACAAACTGTTCATGGCGGTTTTGCTTACTTATTGCTTACTCAAGATGCACTAATCGGAGCGACTGATCCAAATGGTTTCCGCCCTCTTTCGCTTGGTCGTATGAAGAACGGCGCATACGTGCTCGCTTCTGAAACTTGTGCGCTTGATATTGTGCGAGCAGAGTTTATTCGCGATATTGAGCCTGGCGAAATCATTGTTATTAATGACGATGGCTACACTATTGAGCAATATACGAAGCATGTACAGCATGCAGTATGCTCAATGGAATTTATTTATTTCGCTCGCCCAGATTCTAATATTTACGGTATTAATGTTCATTCTGTGCGAAAGCGTATGGGTGCGCGTTTGGCTAAAGAATCTCCTGTTGAAGCAGATATGGTTATTGGAGTACCTAATTCTTCACTTTCTGCTGCTGCAGGATACGCTGAAACAAGCGGAATTCCAAACGAAATGGGATTGATTAAAAACCAGTATGTTGCACGCACTTTTATTCAACCGACGCAAGAATTACGCGAGCAAGGCGTTCGTATGAAACTTTCTGCTGTTCGTGGTGTGGTTGCAGGAAAACGCGTTATTGTTATTGACGATTCGATTGTTCGCGGAACTACTTCTAAGCGCATTGTGCAATTGCTTCGAGAAGCTGGCGCTAAAGAAGTGCATATGCGTATTTCTTCCCCTCCGCTTAAATATCCTTGCTTCTACGGTATCGATATTCAAACTACGAAGGAACTTATTGCAGCAAAGCATTCAGTTGAAGAAATTCGCGAATATATCGATGCTGATTCCTTAGCATTTTTGTCTTTAGATGGATTAGTCGAGTCGATTGGATTAAAAAAGCCTGCTCCTTATGGCGGTTTGTGCGTTGCTTACTTTAATGGCGACTACCCTACTGCACTAGACGATTACGGCGAAGAATTCTTGGCTTCACTTACTCCTGAAGAACGCGAACATTTGCAAGAAGTAAGGAAACATAGTAAATATTCGCACGAAAATCTTATATAACTTAATAATTTAATTGTTTATTGCAATTTATAAATAAAACTTAAGAAAATACTTATAACAGTGTTACGAAAGGAACCGATATGCCACATGCATATGAAGAAGCTGGCGTAAGCGTAGAAGCAGGATACGAAGTAGTACGTCGTATTAAATCTCATGTAAATCGCACAAAGCGCCCAGGCGTTGTAGGTGGCATTGGCGGATTTGGCGGCTTATTTGATTTGGCGTCTCTTGGTTACAAAGAGCCAGTGCTGATTTCTGGCACAGATGGCGTTGGAACCAAGCTTGTGATTGCAAAAATGATGAATAAGCATAACACTATTGGCATTGATTGCGTTGCTATGTGCGTAAACGACATTGCAGCTCAAGGTGCCGAGCCGCTTTTCTTCCTCGATTACATTGCGTGCGGAAAAAACAATCCTGAAATACTTGAGCAAGTAGTTTCAGGCGTTGCAGACGGTTGCGTGCAATCAGAAGCAGGTTTAATTGGCGGCGAAACTGCTGAAATGCCTGGGATGTATGACGAAGACGAGTACGATCTTGCAGGTTTTGCAGTAGGCGTTGCAGAACGTTCAAATATTGTTGACGGCTCCACTATTACTGCCGGCGACGTGCTTATAGGACTTCCTTCTTCAGGAGTTCATTCAAACGGATTCTCTCTTGTTCGCAAAGCTTTGTTTGAAGAAGCAGGTTTTAGCGTTGACACCAAACTAGATGAGCTTAATGGCAAAACACTTGGCGAAGTTCTTCTTGAACCTACTCGAATCTATGTAAAAGCTTTAAAGCCACTTTTTGCAGAACATCTTATTAAGGGAGTTGCTCATATTACAGGCGGCGGATTTATTGAAAATGTTCCGCGCATGTACGCAGATGATTTAGCTGCAAAAATTGACACTACTAGCTGGAGCGTTCCACCTATTTTTGGCGTTCTTGAAAAAGCTGGAAAAGTTGCTCACACTGAAATGTTCAACGTTTTTAATATGGGTATTGGCATGATTTTGGCAGTTGACGAAAACAAAGCAAACGAGGCAATGCGAATACTAAAAGAGCATAACGAAACCGCTTATATTATTGGCAAAATGGCTAAGCGCGAAAACGCTGCAGTTGAGTTGTTGTAAACCACAAAAACGCAAAACCGCAAAATATAAAGCTGCAAAACAGTAGACAGCGAAATCTTAAAGCAATAAAGGATTAAAAATGAAAGTTTTAGTAGTTGGTTCTGGCGCTCGCGAACACGCTATTGCACACGCGCTACTTAAAGGAGAAAGCGTTGAAGAAGTAACTGTTGCTCCTGGAAATCCTGGTATTGCAGCAGATGGCATTCAAACTGCAAACATAAGTCAATCAGATCATGACGCTCTTATTAAGTTCGTTAAAGACAATAACTACGATTTTGCGTTCATTGGTCCTGAAGTTCCGCTTATGAATGGCATTGTTGACGATTTTGAAGCGCATGGAATTGCCGCTTTTGGTCCAAACAAAGCCGCAGCTCAAATTGAAGGCTCTAAAGATTTCGCAAAAAAGCTTATGGCTCGTCACAACGTTCCAACCGCCTCCTACAAAACATTTGACGCTTTGGAGACAGCACGCGCATACGTTCTTGAGCATGGTGCTCCAATTGTTATTAAAGCGGACGGTTTGGCTGCTGGAAAAGGCGTTACTGTTGCTATGGATGAGCAAACAGCAGTTGATGCTTTGGAGGATATTTTCGTCGATCATCGTTTTGGTCAAGCTGGAGCAAAAGTCGTTATTGAAGAATTTTTGCAAGGCCAAGAGTTTTCACTTATGAGTTTTGTAAGCGGAACTGATTTTTGGGTTATGCCTATTTCTCAAGATCACAAGCGCGCTTACGACGGAGACAAAGGACCAAATACTGGCGGCATGGGAGCTTATAGCCCTGTTCCACAAATTAGCGACGAAACAGTTCAGCGTGCTATCGACGAGATTGTGCGCCCAACTGTTGAAGGACTAGCTAAAGAGGGTACGCCTTTTACCGGCGTGCTTTATGCTGGCTTAATTGATACAGCAACAGGTCCTAAAGTTATTGAGTTTAATGCTCGTTTTGGAGACCCAGAAACAGAAGTTGTACTTCCTCGCCTTACTTCAGATTTTGGTGCAGCTATATGGAATATTTTGCAGCATAAAAATCCGACTTTTACTTGGAAAAATAGCGGTGTTACGCTCGGCGTGATCATTGCTAGCGAAGGCTACCCTGGCACTTTAGTTACTGGAACTCAACTTCCTCAAATTCCTGTTGACGAAAACCAAGGTCAGCACGTGTATTATGCAGGAGTAAAAAGCGATGAAGAAAGCGGAAAACTTCTTACTTCTTCAGGCAGAGTAGCTCTTATACAAGTGCATGGAGACGACGTAAAAGACGCTCAAAACAACGTCTACAGCATATTAGATAAGCTTAATCTTCCGCACATGTTCTTTAGGCATGATATCGCAGAAAAAGCTTTAAAATAGTTTGTTAATTAAATATAGTTTTCATTAACAAACTGCAAATCAATAAGCCCCTCGCTATTTGAAAAATAATATTTATCAAATACAAACGAGGGGCATTTTAATTATCAAACTAACTTTTAGCGCGGTAATTTCATAAAATCAGTATTACGCAAATAATGCTTTCCAGCAGTAATATCGTATTGTATTAAGCGATAGTCGTGAAGAAGTTGACGTGACTTCTTATCCATCTTAGACAAAATCATCGGATTACCATCGTTATCCAAATAAATTGATTGTCCTTCAGGAATTCTATCCCAGCCTTGAATAGTATTTACAACAGGAGGCTCCATAGCACTCACATGCTCATGTAAACGAGTTAAGAAAGCAAGATACGGAGAAACTTTAGCGTTCATATGTAAAGCAGCCTGAGAAATAAAGAAGTTAGGTGAAGAATACTTATTAGTACGATCTACATCTTTACTTGTATTAGAATGCTCTACATTTTTGTTTGAAGATTTTTTCTCACTACGCTCTTTACGCTCCAAAGCAACTTTATTTGACCAAATAAAATAATCAGTCAAATGCAAAGACAATGAATTCTTTTCATCCGAACTTGCAGTACCGTAAATTCCTGGCAAATGGTCACCATAAAACATAACAGTAATAGGCTTATTCAGTTTATCTAAACTCTTCAAAAACGCTTGCGTTGCTTCATCAGTGTGCTGCACACCCTTAGCATACGTTTCAATAGAAGTTTTTTCATCATCACCAAGATCAGCGGCACCATCTTTAGAAGACGCTTCGAATTCATTATTCGCATACCAATCCCTATAAGGCATGTGGTTTTGCATAGTAACAATTTGTACGAACCTAGGTTGCTTATGTTCTTTAATCTTTTCTAACGCACTCTTATATGCTGATGCGTCAGAAACATACGGCGATTTATCTAGCACATCACGGTGAGCAATAACATCAGGTCCTTGCAATGCGTAGAACTTACTAAATCCAAACTTTTTGTAATTAGTAGCGCGCAAATACATGCTCGGCTCATACGGGTGGAAAGCTATAGATTTAATAGAATTACGAGAATCATCCCAATATTGATTAATAGTTGGAGACCATTGAGCATTAGGAACCAACTGCTGATACGGACTAGTCATTGAAGGATCAAAATTAGCCATGCTCAAACCAGTTAAAGACATGTACTCTAGGTTTGCAGTACCGCCACCGTAACCAGAAGAAAGCATCAAACCACTATCCGTATGCTTCTTCAAATTGCTAATAAATGGTATTGGATTCTTGTTCAACTTCAAACCAGGAACACGAGTAGGATCAGAGAACGATTCAGACAAAATAAGAATAAAAGTATTATCGTTCATATTTGTTGTACGAGAACGATTTATACGTTTAGATTCATCGTTATAACGCTTGTATACAGCCTTCATAGTTTCTTCACTGTAATCAGCCGGCCTATCCATAATTTTAGGATTTACATTACGCAAAAATGCCACAATAGCACCATTGCGTTGAGCATCATAAACAGAATCCCACATAGCAGGACTGTCACCAAGCATTTTAGAAAAAACGTTAGCTGAAGAGTCGACTGTGCCAACGCCGCCAATATACCAGCTTAAATTCCCTATTAAAATCAACGCAATTGCAACACGAATGCCAGCAGAATAGCGCCAATCTTTAAATCGCACAATCTTTCCATGATTTGTATCAAATATGTGTAAGCAAACAGTTGTAACTAAAAGCAAAATAAAAACGCCTAAAGCAACACCAATGACCATAGGAGCATTATCTGGCAAAAATGAAGCGACATTACCAGTGTTACTTTTTAAAAAGTTTAAGTCCGCAGGAAGAATAGTTTCATAACGAACATTTACTTTCATATATTCAATAACAGCAATAAGCAATGAAACACTTAGAATTATTGCACTTGATATCCAAAATCGGTTACTAATCAAAAGAATTAAACCGTATATCATCGCAACGACGAGCGCACTAAGAACAATAACAAAATTAAGTTCTCTCCAAGTTTTAGTTATTAATCCCCAACGTCCACCAGACATTGCAGAAGTCATCTCAACTCTTCCAGCGCGCTGCACACCCATTTGCACAATAATTACCGACATGCCGTCAATAACAAAGAAAAGAAATGCATACAGCCAATACGGAACTTTCAAGCGCAAAAATGACTTCATATTATCCTCAATAAATCACACACATACTGATTATTACTAATAATGTGCAAGTTTACTTATTGCTATCGTCATAACTTTTTAACAATGCATTGAAACAAGAAAAATAGCGATTTTAATACTTAGGACTGATTACAATATATGTTTCGATATTTATTATTTAAATAGAATAAATAATAAAAATAAAACAAATATTGAGGAAAATTTCAGATACTAGCATTACATTACTAGGTTGGGCAATTACTGTGCGTATATGTCACTTAGATTGGTAACTGGTACGCAAATTAGACTAGAAAGTATAGGAGTCAAACATGCTGCAATTGGCAAAAGTGAGTCTTTTGCAAGGATGGCTACCAATAAGCCTTTTTAGCGTAAATGGTATTTCTTTAGTCTTGTTGCTTTTTATGAAAACAAAACGCGGCAAGAAAATGTTCCACTTACTAATACAGCTTGCAATAGGTGTCATAACATTTTTTGTCGGTGGAATAATTGCTTGGCTTATTTCTGACGTGTTTCTTGTATTCGGAGTAAGTCTTGGATGGCTCGTTATTTTTTCTATTGCATGCGGCTTCGGGCTTATAGGTTTTGCAGCAACAGCACTTGTTTTCTTACACAAATGGAGGAAACTAGTTGCAGTAATAGCTATTATCTTGACGTTAGCAAGCACAGCTCTTCATGTAGACATGATTTATGGGGAATATACGACAATAGGTTCAATATTTGGAATGGGCGGTTTTCCAAAACTAGAAGTTAATAAGCAAAAATCCGCATCCTCTAGTATTAAGCAGTGGAGAGAGTTAGCAGCCCAACAAAAACTGCCAAAACTTCCTAAAAAAGGTATTGTTCGTTCAGTTTATATCCCTAACACTGCTTCACATTTCAATGCTAGAATAGCGAACGTATACTTGCCACCTGCTGCACTTGTTAAAAAACCACCAAAACTGCCAGTTATGGTCATGTTCGCAGGACAACCTGGTAGCCCTAATCACTTTTTTGCAGCAAGCGATATTGCAAATACTTTAGACAATTACGCGAAAGATCACTACGGTCTTGCACCTATTGTTGTAGCTCCTGACCAAAATGGTGAATCTTCGCATAATTCTCTTTGTGCGGATACACATGTGTTCGGCAAAGCAGAAACATATTTAATTAATGATGTTCCTAAATGGATACGCAAACATTTGCCAGTAAGCAAAGATCCTAAAATGTGGCTTATGGGCGGCTTCTCACAAGGAGGCACTTGCTCAACGCAACTAGTTCCATCTCACCCTGATATATTCGGAAACATTTTTTCTGCCGGAGGGGAACTAGAACCAACGTATAAGAATCGCCAAGAAACAATTAATCATTATTTCAATGGAAACACATCAGAATATGAGCGACACGTACCTAGTGTGATAATGCGTAAAAATGCTCCTTTGAAACAAAATTATTACGCTATTGCAGGCTCATGGGATACTAAATCTCAAGCGAATCAGGCAACCATTGCATTAAGCGCACATCGCGCTGGAATGAATGTTATAACCATGCTTTCTCAAGGCAATGGTCATGATTGGCACACAGTAAAAGCTGGATTAAAAATAGCAATTGATCAATTCTGCAAAAAAACAGGTATTTCAAGCACTGCACCAAAACTTAATACCTACCAAAATGTACAAATTCTTATCAACCAGCAGGTGAATCGAGACTAATATGATGCTGTCTTTCTTTCATAAACGTTGTAAGAAAAATGATTCTGATTCTAAACATTCAGCAATTCGGCATACAAAAATATTGATGCACGATTTCATAGCTTGGATGCAACATAAAGTTTTTGCATTAACACTTACGTGCATTTTTATTGTTATAAATTGCATACATTGGGTTGTATTAACGCTTATGCATTTTTATACTTATGGCACAAGCGCTACTCTTGCACAATTGTTTATGCGGCATCATCGCTCAAAAGGTCCAAGCCTATTCTTCGGGCACGGAAACGTCACAGAGCTGCTGATAAAAGTATGTCATTCGCTTATTTTCGTAAATAATATGCCATCTCTTATGGTTAATTGTTTACTTGTTGCCGTACTTATTGGCGTTGCAGAAACTCGTATAAGTAGACTCAATATTATTTATATTGCAATATTTAGCACACTTATTGGCATAATTGTAGGATTAACAATCATAGGTAATCTTTCAATCATTATTCGAAACATGCATTGGATTACCAAGATTCCTATTCGACTATCTCCATTCACACTGTTTATTGGCGCTTTTATGGCTTCTGCATCTTACGAATCTATTTTGTGGCGCAGAAGAACTTTAGTAATTGGATACGCTACTACTTCAGCAATGCTTCTTTATAGTGGAAATCCTGGCGATTATTGCACTATTATTGCAGCTCTTACAGGGCACATCATCGGCAATATTATGAGCAAAACAAAAGGCGTTAAACGAAGTGTAAACTGGTGGGAAGGTACAGATTACGAAATTCGTAGGCTTTTTGCAGTAGCTCAGAGCATTATTGCATTAGGTCCAGTGTTGGCATTATCTTCGCGCTCTCACGCAGGAATTCTTACTACTCTTGGTTTGTTTATGTCACCGCAACTAGGCTCTAAAACATGGCTTACGCGATGCATGACAAATTACAGCACAAATAATTGTTTTCTTCATTCAGGTCTACATCACGCTGCAATTGGCGGATTATGGATTCGCATTCTATTACCAAGCATCACACTGATGATTATTGCGTGGGGAATGTTACGAGGGCGTAGACTAGCTGCATTAACTTCTATATTTATAAACGCACTAACTGTGCTATATGCAGGAATGTATTTCACTGTTTTGCCTTTAATTGCCACAAAACAAAATATTTTGGAACATCAACATAATGCTGTTGCTGTTGCTTTTATGCTTACAGCTCTCCCACCATTATTGCTTACTATTTTGTTGATAATTAATTTAAAGCATTTTTCTGTTCATACGAGCAAACTACAGGCACGTTTGGGACTAATAGCGATTTTTATAGCATTGTACATAACTGGCGCTGGATATGTTGCTTTTGGTCTTATGATACCTGAAGAATTTACTCCATCTGCTGATGTTTACCACTTATTGCGAGATTTACCAGGGCGCTGGATGCCTATGGGATTTGGAAACAGATCTAACGCAATGCTTCGCACTGAAACACCTCTATCTTCTTTACTAGCACAAAGCGTGGGCGTGATATTCTGGGCAATATTGTTTATTGTCTGCTTTACGTGGTTCCGCAGCAGCATCTCTACAAGCGAAAACGATAGAAAAAAAGCAAGCTCATTAGTAGAACTTGGCGGAAACACAATGAGCTTTATGACGACTTGGGCAAATAACCATTATTGGTTCTCTCAAAGCGGGCAATCTGCAATCGCCTATAGACTAAATTACGGTATTGCACTCACTCTTACAGAGCCTTTTGGAGATGAAAAAGAATATTCGCAAGATATTCGAGGATTTATTAAATTATGCGAACAAAATTCGTGGTCTCCAGCATTCTATGCTGTGCACGATAAAACGCGTCAAGAACTAGAAAAACTTGGATTTACTTCTATTAAAGTCGGAACAGACATGCTAGTAGACCCTAATGCTTGGCAGACGCGAGGGAAAAAATGGCAAGATATTCGTACAGCTATAAACAAAGCAAAACGAGATGGAATTGCCGACGTACTTACAACTTATAACGAAGCCTCTTGGGACATACAGCAACAAATTGTAGAAATTTCAGAAGAATGGGCAGAGTTAAAAGCTCTTCCAGAAATGAAATTTACTCTCGGTGGACTTGACGAACTTCAGGATAACCGCGTCAAAATTTTATACGCTATTAATGAAGACGGCAGGGTACTTGGAGTAACTAGCTGGATGCCAACGTATAGGAATAATAGAATCATTGGTTGGACACTTGATTTTATGCGTCACCGCACAGATAGTCCTAATGGGATTATGGAATTATTAATTGCTAGAATGGCAGAACGTTTAAGAGATGAAGGATTAGAAAACCCAGACTGTTCTGTAGAATTTATGAGCCTTTCTGCAGCACCTCTAGCTGGTATAAACGAAGACACATTGAACGAAAATGGTCAAAAATCTTCTAACGTTATTAATCATGCACTAGAAATGATGTCTGACATTTTGGAACCAGCTTATGGGTTCAAATCGCTATATTTCTTCAAGAAAAAATTCCAACCATCCGCAAGTTCCGTATATGTCTGCTACATGGATTCTGCAAAATTAGCTCAGATTTCACTAGCTGTGACTCACGCCTATTTACCGGAAGCTAATCCTAAACAAATACTAGAAATGGTAAAATCGTTGCGTCCAAAAAGTAGCGAAGCGAACAAATAATTTGTTAAGTTTTAGATAAACTTCGGCGAGTTCTCCCTAGTGTTGCGTAAAGTAACAAGTGCACGTCAGGGAGGTTCATCGTGTCAGAAGTAAAGCCAACCGTCGCTGTCGTAATGGGATCCTCAAGTGATTGGGAAACCATGCGTCATGCTTGTGAAATTCTAGATAAATTCCAAGTTCCGTATATGAAACGAGTTATTTCCGCACATCGTACACCAGAATTAATGGCAGATTTTGCGCATAATGCTCGCTCAAACGGTTTCAAAATTATTATTGCTGGAGCCGGCGGAGCTGCCCACTTGCCTGGCATGATTGCGGCACAAACCACGCTTCCTGTTATTGGAGTGCCAGTACGCTCGCATGCGCTATCAGGCTGGGATTCATTGCTTTCAATAGTACAAATGCCAGGAGGTATTCCTGTTGCAACTACTGCAGTTGGAAACTCTGGAGCAACAAATGCTGGATTGCTTGCTGTAAGCATTCTAAGCACAACTGATAATCGTCTTGCTAAAGAACTAGCAGAATATCGCAATGAACTAAAAGAAAAAGTCGAGGAATCAAATGCCAACCTTATCTGAAGTAACTAATGGCGCTGTTGAACGTTTAATGCCAGGATCCACTATTGGAATTATTGGTGGCGGCCAGTTAGGGCGCATGATGGCTATTGCAGCTCGCCATATGGGTTTTCGTATTGGTGTTCTTGATCCTACGCTTGACTGCCCTGTGTTCCAAGTAGCAGATTTGCAGGTTGAAGCTAATTACGACGATCCTGAAGGCTTGCGTGAGCTTGCTGAACGTTGCGATGTATTAACTTACGAATTTGAAAATGTTAACGCAGACGCACTTGATAAAGTTCGTCATTTAACCGCAATCCCACAAGGAACTGACCTGTTACGCGTAACTCAAGATCGCGTCAGTGAAAAAACGTTCATTAATAGTCATAAAATCGAAACAGCTCCGTGGCGTGAAGTAAATAATTTAGACGACTTAGATACTGCTATTGACGAAATAGGCTTGCCAGCAATTCTTAAAACTCGTCGCGGCGGCTACGACGGTCATGGCCAAGATGTTTTGCGTACAGAAGAAGACGTTGCTAACATTCACCATCGCTCGGATCGCGGAGGAAAATTCCCTCCTTCAATTCTCGAGGGTTTCGTTGATTTTGCTTTTGAAGCATCGATCCTGGTTTCTGGAAATGGTAAGGATTTCGTAACTTATCCTCTAGTAAAAAACGTGCATCACAATAGTATTTTGCACATGACTTTAGCTCCTGCAGTAGTTGATCCTGAAGTTGAAAAAACAGCTCACGAATTAGCTTTGCGCTTAGCTAAAGGATTCGAACTAGCAGGAACATTAGGAATTGAGCTTTTCATCACTAAAGATAATCGCGTAGTAGTAAACGAACTCGCTCCTCGCCCTCACAATTCCGGGCATTATACGATTGAAGCTTGCGATATGGATCAATTTGAAGCACATATTCGCGGTATTGTTGGTTGGCCTTTAAAGAAGCCTAAGCTACTTTCCCCTGCTGTTATGGTAAATGTTCTTGGACAACATGTGGCTCCTACGCGTTCGCTGATTTTGGAACATCCAGAATGGCATATACACGATTATGGAAAAGCTGAAGTTCGTAAGAATCGCAAAATGGGTCATATTACTGTGCTATGCGATAATCCTGTTGACGCCGCTGCCGCATTAGATGCAACAGGCTGCTGGGACGACGAACTAGACTAAAAACGACGAAAGGATGCGAAATGTCTAGCGAGCCTATGCGTAGACATACAAAACAAAAAGAAATAGTACTCTCCTACTTACGCGAGTCTCGTAATTTTGTTTCTGCACAAGATTTGCACAGAATACTCGCCAAAGACGGGGAGATTATTGGCTTAGCAACAGTGTATCGTCAACTTAATTCTTTAACTCAAAGCGGCGAAGTAGACACAGTGCGTTTTAACGGTCAGCAATTATTCCGCATTTGCGACGAGAATACGCACCACCATCATTTAGTTTGCGAACGTTGCGGAAAAACTGTTGATATTGAGCCGCCTGACGACGAAGGCTGGATTCATAAAGTAGCTGAATCTCACGGGTATACTGTGGTGGATCATACGCTAGAAGTATTCGGCTTATGCGAAAGCTGCCGCGAAGAAGATAAGTAACCTGCGCGCGTCTTATTGACGCGTGCAGACCTCGCTTGCGTTGAAAGCACACCGTGCTTTCGACCTTGAGCAAGCTCGGCACCATGAAAAATCTTGAAATGCGCTATGCTATTTCAAGATTTCATAGTGCCCCCGACGCGACTCGAACGCGCAACCAACGGATTAGAAGGCCGTTGCTCTATCCTTTGAGCTACAGAGGCAAACAAATGGTTATTATACCAAAAAACTACTATCAACGCGCCATAAAATTATAAATATCAAACGTTTATATAAAAATTGTTATTCAATAATCCACGCAAGTGACATCAACACTGCAAGGAAGAACACATTGACAATAGTATACGTGAGCAAATAACGCCCACGGTAATGCGAATACTGGTGTGTAATTCCCTTATAAGAAATAAGCGAAGCCATAGAAGCAATCAAAGTACCCATTCCACCAAGATTCGTGCCAATAATAAGAAGCTTCCACTGATCACAGAATCCAGAAAGCAGAATCGTCGTCGGCACGTTGCTAATAAATTGGCTTGAAGCAATAGAAACTTCCATCGGATGCGTACCAACCCACATTTGCGCAAGATCGCTAAATCCAGCAACTCGACGCATATTGCCAATAAAAACAAAGAACATAATAAACGTGAGCGGCAAAGCCCAATCTAAAACACGGAATACGTGGCGGTCGCAAACAAGGAAAGCTGCAACCATAATGAGCACCATAATCCAGTCAGGAATCCATCCACTAACACCACACAAGCAAACAACAAACAGCAAACTATAAACAGTAACACGCCAGCGAGTAAAACTCATGCCATAGCCCATAACACGAATTTCATCAGGCTGCGGATGACCATGCGAAGGAGCCAACACACTTTGCTCAATATCGTCACCATGCAAACCTGCAAACTGGTCAACTGTGCGCGACTTAAAGAATACGAATGCAAATACGATCATCAACAGTGCTGCTGTAATCGTATAAGGCGCCATAATCTTCAAAAAATCTTGCGTAGACATATGAGTCAACGCCTTTAAATACAGATTGTGAGCATTGCCAATAGGAGTGAGCATACTTCCAACATTGGCACCAATAGTCATAAGCGTAATTACAAGAATTGACTGCTTTTCAGCATTCGCCATTACGAGCACAGATAGTGCAAAAGGCACAAAAGTTACGAGAGCAACGTCGTTCGTAATCCACATTGCCGAAAAGAATGTTAACGACATAAGCACGAGCACCAAGCCGCGCTCAGTGCGCACATGCCTTAGCAAACGCGCACCAATAGATCGAAACACACCAATGCGCTGGAATCCGCACACAACCATCATAAGGCACACTAATTGCGAAATAGTGTTGAGATGAATATAACTCAAATATTGCGGATCTGGAGGTACCAAAAAACAGGAAATAACTGCCAAAATTGCAGCAACAATAAGAATGGTTTCACACTTGACCACATTCAACAGCCAGCGCTTCATCATTCCTCCGTAACGCAATAGACATAATGACTCTATTATACTAGAAACCCAGTCCCACAATCGGGTTAAATTCCCGACAAAATCGTTGCAATAACAATAAATTAGCGACTATTAATAGCGTGATTTAGCCTAAAGTAGCTAACATAAAATTCCGCCCTTTTTTATGACACGCGCATTGAAAAAATTGCGTTTAAAGACAAGATTGCGTATATCATATTAAAACAAAGAATTTGTTGTCTACACAAGAAGCGAATTATGGCAGAAATAAACAAAACAGAAGATCAGAAGCTTGAACAAAAACTTGCTCGTCAAAAGCATCTTCGTGAAAACCACAAGCGCAATACTGCAGATTTAGTTGTTGAATGCTTGGTAAACGAAGGCGTTGAAGTAGTATTCGGTATTCCAGGTGAGGAAAATATTCCGCTTCTTGAAGCAATTGAGCGCGATGGACGCATTCGTTTTGTGCTTACTCGCCACGAGCAGGGCGCTGGTTTTATGGCAGCGACATACGCTCATATTACTGGAAAACCGGGCGTATGCTTGGCAACTCTAGGTCCTGGTGCATTGAATTTAACACTTCCTGTAGCTCAAGCAAACGCAAGCACCACACCGCTTGTAGCAATTTGCGCACAAGGTAACGTTTCTAGGCTTTATAAGGAATCTCACCAAATTATTGATTTGGTTGCACTCTTCCAGCCAATTACGCAATGGTCTTCTATGATGCTTGCTCCAGAATCTGCGCCAGAAATGGTTCGAAAAGCTTTCTCAATTGCCGGTCGCAACCGTCCGGGAGCCACATGTCTTGTTATTCCGGAAGATATCAGCGAAATGCCAGCACCTGACAACGCAAAGCCTCTTCCACTTCCACATCCGCTGCATATTATGCCAGCGCCAGACACTATTGAAGAAGCTGCGAAAATTATTAGTCAAGCAAAACAACCTATTATTTTGGCTGGAAACGGCGTTGCGCGCTCTCACGCTGAGGACCAGCTTCTTGCGTTTGCTGAGCAGCTTAATGTGCCGGTTGCAACTACTTTCGAAGGTAAGGGCGTTTTCCCAGACAATCATCCTAATGCACTTGGCGTAGTCGGCTTCATGCATCGCGATTACGAGAACTTCGCGTTTGACACTGCTGATTTGATTATTGCTGTCGGCTTCTCAATTCAGCAGTTCGACCCGAAGAAAATCAACCCAAATATTGATAAAACTATTATTCACATCAATACTTTTGTGGAAGATACCGACGCACACTACCCTACTGCGCTGAATATTATGGCGAATATTGGCCAAACGCTTAAAACTCTTACAGAAGTATTAAAGACACGAAACATTACTTTTGACGTAAGTCACCCACGTATTCGACAACTACTTACGGAAGAATTACATTCTTGCGAAAACGACGAAAGCATGCCAATGAAACCACAGCGCGTAGTTTACGATATTCGCCGCGCTGTTCCTGAAGGCACGAAGGTTCTTGTAGATACAGGCGCTCTTAAAATGTGGATGGCACGATTGTACCCAACTATGCACCCGAATACTTGCATAATCGACAACAGTCTTTCAACTATGGCTTGGACGCTTCCAGGTGCTGTTGGAGCTTCGTTTATTCGCGATAATTCCGGCAAAATTAACACGAAACCGGTTTTGGCTGTGATGGGCGACGGAAGCTTTATGATGAACGTGCAGGAAATTGAAACTGCAGTGCGCGTTGGCAGCCGAATGGTAGTTCTTGTTTGGGAAGATAACGCGTACGGCTTAATCAAGTGGAAGATGGAGCTTCATGCAGGCGAGCACGAGTACGTTGATTTCCATAATCCGGACGTGCCAAAACTGGCTAAAAGCTTTGGCGCGCGCGGTCATGCTGTTAAAAAGCCGGAGGATTTGTACAACATGCTTCGTGAAGCGCTGGATCAGGAAAGCGGCGTCGACGTGATTTCTTGCCCAGTTGACTACAGTGAGAATATGAAGCTTATTGAAAAGCTCGGCGATATTGACTTTAGTAACTGAGTTTCAATAAATTTTTGCAGACAAAAGGCTACGTAATCACGCTAGATTACGTGGTCTTTTGTTTGTTAGTACAGTTTTGTACAAAAGATTGCATGAAAGGCTACATGATTTGCGATTGTAAGTTTTTGCGAGCCGCTTCCATTGAAGTAATTTTTCCTAGAAGCTCAAGCTTTTCCTGACCATCCTTGAGTTTCGCCATACGCACTCTAGCAGCACCGATTCTACGCATATAGCCAATATCAAGAAGGCGAATAAGCAGCTCGTTTGCATACTTACTTTCTGCACTCGTAGCTTTCCGCAAAAGATCTGAAGGAGATCCGTTTGAAACTTGCTGATTCTGTCGATTGCCGGTATCTTCCAATGTATCTGCAGGAGAAGGAAGCGGCAACGGCATTACAGAAAGTTCTGTAATAACGGATTCAAGCAAAGGACCTGCAGCTTTTGTCATCATATGCAGCCACAATCCTTGCGAAACATTGCCAACCGGCAATCCACCTGCAGCTACAAATGCTTGAAACAGCGTACGAAATACTGGTGTAATAAAATTATTCAAAGTCAATTGCGCAAACAATTTCTCATCAAAAGCAAGCGGAACTTGCAAAAGTAACGCCATAAATTGTTGTTCGCACATAAATACAGCATCATCCACACGATAATAATGCTGATTTTTAGCAGAACTTTTAATAATTTCCATGCGCGAAGCTTTAAAACCTGCATTACGGTCGTCATTAATTTGCTGACCAAAAGTTGGAATAACGTTATGCTTTTGCGCATAAGCATCGTCGTCACGCACTTTCAAACGTCTACGTGCAGACTCAACTTCATTGCGCATAACAGCTAAATCAACGCCAATTGAACGCACGGCTTTGCGCATATACAAGTCAAGCAGCGAACGGTCTCGAATTTGCGCAATAAGAGGAGCGACAGCCTTTATAGCGCCCATTTGACCAGTAGTGTACGAAGTCTCAAAACGATTAATTACTGTGTCAATAACGAAATCGTATAGCGGACTTGCATGTGCAACAAGCGAACGCACAGCCTCATCACCGCGCTGAATACGCAAATCGCAAGGATCGAGATTATTGTCTGCTACAGCAACAAAAGTTTGCGTCAAAAACGCAGAATCCAAACCAAAAGCGTGTAGCGCAGCCTTTTGACCTGCAGCATCACCGTCGAAAGTAAAAACGATGCGCGAACTTACAGACTGTCCATCCACCTTCAGTGGGCCAACAAGCTGAATTGCCCCCAAAGAATCGTCTGCAATAAGGCGGCGCACAATTTTTGCATGCTCAACGCCAAACGCAGTTCCGCAAGTTGCAACAGCAGTATCAATACCAGCCAAATGACATGCCATTACATCTGTGTAGCCCTCTACAATTACAACTTGACGCTTTTTTACAATATTTGCCTTAGCTAAGTCAATTCCGTACAGAACTTGCGTTTTTCGATACAGTGCAGTATCGGGAGTGTTAATATATTTCGCGCTAATAGAATCGTCATCATAAAGCTTTCTTGCACCAAAGCCAAGAGTTCGACCAGTCGAGTCGCGAATAGGCCAAGTTAAGCGGCCACGGAAATAATCATATATTCCGCGCTGACCGAGTCTAGCGAGACCAGCGTCGAGAAGCTCTTGACGCGTAAAACCTTTATTCGCTAAGTATCTAACTAAATTATCCCAGCCTTTAGGCGCGTAACCGCAAGAAAAACGCGCACTTTGTTGCGGAGTAAAGTTTCGCCCTGCAAGTAATTCGCGCGCAGGAGCTGCCTCTTGAGTGCCGAGATTTGAAACGAAAAACTTTTGCGCTTCTTCATTTGCTTCTAAAAGCCTGGCTCGCTTAGAACCGCGCGATTGAGAATCACTATTTTGCTCCTGCTTATAATGCATCTCAATGTGGTAACGATCTGCTAAAAACTCGACCGCTTCACGAAAATCAATATTCTCTTTTTGCTCAACGTACTTAAATACGTCGCCGCCAGCGCCGCAACCAAAACAATGCCACACTCCCAAGCTTGGTCGCACACTAAAACTTGGCGTTTTTTCATCGTGGAATGGGCAAAGACCTACAAAAGTGCCAGTTCCGGAAGGCTTAAGCGTCACTGTTGCAGACACAATGTCATACAAATCTGCCGCAGCGCGCACGCGCTCAATGTCTTCTTTCACAATCATTCCAACCATGCTATCTAGCTTATCGCAAATCTGCGGCGAGTGGTATTGCGCATATAATTTTAGTGTTTCAGCCACTTTTCACCGTTTTTCCAAAGCATAATACAAAAATAGGCGATGCGAACACAGGATATACTGCGTTACGCACCGCCTTAAAATCAATTACTTGATTACAACAGATACAAATGCAATTTATAAATGCAATTTATAAGCATTAATACCTAAAAATAACTAGAGAAAAGATTAGCGAATAAACTATTTAGTGACGACTCTTGCAAAGAACAGCACCAATACCGGCAAGCATGGAAGCAGTGACAGCAGCCAAAACTACAGAAGAACCAGTATTAGGAAGTTTAGCAGTCTTATTGCTATCAATCTTATTGCTATCAATCTTATCGCTATCAGTCTTATTGTTATCAGCTTTACTATTATCGACACGATGCGGAATAGAAGTATCTACAGATTGAGTGTCAGCCGATTCAGAATTTTTTTGAGAATGTCCGAAGTAATCAATAGCAGCTACAAACCTATTGAGCGCGCCATCAAACTTTGGATGGTGCAAACTAAGATAATAAGATTCAGCTTCATCTGCCTTATTCTGAGCTGCGGCTTTTTCTTCTTCTGTAGAAGCGTTATCAACTTCATCTAAAGCTGCAACCCACTTAGCCTTAGCTTCGCAAATCTCATGATTTACTTCCAACAATGCTTTAGCTTCGGCGTACCCCTTAGCATTCGTATCGCCTGCGGAAACGATTTCATTTGCGCGAGACAATACTTCCAAAATCAAATTATCAACATCTTCTTCTTGACTATCATTGGAATAATCATCAGCCATCGCTGGAGTAGAAAAAGCTAATCCGGATAGCAAAGTTGCAGCAGCAGCGAATACTGCGATAGCTTTCTTGTTTAACATAATTTTCCTTTCTTCTTCCTTCTCACGTACAGCGTGCGAAGAATTTTGCACTAAAATATGTTAGTGTAACTTTGGGTCAAACATGTGACCTATATCACAAAATACCCCCCCCCTAGAAAATGAATGAAGTAGAAGGAAAAATAGAACAAAGCTATATAATTTTCAGGCTAAATTAATGACAGCAAATTTGCGAGAATTCACCATATAACTGATGCAAAACCGTCGAAAACACATAATCACTTGGTGAAATAAACAAAACGAGACGAAACTGTCGAAAACACCAAATCAACGATAATATCGACAAAATACGCTACGAAATCAGCGGAAGACGCACAAATCGCAAATAGTTGCGCAAGCCGCATCTTCCGCAATCTTTCGTAATCTTTTGCTACTTTACAATTCCCGATCTTTAATGAAACCAGTAAAATCAAACGGCTTCTCAACTAGGTAGTAAACGTTTGAATCATCCGGAGCTGGAGCAAAAGGTATTGCTTTATGTTTAGAAGTTGGAACAAAAGGATTGTCTCTCATATCACCATCTTTTGAAGCAACTGTTATCTCTGATTTACTGTAATATTTAGGATCTCTGCGCAAAATAAACGGACGATCCATATCCGGTTTAGTCTTGCCTTTGCCTTTAAAGAATCCGCTTGCTTCTAGTTCGTCGAGCTTTGCACTAACCGGAACAAGCACAAAATACGCGCGCATCTTATACGTTATACCCTTATTTACTCCCGGCACATCAATAAAGTTATTGCTAGAATAATCTGGATAATTGCTATCTAAATCTTGGTAATCTTGGAATTGTCCGTTAACACACAACCCCGAATGCACATTGTATACCTTATTGCCACAATAAGGATCTCCACCATCGCGAAATATTTCAGTCATGCCAGAATCACCAAAAATCAATGTATTGTGCAAAGGAAGAGAATTCTTATCTTCATCACTATCATCAGTATCAATTGCATCACCCAATAATTGCTGTGTATACTGCCACATTCCGAAACTGTGTGCATAATCTTTATTATTTTCATCATCTACTAAATCATCCATAGCATGAGTGCCACGAAGAAGCACTCTAGTATTCTCGCCTATTTCTGTATCATAATTTGTAGGTTCAAACTCTAAGCAATCTCCAGATTTAGTGCACCATTTTCCAACAAATGGAACTAATGTAGAAACTACAGTTGCTTGATTACTTTCACCATATCCACGCTTGCTAGTAAACATTTTCTTAGTTTCAGAAGCATCAGCGCCATAGTAAAGCGTTATGTCGGTATCTCCCCTATGTGATTGCCCTAATCCAAGATTAGACCCAACAATTTTGCCTAAGTGTTTTCGGGATGAATATTTTGGTACAAGTCTAACTTTGAATCCTTCATCAGACATCATTTTGTACGCTTCGTCTTTATCTTTATCGAATAATTCAACAGGAACAGACCTGCCGCTATCAGGATATTTATCTTCTTCTCCAACGCCTATGAAGATTTCTTTATTTTCATCTAAAGGCTCGCCTGGCATTGGGTTAGTTGCAGCAATTTTTCCAGGATGAAGTGAGGCTACTTTGTAAACTTTTACTGGAACTCCCATTGATTTTAATAGAGGCGCTGCTTCTTCAACAGTTTTTCCAATCACTCCCTTTTCCGGAATTCCAGGACCTTTGGATTCAACGACCGTTACAACGTGATTTCCGTGAATAACTTGCCCAGGTTTTACGTTTTGATACCGAGCAAAATTACCTGGTTTACTTCCTCCGAAATCTTTTACTAAGTGAGTTTCAACACCTTTTTCTTGCAGTTCGCGTACAACATCTTGCGCAGATTGTGAAGTTTTTGCTTTAGGTACGACTATGCGTTCAGATGGCGCTGCTTTACGAAAATGCGGAAAAGTAAAGAAGAAGACTGCCGCCGCAATAATTGCAACCGCTGCTATAACACATGCGCTTATAACAATTAGTTTGCGATTTTTTATAAGTGGAGTTGCATATTCAGGCTGAGCTATTTGAATTCCAGGCTGCTCTACTCCCGTAGGCTGCATCACTTCCGTAGGCTGAGATTGTTCAACGTTATTCCCGTATGAAACAGAAGCACCACAGTTACCACAGAATTTTTCTCCAGGAATAATATTATTCCCGCAATTTGCACAAAACATTCTCAACCTTCTTCGCACACTTTAGTCTTTACAACAAATCTACACTCACAGCTCACCCAGAACAAAGCACTTAGCAAAAGCACCTAGCACAAAGCCGCGTGAAGAGTTGTAGCAGAACCGTCTGTAAGACTTGCCACCTGGTCGATTGCAACACGAAGACGCTCATCATCGTTAGTGCACTCGTTCCAATCTCCCACGAATACTTCCTCCATTGCATCGTGCGAGCGCGGCGACTTGCTCATAAATACTTCTACTAAATCTGTCAAAATTTTCTGTTCGCGCTTATAAACTTCACGCTCGCGAGGAGCGATTATAAAGTGCACAGCTAAGCTTTTCAGCATCACAATTTCGTAGGAAGTATTTTCCGGAATCACAAGGTTTGCGCGGTAGCGAACAAGCGGACCGTTGCCATAACGCTCACGCGTAGCGTGCTCAACAGAGCTTGCAAAACGACCAATAAGAGCACTAGTAATATTTTTCAACTGCGCTAGCGCTCGACGAGAACCGTCGAAAGAATTAGGAAACATGTGAAGCGAGCGCAAACGTTTCAAAGCATCCAAAAGTTTATCTACATCCCAACGTTCACCATACCATGCATGGGTTTCTTCAATAACTTCATCTACAACTTTTGAATCCGCAACTAAAGCAGGGTTAAAAGCGCCAGTTACAATCGCATCCTCAATATCGTGCACACTGTAAGCAATGTCGTCTGAAAGATCCATTATTTGACATTCCATTGGTTTTGCTTCGCGTGGAGCACCAATTTTCAGCCATTCAAACACATCTCGATCATCCGGATACACACAGAATTTCAAATCACGCTCGCCTTTATCGTGCGCTTTTGCTTCTTCTAATCCCCACGGATACTTCACTGCAGCATCTAATGCTGCGCGCGTAAGATTTACTCCTGCACTTCTACCGTTTTCGCGAAAAACTTTCGGTTCTAAGCGCGTAAGTAAGCGAAGAGTTTGTGCGTTTCCTTCAAATCCACCAATATTTTTCGCTAATTCTGCGAGCGCGCGTTCTCCGTTATGGCCAAATGGTGGGTGCCCTAAGTCGTGCGATAAGCAAGCGCAATCAACAACATCCGGATCGCATCCAAGCATTGCTGCAATTTGCCTACCAATTTGCGCAACTTCCAAAGTATGTGTCAAGCGAGTTCGAGCAAAATCATCCGAACCCGCAACTAAAACCTGGCTTTTTGCACCCAATCGACGTAGCGCAGATGAGTGTATGATTCGCGCACGATCTCGTTCAAAAGGCGTTCTCACACGAGTGTGATGAGGCTCACTCGCCCAGCGCTCAGTATCATGCAAATCGTATTCGCCAACGATCTCATTATCCGATGCAATTACTTCGTTGCACATACAGCACCTCTTTTATTTGCAATTAAGGCTAATTTAACCTTCTAAAAAACCAAGCAGCAACAAGCTATATAAGACTTTTTGCGTCCAATTTTGCAATATCGCTAGAAGATAGCACTTCGTAAGCATTGCGGTAAAGCCGCGGCACGCGAGGTCCGATTCCAGTCATGATTTCGTAGCTGATTGTTCCTGCAGCTTCTGCCCAATCGTCGGCAGTAGGCTCAGCAAATTCCACACCTCTTCCAGGACCAAAAAGCGTTACAGTATCGCCTTCTCGGACGCCTAACTCTGCAGCATCGCCTTTTAAATCAACTATGAACTGATCCATGCAAACTCGCCCTGAAACATTCAAAATTCGCGCACCTTTATTGGTTTCTACTCTAACCGGTCCGCCCTGCTTATCAACATGACGCGCACCTTGCATATCAAATCCGGAAGCAGATCGCAAAATTCCGTCAGCGTAACCAAGCGGCACAATAGCAGTACTCGTATTATTTGGAGTTAAATACGTGCGCCCGTAGGAAATTCCATGCCCTTCTTCTACAGCTTTTACAGTGCCAAGTTGCGCTTGAAGCGTCATAGCTGGTTGCAATCCATAAGTTTGAGAATCCCCCATTGCAGGATCCGGCTCGTATCCATACAAACCAATTCCTGGTCTAACAAGCTCAAAACGAATTTCTGGACGATTAAGCGTTGCAGCAGTATTCGCTAAATGGCGGATTTTAGGTGCCACAGATGCTTCTTTCATGCGATTTGTAAACTCGTGGAATTGTTGGATTTGCCGGTCGGTTGCATCTACAAATTCTGGAACATCAGGAGAATCTGCCACAGCTAAGTGACTCCATTGGCCAATAACCTCAATTACGCCTTCACTAGAGTATTGTTGCAATTTTTCTAGAGCGGCACTAAAACCTTCTGGCGTAAAACCGTTTCGTCCAAAACCAGTATCGACTTTTACGTGCACGCGAGCAGGTTTACCTAACTTTCGTGCAGCAAAAGCTACAGCATCAAGAGAGTCAACAGAGCCTACTGAAATATCGATATCTGCTGTAATCAGATCTGCAAATCTCGTAGTTGGAGCGCTAGTAAGCCAAGTGAGAATATGGCAACGGCTAGAATCAATACCAGCTGCACGCAAACGCAACGCTTCGTACGGTTGAGCTGTGCCAAGCCAAGTAGCACCTCCAGCCAAAGCCGCGAGCGCACTAGGAACAAGCCCGTGACCGTATCCGTCTGCTTTTACGACTCCCATAACTTCCGGCGCATTCTGACTAGGCTGCAAATCTTGCGAAACGCGCTCAACCAAAGTACGCATATTGTCTCGAAGCGCCTTCAAATCGACAATTACTTGCCCAGGGTATACGCTTAACGCGCGAGCATAGTTTGCTTCTAACATTGCCGCATTACGTGCACTATTACTTGCCGCATTACTTAAATCTGTACTCATAACTCACCTAACTGATTTAGTATGCTTTTAATGCTACATGCTCTTTTGCATACTCTCCATAAGCTTTTTAAGAACACATGCGCATTTCATATGACATGATTAAGTGTTTGCACCCATTGGTATGCAATACGTACTGCACTGTGCGCACGATCTGGAATAACGACCAATCCACAACGACTAAACCCTGCACGCGTAATTACTTTTTGCATAATCACGTTATCTGGATGCGTATCAATGCGTACATTATTATAGTTTTGCTGCACCCAATGCAAGCACGCTGTTGCCATTTTTGGTTTTATTCCCGAAGATGCTAAGCGGTGAATTGTTACATAAGGGGAAATATCATCAAGCCATGCACCGTCAATACTGGCATACACTTCATCAACACCTTCGCATAATGCGAATTGCGCTAAAATACGCTCGTTATGCGATTCTGGATCCTCGTCAACAATCAAATAGAAACGTTTTAAACGAATATCCTCAATAACACTTGAAACAAGTGGAAAACTATTCCCCCACTGATGAGGATTGCCTGTAACACGCATAAATTTGCGAGCATTTTCATAAATATGCTCAATATTTCGCAAGTCACCAAGAGTTGCTTTTCTCAATGTTATATCTTCCATGCCAACCTCTAAAAGAAACCAAATAAAATCACGCAAAATTAGCTAATTATTACTTACACAAGTTTGCGCTCAAAAGGATCCGAACTAATTCCCTTCGCTAGAATATCTTTACACCATTGACTAGCACCAAATAAACTGTGGTCTCTATAGTTGCCGCAAGATTCAATAGTTGTTGCAGGAACATCATCCCAGGTGGCATTAAACGCAATAAACTCAAGAGATTCCTTTAAAGCGCGCGCCACATCTTCTGTGCTGTGTTCGCCCCAAGTTAGCAGATGAAAACCAGTTCTGCAGCCAAAAGGCGAGCAATCAATATAGCCATCAATACGCTCACGAAGTAACACTGCAATCATATGCTCAATTGTGTGCAAAGCTGCAGTAGGAATCGCTTCCTCATTAGGCTGCGTTAAACGAATATCATAGTTGGAAATAACATCCCCATTAGGACCTTTTTGCGTATTGATATAGCGCACATAAGGTGCTTTTACTTTAGTATGATCTAGTTCAAAACTTTCTGGTCTAGGTCTAGACGCATCCTGCTTATTCATAAGTATTCCCTTCACTTAACTACACAATAAACAACGTACTCTTTAACGTAGTGAGTACTTCTATAGTAGACGGTAATTGCCTAATTAGTTGAAAGATTTATTAGTAGAAAGATTTATTTACATGATTGCTGCGTTTACAAGAGCACGAGTGTAGTCATTTTGTGGATTATTGAGCACATCATTTACACTGCCACATTCCACAACTTTTCCTTCATTAAGAACAATAACTCGCGTTGCTAAATGCCGGATCATACCCAAATCATGACTTACGAATATGCATGACATGCTTTTACGCTCGGAGCGAATGGATGCAAAAGCGTCTAAAATGCGAGTTCTTTCCGCAACATCAATTGCACTCATAGGCTCGTCAGCAAGCAAAACTCGAGGATTATTGATTAATGCGCGAGCAATACAAACACATTGCGCTTGACCGCCAGAAAGCTCGTGAGGATGACGTTCCAAAAAATCTTCAGGTTTTAAGCCTACTAATTTCAGCATTTCACAAACACGCTGCTCAATAGTTGCATCGTCTAATTTAAGCGATTTTTGCCATATTCTAAGAGGCTCAGCAACACTTTTTTGAACTGTCCAGCGTGGATCCAATGCGGCAAACGGATGCTGAAATACAAGCGACGATTCGCGTCTCATAAGCGTACAAGCATTTTTATTTACTTCTAATAAATTGGCATTATTTACAATTTCACCGCAATAAGTAACGTTTCCTTCAGAAAGAGTTTCAAGCCCCAACATAGCGCGTATAAGAGTTGTTTTGCCGGAACCAGATCCGCCAATAATCGCCAAAGATTCGCCAATATTAAGATTTAAATCTACACCGCTTAACACTTCAGCACGAGTTTTTGCGCGACCTAAAGTAACGTGAATATTTTTTGCATTTATAAGCGAATTTTCTTCACTATTGCCAATACGGGAATTAAATTTCTTAGAATCAACGTTTGCAGAACCAGTATTTACAGAACCAGTATTTGCAAAATCAACATTTGCAGAACCCACTTTTGCAGAATCTAAATTTTTAGAACCTAAATTTTGCGCTCTAAAAGTCAACTTTTTAGCAGCGCTCACTAATTGTTTAGTAGAAGAAATACGCGGATTATCAAGCAAATTCTTAATATTTTCACTATCGACCACACGCCCAGAATCGAGCACATAGCAACGATTAGCAGCATGCGAAAGCACAGAAAAATCGTGCGTTACAAAAAGCATTGAAGCGCCCATATCATCTACAAGTGAAGCAAGCATTCGCACAACTTCACTTTGTGTAACCGAGTCAAGCGCGGTAGTAGGCTCATCAGCCAAAATCAAACGCGGAGAAGTAATCAAAGCTGTAGCAATACCAACTCGCTGCTGTTGACCTCCAGAAAGCTCAAACGTGCGTTTAGATGCGAGATTTTTCGACAACCCTACTTTTTCAAGCATCATGCGTACTCGATTGTGAATATCGTCATCATCTAGATTGTAATGTATTCGCAAAGGCAAAGAAATTTGTTTTTCAACGCTTAACATTGGATTAAGCGCTCTATTAGCCTGCTGAAATACTACACCAACGTATTTTCCGCGAATAGAAGCTAAATTTTCATCTTTTGCTTTCACTGTTTGAAAATTGCCAAGCATACAAGAGCCTGAAATTTCAGCATTTGACGGCAATAATCCAGTTATAGCTCGAATTAGCATAGATTTGCCAGAGCCAGAAGAACCAACTAAGCCAACACGCTCACCGTCAGAAATCTCAATTGATACGTTGTCAAGAATTAGTTTTCCGCCAAGTTTTAGCGTAAGATTTTGAATATTTAAGCTCATTTTTCCCCTACTTTATTCGTACTTTTTGATGAAGGATCTAAAACTTTGCGCAATACGTCACCAAAAAGATTAAGAGCAACAACAACCACAGTCACAATCAAACCTGGCCAGACAACCGATAAAGGATTTACGTGAATTAACGAAACAGAAGTAGCCAACACGCGCCCCCAGCTAGGAACTCCAGAAGGAACACCAATACCCAAGTATGTTAAGCCACTTTCAGCCAAAATAACAGTTCCTGCAGAAAGAGAAAGCTCAACAAAAGCAACAGGAATAATATTTGGTAAAACATGATGAATAAGAACATATTTACGCGAGGAACCTTGCAAAACAGCTGAAGTCACATAATCAGATTGCAACGCAAGCTGCGCACTAGGTCGTACAATACGTGCTAAATTCAAGCCATAGCCAGTTCCACAAGCAATAACAATCACAACAACACTAGCTCCAAACGGAACTGCAAGCATAAGCGCAATTAAAACAGTTGGAATAGAAATCAATGCGTCAACAGACATAATGCTTATTGTGCGAACAATTTGTGAACTAGAAATCATAAAGCTCAAAACAATAAACCCAACACAAGTAGCAACTAGAACAGTAGAAAAAACGAGAATCAGCTCAATTCTTGAACCTGCCATAAGCCAACTAAGCATATCTGAACCAGTGCCGTCCGTGCCAAGCCAATGCGAAAAAGACGGCTTCTGCCATACTTTAAAACCATTAGTTTCTAAAAGTGAGTACGGAGTCCATAAAAGCGAAAGCAAAGCAACAAAAAACCATATTGCAAACGTTAAACACACAAATTTACCGAAAGTAGCATTCCATATGCGCTTAAACAAAGTAGATTTTACTTTGATACTTTTTTTAGACATATTGCACATAAAAACTCACCTTATTCGCATGTTAGATTCAACAATAGGAAATTAATTCAAACTATCTTTAGATAACCTAGGGTCAAGTAGTCGATGGGTAATGTCAACTACAAAGCCGATTAGTAAGAACAGCGCAGCAAGCATAAAAAGCTCACCTTGCACTGCAATTAGATCGCGCAAACCAACATCTCGAACCATTCCCGTACCAATACCAGGTAAGGAAAACAGGTTTTCAATAACCATCACGCCCATAACCATATGAGCGAAAGTTAAACCAATAACAGATACAAGTTGAGGAAGAGCAAGTCGCAAACCAACACGCCACACAACTTGTTTGCGAGTCATTCCGCAAGCCATAGCTTGAGAAGCTACTTCACTTTTAACAATATTTTCAACAGTTGCAGCAGTGTAACGCATAAAACTAGATCCAACAATAAGTCCTACTGTAAGAGCCGGAATAAGAAGAGACGCAAAAGCTTCAGGAAATTCGCTCCAGCCATCTGTAGGGAAACCTTGAGTTGGCAACAAACTGAACACACCAATACCGCGTCCTAATAGCAAAATAAGTAGCATGCAACCCCATAATGCTGGAACAGAGCCTGCTGTAATAGCCAAAAAGCGCATAATTGCCTGTGAAAATTTGCCTTCATGAGTAATTTGCAAACATCCAAGTGAAATACCAACTACTAAAGCAATAAACAGACCCAAAAGAATCAGTGGAAAAGTAATAGAAGCACGCATCGCAATAGTTGAACTTACGGAACGACCAGTTAACATGGACACGCCAAAGTCACCGCGGAAAACACCACAAATCCAGTCAACATACTGCGTAAAAAGTGGTTTATTAATACCAAGTTCTGCTCTAAGCTCCTCTGCTTTTCCGCTAGGAGCGTTTAAGCCGGCCATAACTTGCGCAACATCGCCCGGAAGTACACGTAACGATATGAAAATAACTACAGAAATACCAAGTAAAGCAAGAGTAAACAGCAATACTCTGTAGCAAATCATGCGAAACATAAAATGCCTCCTTTCTATGTTCTTCTAGTCGAAACGCACCACAAATACACAAATTCGGGCACTAGTGCAGTTTGCGCGCTGCGCGAGTGTCTCATTTTGCATGTTTTGGGACACTCGCGCAGATTACGCTCGCACACTACGCTCTATGCGCGAAGGCAGGCCGTCAGCGCACACAAACCACAACCAAATTCCCAATGTGCCCACATGTGAGTCTTCCCTGCCTTCGTCAATCGAGACGAAGGCAGACCTCGCTTGCGCTGAAAGCACACTGTGCTTTCAACTTGAGCAAGCTCGGCGCTCCGAGTTGCCTTCGCGCGCTACGCTCTATGCGCGAAGGCAGGTCGTCGCGCACAGCTAACACAAAATCAGTTAAGCCGCAGGTTGTATAGCGGCAAAATCTCTTGATTCATGTCAAAAGGCATTCCTTCAAGATTCTTCATTTTCGCAGTTACAACGCGATAGTTAAACAGCCAATCAGCAGGAGCATCCTCGCTAATAATTCGCGCAGCTTTAGCAAGCAATTTATTTGACTCTTTAGGATCCGCACAAAGCATAGCTTTAGCATACAAATCCTGGACTTGCTTATTGTCGTAACCGTAGTAATACGTAGGATCCGCCCACTGCCCAAAATCGTGACTCTCATTGTGATCAACCATCGACAAATCATACTGCTTATTCTTATAAACATCTTGAAGCCAAGTAGTAAACTCAACAATATTAACTTTCAAATTGATTCCAATAGGCTTCAATTGCGAGCGCAGCTGATCGCCAATTTGCGTGCCGTAAATATTCGGATAAGTAAGCGTCAAATCCATAGGATGAGATTCGTCAAATCCGACTTCCTTCATTAACTCCTTAGCGCGCTGCAAATCATGAGGATACAGCTTAGTTAAATCCTCATAACCAGGGTCAAGAGAAGGAATTGGACCACCAAGAGCTAAATCCGTGCCGCCACGAGATGCAATAATTTGCTTGTGATCAATCGCGTAACGAATAGCTTTGCGCACGCGCTTATCCTTAGTACGTTCGCCTTTCATATTCATAGCTAGAACAAATTTATCTGTGCCATTACCTGCACTGACATCGTAACGCTTGGAATCATCTTTAAAAGGCTTAGCAAGTTGACCAGAAATAGGAGCTAATGCTTGCACAGAACCGGAAGAAAGTGCGTCAACCGCTGCGTTATCGTCAACAAAATAGCGAACTACTATCTTATTAGTTTGCGCACGATGAATACCTTTATAACGCGGATTTGCTTTTAAAACAACACGATCATTTGGCACAAATTTGTCAATTAGATACGGTCCAGAACCGACTGCTTGAGTTTTTGCATCATACTTTGCGCTTTTATCAAAAACTAAACCTGAACGACTGCAAAGTGCCCACAAAAGCTTAGCATTTGGCTCTTTAAGAGTGATTTCAAACGTGTAATCATCTTTTGCTTTAGCAGACTCAACTTTTCCAACCATGTTAGAGCCGCGATATTTTTTAGCAATAAGCTCGCTAAACGACCATTCTGCATCATGCGCAGTAAGCTTATTGCCGTTAGAAAATACAGCACCCTTACGCATGTGGAATGTGTAACGCAAACCATCTTTACTTACTTCCCAGCTTTGAGCTAACGAAGGAACTACCTGATTAGTAGCATTGCGAGCAACTAAGCCTTCATACACGTTACCAATAAGCAACTGGTCGAGTGAGGAACCTGATTGATTACGGATATCAAGATTCGTAGGAGCTAACTTTAGACCTATAGATATAGTTTTGTTCGAAATTTCCGATACTGAATTTGATTTATTTGGTTTATTAGATGTAGTAAGAGTTGCAAAAATTGCACTAAACACTACTACCAAAACAATAGCTAAGCTAAATAGCCAGATCTTGCCCATTTTGCGTTTTGAGCCTGAATAAGCATATTTTTCAGCTTCATTCAGCGAAGAGTCAGTGCTCGCAACGAAAGAAGTGCTTTTATTAGTCTCATTGTTAGTTTTACCGGAGAATTTTTCAGTCGCGCCGTTTTCTTCGTGCACGCTTTCCTCAGGTTTGCTGTTAGCCATACCATAAACCTTTCTTAATGGCATATAAACATTATTTATTTATTATTATTTATTTTTTTATTTATTCTTTATTTATTTTTGTCTTATAGCTCGCCGCTTTATTGGAAATGCACATTTGCAAACATAACTATTTGCATACCACATAAACCCAAATACAAGTCGACTGCATTACTAATCGTAGTCGATTGACAAGCCAGTCTCACCTATGGCGCGTCCAAAAAATCAAATCATATTTTGTATATTTTTGTAATATTTTTATACCAATACATATGAGATATATCCTACGAATGTGGTTAAATTCCAACAGAACGTAAACTTGCAAACGTACGCAATAATCGACATAAGATTAAAGCGTAGAAGCGCGCAAATTCACGAAATATTAAGATGCATACACGTATCTCATATGTTAAAGCTCATATGTTAAAGCTAAAGCGAGGAATGATGGCTGAGAACTTGAATACTACGGTAACTGTGAACGAATCCTCGGATCCGCAAAACAAAAGCGGCGAAGACCGTACAGCATTGAACCGTCAACTGGCACAAATGCTTAAAGGCGGCGTGATTATGGATGTCACCACCCCAGAGCAGGCGCGAATTGCTGAGGATTCTGGCGCGTGCGCAGTTATGGCTTTGGAACGTATTCCTGCTGATATTCGCGCAGCCGGCGGCGTTTCTCGTATGAGCGACCCAGCAATGATTCACGGCATTCAAGAGGCTGTGTCTATTCCTGTTATGGCAAAATGCCGCATCGGTCACTTTGTTGAAGCACAAGTGCTTGAAGCTATCGAGATCGACTACATCGACGAAAGCGAAGTGCTTTCTCCAGCCGACGACGTGTATCACATCAATAAGCGCGATTTTGCTGTGCCTTTCGTTTGCGGCGCTAAGGATTTGGGCGAAGCTTTGCGCCGAATTAACGAAGGTGCTTCCATGATTCGCACTAAGGGCGAGCCTGGAACTGGAGACGTGATTCAGGCTGTGCGTCACATGCGCATGATGAATTCCGCAATTCGTAAGCTTACAAGCATGCGCGAGGATGAGCTTTTTGAAGAAGCCAAAAATTTGCGCGTGCCTTTCGAACTCGTAAAATACGTTGCACAAAACGGCAAGCTTCCTGTTGTTAACTTCGCAGCCGGCGGCGTTGCTACCCCAGCCGACGCTGCTTTAATGATGCAGCTTGGTGCCGAAGGCGTATTCGTTGGCTCCGGCATCTTTAAGTCTGGAGACCCAGCAAAGCGCGCTGCCGCAATCGTTAAGGCTGTAACTAATTACAAGGATGCCAAGATGATTGCTCAACTTTCCGAAAACTTGGGCGAAGCTATGGTTGGCATTAACGAGCAGGAAATCAAGCTTTTAATGGCTGAGCGAGGCGAGTGATTTTGTCAAACTCACCTACCAATACTGATAACTCCGCTCATACTGTAGCAGTTTTAGCTGTTCAAGGTGCTTTTCTTGAACATCGCTTAATGCTTGAAAAATTAGGCGCGCACGTTATTGAACTTCGTCAAGCGCGCGACTTGGAGCAGTCTTTTGACCGCTTAGTACTTCCGGGCGGCGAAAGCACTGTGCAAGCTAAGCTTCTTCGTGAGCAAAATATGCTCGAACCTTTGCGCGAGCGCATTGCAGGAGGGATGCCTGTTCTTGGCACTTGCGCAGGTTTGATTTTGCTTGCGAAAAACGTGGAAGGTGACGAAGTAAACGGTTTTGGCACTTTAGACGTAACAGTTAAACGCAATGCTTACGGACGCCAGCTCGGAAGCTTCCATTGCGAGGCTGAATTTGGTGAGCTAGGCAATGTGCCGATGACGTTTATTCGCGCGCCTCACATTGCAGAAGTAGGCTCTAATGCCAAAGCTCTTGCAACTGTAGATGGTCATGTTGTCGCCGCGTGCCAAGGAAAGCAAATCGGCACATCCTTCCACCCGGAGCTTGACGACGATATGCGAATCCATCAGCTTTTCCTGGATTTGTAATCGAATTTGCAAATAAAAACGTAAGTAAAGCGCCAGTTAAAGCGTAAATCTTAAATAAGTTACATACAAACCTTCGCAAGTAGCAATATTTGCGGAGGTTTTTTATTCTGAACATTGACACAGAACGAAAACTATCCTGCCTTCATATTTATCGACGAAGGCAGACCTCCCTCACATTTGGAGCACAACACAACCCAAAGCCCTCCAAGCACGAGCAAAATTACCCACGTTTGGAGCAAAAAACAACAAATAAACGATATTTACTATTAGCGCAAGTTTCGCTGATAAATCGAAGCCATACCTTTGAAAATAAGATCCGGATCGTAATAATCAATCGATTGCACGTCATTTTCAAAAAGCCTACCCAAGCCACCAGTAGCAACTACCTTAAATGGCTCGTCTATTTCAGTTTTAAATTGTGCAATTGTACGCTCAATTCCACCCAAGAAGCTGTAATATAATCCAGCTTGCATTGCGAGTTTAGTAGATTTTGCAAGAACAGACTGCGGTCTAGCTATTTCCACTTCTGGAAGCTGAGCCGTGTTATCCCAAAGTGCCGCAGCTGCAGTACGAATACCTGTGCAAATAAGTCCGCAAGTAATAGCACCACTTTTATCTATATAGTTGTAAGTTGTTGCCGTACCAAAATCAATAACTAGTACAGATCCTCCATACTCACTAAACGCACCAACGCAATCAGCTAAACAATCCGCGCCAAGAGTTCTTGGCTCATCAATACGAATATTCATACCGGTTTTAACACCAGGACCTACAATCATAGGATCAATATGAAGAAATTTGATAATACTAGCGCGGAATGAATGCATAACTTTCGGCACAACAGAAGCAACGATAACATCTTCAACATCGTTTATTGTAAATCCGCTTAAATGCAAAAATTGCGCAATCATAATGCCATACTCGTCTGATGTATGATTAGACTTTGTTGTCATACGATAAGTGCCAACAATTTGGTTATTTTCCAAAAAACCCAGCACAATATTCGTATTACCAATGTCTACTGCTAATAACATGTGTGCCTACTTCCTATATTGACATTTACGGATTAATTAAGTTAATCTGCAATCACGCGCGCACGTATTGTATGTGTATTTATACTATCCTATTGTATTTATACTACTTTTGCTAATGATCTTACTTTTACGCAAAATTAAGCTGCTTTTACGAAATCACTTAATTTTAATACGTTACGAAATTATCTAACTACAAATCCTTGATTGTAACCATATTCTTGAAGATCTTTTTCCCACAATAAAAGACCATCTTTTAAAGAAATACGTTTACCAGGATCATCTGGAAGCCACAATTTACTTCCATCATCTTGAGTAACACCAGCATCAATCATGGCTTGCACGTTTAATCTAGCTAAAGATTTAACACTCCAGTCATATGCTTGACCCATAGTTGCTCTAAAATCACTTCGCGAATACACTTCAAAAGGCAAATACCTGTATCCCGTATCCACGCGATTAGCGGCATCTGCAAATACACGATTAAACTTCTGGCCGCCAAAATAAGGTATATCAATGCCTCGTGAATCACGAATAGTAGCTCTATCTAAAAATGACTTATCTCTAAGCGTAACAACATCTGCAGGAAACGCTCCACCATTGACACGAGTACGAATTCCATGCATATCATGGCATACAAAATTCACAAATCGCATTGCTGCTTCAGGCTTACGACTCGATTTAAGCACAGATAACGAAGAACCGCCCATTTCTGCATTACGCTTTTCTCCGTGCATAGTTGGCACATTCGTCACCTTCCACAATCCTGCAGTTCCAGGCACATTTTCCAGAAGCAAAGACGGCATCCAGGCTCCTGAGAAAACAGAAGCAATCTTGCCAGCTCCAACACCGTTCTTCCAGCGTTGACTCCAAGTTGTAGTTCTAATGTCAATCAATCCTTCATCAATCATTGATTGCCAGAACTTTGTAAACTCTTCAGTACCCTTATCTTTGCTCAATCTAACAGTAACTGTTTTCCCATCATGAGAAGTCATAAACGGGTGTCCACCTGCAAGCCAAATCATAGCGTTATAAAAACTTGCGTCACCTGAGTCTGCTGCAATATACACACCGATATCTTTAAGCTTACGAGCAGCGTGACGGTAATCTTCCCAAGTGTGTATTTTTGTGGCATCTACACCAGCCTGCTTAAACACGTCATCATTATAAAACCAAGCCATTGGGCCAGAATCCATCGGCAAACCGTAAACACGTCCACCAAGTTGCACAGAAGACCATGTTCCAGGAGTATAGAATGTGCGAGTATTTTTCACACGATCAGTAATATCTAAAAGCTGTCCACTTACAGCATATTGCGGAAGAGCAAAATATTCTAATTGAACAATATCTGGCATACCATAGCCATCTTGAATAGCACTATTAAGATTGCTATATCCGCTAGTATCTTTTACAGTTACATGAACATCTGGATTATGTAATTCAAATTCTTCAGCAAGTCGTTTCATGCTTGGTTCCCAAGACCAAACACTAATTTGAGTTCTAGAATCTTTAGTTCCGCATCCGCAAGAAAACAGCAAAGAAAAAACACAAAGTATCGACAGAAGCAAGCGTCCAAAATGATTGCGTTGTTGCAAAATTCTTGCAAATGCAGACATAAGATTTGCCATCCGTTACTTTATGTTACTCAACGTTGTTATGCGCTTACTCAACAGTTACAGACTTTGCAAGATTACGAGGCTTATCAACATCATAACCTTTTAACTTTGCCATATCCATTGCAAATAATTGCAATGCAACTACATCTACAAGAGGACTTAGCAAAGTCGCACATTTAGGACGCCAGAACACAATATCTGCATAGCGAGAAGCATCTGGATCACCCTCTTCTGCAACAGCTATAGTGAAAGCTCCGCGCGCTTTAACTTCTTCAATTCCAGAAATAACTTTCGCATGAAGCACATCACGACCGCGAGAAGATGGCACAATCACAACTACCGGCTCACCTTCATCTACAAGCGCAATAGGACCGTGCTTAAGCTCACCCGCAGCAAAACCTTCAGTAAACGTATACGCAATTTCCTTAAGCTTCAACGCACCTTCTAGCGCAACAGGATATCCAACATGTCGACCTAAGAAAAGGAAAGATTTAGCTTCCAGAGTATGCTCAGCAGCTTTCATAATTGATTCAGATTGTGTATCAAGTACATGCTGAATTTTATCCGGCATCTCTTTTAATTGCGCAACGATTTGCTGAATTTCGTCGCGATACATAGTGCCTTTTACTTGCGCCAAAAACAGACCAAGCATATAGGCTGCAACTATTTGCGCAACAAAAGCTTTAGTAGATGCAACTGCTATTTCTGGACCTGCATGCGTGTAAAGAACTGCATCAGATTCGCGCGGAATGCTAGAACCTTGCGTATTGCAAATTGCAAGAACTCGACTACCTTGCTCGCGCGCATGGCGCAAAGCCATAAGCGTGTCCATTGTTTCACCAGATTGCGAAATAGCAACAACCAGCGTGCGATGAGTCAAAATAGGATCACGATATCTAAACTCATGCGCTAATTCAACTTCTACAGGCACACGAACCCAATGCTCGATAGCATATTTTGCAACCAATCCGGCATAACTTGCAGTTCCGCAAGCAACAACAATAATTTTATCTATTGAACGCAAAACATCTTGGCTAATATGCACTTCATCTAGCACAATATTTCCTTGCGCATCAAAGCGACCTCGCAAAGTGTCAGCGACAGCATGTGGATCCTCATGAATTTCCTTATCCATAAAGGAATCCCAACCGCCTTTTTCTACTGCAGAAGCATCCCAATCAACCGTAAAACAAGTAGGATTTTCAACAATATTATTGTCAAAATCAGTTAGAAGCAAAGATGCCTTGCCGCTGCCATCTACATCTCCAATGCACACAGCTTGATCTTGACCAACTTCCAAGACTCGATCCGTATAAGCAACAAAAGCTGCAACGTCAGAGCCAAGGAAATATTCACCGTCTCCAAGACCTACGACCAAAGGCGAATCGTGACGAACAGCAGCCACAATACCAGGCTGACGAACGTCAACAGCAAGTAATGTGAAAGCTCCTTTTAACATTTTTGCAGTACGACGAAGAGCTGTGAATAAATCAGGCTTACCAGTTTCGTTTACAATATCATTCGCAATTTTGCCAAGTAATTTTGCAGCAACTTCAGTATCTGTTTGAGAAGAAAATTCGTATCCTTCTTCGTGAAGCTGCTCTTTTAATACAACAGCATTTTCAATAATGCCATTATGAATAAGCGCGATTTTGCCATCTGCACTAGTATGAGGATGCGCATTAATGTCACAAGGAGCACCATTAGTAGCCCAACGAGTATGACCAATAGCTGCACTCGCCTCAGGCATAGGGTTTGCATCAATATCATTGCGAAGAACAGATAAACGACCAGCTTTCTTTCTCACAGTCGCACATTTCATCCCAGGAGCAACTAAAGCTACGCCCGAAGAGTCATATCCGCGATATTCTAGACGCTCTAACCCACCTAAACAAACTTCTAAAGGTTTTGCACAAACTTTTCCAAAACCTGCGTATCCTACAATGCCACACATAATCTTCTATTGTACGTTATGCGAGCGAGTGCACGCCAGAGAAGCACACAAAAACTATGCAAAACTACATAAATAAGATACGTTTCTTACGTAAATTACAATACGTGATTTAGGAAATCTTTAAAACGATCAGTTTGCGGATTAGTAATAATATCTGCACTACCCTGCTCAACTATGACACCGCCATCCATAAACACAACCTGATCTGCAACCTCACGCGCAAAACCAATTTCGTGAGTTACTACAATCATAGTCATGCCATCTTTAGCAAGATTTCGCATAACGGTTAACACTTCACCTACAAGCTCTGGATCTAGCGCAGATGTTGGCTCGTCAAATAGCATAATTTCCGGTTTCATAGCAAGAGCGCGAGCAATTGCAACGCGCTGCTGCTGACCGCCTGAAAGTTCTGCAGGATAATGGTTCATACGCTCATCCATGCCAACTCGCTTTAGTTCTTCAATAGCTAAATCGCGCGCTTCTTGAGCTTTCATATGCATAACATGAACAGGAGCTTCCATAACGTTCTCTAAAGCCGTCATATGAGGGAATAAATTAAAACGCTGGAATACCATGCCAAGCTTCGCACGCTGTTGAGCAATTTCTTTGTCGTTAAGAGCCTGCAGACATTTCTCACCTTTATGCATTACTTGCTTTACACCGATGCGCTCGCCATAAATACTTATATTTCCTGCAGTCAAAGTTTCTAGTTGATTAATTAAACGCAATAACGTCGATTTTCCAGAACCGGACGGACCCAAAATAACTGTTACGCTACCTGGATTCACTGTCATATTAATACCGTTAAGTACATGCAATTGACCGAAAGATTTCTGCACGTCGTTAATAGCAACCGCAGGAAGATTAGATTTTGCTTCTACCATTTATTCACATCCAATTTGTTTGTTTCATGCAAAATTTAAAGTTTACAAAGAAAAATATTTAAAATTTAAGCTATTATGCGTTTATTCAGGCATTAAATCCGAGCATAGCAGCATCATTTCGTCCTTTAACATTTTTCCGTTTAGCATCTAATGATTGATCGCCGCGCTGATCAGAATCAGTATTAAGTTGAGCATGCTTTACAATATCTCTTGCTTCAAAACCTTTAGCAAAATGCTTCTCGAGCATGTATTGCAAAACCATCAAAATGGAAGTAATAATCAAATACCAAATACTCGCAACAAGAAGAAGCGGAATTGGTTTATAGATACGGTTAGCAATAGCATTTGTAGCAAATTGCAATTCAAGAGTAAACGGAACTGCAAGAACTAACGAAGTCGTTTTTAGCATACCGATTGTTTCGTTACCAAGCGGAGGAACAATAATACGCATTGCTTGAGGAAGAATTATACGCCTCATAGTTAAAGCTCTACCCATTCCAAGAGCCTTAGCAGCTTCAACTTGTCCACTATCGACAGCTTCCAATCCTGCGCGAACAATTTCCGACAAATAAGCCGATTCATTCAAAGACAAACCAACTACAGCAGCAGTAAGAGAAGTCATAATTACATTAGAATCAATAGACCAAAATTCTACAGAAGTAAAAGGAATACCAATACTAATTCTCGGCACAAGAACCGCAAACATGCCCCAAAATACAAGCTGCGTATAAACAGGAGTACCACGGAAAAACCAAATAAAGAACCAACTTACGCCACGAAGCACAGGATTAACTGACTTACGCATCATCGCTAAGCCTACAGCAAACACGATTGAAATTACCATAGCAATTAGCGTAAGAAGCAACGTCCAGCCAATACCAGAAAGCACATTATCGCTTATTAGATATATTCCGACTACTTGCCATTCAAAACGAGGGTTAGTAATAATACTGTAAAGAAGCGAACATGCTATTACAGCTACAATGACTCCGGCAATAATAGGTCCTGGCTTTTTTACTGGCAAAATACGTTCAGAGTTAGCTACTCCGGACTTGCTCTTAGCAGAGTTACCAATTAAAGAATTCAAAATATACTCCAATAAGTACGTTTATACAAAAACAGCAAAGTAAAGAAACAATCTGAGCCGAGAATTAAATCACGACTCAGATTAACAATATCATTTTAGATAATTATTCGATTATTTGATAGCTAAAGTTTTATAGCTAAAATTTCATAGTTTTGGATTAACTACAGACTTTTCAATAGCAACATCTTCAACGCCCCACTTCTTCAAGATATCCTTGTATACGCCGGACTTCATAAGCTTATCAATGCCAGCTTTTACAGCCTTCAGCATCGCTGCGTCACCCTTTTTAACAGCCGCTCCCATTGGTTCAGAATCCTTGCTGTTTTCCAAAATTTCAAGCTTTCCAGGATTCTTAATTGAAGCGTAACCTGCAACAGGAGTATCTGCATACATAACATCAGCGCGACCGGAAAGAAGTGCGGTAGTTGCGTCAGTTTGCTCCTTGAAGCTCATGATTTCAAGAGGCTTATTCCCTTTAGCTGCGCACTGTTTCTTTGCTTCTTCCATAATAGGTTCGCCAACAGTTCCAGTTTCCAAAGTTACTTTCTTGCCACAAAGGTTCTTTGGATCTACTTTAGTAGGATTTCCCTTACGCACTTCAAAAGACAAGCCTGCGTTGGCATAAGTAATAAAGTCTACAGACTTCATACGTTCAGCATTTACTGTAAAACCAGAAATACCGACATTATATTTGCTTCCTATTGCTGGAATGATTGAGTCAAACTGAGCATGCATAATTTTTGCTTTTAAGCCCATGACCTTTGCAAGAGCCTTCGAAAAATCAATTTCGTAACCTACAGGAGTTTTACCGTCTGCAGCAAAGAATTCTGCAGGGGCATAACTTACGTTTACACCAACAGTTAACTCTCCTGTTTTTGCAACTTCTGCTGGTACCAATGCTGCAACAGCATCATCTTTTTGCACATGACTTATATCATAGCTACGAGCAATATCAGGGTCTGCTTCTTTAGAATCAGCAGGTCCACATGCAGCAATACTGCCAATCATTACTAAAGATGCAACAATAGCAACAGGCTTCATAGATTTAAACATAGTTCTTCTCCTCATGTATGTACTAAGAATCTATAATTTGCATTAATGTGTATAACTATACACGATAACCCTACAAATTCAACAGCCTTTTATACGATTATTGAATATACGAAGATACTCATGCAGTACATCTGCACAATAATTATGCTTTTCATAAACAAAAACTGCATATTATTCGCAATAATGTATAATATGTGCGTGTCGTATTGTCGCACTTTCTATCCCATGCGAAGCGCACATGTGTTTCAAAAACGTATAAAAAGAAACATCAACTCTTAATCAATACTACGAGAACGCAGATTACGGTAACGCATTTCACGCAAAGCCTCTCGCTTATCTTGCTCCTCACGCAAAGCCTGACGCTTATCAAATTCCTTTTTACCGCGCGCTAAAGCAATTTCTACTTTTACGTAGCTTCCCTTAAAATACAAACGCAAAGGCACAACAGTGTAGCCTTTCGCCTCAGTTTGCCTAGAAAGCTTAGCAATCTCAGCAGCATGAAGCAGAAGCTTACGCTTGCGCTTAGGAGCATGATTATTCCATGTGCCGTTTAAATATTCAGGAATATTTGCTCCTTCAAGCCACATTTCACCACGACGATCAATATTCACAAATGATTCAGCTAAAGAAGCACGCCCTTCGCGAAGTGACTTAACTTCAGTACCAGTAAGAGCAAGACCTGCTTCATAACAATCTTCAATTACATAATCATGATGCGCTTTACGGTTTTGTGCCACAGTAACAGTGCCATCTTGCGCAGGCTTATTTGCCATAATTCCCCTCCAGTACACATCACACACAAAAGAAACTTGCCATAAGATACTACTATCTTATGGCAAGAACAATAAGTCGTAAATCTTACAACGTTTTCAATTTCAATAAATTGAAAACTATGAAGTGCTTATATTTAATAATGAATGTACTCATAATCGCCTGGATTATAAATAGTTTCATAAGCAGGGAATGTTGCAAAACCAGTTCCACCTTCAGAAATAAGAACTGATCCATCAGCATTCACACGTTCCACAACCGCAACATGTCCATATTGCCAATCAGCATTCCAATTACCAACACGTTGGCCACGAGCAAACACCATAACAGCACCAACATGTGGAATTCTATTAACTAAATATCCAAGCCTACGAGCAGTATTCGCCCACTCAGCACCATTACCCATGTAGGAGCCAACAGGCAGACCAAGTTGCGAACGACGCAAATAAGCCCATAACGTGCATTGACGAGCAGGATAAGCAGAACCACCAACAGTGTTTCCAGTATTATGCCCGTAGCAGAACTTAGAACCTTCTGCGCAATTTCCAGGAACAGTATAATTCATACCATTAGCAGCGCCATTAGAAAGTTGCATCGGAGGAAGGTAAACATTCTTCCCAGAACTTCCATTCAATTGCTGACGATTACCAGCATTCGGATCGGCTTTAGCGAATGACTTATTAGCAAGAGCACGCGCTTGAGCATCGATGGCAGATTTCATTGCTATAATTTCTGCAGCCTCACGCGCAGACTGAGAAGTCAAACTACTCTTTTGACCTTCCAGCTGCTTACGAATCTCTTCACCATGATCTCGCAAACTTTGCAAGGACTTTTTGCGATCATTGGCAGCTTTCGCAGCGATTTGAGCACTTTGCGCTTGGGCATCCGCCTGCTGCTTTAACTTGGTTATTTCTGCTTCAATAGCAGCCAAACGCTGACGACGATTCATAGAAGTATTCAACTTGATAGCAGCATCATTAGCAGCGTTTGCTTCACTTCTAGCAACAGCAGCCTCGGATTGTAACTTTCCAACAAACTGTTCTGTGGTAGTTGATTTAGTCACAATATCCATAACATTAGATGCCTGAGAACCATGGAAACTCTTACGAGCAAGCTGTGCTACAGCAGCCTTAGCATCATCAAAATCTTCACCAGTTTTTTTAATTTTCTCTTCCAAATCACGCTTATCTTTTTGTGCAGACTCTAGACGCTGCTGCGTTGATTCTACAAGACTGCGCGCCTGAGAAGCTTGCTCTTCTGCTTGTTGAGCAGCTCGTATTTGATTTGGAATTTTATGCTCATTTAAATCATTCAATTCAATGATCTTATTTGCGAGTTGTTTACTTACGCCAGCAAGTTGGCGCTTCAAATTCTCGTTTCGTTGTATTTTGCGCCTATATTCCTTCATGTTGACAGCACTTGCTGTAGACGCATTAAATAATGCACCAGCAACACCAGCAAACATCATTGAAATAGCAACTATTAAACTCACTACAGTATGAGTGCGTCGAATTGCATACATGCTATGTCGATCTTCGCTCATATCACTTCCCTTTCAACATCACTATTGCGAATTATACCGTAATGCAAGGAATCACGCGAGTTTCTACTTCAAATCTTCTAAAATAGTACTTTTACAATACTCATACGAAAATAACGCAAATAATTACACACCTATTATTTTGCATTTTAAGCTTTTAAGTATCGTCTCAAAGCAATAGCAGAAGCAACTATAGATAACACCACTGCACCAGCTACAAGTATTGGAACGCATAGCCACACAGTTGTTTGAGTAACAAATGGCATCCAACGCACATTCTGCGCAAGCCAATCAGTTACAAAAATTTTAACTACTAAACTTAACGCAGCACCAGCAAGTAAAGAACCTACAAACGACGCGAACGCTCCTTCAAGAATAAACGGCATACGAATAGTCCAGTTAGAGGCACCAACTAAGCGCATAATTTCGGTTTCTTGACGACGGCTAGCAGCAGACATTCGAATCGTAGTGCCAGTAAGCATAATAGCTACAACAACCATAACCGCTGCAAGCACAATTGTCACAACAGTAGCGCGATTAAGTACACTGAAAACAGGATCAAAAATCTGACGCTGATCAACAACTTCTTCCACACCATCGCGTCCAGAAAGAACTTCTGAAACAACCTGATATTTCATAGGATTAGTAAGCTTCAAGCGCAACGAATCTTGCATGTCTGCCGCAGTTAAAGTACGTCCTTGATACATTCCGTTAGGATATTGCTTTAAGAATGTGTTTTTATAAAATTCGTTGCGGCTAACATAAGTGATATTTGAAACATCATCGCCTAATTCTTGGTGAATAATATGCTCCAATTTTACAATTTCGGCACTAGTAGGCGCTTTTCCAGAAGCACAAGAAGGAGATTGGCTAGTTCCATCCGGGCACAGCCAGGCAACCACTTCTACTTTGTCATACCAGTCACCTTTTGCCTTGGTAATCTGCGCTTGCATAAGCACTGAAACACCAATAAAAAGGAAAGAAATGAACGTTACAAGCATAACCGAAAGAATCATCGAAACATTACGACGCAAACTAATGCAAGTTTCGGAAAAAATAAATCGTAAACGCATTACTCTGCTCCTTCAGTTTTATTAATGTCATTATTGCTATCGTCAACACTAATGTTCTCATTATTAGTATTTTCAGCTGCAACAGGTGGCTTAGGCGGAGCTGGAGGCATAGGAGGAAGCTGAGATTTACGCTCAGATTCAGCATCGGATTGCAACTTACTTTCTGCTTCTGATTGCAACTCATCGCTGGTTTCGGATTGTGATTCTCCGCTCACTTCAGAGTTTTCAGTAGATTCAGTAGATTCAGTAGATTCATTAGTTTCAGCAGTTTCGTGAGATTCGGCAGTTTCATAGGATTCTTTATTATCTTCCGAAATCTCAACTTCTGAATCATTCTCTTCAACATCTTCATTATCGTTTGCAGAAATCAATCCGCGTCCCCAAGTCATCGTTGTTTCCAAAGACTGGAACACTTCGCCGTAACGACCAGTTCTGCCAGAATGAACAGACTGAGCCAAACGTGCAATTCCTTCATTTTCTGAAGTGTCACTCTTCAACGATTGCGTTACCATGTCAACAACTTCACGCGCCTGAGCAGCACGTTGAGCTTTTTTAGAAAGCCTCTTATGACGTTCAGTATGCTCAGATTGAGCAATTGATTTTTGAGCATCACTATCTGATTGATCTTGAGAATTTTCAACAGTTTGTTGTGCTTTAGAATTATGCTCAACTTCACTATCCGGGAAATACAATGCAGAATCATATGATCCTTCACGCTCATCACGCACAATTTTGCCGGCATGAAGCTCCACAACGCGCTTACGCATTGAGTTCACAATTTCCTCATTATGCGTAGCCATAACAATCGTTGTGCCAGTTCGGTTAATAGCATCCAAAACTTCCATAATTCCAAGAGAAGTAGTTGGATCCAAATTACCAGTAGGCTCATCTGCAAGAATAATTTGAGGGTGATTGACATATGCGCGAGCAATTGCAACTCGCTGCGCCTCACCACCAGAAAGCTCATGTGGGTAATTATTTTCTTTACCAGTCAAACCAACCGTTTCAAGAACACGAGGAACAAGTGAACGAATCGTAGACCGACTCGTGCCAATCACTTCCAAAGCAAAAGCAACATTTTGGTAAACTGTTTTATTATTAAGCAGCTTATAATCCTGAAAAATAAAGCCAAGAGATCTACGATACTGCGGCACCTGTCGGTTAGAAAGTCTGCGCAAATCGTTACCGGCTACGTGAATTTCCCCACCATTTGCTTCTTCTTCGCGAAGCAGCAAACTAAGCAATGTAGTTTTACCAGAACCGGAAGCGCCAACAAGAAACACAAAATCTCCACGATCTACATGCAAAGACACATCGTCTAATGCAGGACGTGTACCTCGAGGATATATTTTTGACACATGATCTAATGAAATCAGCGACATTGTTTCAATTCCTTCCGAAGATTATGTGTAATTGTTGGTTTTTAGTTCTAGCTTTAGTTTTTTAAGATTCTGCTTCAGCTTCTTTTTGAGCTGCGACTCGCTGCTCGTGACGCCAACGAATGCCAGCTTCAATAAAACCGTCAATATCGCCGTCAAAAACAGCCTGAGTTTGCGAAGTTTCGTAGCCAGTGCGCAAATCCTTCACCATCTGATAAGGGTGAAGCACGTAAGAGCGCATTTGATCTCCCCAACTTGCCTTAATATCTCCAGCAAGTTCCTTCTTTTTTGCAGCTTCCTCAGCATGCTTAAGCACAAGCAAACGCGATTGCAAAACTGCCATTGCAGCGGCGCGGTTCTGAATCTGACTTCGCTCATCTTGCATAGAAACAACCAAGCCGGTTGGCAAATGCGTAATACGAACAGCAGAATACGTAGTGTTCACGCCCTGACCTCCTGGCCCTGAAGCCTGGAAAGTATCCACGCGAATATCCGAATCCGGAATATCAATATGATCCGTAGCTTCAACAAGAGGAATTACTTCAACAGCAGAAAAACCAGTTTGGCGACGTCCTTGATTGTCGAATGGCGAAATACGAACCATTCTGTGAGTGCCACCTTCTACAGAAAGACGACCATACGCGTACGGGGCATCCACTTGGAAAGTGGCTGATTTAATACCAGCCTCTTCTGCATAAGACGTGTCCATCATCTTAGTTTTATAGCCGTTTCGCTCAGCCCAGCGCAAGTACATACGAAGAAGCATTTGAGCAAAATCGGCAGCATCCACACCGCCCGCACCAGAACGGATCGTAACAACCGCAGAACGAGCGTCATACTCGCCGTCAAGAAGAGTCTGAACTTCCATATCGTCCAACTCGTGAGCAATATTTCCAAGCTCTTCTTGAGCCTCATTCATTGAATCAGCATCGCCTTCTTCTTCACCAAGCTCAATTAAAGTCTTAGTATCTTCAATACGCTGTTCAACAGCTTGCAAACGCTTCAATTGAGACTGAGCTGCAGAAAGCTTACTCGTGACTTGCTGAGCATGCTCAGAATCGTCCCAAAGTCCAGGCTCTGCAGCCTGCTTTTCTAAATCAGCAATCGTAGCCTTCAACGAATCGACATCTAGTGCTTTAGAAATCAAAGAATACTTTGCTTCAACATCATTTAACGCTTGGGAAAAATCAAATTCCGCCATTTACTTAAAGTACCTCTTTACATACCTGTTTTACGCAATTACTACTCGCAAAATACTTACAAAATCAACTATTGATAAGTTTAGCGCACGGTCAAAATCTCAGGACCGTTTTCCGTAATTGCAATCGTATGCTCAGTGTGTGCACCGCGAGAACCATCAGCAGAGCGAAGAGTCCAACCATCCTTAGGATCCTGGTAAATTTCGTCAGTAGTCTTTAAGAACCATGGCTCAATTGCAATCACAAGACCTGGGCGAAGCTTGTAGCCATGGTGAGCAGTTCCATCGTTAGGAACATGCGGATCGCCGTGCATAATATGACCGACTCCGTGACCGCCAAACTCAAGATTTACGCTATAACCATACTCGTGAGCAACGCAACCAACAGCTGCAGAAATATCGCCAAGACGGTTGCCAGGCTGAGCCATATTAATACCAGCCTCAAGAGCTTCCTCAGTGCACTTAATTAAGCGTAAATCCTCAGGATCAGCATGCTTTCCAACCACAAAACTAATAGCGGAATCACCAACCCATCCATCGACGTTAATTGCCAAATCAAGGGTCAACAAATCGCCGTCTTTAAGGTTATAATCAAAAGGAACTCCGTGAAGGACAGCATCGTTTACAGAAGTGCAAATATAGTGCGCAAAAGGACCTGTACCAAAATCAGGAGCGTAATCAACATAGCAAGAAGACGCACCTTTGCGGCTCATAATTCGCTGACGAACGAAGTCATCAATCTCAAGAAGATTCGTGCCAACTTTGGTCATTGCTTTCAAGTCTTTAAGAATACTACCGACGAAGCGACCTGCAGGCTTCATCGCTTCAATTTCAGATGGAGTTTTAAGTTCAATCATGCTTCAAGACTAACGCGCAGGCACGAAAATAAAGCAAAATATAGCGAAAATACTAACTAATAGTGTCGCTTAATACTTGTAAGCTAATCACATGTCTAACAACAATGAAAATAATAGTAATAATAAGGAATCGCAGAAGGAAATTTCTGCTGTAGATTTCGACCCTGCCTCCTTCTCGTCGGCTACTCGCCCACAAGACGATTTATTCCGTTACGTAAATGGTCCTTGGATTGACACTTACACTCTCCCAGAAGACAAACCAATGTATGGTGCTTTCCACAAGCTTGCAGAAGATGCAGAAAAGCAAATTCGAGATATTTTAGAAAACGAAAATTGCCCAGCCAAAAAGTCGCAAACCTTATACCGTAACTATTTGGATACCACATCTATTGAAAAAGCTGGAATTACGCCAATTAAGGGCGATCTAGACGCTGTGGATTCAGCAGAAACTAAGGAAGATTTGGTTCGCACTATTGGCACGCTTAATCCGTACGGCGGTCCAGATGCAATGTTTTATTTTGGAGTTTACGGAGATCCTAAAGATCCTAAGACGAATATTATGCATATTGAGCAATCGGGATTGGGCTTGCCAGACGAAGCATACTATCGCGAAGATAACTACGCTCCAATTCGCACTGAATATGTAAAAATGGTAGCTTCGTTGTTGAGATTGGCTGGTTACGGAGATACCGCCACTACCCAAGCTCAAGCCGAGCGTTTTTTGAATGTTGAAACTAAAATCGCGAAGCACCATTGGGATAACGTGGCAACTCGCGATTCTCAAAAAACTTATAATCCTTGCAATTATGCTGATTTGGCAAAAAATCTTGAAGCGCTGAATCTCGACGCTTTCTTAGATGCTGCACAAAAAGCGTACGAAACTTGCGAAGAAGCAGAACATCAACCAATCAATCTTCGTGAAGCTTTTAGCAAAGTAGTAGTTCACGAGCCAAGCTTTATAGAAGGATTGAATAAGATTTGGCAGGAAGCCGACTTAGAAGATTTAAAGCTTTGGGCACGCGTGCACGTGATTTTGTGCTGGGCAATCTTACTGAGTGAAGACTTTGCCGAAGCTAGATTCGACTTCTACGGCAAGGTGCTTTCTGGAGCCACAAAGCAACGCGACCGCTGGAAGCGAGCAGTCGGAGTTGTTGACGATGCTTGTGGCGAGGAAGTTGGACGCGAATACGTGCGATTGCATTTCCCTGAGTCTTCTAAGGAATATATGCAAGGCTTAGTTGACAATCTTATTAACGCTTACCGCGAGTCGATTTCTCACAGCAGCTGGCTTGGCGAGGAAACTAAAGCGAAGGCTTTGGAAAAGATTAGTAAATTTGAGCCAAATATTGGTTACACAAACCATTGGGTTGACTACTCTGCGCTAAATATTAAGGAAGACGCTGATTTAGTTGAGAATATGCGCGAAGTTTATCGATTTGGCTTTGGTAAAAATACTGCAAAAGCCGGAAATCCTGTGGATCGCGAAGAGTGGCAGATGACTCCGCAAACTGTGAACGCTTACTACGATCCTCTGCTGAACGTAATCGTGTTCCCAGCTGCTATTTTGCAACCACCATTCTTTAACCCAAGCGCTCCAGACGCAGCAAATTATGGTGCTATTGGTGCCGTGATTGGTCATGAAATCGGTCACGGTTTTGACGATCAAGGTTGCGAATACGACGGCGACGGCGTACTTAACAATTGGTGGACTGAAGAAGACAAAACCAACTTCACTGAGCGCACTAAGAAGCTTATTGAGCAATACAATGCTTTCACACCAACGCAGCTTATTGTTAAGTACTCTCACTTGAAGAGCAAAGAAGAGCGCAATGCGATGCCTCACGTAAACGGTGCTTTAACAATCGGCGAAAATATTGGCGATTTAAGCGGCGTGACTATTGCGCTTAAAGCATACGCTTTCGCCTTGCAAAAGAGCAAGGGACAAGAAATCAACGGAAGTGATGATGCTATTCGCGAAACCTTGCTTAACGCTCCTGAAGTAGATGGTTTCACTGCTTTGCAGCGATTCTTCTTAAGCTACGCGTTAGTATGGCGTTCCAAGGCTCGTAATGAAATTGCGGAACAGCTGCTTCAAATCGACCCGCACTCCCCAGCCGAATGCCGCACTAACGGCATTGCTCGCAACGTTGACTTGTTCTACGATGCTTTCAATGTTCAAGAAGGCGACGAAATGTGGCTCGACCCAAGCGAGCGCGTGCACATTTGGTAAAATGCCTAATGCGAATAATTGTCGTGCGCAGATAACGAATAAATAATCTGCTTATAATAAATAACATAATGGGAACGCTACATTAGTAACGTTCCCATTAGAATATATGGGGTTATAGGCTAAAAGTGTGTAAAAATAAGCTCATAACCCTTATGGCAGTAGGGCTCGCAGTATATCGAATGTAGATTATTTCTTATGCTAAGCGGCGTTCGAAGCATGTATTAGCTGAGTATTTAACAATAAATCGTCAAACTCTGTTACTGGCGCAGTATAAGTACTGCACTAGTAACGTATAACTCCACTTATTTGTTGTTAACGCAGATTACGTACTGCACTAGTAACGATAAATCGCAATTATTCGTTATTAACGCAGATTAGCTACTGCACCAGTAACATATGACCGTTACTTTCTCAGATACTTGACTGAGTTTTTAACAGTGTTTGGGTGATTCCCGTTACTTTCTCAGTTAGATAACTGAGTTAGTAACGGTGCTGAAGATATGGTTTATGCACAGAATATTCATCAGCTTAGCTTTACACACTTTTGAGCCTATAATCCTACATACATTCCCAGAAGATACTTTTTAAAAACGCACACATGCGTAAAGTAAAAATATTTTCAACTACACTATCTATTGATTATATCAATATGTTACTTTTTAAATTTTTTAGCAAAACTTAGAAAAGTTCACTTGTTTTCTATTTCTTAAAAATGATATATTAGAAGTGCTAATTTTCAATAAGACTGGACTTGTTATCCAGTTTGATTGCTCAGCAGTTTTGATGATTATCACTGCAGGGGAAGCTTTCCAGCTTCCCCGTTTTTATTTATTAGTTGAAAATTAGCTTCTATCCTTCTTGATATAATTGGCCTTTCAGCAAGCCGTCAAGGATAGCCGTTGAAAATTAGCTTCTATCCTTCTTGATATAATTGGAAACCACAATCACAATAGTAGGCAACCGTTGAAAATTAGCTTCTATCCTTCTTGATATAATTGGTATATCGTCAAGAAGGGTAGAATTTCAACTATTATAAAGTGTTTTACGATTAAAAAGCACAGCAATATCTGGAGTTTCTTCTTTCTTTTCTTGCCTAGCATTGTAATAGCGCTGTGCAGATGACCATTGATGATCACTGACATGTAAAATGCGTATAGATCCACGCGGCGGAAGATTATCCTTAATTATTTTTACTGAAGTTCTATTTCCTGTTTGTGTGGGGCTATAGCGAACATATACAGAAAATTGCACCATTGCATATCCCATATCAAGAAGCATATTGCGAAATACAGTTGCAGCGTGACGCTCTACTTTTGTTTTCACCGGTAAATCAAACATTACTAAACACCACATGCCACCACTGTCCTCATCGACTTTCATAATCCGCTCCTTATGAATTGTGGTACTTGAAATTCTTCCACGTCTTTTTCCACATAAATACCATATGATTGAGCTAAATCAGATAAGGCACTAGGAATAGTATGTCCAGAACCATTAAACTGTTGATTAACACTGTCGATTAAATACTTTTTAACTGCTTTATCATTTGGCGTATCTGAGAATGATAATTTTGAAACAGCATAATCAACAGCTGGTCTAAACGGCTCAATTATGTCATCTGCTAAGCAGAAATAATTAGTACCATTATGATGATTCATACCCATTGTGGGATTAAGACCTGCAGATAAAACTGCACGAATAGAAAAACCACGTAGCACCATGTAAGCATAGTCAAGTAAAGCATTCCTATCTTGACCAGACCCGGGTTTACGATGAAAATCTTCTTCTTCAGGAAAAATACGTTTCCAATATTCACGAGCAGCTTGACCTTCCCTGTTCGTTACATCTCCAGAACGAACAGTATTAGATATTCCTCGTAATAATCCACCTCCCTCCTTATTTAATAAATCGAGGCAAGCTGCTTGTCCACGTATTTTCGCACGAACAATCTGAGCCCACGCTGCTTTTCTTCGAGGCACACTCATCGTTGCCTGCGACAATTGACGGACGGTAATTCTCGTAGGAACATTGACCCACGAATGCATAGCACTGACAGGAACACATCGCCAATCACAGGTCATTACGCAAGTACCATATTTAGCACACTGATGAAGCAGACCTGCAGAACAATTACAATGCAAGCCAATAAGCAATATTGCCGTTTCTGCTAACGGAATTTCAACTTTCTGCTCTAATGCGTGATCACACACTAAAATCCTACCGCGAATATACCGTAATTCACCTTGTAAATTAGTACAATCAATCACACGCCAAGCATTCTGCATAATTCCTCTATTCTCTATTTTCTCCAGTATCCCAACTCCAAGAAATAGGTAAATGCGAATGCGATGTCCAACGTACTTCACCTAACACATTACGTCGAATAGTTGCTGCTTTATACTGAGCCAATACATTAACAGAAACACGCCAACCTTTACCAGCTAGAATCTTATTAATAGATTTTTCATAAGAAGAATAATCGAAGTTATTGCGCTTGCAATTCGAATACAACTTGTCAATTCCTTCAGAAGAAATCATCGATGGTTTAAGTATCAAAGTTGTTTCATTGTCTGTACCCACAACCACCCAATGGTTATATGCTGCACAATTTGCTCCTATTTTGTTTAGGAATTCTACAAATGTACCTATATTTTCTGATAATTTAGCATGACTAAAATCAACGATAATCTCATCGCCAGGCACAAGATATCCGAGATAATTAGCATTATCTGTTTGCACAGCATGAGCAACTTTCGTATCAGCATATCTCATTGAGATAGATTGCTCAGGCAAATCACACGAGAATAAATCTTCATGAATATGTCTGTGCAAATCATTTTGAAATACACGAATCATTCCATAAGATTTTTTAATTTTCCCACTTTTCAACTTTTCAAAGCATTCATAAATGCGTAGATGGTGGATAGAATTACCAATCTCTGCAGAACCTTCTCGTACGAAAAGCTGCGCTGCTTGTGCTTCGAAAAAAGTAATCGAATCATCAGCATTTAACTTCTTATTATGCAACAGGATAGTTCTATTTGGATTTTCAGGAAGACCATTGTTTACATCATAATCAGGATTCCTTGTCAAAGCACAATAAAGTGCAGGAGTAGAAGCACGTCGGATTGTTTCACTGTCGATTTCATCACCGACATGCAACTTCAATAATGCATTTACCTCATATTTGTGAACAGAAGAATTACTATATCTCAAACGAATAGAATTAACCACAGCAATACGATCAGCTCTCATTTCTTCATTAAGAAGTTTCAATAACGCATTCATACGAACAGACCAATTAGCATATTGCTGATATCCTTGATCATTAGCCGTTGGATATTCTCTCCAATCAATACCACCGGGAACCACTTTATTACATTGCAATAACTGTGTTTCACGCAGATTGCATTTAATTGTAAGTATTTGAGCTATTCCTGGAGTCATCATTGCAATTACTGATGCATCAACTGCATGATGTCGTCTATCAAAACGAGTTTTTCTTCTACCATCAAAGAACTCTAGTTTTCCGTCAATTCCAGACATTCTTCTTGCTATAGCAGTAAGTGATCCAGCATAAACTCCAACATTTGTTTGAGCTTTATTACTTATATCGGAAATACCATTGTTTGTTTGATAATTCTGCGAATTATAATACCAATCAATTCTACGATGCAATTCGTTTGCCATCCATGCAACCGATTCAATAGAACGATTATCAAACGCTTCATCACCAACCTTTTGCTTTAAGCGAGCTATAACTTCTTTTTTGAATTGGCTAGCACCGCGTTTGTCGTATGAATTAGGAGAGAAAATAAAAGCATGAACCCGATTAATAGCAGAATCTACACTAATATCATGATTCTTGCAATATATAGACTGCTCGCACCAAGTTGCAAAAGGAGTATTACACTTTTGAGCGTTACATGATGAGCAAGTAGCAACTAAATTCTCACGAGTATTCGTAGAACCTGGCCCCTTACGTGGAACAATATGGTCTAGCTCACAAGTATGATAAGTAATCTCAGAGCCACAATACAAACATTGTCCATTCTGACGTTGAACAGCCTCATAACGGCGTATATCTGCATCTGAAATAGAATCACTCGTGCCCAAATGCAAAGAATTCCGCATCATTGCTTTAAGATTTTCTTTACCTTTGGTTCGTTTATCTAATAATTTCTTATATGAATTCGCCATTTTTTTAGATTGGAATCCAGAACGAACATGTTCAATATTAATACGTACAGGATTACCCCAACGATTTTTAGCACTTATAAGGAATCGATGCACAATTTTCAATACTCGATCAACTGAAGGATTACCTGTTGGCTCTGCAATAGGAGCTTCAGATGGACGCCAATTATTGGGTAAATTAAATAACTTTTTGCGCGCTTCAAATAAATCATCATCAGTTTCAAGCATTTGCTTATTGAGTTTATCTAATGTTTCCAAACTATAAGCAGCACGACCATTAGGCAATGAAATATTTTCCAATGCCGCAATTTCTGTTTCATCCATTGAATCAATAAATGCTATCACTGAACCGTACTTATCTTGATATTCAGGATTATCATGAATTGCTTCTATGTCTACCGTGTTGCTCAATATCTCAATAAGAGCTTCTTTATCTTCTTGAGTACGATTAGCATCTAACCACCATTGCCTTAAAGATTCATCCTTCGCATAAATAATAGCTAACTCACTATTCAACATTGGAGGACGATTACCAACAGATTCTCCATCTCCTACTTGTGATCCCACTCCACGTAACTTATAGCGTTCAATTCTGAGGCAATCAGCTACATCAATCCAAGTATATAATGGCGCTTCAGCGCTTTTCTCTTTTGAAGACTCATCAGTCGAAGTTGTTAATAATTTATAAACTCTTTGCTTTTCTTCTATTGTTAAACAACGTTCTTTTGAATTTTCTCTTATGCGAAGATTAGAAATAGTAGATATGATTCGATATTTCTGAAACGCTAACGATGCCTTTAGTGCACGCTTACCCTTTCCTGTTATAGCATCTTTGCCAACACGATTTTCTGCAGAACCACGCGGAGATTTCGCATAAAAAACAGCATTAATAATCTGCTCTCTGACACACTTGTCATCAATATGTTGCACATTGAAAATATTGAGAATCTCAAGCATGCTGTCACTTTGCATTAGCTTACGTGGTAAAACAGGATCTAATGAGTTGGGATGATTTTTCTTTCTATCGTCTGTAGTTATACGTAAACGACGCGAGGGTTTACCTTGTTGTGATAAAAGATAATCGCGTACTAATTGCGCAGGCGTACAACCTTCACAACCTACTCCTGGCGCAAACTTTTCAATATTTTTTAGCAACTCATTGTAGAATTCAGAATACTCAGTCTCTTGCATCATTGACTTTATTGACTGATAAGGATTGCGCCAACCACGATGTCGAGCAATATGACGAATTGCAACACTTAACATTTGTTTACGTTGTTCTTCATCCGCAATATATTCATCAGCAAGTTTTGCACGAAAAATCCATGGAATAAACGAATCAGAAAAATCTAAATCCTTGTTTTCAACAACAGGCCAACCAAATGAATGCAATAGAAAATCAAGTTTTTTCAATCTACGCCTGCACTGACGATGCAACCTGCGCACACGACGAGCAACACCAGAAATTGCTTTACGAGTATCAGATTCTTTTGCCCCATTTGGATCAATACCAGCATCATGAATAACACTCATTGCTTTAAGTATTCTTATAGGTTCCCCGTAATCATCCAAGCGAATTGCAGCAAGACCTACTGAATTTAAACCGACGTCAATGCCGATAGCATAAGAAATATTGCCTTCCATATACAGAATCATAAGCACTTATTTGTATAAATAAAATAACTATCTATAAATTTTCAGGTAATAAATATCTATAAAATAGAATGAACTTAATCACGAGCATGCCGCACTAACGGCATTGCTCGCAACGTTGACTTGTTCTACGATGCGTTCGATGTTCAAGAAGGCGACGAGATGTGGCTCGACCCAAGCGAGCGCGTGCACATTTGGTAAAGCATCTCAAATTGAGCACAGAAAATAGAAAATAAGAAATAGAAAAGCCTGCAAGCGTTCTTTACTAATCGTTTGCAGGCTTAATTTATATAACCTTATAAGTTTTTATTCTTCCGCAGAGGCAGAACCTGCAGAAACAGCTTCTTCTGCAGCAAAATCTTGCGAAATAGTCTCATTTGAAACAGCTTCTTCTGCTACAGCAGGAGCATTATCAGCAGCATAATCATTATCAACAGCAGCATCAGCAACTTCTGCTACAGCTTCAGCATCAGCAACAGCAGTATCAGTATTAGCAACAGCAGTGTCTACAGAAGCAGCTTTTGCACGCGCATTTTTGCGTGACTTATAAAGTAAGATAGAAAATACAACTACAGCACAAAGAATAATTACCATTGCAATTACAGCAACCACCATTCCAGAAATACCAGTTTTTTCAGTATTTTTAGCGGAATCTTTACTATTTGCAATTTGAGAATTAACCTTATTGGCTAAATGCTTATTTTTCCCAAATGCTTTCTTTTTGTTAGATCTATCACCCTTATGTTTTTTCTTATTTTTATCGTCCTTCTTATCTTTCTTATCTTTTTTATCCTTGTCGTCCTTTTTATCCTTATCGGATTTAGCTGCCTTAGTATTATTCGCTACTGCAGCAGGACGCTGATAAACTTGAGGGCTTCCATAACCAATTTTGCCATCAGGATAGTCAATATCACCGTTATATTCCGACAAAGTTAAATCACCAACAATGCCGTACGGACCGCCTTGAGCTTCACCATAACCAAAGGAGATATTTCGTGGATTCAAGATTTGATACAAATGACCATTCTCGTCAGTAAAGGCACCACGAGTAGCGCGCAATGGTCCCTCTTCATTTTGAATCCATAAACGCATAGAACCAGCAAGATCTGTACCCCAGCTTAAGTTTTCACCCCAAGCTTTTCTACCATTAAAATCAGGTGCGCTTTTACCATCTGGAGCAAAATGACCAAATTTACCATGTTGAGCAGTCTCTTGTGCGCGACGATACGCATCCTCTTCATTTGCGGAATCGTATTGAATATTATTCACATAAGCTTGTTTAGTTAAACCGCAACGACTCACATAATCTTGCAAAGGAATTCCTTCAAAGTAAATACTACGATCGTCGTATAAACGCGAACGTGCATTACGAATTGAAGCCAGCACATAGCGCACTACATCAACAGATCGAACCCAGCCAACACTACGTGCAACGTTTTTTTGTTTAATAATCGGGTTTTTAATAGACAGGTTTGACGTAGACGAATTAGATGCTTCTTTGCTTAATTCTAACGAATTTATGCCCATCAAATTCATATTCATGGAGCTTTGTGCAGACAAGCACACAAAGGATACTACAGCAAGCAGGCTTATCAGCGAACATACAATATGCTTCACTACAGCACTTTTAACTATCGTATTCTTCGAATTCATTGAACTATTCGATTTAAAACCAAATGATTTAAATAAATTAGATGAGCATGAATTTACATGCATAGCTAAATTGCGCACCAATCCCTGCTTATTATTTTTCATAGTAAAAAACTCTTCTTCTGTTCATTCAATGCAACAAATATAGGTTAATAGTATCTCTTAATAAGGAATTATTGCGAAAATGCTTGCAATCTTGCTGTTTTACAAGTGATTTTATTGTCAATATTTTTAATAAATTGTGGTTAAAACATAGCTTTTAACCACAATAAAAGAATTTTCTAGAACAATTCTCGCAAAACATTCATAGTTGTTATTACTGCGGCATTTCCTTGTGGCTGCGAAGCTCAGGGGCAATGGTGGCTCTGATTTCGGGGCTGAAATGGCTGCAGTCCAAATCGTGAAAGGATGATGAATATGGTACAACAACAGTCAACTGTGACTATTAGCGGATTTGTAGGCGCAGAACCAATAAGTTTTGGACGCAACGAAAATTCTCCTGCTTGTTCTCTACGAATTGCAAGCACACAATCTTATTATCGAAATGATGAGCAGCAATGGCATGAGCGTCCAACCACATGGATGACTGTGAAGGCGTATCGAACTTTGGCTTCAAACGTTCTTAAAAGCGTGCATAAAGGTGATGCAATTGTTGTTTCTGGAAATTTGAGTACTGAAAGTTGGACAAAAGACGGCAATGATTATAATCGCATAATTTTAGAAGCGGCTACTATTGGTCACGATTTAAATCGTGGAACTACTCAATTTACAAAGCGAAACGCTGATTCCGCTAAAAATGATCATGCGAAAGAAAGTAATCAAGCACAGCAGAACAATAGGGCACAACAAAATAACTCTAACGCAAGCATTTTGAATGATGAATTTGGGGGCGAAACTGATATTTAAGAAAAATAAAATCGCAACTCAAGAAATCCCTCAAACTCGCGCAACGGTAAGCAAATTAATATGAATAAAATAAAATAGCCGCCAAGAATCAACATTCCTGGCGGCAAATCTATTTATTCTCTATTTCGCAAATTAAGTATTTCCTAATTTACTGAAACTGAGATATCTACTACTTAATCACATGTATGTCATCAGAAGAAACCGATGGCTGACCATAAGGCAAATCACCACCATGATACATAATGCCATTAGGTTTCGTTGCAATAGTAATTCTCTTACCTTCGTATTGTTTGAAATTATTACTAGTTCCATCATTAGAGTCACTGATAAGCACAGCTACTTTATTAGCGAAAGTAATAGTTGGTCTTAAAGCACAATCCATAAAACCATTAGCCACTGTAACTGAAGATGGATTATCTAGCAAAAGAACAGTAAAGCGTGCATTATCATCATAAGTGTCTGGGAAGCCAGTGGTATCATCCTTATCAGCGCCAGGTAAGTTCTTAGCTTCTTCCTTACTTAAGGTCTTTATTGTTCCAGTGTAGACTTGGTAACCCTTTTCAATCCAATTCTGAACATTCTTATTATGCTCACGCACTTTTTGTGAATTCTCTTCATTATTCACTAATGCGTCAACGCCTCTCATGTCTGAAATTGAAATAAACGACGGCATTACTACTCTTGATAATTCATCAGTTCCTTGAACAACACCATCGCTTCCTAACGGATGCTCAACAGTTTCAGAACTAGTTGTGAATTTATGATGTTTATTTAGACGATATATTGTTTTTGTCCAAGGCATATCTCCATCACTTGTAGCATCAGAACCAAATGGAGCAAGTGTAACTATTCCATCATGATTCTTGTTAAAATACAAAGTCGCATATGAATCGCTACTAGTGGTCAAATCTTCAGATTTTATAAGCTTTTTACCATCGTAAGAAGCAACACGAACACCATATGTAGCGTCTATCATTCTAGTAGTATCAGCGCTGCGCGAAGACGCAATCACTAAATCTGGGATAGAGTCTTTGTTTATATCCCATAGCGTGTAGTAATACTTCATGTCACTACTGTCGGAAGATTTGGTTTCGCTAAAATCTTTTAGAACTTTTTTATATTGTTTTCCAGCCTCACTAATTACGTTATTATGAGACCCATCAGCACTATTTACTCTTTTATTTAGATTCAAAAAACAAACTATTCCAGCAATTACCACGACTAATGCAACTACTGCCGAAATAATAATTGTTAATTTTGAATACTTACTTTTCTTATTCTTAGGCGCGTCTACAGGCTGCTCATAAACCTGAGGATACATCTGCTGTTCTGATTGGTTATAAACTGCTTGCTGTGGATTATTTATTTGTTCTGCAGAAGTTTGCGAACCAATAGAAGAATCAATCCTCGCTCCACACTCATTACAAAATTGCTGATCATCACTAATTTGTGATCCACATTTTTCACAAAACATATGTGTAACTTCTTCCTATTACGTGTATATAAAACAAGTGGGATGCAAACGCAGAGCCCACAAGTTATTAATATTTCTCACGATTCAAAATTACGCACCAAATTTTACTTATTCAAAAGTATTTTGACACGCTCTACAATGCGGCTTGCAGCTTCGTCAACTGGAACTGCTTCAACGTTTGAGCCGTTGCGATCGCGGATTTCAATCGTACCGTTGTTCACGGTATCGCGACCTGCTACAGCAATCAGCGGCACGCCAACAAGCTCAGCATCCTTAAACTTTACGCCTGGAGAAACCTTTGGACGGTCGTCAAAGATTACTTCGATTCCCTGCTTACTAAGCTCTTCAACAACCTTTTCAGCAGCGTCGAAAGCAATCTGATCCTTGCCAGTAGCAACGACGTGAACTTGAGCTGGAGCAATTGCCATAGGCCATGCGAGACCAGCGTCGTCGTGATGTGTTTCTGCCAAGCATGCGATCACGCGGCTAACGCCAATACCGTAGCAGCCCATCCAAACTGGCACAGCTTTACCATTTTCGTTAAGCACACTTAGGCCCAAAGCCTTAGAATACTTTAAGCCAAGCTGGAACACCTGACCGATTTCTACACCGCGTTCGAAGCTAAGCGGACCGGAACCATCTGGGCTCATATCGCCGTCACGAACCTGGGCTGCTTCAACAACGCCGTCAGCCTCAAAATCGCGACCGTAAACAGCGTTGTAAACGTGCTTTCCGTCTTCGTCAGCTCCTGTAATCCAGGCTCTTCCCTTCGCAACGTGAGCATCCATCAAGTAGCGAACAGGATTTTCAATACCACTACCCTCTTTGCGAGCTTGAGGACCTAATACGCTAAAACCAATGTAGCCCTTAACAAACTCAGGATGAGACTTCAAATCATCCTCAGTTGCTTCTTCGATTTCTGCAGGAGCGAACTGAGCTTCAAGACGCTTCATATCTACCTGGCGGTCACCTGGAATACCAATAGCAACAATTTCGCGCCATGGCTCCTCATGCTCGCCACCCTCAGCATCAGCCGGGTGCTTAACAGCAATAATCAGATTCTTCAAAGTGTCGTCTGCTTGCCATTCGCGGCCATCTTTACGCGGATGCAAATCGTTAGAAACCTTAACCAAAGCTTCAATCGTCTTAGCGTCTGGAGTTTCGAGCGCTTCTGCTGCAGGAGTTGCAGAATAATCAATCTCAGACATTTCTGGAGTGGTAAGAGCCTCAACATTCCAAGCTTTTCCGGAAGGAGCAAGAGCAAAAGTATCTTCACCAATTGGCATTGGAGCCAAGAATTCCTCAGAATCAGAACCGCCCATTGGACCGGAAACAGCGTGAACAATCACGTATTTAATGCCCAAACGGTTGAAAATTCGAGCGTAAGCAGCGCGCTCTTCAACGTAAGCAGACTTCAAACCATCTTCGTCAATTGAGAACGAATAAGCATCCTGCATAATAAACTCGCGACCGCGGATAAGACCTGCGCGAGGACGGAATTCGTCGCGATACTTTGTTTGAATCTGATACAAAGTAACAGGCAAATCCTTGTACGAAGAATACATATCCTTAACAAGGAGCGTGAAAACTTCTTCGTGCGTTGGAGCAAGAAGATAGTCAGCTTCATGACGATCTTTAAGGCGGAAGATGTTGTCGCCGTATTCTTCCCAACGGTTTGTAGCCTCATAAGGCTCACGTGGAAGAAGCGCTGGGAAGTGGACTTCCTGCGCACCGATACCGTTGATTTCTTCGCGAATAATCGCTTGAACCTTGTTTAAAACCTTGAGTCCGAGCGGCAACCAAGTCCACACACCTGGGGCAGATTTACGAATATAGCCTGCGCGCTGCATAAGTTTTGCGGAAGTCACGTCCGCGTCTGCAGGATCCTCGCGCAGCGTACGAAGGAACAGCTGAGACATACGAAGTACATTGGAATTCATGCGTTCCAATCTATTTGCGCATGAGGACATAAACACTTGTTTACACAGCTAAACAAACAAGCCAAAGCAGCGACAAAAACCCAGTTAAAACTCCGGCAAATGTTTCCCAAATACGCAAAAACGACAACAAACGCCAGAGAAAATACACGGCAAATGTTTCAAAAAAGCACCAAAACGCTCGCGCGGGTAACGCGCTCGCTACGAAACTCGCGTTGGAAGTCCCCCGGACTTCCAACTTAAGCGAGTTTCCGCTCCGAGTTGCCTTCGCGCGCTAAATCGCAGCGCTCAGGCAGGTCGTCGCGCAAATGTTCCACAAAAAATCGCACTAAAACTCGTCATCGAAGGAAAACTCTTCATTATCTGCGTAATTGACAGCGCCAAAAATGTCAAACTCTTGCTGATTTGCAGAATCGCCTTCAAACTTATCTGTCAAAAATACAGAAGCACCATCGCTAGCAAGCATCTCACTCGCACGTTTGGAAGCATCGCGCAAAGATCCATCTAGTAGAACGGCATCAACTGAAACGCTAAACGCGCGATCGTTAATACCTTCCAAATAAAGACCGCCCAGATTTTCCACGCGAGAAAGCGCAACATATCCCATTCCAGGAGCGAAAGTTCTACGCAAATCCATTACCGCACTATCGAGCGTCATACCTTGCGACTTATGAATCGTAATTCCCCACGCGCAACGAAGAGGCACTTGATTTACGCTAGCAAGTACAGTCTCACCGTCCGTCATTTCCCACGCAGCTGGCTTAAGAGTGACAATATTTCCGTTTTCAAACTCAACAATCGGCCAGCCACCTTTAGATTCAGGCACAAAACGCAACACACGTCCAACAGAGCCGTTTACATACTGCTTTTCTTGGTCATTACGCAATGCCATCACAGCAGCTCCGGCCTTCAAAACTAAACGCTCCGGAGCAAGCATATTCTTCTTTAAGCGTTCAACAAGATTTTTAGGTCCTGCTTCCGTTGCAACGAATTCGTGAGGCTCAGCATTAATTTCCGCAAGCTGCATATTATTTAAACCATCTGCTTGCGCGTTCGTTGGGAAAAGATGTACTGCAACTTCGTCATCTTGCGGATACTCACCAAGGCGACTAGCAAGCACTTGCTTATCGTCGTCACTTACTAGACCGCTACGAATATCTGTTAAAACATCAAGTAACTTACCGTCGTCTTGACGATGTTGCTCAGTTAAATAGCACACAACAGGTTTCAAAGCATCCCAGGCGAAAGATTCCGTAATATAGCCTTCCGGATTTTTTCCAGCTGCAGCATACTTTTCGCGCGACGAAATAAACTCCGGGCTCGGCTCGAACACGTCACGATTTCGCATAGAAGTGCTAACAGGAGGCAGCTGGAAGAAGTCGCCCGAAATAACTACTTGAAGCCCGCCGAAAGGAGCGGGATTTTTGCGCACTTTTCGGCATACTTCGTCAACCATGTCGAAAAGCCACGCGTGTATCATTGAAACTTCGTCCAGCACGAGCACGTCCGTGGCTTTTATGCGCTTTCCTCGCCTAGCTCTAATGGTTTTAAGAAGCGTATCCGTAAGTGCGTTTGCAACTCCAACTCCACTCCAAGAGTGAATGGTTTGACCGTTTAAATGAGTTGCTGCGATTCCGGTAGAAGCCGTTACAGCCACGCTTAAACCGTTCTTTCGCATTTCGCGAATAGCTTCGTTTAATACGTAGGTTTTACCTGCACCCGGAGCGCCGGTAATGAACGCGCTTGCACCAGCGTTGATTATGGTTAGAGCTTCGGATTGCTTCATTGGCAGTACCTTTTATTGCGTTTAGTAGTCACGCTTTATTTAATAGTAGCGTTGTGTTTAGTAGTCGCGCTTTTCTGCGGAATTTACGTCTTCTAGCGCCTCTCCGCGGCGTTCGTAGTCACGAAGCAAGCTCGTGCTTTCAATGTGCTGTGCGCCAGCTTTTGCTTGAGACTCACTTGGGCCTGGAGCTGGAACGAACATCATATCGCGGTAGTAACGAAGCTCGTCAATCGACTCAATAATATCCGCGAGCGCACGGTGACCGCCATGTTTTGCCGGCTTATTGCGGTAAACGTCCGGGTAAAGCCTGCGCGAAATTTCCTTCAACGTGCTTACGTCTATTACACGATAGTGCAGATTTGCCATTAAATCTGGCATATAGCGGTCGAGGAACTTTTTGTCGGAACCGACGGAGTTTCCAGCAAGATGAGCTTTTCCGCGAGCCGGCAGGAAGCGCTTTACGTATTCAACTACCTGCTTTTGCGCTTCTTCTAACGGCAAACCGTTCTTATTCCACTCGTCAACGAGTCCGGAAGAAGTGTGCATATTGCGCACAAAATCGTTCATATGAGCCACAGCAGCATCGCTCGGCTTAATCACTAAATCAATGCCGTCGTCCAAAACTTTCAGATTAAAGTCGGTTGGAACTACAGATACTTCACATAATTCGTCGTGGAAAATATCGAGTCCCGTCATCTCGCAATCAATCCAAATTAAGCGCGACTCTTCCGGCGTAAACGTAAGATCTTCCTTAGCTTCAGCCATTTTCGTTCCTTTCCTAATATTTTTTCGAACCCATCAGCCTACATCTTCGTAGAGACGAGACACGTATTAAAAACGACGAAAAGCAGGCAAGTTGTAGATAACTTGCGTAACTTTTCGCCGTTTAATGCAAAATAGTTGCGACTTACACGCGACTCACACACGCAACTCACGTAACTCGCGCAATCTACGCACCACGCGACTTAGTTGTGGAAACCGCTGTAGTTTGGTGCTTCTGCAGTCATCACAATATCGTGAGGATGAGATTCACGAAGACCTGCATCAGTAATACGAATAAAGCGTCCGCGCTCTTGCATTTCCTTAATATTGTGAGCACCAACGTAGAACATGGACTGATGCAAGCCACCAAGCAACTGGTAAAGCACAGCGTTAAGTGGACCGCGATATGGAACTTCGCCTTCAACGCCTTCTGGAACCACCTTGTCGGAGCTGGTAACGTCTGCCTGGAAGTAACGATCCTTCGAATAAGACTTCTTACCACGAGGAGCCATTGCGCCAAGCGAGCCCATGCCGCGGTAAAGCTTGTACTGCTTGCCGTGAAGAAGAACCTTCTCACCAGGAGCTTCCTCACATCCAGCCAAAGTGCCGCCGAGCATAACGGTGTCAGCACCAGCAACCAAAGCCTTAGCAATATCGCCGGAATAGTGAATGCCGCCGTCTGCAATGCATGGAATACCAGCAGCCTTGCAAGCCTGAGCAGCGTCGTAAACTGCAGTAAGTTGAGGTACACCAACGCCTGCAACAACACGCGTAGTGCAAATAGAACCTGGGCCAACGCCAACCTTTACAGCATCAACACCAGCGTCAATCATAGCCTGTGCGCCTTGGCGAGTTGCAATATTTCCGCCAATAATTTGCACACCGTCGAAAGCCTTATCTGCCTTAATGCGACGAATCATGTCGAGAGCCAAGCGAGCCTCGCCGTTTGCGGTATCGACCACAAGCACGTCAACTCCAGCTTCCATAAGAGCGCACGCACGCTGCCAAGCATCACCAAGGAAGCCAATGCCAGCAGCAACACGCAAGCGACCTTGATCATCCTTAGTAGCATCCGGATACTGCTCAGTCTTCACAAAGTCCTTAACAGTAATCAAGCCTGTAAGCTTACCTTCAGCATCAACCAAAGGCAACTTTTCAATCTTGTTATCCGCAAGCAAGCGGTGAGCATCTTCCTTAGAAATATCGGAAGGACCAGTGACGAGATTTTCGCGCGTCATCACGTCCTTAACTTTCAAGCGATCGTAATCTTCGGAAGCAATAAAACGCATGTCACGGTTGGTAATAATACCAACTAAATGATTTTCGCTATCCACTACCGGAAGACCAGAAATATGGAAACGCCCGCACAATTTATCTAAATCGGCGAGCGTAGCATCTGGGTGAACAGTAAGCGGGTCGGTAATCATACCGGATTCACTGCGCTTAACAATATCAACCTGCGCAGCTTGATCATCAATAGAAAGATTGCGGTGAAGTACTCCAATACCACCGTTACGCGCCATGGCAATAGCCATATCGGACTCGGTAACAGTATCCATAGCTGCCGAAATAGTCGGCACTTTCATGGTAATTTCGCGAGTCAGACGAGTGGAAGTATCCACTTCGGACGGAATAACATCAGTTTCGTTTGGAAGCAAAAGGACATCGTCATAAGCGAGACCGAGCTTCTCGAAAATTGGTGGAACAGGAGCATACACGGATTTCGTGTTAATATCAGTTGTAGCCATAGGGTTACTATACGTTTTTGCTATGACGTTTGCCGAAACTCCGAACGAAACGCTACGAATTGCGAAGTTCGGGCAGGCGACGACGCAAGTACGGCATCATTGTGAGCACAGTAAGCAACGCAGCAGCAAGAATCATTCCAACAAGCACATACACAGCTTTAAAGAACAAAATCATAATAGAGCCAAACGCAATCAGCGCCGCCCATCCCCACAAAATCAGCACAGCACCTTGCACAGAATGTCCGATTCTAAGCATGCGGTGATGCAAGTGCATGCGATCCGGATGCATTGGCGACTGCCCTTTAGCAACACGCCGCGTAATCGCCAAACACATATCAAGAACCGGCAAGAACAGCACAAGAATCGGCAATAAAATCGGCATAAATACAGGCAAATAAATACTCGTGTGAACGGCGGACGGATCCAAATGGCCGGTCATAATAATCGACGCGCAAGTAATTAAGTAGCCGATTAGCATGGAGCCGGAATCGCCCATAAAAAGTTTCGCAGGATGCCAATTGTGCATGATAAATCCAACGCACATACCTACCATTGCAACGTCAATAAGAGTTGCCATTGATGCGTAGGATGGCGACGTGCGCGCGAGCATGTAGGAGTAGGTTGCGAAGGCAATTCCGCCAATTGCAACAATTCCGGAAGCCAGTCCGTCCAGCCCATCTACAAAATTTACTGCATTAATTGAAGCAACGATTAGTATTGCAGTTATTGCGATTGACACGCTTGGAGATGCCGTCACGAGTGAACCGAGCGGCAAAGTTACGATTTGCAACCCTCCCCACGCTACAAAAACAGCTATAAGCAGCTGACCGGCAAGCTTTAGCATCCAATCTAAATCCCAAATGTCGTCGCATACCCCAAGCAGGCATATCATAACGGCTCCTGCTAGTACAACCCACGGCTGGTGCGTTCCTGCAAAAAGCCCAGAAATAAATGGCATAGAACTAGCGAATGCCATCGCAACTGCAAAACCAAAAAGCATACCTACACCACCCATACGTGGCGTTGGAATAGTATGCACGTCGCGAGCGCGAACTTTGCCAACAGCACCCATACGGATCGCAAGGTGACGAACAAGCGGCATAATAAGCCACGTAGTACCGCCTGCAATTGCTGCAATAAACAGGTATACCCTCATAAATGCGTCCTTTGCTATGCGATTACTTCGTTGGTTTTAGCAGCGTTTGCTAAATTTTTCGCTTGCTTATTTTGATTGTAGCGATTTGTTAGTACCAGAAATTTAGTATCAGAAATAAGTTAATAAACTTACTCACTTAACGCATTACGAATTTCGCACTCCGAAATCACACCTTCGCGCAAAATCACAATACCGTCTTTATCGCTTGAATCCGCACCAACTACCGTGCTTGCCACGTGCGAGCGAGTTGGACCTGCGTTCAAATACAGCGGAATTTCGTTGCCGAAAGCCTCAAATGCTTCCTCGACGCTGTCTGCACTTTCGTTACCACTGCGATTCGCGCTAGAAGCAGCCAGCGGGCCCGTAACGCGCAAAATTTGCATTAATTCCGGGCAATCAGGCACGCGCACACCTTGAGTTGATTCGATTGCTTGAGTTGATTCGATTGCTTGAGTTGATTCAGTTTCTTGAGTTTTCTCATCAGTCTCATTCGTTTTGCACAGCGTTGCAAGTTTGGACGCAACCGAGTCCTTCTTAGCGCGCGCAATCGGAGAATATCCACCCGGAAGGAACTTTTTGCCTAAAATATCCAGCGGAGACGGCAAATACAGCCCAAGTTTTTCTAAATCTTCCACTCCGCTCATTAAAATTTGCAACGCCTTCGTGCGCGGCCTGCGCTTAAGCTCGTAAATTTTTGCAACTGCAGCTTCATTAAATGGGTCACAAGCAACGCCATACACAGTGTCAGTTGGCACTACGATTACGCCGCCTTCGTTAATAATTTGCGCTGCCATTTGCAGTGATTCTCCGTTGATATTGCAAATTTTGCTCATTTTTGCCTCTTTTGTTGCTTTTGTTGTTTATTTTGCTTATTTTCTTCTATTTGATTCAAGTCATATATCTGATTCAAGTCATATTTTTGCGCAAAAGTGTATCGCGGTCTGCCTGTTAAGTCGTTTCCAACTCGAGTACACACAAAACCTAGGCTTTCCGCGTACTTTTTAAGCGCATCTCCTTGCGAAATATCATGCTCCATAACCATAGCTCCCCCGGGTTTAAGAAGCGCAAAAGCCGCGCGCATAATCTGCTCCGGAATAAGCAAGCCATCCACAGAGCCGCCGTACAACGCAAGCGGAGGATCATATTCTCGCACTTCAATCTGTTCCGGCACTTGATTTTCCGGCACGTAAGGCGGATTCGTTATTACTAAATCTACTTTGCCGCAAATTGCGTGAAGTTCAGGAGTTAAATCTGAAATATGCGCTTTTGTTGCATCTGCAAGAACAGCATGGTATCGACTGGAAATCTGCATATTTTCGTAATTCTTTGCAGTTTCTTCAGAATTTTTTCGCAAATATTGAAAAGCTTCAGGAGATTTTTCTACAGCCCACACTTGCGCGTCTGCAACTTCCGTTGCAATCGACAATCCGATTGCTCCCGAACCTGCGCATAAATCGACTACCGTAGGCTTGCTAATACCAGATTCTCTAAGCCAATCCAATCCCGCTTCAACAACAATTTCCGTTTCGGACCGCGGCACAAAAACGCCCTTGCCAACGCGCAAATCCAAGTAGCGGAAAGGCGCGCGACCAATAATATGCTGCAACGGCTCGCGAGAAGCACGCCTAGATACAAAATCGCTATATTTGCTAGCATAATCGGGCGAAAAATTCTTGTAATCACCCATAAGCAGAGCTTTGTTTAGCTCAGCTAAGCTCACTCCGCAAGCGTGAGCCAGCAGCAAGCGCGCATCATATTCTGCTGACTCCACACCTGCAAACTCAAGCTTTTTAACAGCATCGCGCAAAACTCGCAAAAGTTCTTGCATTTTAAGAATTGTTTAGAAATTTTAATCGGCTACTTACTTGGCTTGCGCTAAGCGGTCAGCTTCATCCGCCTGAATATCACTGTCGATAACAGGCTGCAAGTCGCCGTCAAGAACCTGGTCAAGATTGTAAGCCTTGTAATTCGTGCGATGATCCACAATACGATTTTCTGGGAAATTGTACGTGCGGATTCGCTCAGAGCGGTCGAGCGAACGCACCTGTGAGTGGCGCATATCCGCCGCTTCTGCTGCCTCCTGCTCATGCTTCATAGCGAGCAAACGAGACTTTAGCACGCGAAGGGCTGCCGCACGGTTTTGAATCTGCGACTTTTCGTCTTGCATGCTAACAACAATTCCGGTTGGAATATGCGTCATGCGAACCGCGGAATAAGTAGTGTTCACGGACTGTCCACCAGGGCCGGAGCTCATGAAAATGTCGATCTTCAAATCTTTTGGATCGATTTCGATTTCGTCGTCATCTTCGTCTGCTTCTGGAAACACGATTACGCCGGCTGCGGAAGTCTGTATGCGCCCCTGCGATTCAGTAACTGGGATTCGTTGCACACGATGTACGCCACCCTCGTACTTCATGCTTGCCCACACGCCGTCTTCTGGAGCAGGAGTACCTTTTGCGCGAATCGCAAGCTGCACATCTTTTACGCCGCCAAGTTCCGTTGAATTTTCGCTTTGGATTACGGTAGTCCAGCCGCGCTTTTCGGCATAACGCATGTACATACGCAATAAATCGCCAGCAAACAGAGCCGCTTCTTCGCCGCCTGTGCCAGCTTTAATTTCCATAATCATATCGCGCGCATCATCCGGATCCCTAGGAATTAATGCCGTGCGAAGCTTTTCTTTTGCTGCTGGAAGCTGCTCTTCTAAGCGCTTAGCTTCTTCAGCAAAATCTGGGTCGTCGCTTGCCATTTCGTTTGCGGCTTCAAAATCGTCGCAAAGCTGCTTGTAATTTAGGTAAGCATTTACGATTGAGCCGAGTTCTGCGTGCCTGCGGCCGAGCTTGCGAATAGCGTCCGGGTTTGACGCAACTTCCGGACTTCCCATGCGACTTTCAATATCGCGATACTCTTCTAACGCGGTAACTGCTGCCGGGAATTGTTCCTCTACTGACTCAGCCATCATATTCCTTTGTAGTCGCGCTTAACGCGGATTGTAAATCAAAAATTTAAATGTTAAATGTAGAACACTAAACACACATGTTTAGCACATAAAACGCCAGCCCCGATTCCGCGAGTTACACGAAAGCAGGGCTGGCGTCACAAAAGCTACTTAGTCTTCTTACCGTAGCGCTTCTCGAAGCGAGCCACGCGGCCGCCGGTGTCGAGAATCTTCTGCTTACCGGTATAGAATGGGTGGCACTTTGAGCACACGTCAACCGTCATGTGATCGCCATCAGCGGTGGAACGAGTTACGAAAGTGCTTCCGCAAGAGCAGGTAACCTGCACTGCGTGATAGTCGGGATGAATACCCTGCTTCATAATGTCTCCTATGGAATTCGGGCGACCCGGGTCGCAAAGCCCCAATAGCTAAGCGTGAACCGGAACCTTCGTTATTCTAGTCACCACCCTCGACGCGCTTATAATTCGTATAAAAATGGAGCGCATGAAAAATTCAAACGCTCCAAATTTAAATAAATTATTTATTATTGCGACGCTTGCGATGGTGCTTGCCAGTCTTTACCACCGCAAGACCAATTGCTGCGATTGCTGCCGACAAAATACCAGCAGATGCAGAAGAAACCGTGTCGCTACCAGTTTTAGCTAATTCCAGCTTTGCTTCAACAGTTTCTTTTAGATCCTTTTCTTGCTTCTTTTCATCCTCAATAGTTACGTCATATGAAGTAGAAGAATCAAGAGAAGGAATAACTTGCTCAGGCACTGGAGTTGGCTGCTCAGGCGCTGGTGCTGGACTTGGAATTGGTGCTGGAGTTGGAGAGTTTGGTTTGCTCTCAGAAATCACATCAATTTCAACAGCAATTTCCGCTTCGCGACCATACTTATCGGTAGTAGTAAACGTTAGCTCAACTTTTGGCTTTCCATTCACAATCTTAGGAGTGCCGGAAATCTTGCATGCAGTACCAGCGCAGGTTGCGTTAATACCGTTTACAGAATTCGTAACCTTTGAGATTAACTCGTTAATGGTTACTTCCTTACCATCTACCGTAATCTTGTTAGTAGCATCGCCAGATCCTTCAGTCATGTTTTGCAAAGTAAAGTTCGTTAACATACCCTCGCGAGCAGAACCACTAAACTTAAACCTCATAGGAGCCATCTTCTCGAAGTTTGCAGTAATAGTGATTTCGTGTTTTGAGTGAGGCTTTGGCAGCGAAATCTCTGGATTTACTCCAGCATTGCGCAAAACCTGCTTCAAAGCTTCCAAACTAGACTTCTTGGAGCTGCGAATTATCTTTGCAACAAATGGCTTATCTGCTTCATCAGCAAGCTCAGCGAGCACTTCTCGCTGTTCATCAAGAACATAACTATCAATTGCGTTCTCAAGATTAGCAAATGTTAAGTCTATTCCTGCTTCTTGCATCAAATTCTTCAGCGCTTCTATTGAAGAATACATAGAATTGGAAATTTGCTTGGCAAGCCATGGTTGTCCAGCTTCTTTAGCAAGTTTTACAAGCAAAGTCTTTTCATGAACTTGCTCAATGACTTTGTCAACATCAATGCCATTTTGGACAAGCTTATCCTTAATCTTTTGTAAGGAATCATGAGACTGATGAATTTCAGAAGCTAGATCAGTCTTATGATTTCTTTCAGCAACCTGAGCTAATTCTTCACGCTTAGCATTGTAGACTTGCGCAGCATGTTGCTTTTGCGCTTCGTTCAGGAGATTTTGCAAAGCAGCAAGCGTATATTTATCTGAGTTACGAATCAACTTTGCTACATATGGCATACCATCCATAATTGCCATTCGAGCCAAAGCTTCTCGTTCTTCTTCTGTGGCCTTGCGTTTATCTGCCAGAGCCGCTGGCTTTTCAGTCGTATTAGACGACCAATCCTTGAACACGTAGCCCTTATCGGCAAGCACATCTGGAACTGGCATAAGCAAATTAGTAGCGCCGTTTCGTACCCAATATACTGAAACTATCTTGTCGCCAGCACTCTCAAGAGGCGATTTTTGCAAACTTCCGCCCTTACCAGCTACATACGTCACCTTCGTGTAGTTCTTTTCTATGAACTTAGCCGCAGCAGTGCCCTTAGCCGGCAAATCGTTATCTGCAATCACGTTAGGCAAAACATACACATGCACAGGCAACTTAGTTGTAACAGTTTTTTGCTTTCCTATAGTCTTATCAATTTCATCAGTAGGCTTAGTTACATTCACCATAATTGTTGAAATTCCAGGCTTTGAAACATCAACCTTAGCATTCTCATCTACAGATACACTCACTTTAGGGTCAGCACTATGTACGAGCTTATTGACGTTTGGAATCTTATCTCCAACGCCAACAACTGTTTCTGGAATCTTCACACCATCAGCGCCATTTTGTTCAGCAACGAAAATGCGCGGCCTGCTGATATCCCAATTGTCGTGTAAGAGTATGTTTGACTTACGGCTCTTTGCATCATACATTTGCCACTTTGTAAAACCGGAAAGTTCTGCAGCAGTATCGTTTGCAACTTTTTGAGCAAACTTAATGTTATCTTCTTTATCTTTTCCGTGACGAATATACAGAAGTTTTGGCTTATACGAACCGTCAGCCCACGTTCTACCAAATCCTGGAAGGAATATGGTTGCAACGTAGCCATCTGGAATATCGTCTTGTTGAGAAGCGTCAATTACGTTTGGCACAAGCTTATAACGTGCTATAAAAGTGGTGTTCCCACTAAACTTCATACCAGCAATTTCAGCACTAGAATATAGCTTAATTTTTGGTGGATTCGACACAGTAGTAGGTGTTGGAGCCGCAGTAGCAACAAGTGTCACAACAGGGACTACTGATGCAGCAGTATTTGTACCATTCGTAATATTTGGCGTGTTGGTCGAATTTGCTACAGGTGCAGTAGCTGCCTGCATCTCCCAGCCTTGGAACTCGTAATGGTATCCTTTTGCATCGTAATCCTTGCCAATAACCTGCGGTGCACGAACGCCACTAGCAGATTGCTTATACGCGTAGTACAACTCGCGCGAACCTTCAGCAAATTCACCCTTGCCATTTGGTGACTTATTATCACTCTGAGCATTTATAAAGTTGACTGAAACATACTTAGTCTTATCAAAAACTAGTTTGCGTTCAGCATTAGCACCAGTTTGCAAACTCGACTGTTGACTATCATTCTTCGGCAAGCTTTCTGGATACATAAGCTGATAAAGCACTTTTAAGCGTCCTACAAGTCTATAAGCCTTGTAATCCACTGCATCCTTATACTTAACTGTAACTTTCAAAGGAACAGTGTACAAAGCAGGCTTCTTAAGCATTTTTTGTTTAAACTTATTTTGTTCAGCTTCAGTTGGTAAATCGTATTCGACTTTTATGTCTTCTATGCCATTATTCACAGCAGCATCTGCTTTGAGTTGAGGCATATTAGTTATAAAATCGGTTAGCTTTGGAAGCGTGTCAGGGTCATCTTGCACAGCAACAAGGTAATCAGTCTGCACTGCTGGCTCTGTCCAAGGGGTTTGATCTGCCACGAACTCTTGGAATGGTTCATTGACTTTCCAGCCATCTTTCCAATCACCGGTCACGTCAGCAACATCTTTAACTTCAGTAACTTTCTTACCGTCATTAAGCATACTGCTTCGTTTCCAAGTGCCAGTAGCTCCAGTGAGACTGCCTTTCAGCATCTCAAGAACATTCACTTGCTTTCCATTAATGATCTTCGTAATTTGGGAAATATCAGTGCCCTTCTTTACGTAGAACACTTTAGGTCCACTCGTGCCGTCACTCCACAATCGTCCTGGAGCAGGCTTGAAGATTGCAACTACAGCATCTTTAGGAACTTCACCGCCGTCAGAGGAACTCGAGAAGTATTCAATCTTCTTGTAAACAGCGTTATAAGTTATGCCGGAATTATCGTTAACCTTAACATCCTTATAACGACCTTCAGAATCGATATCGTACTTCTGCTCTGGATTCGGATTCTCAGCAGTCGGCTTTACAACATTAGTTGCCCAGCCCTTAAACACGTAGTGGTAATTATCGGCACTATGATCCTTACCGAAAGCTTGCGGCACGCGGATTCTAACATCCTTACCTTTATAAACGTACGCAGTAAGCGTAGTGTCTCCGTCATCAGGATGATTAGAATTATCTCCATCGTGACCAATAATAGTGCCTTCATCGTTCTTACCGGTAAAGGTAATCGGCACGTACTCGTCTTTATGCTTGCTACCGTAGTCAGTAGCCTTAAACTTCTCCCACTCGCTTCCGTACACCAAATCCGGCAGCGTGCGGTACAGCACTTCAGTTTCAGCAATGTTGCCATCAAGATGCACTTGCACTTTAATCTTGTGCAAGCCTGGAGTGTTGTCAAACTTTTCGTCTTTACCGAATGAGAACGTAGCATCACTTGGATACTCATCAGCATTCGTTATAAGAGCTTTAGCTGCAGTTGGATCAGCCGGATTCAAAGTATCTATTGGCTTCAAAACCTTAGTATCAATTGCAACAGGAGCTTTTATCTTGAAGTTAGCAGTGTAAATTACCTCAGGATTGTTCTGCTCTTCGGAGCGAATCGGCAAGCGATTTACACCATCGGAATACTGAAGCGTATGCGAGCCAACTTCAGACGAACCGACTTTCGAAGTCCAGCCTGCAAACTCAAATCCAGGCTTTGCTTTCACTGTTGGAAGTGGCATTTGATAAGCTTTTGTGCCCTTAATTGCGTCGTACACAAGAGCAGAGCCGTCAGCTACATCCTTGTTCTGCCAGTCAACAACGCTGCCCATAGAGTCTTGACCATCAGCCACTTTAAACACGTAACGCGTGTAGTGATCTGGGCGAGCTTGATAATCGTCCTTACGCTTAAGCACGCGTACGTCATCATATCTAAATGTGATAGTACGAATATCGTCAGCTTTTTGCTTGCCGTAAGCATCAGTAACGTATTCAATACGCTGCTGCGTATTTTCTGGCTTAAAGCCTTCAATAGGCTTGTAGAATACTACGTCATACTTTCTATTTACAGAGCTAACTTCGCTTTCTGGAAGAAGCTCCTTTTCTTTACCGTCCTTACCAATAGTTACATAGCGAACTTTGTACTTGCGCATATTATAAGTTTGGTAAATAAACTCGCCAGTATTCTCAGATTCAGTACTCGAAGCTTCAAAGCTCGTGAAATGCTTATCTGGGAAGTGCGTTTCGTCACTATAGACTGCTTCCGCATTGTAGCGCAAATGCTCGCGCAAGCCGGAAACCGTTTGCTCGGCGGTATGGTCTACCATCGCAGCTTTGGCCTCTTTCGTAACAGCATTCTTATAGTCAGAAATCGTGTATCCAGGCTTTAAGAATATATGCTTAAAAGTGCCTTTGTAGCGAGTATCCTTCACCCACACTGCGTTAAGCGTTATATCTTCTACTACTTTGTTGCCAAAGGCGTACGGCAAAGTTTTGCCATTCTTGTTGATTTCCCAACCGTAGAAGTCGTAGCCTTTACGAGTTGGAGTGCCTATTTCATCCTTTTCGTCAATAACATGGTAGCGAGCGAACTCCTTTTTCTTAACTACGTTTGTGCCAGCTACCTCATTACCGTTCCCATCGATATTCGGCATATTGTAGTTAAACGTTACCGTGTGCTTAATATTGGTTGGCTTACCCCACGCAGCATAAAGCTTAATGCCATTAACTGGCATTGTAATATCTTTAGCTTTGCTTTTATCTTTGCTTTCACCTTTAGCATCTTCACTCTCGCCATTTATAAGCTGACTACCAGCTTGATCAACAGCCCAGCCTTTAAACACGTAGTCTTTTGGCAAATTGTTAGGACGAGTGATGGAGTAAGTCTTGCCGTTAAGCGTGAAAGTGTACTTTCCATCGAACTGCTTAGACGTATCGTTAGCATTGTCTTTAGTTACAGAATCATCGTAAGACGTATCTTTTCCGTATAAATCTTTGTCTTCGCCCGTCAAATCTTTTTTGCCGCGCTTAGTCAAGCTATACTCGTACGGCAATCTCTCTGTAGCAGCGCCATCCTTTGCGTTGCTTATAGCCTTGCCGTCCGCATTATAAAACTGCACGTCGTACGACTGGCGGTCATACTTAAACTCAAGTGGTTTGTTATCATTAAATTCATTTTCATCACCTTTATAATTTTCTTGTTCATCTACTGGAACGCCCCTATACTTTCGAAATGCTAAATGATACTTTTTAGCAAAAGCTTTCTGCTCATCCTCACTTAAATCATCCCAATCCCCATGAGCATGAGATTCGTTATACCACACTTCCAGATTATCTTTAAAGTCGTCTGAATCTAACGCATCACCAACTTTTGTCTTATCATAACCATCAGCAGGATTAAAACCAGCAATAGATGGAGCTGGATAATCATAGCCAGTGTTGGGAGTATCATCTTTGCTATAAGAATCGGTAGAAAGCTCATAATCGTCATCGCTTGCTGTACCACCCTTTTTAGCGGATGCAATACTTTGCTTCCTAATAATCACCTGTATAGGCTGACTTTGATCACTGCTATCAGCAGTAAGCAGACGCTGATTATCTTTTAACTCGTATGTAGTTTGAGGAGTCTTCTCAGGGTCATCGCTAATTCTAGGTGCTACTTTGTCTTTTTGATCTTTTTTAAAAACAGCACGGAATTCAGGGTCAGCAAATTCTTCTTTAGTAAAACGATACGGAGGAGTGTCACGATACTTTATATCCCCCGCAAATCCAAGCTGCCACCCTAAAGAGCCTTTTCCCTCTTCACTAAAATATAATTCATTTACATCAGGCCAAATATCAGTAAGCTTTTGACCGTAACGAACCTTTACGCGGTAGCCTTTATGGTTAATTGCATTGTCATTATCATCTTTGTCTTTTTTATCATACTTATCCGAGCAACCGCCACCGCCAGCATAGCAATAAATAGTTGTTTTGCCGTTTTCATCTTTTCTTTTTATAGCAACATTGTCACCCCTATTTACGCCAGCAGGCTTAGCAAAAATAAGCTCGTACTCGTTGCGATCGTAAACTAAGTTAAGAGTGTTGTTTAAGTCGTTTGCGCAAAGCTTCGCTTTACTGCGTTTGCCTAAATCTGGGCGACCCTGCACAAGATTATGTTCCTCACTGTTAAGCTCTTTAGTCAGCTTCTTATTCACGTGGAAGTAGCGAGTGAATAAGTCCTTACCCTTGTTGTTAGCATCACCAGGATGCTCAGTATCATACCCGTCTAAGCTTGTTACAGGCGTATCGTTCATCCAGTTGAACTTTGAAATTAAGCCATCTTTATGATTATTCGCATCTGTACCTTGCAGCTCTTCTTTTGTTAAGCCAAGCTCCGGGTTCGTTACATAATCAGTTTCGCTTTTACCATTAAGCTCATCAGTATCTTTAGCAACACCAGCATCATCCATCTTATCGAGCACAACGTCGCTATCAGTTTGCACATTCGTGCGCTCAACAAGACCAACAAAGTCGTAGTTTACAAGCGAATCCGGATGCTCTTTGTCTACCAAATCCGCCTTCTGTACCCACACGTTCACGCGGTAGCTGGTAGTATTGTTAGCTTCCCAAACTGCGCGGAATCGCACATTGTGATCCGGCATCTTGTAGTTAGTAGAATTTCCTTTAATTAGTGGACTACCAGAAGTATTTGATTGATTAGTATCCCCTGGTTTTACTACCTGCCACCCAAGGAACTTATGACCACGATATGTAGGTTCTGGAACCGCAGGCACTTCCTGATCATAATACACTTTTTGAGCAGTAACATCCGTGCCGCCAGCAGAATCGTAAGTAACTTCATACGCCTTACGATAGTAACGAAGGTTCAAAACTAGCTTGTCTTTTTCATCTTCAGAATCAGAAAGTGGCGAGCTAATAAGATTATGCTCCGGCTCGTAGCCTGGAATATACAGAGCTACAGCACTCACATCTGAACCAACAGTGCCAGTAACTTCAGTGACGTGGATACGTTCTTTTTTGCCATCTTTGTAAGTTACTTCAATAGTCTTGCCAACGCCAAGATTTGGAGCATCGTGAAACTCATCCTTATTATCGAGATCCTGCACCAAGTGACGCACATAGTACTTAGCTGTTTTAGGAGCGTAGTTGATATTCAACTCGCCGTAATACTGAATGCCGTCTTCTACTGCCGGTTGCGCAGATGATGAAGATTGCGAAGTTGTTTGAGATGACGAGGCTTGCGGGGCTTGAGCGCCGTTGTTAGCTCCAACAGCAGGCCTTTTCTTTACAGCATACTCAGTAATCAGCTTCTTACTCAAACGCAAGTAGCGCTTAGCATCCGCATCCGTACCGTCGTCAATAACAAACTTGCCTTCGTCGTTTTTAATGTAGTACTGATAATCCCCGGAATGGTATACAGATGGACGGTATCCAGCAGCCTGCGGAAGCTCAATGTATTCGTACTTACCATCTTTGTCAAGCTTATCGAAGTCTTCTTGGTCAATTGTAAGCTCATAAGGCTGTACAAGCTGCTTATTCGCAGCACCGCCAATCGTATAGCGAATTTGCAAATTGTACGTAGCTTTTGGCTTAGTGTCGGTTTGTACCTGTTCGTTGGCTTGCTCTGTGCTCTTCGCCTCTGGATTATCCGTATTCGGCTTAATTACCTGGCTGTCTGGATCAGTTGCTGCGTTATTAGTTGTTGTGCCAGCGTTCTGTGTGCCAGAGGTCGGTGCAGGAGAAGGTGAAGGCGTTGGCTGATTGCTCGAAGTAGACCTAGACTCTGGAGCAGGTGTTGAGCCAGAAGCTGAATGCGTAGTACTTTTACCTTCGCCTGGGACTCTTGTATTTTCACCTTGTGTATTGGTTTGCGAACCTTGAGCAGAGCCTTGTGAACCTTGTGTAGAGCTTTCTGTACCCTGCCCTTGCGCACTTGACACTTGCGCATTACCTTGTGCAGTTGTATCTGCACCTGGGATCGCTGCAGTTCCAGCACCAGCGTTAGCTTCTGTACCTGTTGAAGTTACAGGAGTAGACGGCGCAGTTGTATTATCTGCAGGAGCCGCAGTCTGAGATATAGGTGCATTATTTGCAGGAGCTACACTACTCCCGTTGGAAGCACTATTACTGCCATCAGCAGACGTACGAGCACGCACTTTTGTCGTATTTGCATTACTTACTGTATTCGTATTTTCTGTGTGAGTGCTTGAAGGTTGTGCGTTTGTATTCTGCACTGGCGCAGGCGCACTTACTGCAGCAGATCCAGCAGACCCAACAGCATTTACCGTATTTTCAGCAACATTTGACTTTGAGCCTAAAGTTGCATTCTTAATCTCAGAAGTCTTTGTAGGCGTAGCAGACTGAACACTATTAGAAGCTTTATTAGAATTTGCAGACTCAATATTCTTCGCATTTTGCAAATTCTGCAAATCACGTGTATTCTGAGCGTTCTCAATAGTCCCATAAGAATGTCCGAAATTAACCTGTTCTGAAGAACTGCCTAACTGCGAATCAATTTCGCGCTGTTGTGTTTCTTGTTGTTGCGATTCGTGCTGTTTTGCTTCACTCTTATTTATTTCACGCTGCTCAATCTCACGCTGTTGTGCCTCGCGCAACTGTTGCATTTGTGCATCATGGCGCGCAAGCTCTACAAACTTTTGAGTTTGAGCACTCTTATTGAGCACGCCAGCACCCCAACGCTGCATGTTCAATTCGTCTACATCAGGCTTACCTTTGCCCATTTTTTGCGTCATATTAGACGCATCGATAATATCTTTTTGAGTAGGCTGAAGCGCGGAAGCTACAACAGATGGCAGCATCATTGCCAAAGTTGAAGCAACAGCAACTCCAGCAACTCCCTTACGCAAAGCACGAGAACGCTTCACCGCATGAGCCTTACGAAGTGTTCTTCTTGGTACCACATCACCGTGTAAATCTTTACGCTCTGCCATTATTTCTCCTCACTCCAACCAATTTCAAGTAGACCACGCATACTTATAAATCTTCATATGTATTATACATGAATACAGTATATGGGCATAAAATAAACATTTGTTATAATCTTTTATTCATTACAAATCAACTACAACTCATATTTACGCTTGGCAAATAAAATCACCTAACTAATAGTATACTAATCAATACCCCCCCCCAAAAAAAAATCATCCGAACGACTATGCCGTGAGGAATAAGTGCTCAAGCAGTTCGTAACGTTAAAATATGATACAATGTAGAAATGTGTGCTCTAGAGCAACAATTGTTTGAAAAATCAAAAGGGGTCGATCGGTTTCGACGGCGATCTGTTCGCCGCGGGGAAGCGTGCCGAGAATGCGGAAGTCCACTCGTAAACGTCCTTTCGCAAAAGAATAAGTGCTAAATCTAATCGCACTGAGTTCGCTCTCGCTGCCTGAGCTTCGCGCCAGGATTAACCAGTGAGCAGCTGCTCCGTTCACCCACTCACGTCTTCGGAGTGGTGCTGAACGTCATAAGAAGACTTGCTTGAATTGCCGAGCTGCAGGGCAATTCAGGGACTTTGACTGTAGATATGCTCGCCATGAATTGTCTGCGATAACATGGGGGCAGAAAAACTGCCGCACGGCCAGCAGACTACGCACGTAGAAGACCGAGGGTACGGTCACCGGACCGGGGTTCAATTCCCCGCGACTCCACAAACGCAATAACGCCACTGCTCAAACAGTGGCGTTTTTTGTAGCAAAACCCAAATTATTTGAGTTATTTCCTAAAACCCAACGTTCCCAAGATTTAAGCTAAGCGTCAAAAGCATCTCCGAGATGGTGCTGAGTAGCGTGCTCAGTAGCGTCAGAACTATTGCAATCAAACTCCCCCGCATCCGCAGCATCAACAATCGCGAGCGCAGCTTCCGCAAGATCCGGTCGCAACGCGTCCAACCAGTAAATGCGTGCATCCCTACCAAACCAACCCATTTGTTTGCGTGCAAGTCGTCGAGTTTTTTGCGCAATATCCGCAAAAGCCTCATCCTCACTCCAAACGCCATCCAAATAATCCATAATCTGCTGGTAGCCAAGAGCACGAGCTGCAGTCACACCCAATCGCCCTCGAATTGCGCGCACCTCATCCACAAAACCCTGCTCACGCATAATTTGCGTACGTAAATCCACGCGCTTATCTAAATCTTCACGACGCAAATCTAAGCCAATTTGCACGCAATCAATCACATACTTATACTTCGGAAGCGTTGCGGAATAAGGCTTTCCTGTAAGCTCAATCACTTCAAGCGCGCGAATTGTACGTCGCGGATTGCGCGCATCCATATGAGCCGCAGCAACCGGATCCTTTCGTTGCAACTCATCAAAAAGCGCACCTGCTCCTTCTTTGCGCTCGCGCTCCTCCAAAGCTGCACGAATAGACTCATCCGTGCCTGGAAATGTAATATCATCCACAGCAGCACGAGCATACAATCCCGATCCTCCAACTAAAATCGGCCTCACACCACGCGATTGCAACTCACTAATACACTGCCTTGCCAAAGTTTGAAAGCGCGCAACCGTCATCGTTTCTTCAGGATCAATAATGTCAAGCAAATGGTGTGGTACTTCCGCCTGCTCCTGCGCACTCGCCTTAGCCGTGCCAATATCCATGTAACGATACATTTGATACGCGTCTGCGTTGATGATTTCCGCACGAATCCCGCGCTCAGCTAATTTTTTCGCAAGCGCAATACCAAGACTAGTTTTGCCTGAAGCTGTAGGACCAACTATTGAAATTACTTTAGGAATATTATCCTGCTTATTTTCAGACAAAATACACTCCCCGTCAAAATACTTTCCTAGATTTTGCTTGCGCGCAATCACCTAAGATATTTATATCACGCTTTGCAAAGAATATTACATTTACATACGCACTCCCAGACGTTTAGCAGTTTTTATAGTATTATTAAAAGACGTGATACTTGATCGTCATAACCGCGTAAACGCAGCAGAACTCTATGCGCGTCTTCATAGCAACGAAGCAGCTAATGAAAGCAACAATTTAAGTAGCAATGTAAGCAATACAAAAAATCAACAAAATTGCTCCCAATGCGACAAAACTAATTCGCTTATGCTTCCTGAAGACCAAATCGACGAATTTGTAAACATGATGCAAATTTACGAAGGAGCAATGTACGAAATAAGTACAAAGCTCGAGATTCTAGATAGCGAATTTCAGGTGCGATTCTCTCACGACCCAATTCACCACATGGAACGCCGTCTTAAATCAGTGCACTCAATTTTTGAGAAGCTGCAAAGGCGTCATCTAGATATTTCCACACGCTCTATACGTGATAATCTTTTCGACGTAGCTGGAATTCGCGTAATTTGCAACTACTGCGACGATGTGTATTCTGTAGCACAATATCTTTCTAAACAAACAGACATTCAAGTATTGCAAGTTAAGGATTATATTAAGAATCCAAAACCTAATGGATACCGCAGTTTGCACGTAATTTATGCAGTTCCTGTGTTCTTGTCTTCTGGAGCACACTACACGCCAGTTGAAGTGCAATTCCGAACTATTGCGATGGATTATTGGGCTAGCTTGGAGCACGCTTTAAGATACAAAGCCGGTTTGCCAGATGCAAAGTTGGCTGAACACTCTCAAACTTTGCTCGATTGCGCGCATAGCTTGCAAAATATTGAAACACAAATGCAAGGTATTCACCGCGATATTAATGGTGCTCCTCAAGTTGAAGAGGCACCTAATAGTAAGGCATAATATCAATGCGAAGCGCAAGATTACGAAATACTAAAATCAGCTTATTGTACGAACGTATAAATTATGCTGTATTTTTTTAGCATTTTCCCAGATGCTTTAATTATAATTGTGTGAGAACGTTGTCTTGACAGCGTTTTATTTCATAGCTGTTAAGGAGAAATAATGACAAACTTTACTCAAGATTATTACGGAAGCGGTGCTCCTGAGGTTATTGACACTCAGGCAACATATGCTTTTGAAGAAGCAAAAAGAGTTTCAGTAGGACGCACTTATGGCGAAATGACGCTTGGATTGATTGTTACAACTCTTGTGGCACTGTTCACTCAGAGCGGTAATTTCTGGCTTAGATTTATGTTTGCAACCCGCGGATGGGGTTGGATGATGCTGGCAATTGCTCAGGTTGTGATAGCAGTTGTTCTTGGAACGCGTTTAATGAAGATGAGTGAGACAACAGTACGAGTTTTGTTCTATGCTTATGCTGCTTTAACAGGATTCACTTTAAGCTCAGTCTTTCAAGTATTTAGCCTTGGATCCGTGGCATTAGTGTTTGCTTTAACTGCAGGATTCTTCCTGTGCTTGACAATGCTTGCACTTACTACAAAAAAGGATTTGCTTAAAGCTGGTCCAATTTTAATGGTTGCATTACTTGTATTCGTTGTTGCGCAAATTATTATTTCATTTATTGGGCAAGATACTGGAACCATGCGTCTTATGGCTGGAATTGGCATCGTTATTTTTGCAGGTTTAACAGCTTACGATGCTCAGCAAACTCGCGCATTACTTGCACAATATGAAAATCAGCCTGAAATGGTTAAGAAAGTATCTATTTTCTGCGCATTCCAGCTGTTCTTGGACTTCATTAACATGTTCATCTACTTGCTAGAGTTGCTTGGAGATAATAGAGATTAGTAGTTCTGATTTTCTAAACACAAAACCCTGCTGAATTCGTTCGGCAGGGTTTTTATTTATGTGTTCTGTGTTCCAAACATGGGCGCGACGACATGCTTGAGCGCAGCATTGCGCGCGCGAAAGCAACTCGGAGCGCCGAGCTTGCTCAGGGTTGAAAGCACAGTGTGCTTTCAACGCAAGCGAGGCCTGTCTTCGTCAATAAAGATGAAGACAGGGCAGGTTAGTGTGGTAGTTCATTGGGAGGGAGGTTGTGTTTTGTGAGCGCGATGACATGCTTGAGCATTAACCACAACCGTGCTTCGCATGCCAAATCGCGCTTTGAAGGAGCTTGAAATCATTGGGATTTCAAGCTCCTTCAAAGCGCGCACGAACATAATAAAGACCCCGCGAGGAAACTCGTGGGGTCTTTATTAAGCCTTAGCTAATATTTTCAGTTAGAGAAAATACTAGGCAAGAATCTTGGTCACACGACCGGAACCAACGGTACGGCCACCTTCACGAACTGCGAAGGTCAAGCCCTCTTCCATTGCGATAGCCTGGATCAACTCAACAGTGAAGGTTGCGTGATCGCCTGGCTGAACCATCTCAACGCCGTCTGGCAAGGTGATAACACCGGTGACGTCGGTGGTGCGGAAGTAGAACTGTGGACGGTAGTTGGAGAAGAACGGCGAGTGACGGCCACCTTCATCCTTGGTCAAGACGTAAACTTCGCCTTCGAACTTGGTGTGTGGGGTCACAGAACCTGGAGCAGCCACAACCTGACCACGCTCAACGTCGGTACGGTTGATACCACGGAGAAGAAGACCAGTGTTATCGCCAGCCTCGGCCTCATCCATCTGCTTGTGGAAGGTCTCGATGGAGGTAACGGTGGTGGTCTGAGTTGGACGCAAACCAACAATCTCAACTGGGGTGTTGATTGGGAGCTTACCACGCTCAACACGACCGGTGACAACGGTACCACGACCGGAGATGGTGAACACATCTTCGATTGGCATCAAGAATGGCTTGTCAAGATCGTGAGTTGGGGTTGGGATGTACTCGTCAACAGCCTTCATGAGCTCCTTGACGGTCTCTACCCACTTCTCGTGATCTGGAGCGTCATCGTGCAAAGCACCGTAAGCAGAGGTGCGGATGACTGGGCAGTCGCGATCGAAGCCGTTTTCTTCGAGGAGGTCACGAACCTCTTCTTCGACGAGGTCGATAAGTTCTGGATCATCAACCATATCGCACTTGTTCAAAGCAACGAGGATCTTCGGGACACCGACCTGCTTAGCGAGCAAAACGTGCTCACGGGTCTGAGCCATAGGACCATCGGTAGCAGCAACCACGAGGATTGCGCCATCCATCTGAGCAGCACCGGTGATCATGTTCTTCACGTAATCAGCGTGGCCTGGAGCGTCCACGTGAGCGTAGTGACGCTCAGCGGTCTGATACTCGATGTGTGCGATGTTAATGGTAATGCCGCGTTCCTTCTCTTCTGGAGCGGCATCAATCTGATCGAAGTCATACTGAGGGTTCAGATCTGGATACTCGCCATGCAGCACCTTAGAAATAGCCGCGGTCAAGGTAGTCTTACCGTGATCAACGTGACCAATGGTACCAATGTTAACATGCGGCTTAGTACGCTCGTACTTTTCCTTTGCCATGTGTTTGTCCTCCTGGACGTCTCGTAGTTTGCCTCACACATTTGTGAGAGGTCTTTCGCTACATATTACTGGGTTTCTGGGTTAGGTGCCACTTCGGTGCCAGAACCCAGTCAACGTAGGAAATTCTAGCGTTGACCGGGGACAGAAAACACCGAAGTAGCGTGCGCTTTATTCGCCGCGCTGAGCCTTAATAATCTCGTCCGAAACGGCCTTCGGGACCTCCGCGTAAGAGTCCATCTGCATGGTGAACATTGCGCGGCCCTGAGTCTTAGAACGAAGATCGCCAATGTAGCCGAACATTTCGCTCAGCGGCACCTTGGCATCGATAACTTTCACGCCAGTAGCATCAGTCATAGACTGGATGTTACCGCGACGAGAGTTCAAATCGCCCATGACATCGCCCATGTACTCTTCTGGAGTACGGACTTCGACAGCCATAATTGGTTCGAGAATTACCGGATTAGCCTTAGGAGCAGCTTCCTTGAAGCACATGGAACCTGCAATCTTGAAGGCCATTTCCGAAGAATCGACATCGTGAGTCTGACCGTCGGTGACGGTTGCCTTTACACCCACAACTGGGAAGCCAGCCAAAACGCCGGATTCCATAGCTTCCTGCACGCCTGCATCGATTGAAGGAATGAATTCCTTGGTGATGTGGCCGCCGGTAACTTCGTTGACAAACTGATAGGTTTCGCCAGATTCTGTGTCGAGAGGCTCGAAGTTCATCAAAACCTTTGCGAACTGACCAGAACCACCGGTCTGCTTCTTGTGAGTGTATTCCTGGTTCATAACAGCCTTACGAATCGTCTCACGGTAAGCAACTTGTGGCTTACCAACGTTCGCTTCGACCTTGAACTCACGACGCATACGATCAACGATAATGTCAAGCTGAAGCTCGCCCATACCGGAAATCAAAGTCTGACCAGATTCCTCATCGGTCTTAACCTGGAATGTAGGATCCTCGTCAGAAAGCTTAGCCAAAGCCAAGCTCATCTTTTCCTGATCAGCCTTCGTCTTTGGCTCCACAGCAACCTCGATAACAGGATCTGGGAATGTCATGGATTCCAAAGAAATTGGGTTCTTTTCGTCGCACAAAGTATCACCAGTGCTGACGTTCTTCAAACCAACGAAGGTGTAGATGTTACCAGCTTCAGCTGAATCTACAGGATTTTCCTTATCAGCATGCATCTGGAAGATCTTACCAACGCGTTCCTTCTTGGACTTCGTGGAATCGTACACGGAATCGCCTGGCTTTACTTCGCCAGAGTAAACGCGCACAAACACGAGCTTGCCATAGAATGGATGGGTTGAAATCTTGAATACCAATGCTGCAAATGGATCTGTATTAACTGGCTTACGGTCAATTTCAACAGATTCGTCACCTGGCTTGAAGCCCTTAATAGATGGAACATCTTCTGGGCTTGGGAGGAAGTCGACAACAGCATCCAGCATTGGCTGAACACCCTTATCCTTGAATGCAGAACCGCAAGTTACTGGGAATGCCTTACGCTCAATGGTAAGCTTACGGATACCAGCGCGCATTTCTTCTTCAGTAAGTTCGCCAGTTTCAAGATACTTCTCAACCAGCTCATCGTCAGCTTCAGCAACCTGATCCATAAGCTCAGCACGATACTGTTCTGCACGTTCCTGCAAATCTTCAGGAATGTCAACGGTGTCATAGTGAGCACCCATATCGTCCTTAACGTCATTCCAGACGTAAGCCTTCATACGAATCAAGTCAACAACGCCGACGAAGTCGTTTTCAGCACCGATTGGAAGCTGAATAACGAGTGGAGTTGCACCGAGCTTCTCCTTGATGGTCTTGACAGAATAGTAGAAATCAGCGCCAAGCTTATCCATCTTATTGATGAAGCAGATACGTGGGACGCTATACTTATCAGCCTGACGCCACACGGTTTCGGACTGAGGTTCCACACCTTCCTTACCATCGAAGACTGCTACAGCACCATCGAGCACGCGAAGGGAACGTTCCACCTCAGCGGTGAAGTCCACGTGGCCTGGGGTATCGATGATGTTGATCTGATAGCGATCATCAACGTCATGAGTCTGACGCTTCCAGAAGCAGGTAGTTGCAGCAGACTGAATAGTAATACCGCGCTCCTGCTCCTGAGCCATGAAGTCCATGGTAGAAGCACCATCATGAGTTTCACCGATCTTGTAGTTCTTACCAGTGTAGTAAAGAATACGTTCGGTGGTAGTAGTCTTACCAGCATCAATGTGCGCCATGATGCCGATATTACGAACCATATTCAGGTCGTTAAGCACATCTTGTGCCATATTCTTATCCTTAGCTCTTTAAGATACCGATTATCTTGTGGATTACCAGCGATAGTGAGCAAAAGCCTTGTTTGCTTCTGCCATCTTGTGGGTATCCTCGCGGCGCTTCACGGAAGCACCCAAGCCATTGGAGGCATCGAGAATTTCGTTGGCCAAACGCTCAGCCATAGTCTTTTCACGACGAACACGTGAGAAGTCAGTAAGCCAGCGGAGGGAAAGAGTGTTTGCACGAGCAGGCTTAACTTCGACTGGAACCTGGTAAGTTGCGCCACCAACGCGGCGAGAACGAACCTCAAGATTTGGACGAATGTTATCAAGAGCGCGCTTCAATACAGAAACTGGCTCCTGCTCGGTCTTTGCCTTCACCTGCTCAAGAGCGGTGTAGACGATGTTTTCTGCGATGGACTTCTTACCATCGAGAAGGATTTTGTTAATCAACTGAGCCACGACGGTCGAGCCGTAGATTGGATCAGGAAGCAGTTGATGCTTTTTTGCAGGTCCTTTACGTGACATGTTTTACTTCGCCTTCTTTGCTCCATACAGGGAACGACCCTGCTTGCGGTCCTTGACACCCTGGGTATCTAATGCGCCACGCACGATGTGGTAACGCACACCTGGGAGATCCTTCACACGGCCACCACGCACGAGCACGATGGAGTGCTCCTGCAAGTTGTGACCTTCGCCTGGAATATAGGCGGTTACTTCAATACCAGAGCTGAGGCGCACACGAGCAACCTTACGAAGCGCGGAATTTGGCTTCTTAGGAGTGGTGGTGTACACACGGGTGCACACGCCACGACGCAGCGGGCTACCCTTCAAGGCCAAAGTCTTTGACTTTTTCGGCTTGGCCTGACGTCCTTTACGGACAAGTTGTTCAATCGTAGGCAACTTAAGTTCTCCGATTCATTGTTATTTTCTATTTGGTGAAAACCGCCACACTGCAGCACACCATAACCAAAGAATCGGTTAAAGAGTAAAAGCCACAGTCCACCGGCCCGATGGCCCTCGCGCCTCCAGCCACACATTACTGCGCACTATCTTTGGCACTTGGGATATCCCAACACGCACGCCTATAACATAAGGCACGCCGTTGGCACACACGAATTACTATTATACACCTAATCTTGACAATGCAATTAATAAAGTTTTAAAACCCTATTTAAGAATTGGACGCACAGGAGCAGACACATCTAAGCTGCGTTTGTTTCCAATTTTACTAGGATCATCAATAATCTTGGCAACAATAGCTTTCTTTAACTCAATCTGAGACGAATTGCCCCATATAATAGTTTTTTTAACATCCCCTAATTCTGTTTCGACAGAATCTTGAGTTTTTGCACTAACTCTCGTAACTCTAGCTCGCAAAGATTCCGAAAGTGAACTAACAATTTTTACAGCTTCAAGTACCGCTCTATTATTCAAACTTCTTTGCACATTTGAAACTTCAATAACAGGTATTCCTTGTGTTGTAACTTGAGCTACGGCATTTAACACGCGACCTTTAGCGTCAACAGCAGTTAATTTATTGCTATCTCGAGTTTTGAGCATTGCTGCAGGACGTTGCGCATGTACAGAAACATGCAAACCATTAGGAAAATTCTTAGAAACTTTTGCTTCAGTTACGCCAGGAATATCGTTAAGTTGGTTAATTACTTCTTGAGAAGAAACTAAAAATAGTGATTTACCAACCTGAGTTGACGCAATTGAAGCAATTTTTTGCTCACTCACCCACTCGTTAGATCCAGAAATACTTATATCGCTAGACTTAAGAAGAAAAACTGGCGAGAAGAATAAAAACCAAACAATCGCCGAAACAGAGGCAATCACTGCAAGAATTGCAAGAATTCGTTTAACAGTAAATTGCAAATAAGCAGATTTACGTTCTTTCAAACGCTCTCGAAAATTAATTATTCTAGGACGAGTAATCATTCCAAGAGAACCAGAAGTTTGACTTAAAGTTTTTCTTACAAAATCAAGCTTCGGCAAAAGTCTAGCGTCAACAAACTTACCTTGATGATTTTTTTCATTAACATCAGCTACTCGTATTTGCGATGTGTTTTGGCTGATTATATGCCTTTGGAAACGCTGGTCTTTGCGCAATGACGAAGCAGATCTAGGTTTAGAAATATGAATTTTTTCATCACGCGTTTTTTTGATACTAGATTTTTTTATATTAGATTTTCCGATATTAGATTTCGCACCACGCGCTACACCACGCGCTACACCACGCGCTACACCACGCGTTACACCACTACGCAATTCATTATTAAGCAATTCAGCACTACGAGACGCACTGCTGCTGGATTTATTACTACGAGACTCTTCAGTACGCGCAATATTAAGACTTGAAACGGTACGACGATGCGAATTATTTGCATCAGCATCGTACGATTTGCTTGACCTCACGCGACCCATAATTGCCTCTCGTAATAATTTATTTATATTTTAATCACTTAATTTCAAAGCACTACAATGCTTCTAGCATAACAGACGTCATAGCAGTAATACTTCCTGCACCAACTGTAAGCAGCACATCACCAGATTTTGCACGCAAAGCCAGTTTCAACGCAGCTGCGCGCATATCGTCAACCGCTTCAATTTTTACATCAAGATTCTGTGATTTTGCAGCTTTAACAATAGTTTCAGCATTAATATTTGGAAAATCTTCCTGCTTTTCGCGAGCTGGGAAAATTCCTGTAACAATTACATCGTCTGCAAGAGCCAAAGATTTTGCAAACTCACTAGCAAAAGCCTGCGTTCTGGAGAACAAATGAGGCTGAAACAGCACGCGAAGAGTAGAAGAAGTGTACTTTCTTCGAGCAGCGCGCAATAATGCAGCTATTTCAGTTGGATGGTGAGCATAATCGTCCACAACTGTCACACCATCAACACATCCACGAATATCAAAACGACGAGACGCACCTCGGAAGCTTTCTGCACCACGAGCCGCATCTTCTGAATTCATACCGAGCAATACTGCAGCAACAATAGCTGCAGAAGCATTAAGAGCATTATGCAAACCTGGTATTAACAAGCTAACTTGCACCTTGTTCGAACATTTAGCATGTTCATCCAAAATTTTTTCTGGCAATACAAGCGTAAACATTTCTCGACCACTTACAGCTTGCTCATTTTCATGCTCAATACTTGCGAACATGGCTAATTTTTGTACGCGCGAGCTAACTTTTAGGCTCCAAGTATCCAAATTACCGTAAGCAATTGTTTTGTTTAAAATATTATCCGGCATAGCTTCAAGTACTTTTCTAGCACCTTCGTCTTCTGCACAAATTATTACGTTATTAACAGCATGACTTACGTGCTCAACAAATGCTTCTCTGTATCGTTCACTAGAGCCGTAATGATCCAAGTGATCTGCTTCAGCATTTGTTACGATTGCAATACTTGGGCTGTATTTTTCAAAACTTCCGTCAGATTCGTCAGCTTCAGCAACCATAACAATTCCATTACCAGCATGACCGCCGTCTAAAACTGTTCCGTCTGCGGCTTGAATAGATCCGCCGATTGCGTAGCTTGGATCAGCCAAATCGCCTACTGCAGCCACAGTTAATATATGAGAAAGAAGTGAGCTAGTAGTTGTTTTACCATGCGCTCCAGCAACAGTCACACCAGTTTTTGCAGATAATAATAACGCAAGAATATCGCTGCGATGAACAAGTTTTATGCCGCGCTCATGTGCTGCCATAATCTCCGGATTGCTCGGTTTAATAGCACTTGAATACACAAGTACATCTGCATGCTCAACATGTGAAGCACTTTGTCCAATTTCTACTTCAATACCTAATTCTTCCAAGCGTTGAGTGTGATCATTTGCTTCACGATCGCAACCGCTTACGCTTACTCCCTCTTCATGCAACATTTCTGCCAGAACACTCATTCCAGCTCCACCAATGCCAATAAAATGCACTCGCCCTAGTTTTGAAATAGTTTGCGAATCATCAAATGCTGATTTTACTGGGTTTAAATCAATGTTGTTATGAGATGAAGTTGTATTGCTATTAAGTTTAGTCATTACTTTCTGCCTTCTTTTGCAATTTCAAGAATACGCTTCGCCATAACGTCTGCAGCATCACGAATACCATAATTCCAAGATTTAGTGCGCATAGCTTGTAATTGCTTTTTGTTTTGCAATAAAGCTAACCCTTCATCTATAAACCACTTCGCATTGAAATCAGCATCATTTACCATTAATGCTCCCCCTGCATTTACTACAGGCTCAGCATTGAAACGCTGCTCGCCGTTGCCAATAGGCAATGGCACGTATACAGCAGGTAAGCCAAGTGCAGAAATTTCTGCAACCGTTCCAGCTCCTGCACGACATATAACTAAATCTGCACAAGCAAAAGCCCAATCAATACGCTCTAAATATTCTGCAATATGATAATCGCCACAACCAGCATGCTCTGGTTTAATATCGTTTATTTGCGATTCACCTACTTGCTTTGCAACTATATCTCGCACTTCTTCCGCTTTTGCGCGACCAGTTAAGTGAATTACTTGCGCATGTTTTAAAATATCTCCTGCTGCTGCAGCAACAGCTTGATTTATGCTTTTTGCACCCAAAGATCCGCCGGTAACAAGAATAATTGGACGTTTAGGGTCAACGCCAAGTTTTTGCGCACCTTCAACGCGAGTGGAATCATAATCTTTTTCTAATCTTTCACACAATTGAGAAATAGCAGGTCTAAGAGGTAAACCAACTCTTTCAACTTTGACACCTTTTCGTGTGCGCAAATCAGTATTCCCATAAACTGTTCCAACAGCATCAGCCCAACTTGCACCCAAGCGATTTGCCATTCCAGATTTAGCATTCTGCTCGTGAATCACAATAGGAATATGCTGCGCATGAGCTTGAGAATATACTGGAGCAGAAGCATAGCCACCGAAGCCCACTACTATATCTGCTTTTCTAGCGGCTAGTATATTTCGCACTTTGCGTTTTTCGCGCATCCATCGAATTGGAAATTTAATTGCATCCAAATTTGGCTTACGTGGGAACGGCACTTTTTCTATAGTGTCAAGTTCGTATCCTGCATTCGGCACAAGACTTTTTTCCAAACCAACTTCTGTGCCAATTACACTAATTAACGCTTCAGGATTGAGCTTTTTAATCGCGTTTGCAACAGAAAGCAAAGGATTGACATGACCTGCAGTACCCCCGCCTGCAAGAACAATATGCACTTCCTGCTCAATAGCATTATCAAACTTCATTTCACTACCCTTGTTATAACTTTCATATTATAAAAAAGTTGTAAATACTTACTACTTCGATATAGTAAGTTGCGGATTGGAACGCATAAGACCATCAGCTACGCCAATTGCAACCAAACACATAACAAGCGAAGATCCACCTGCGGACACAAACGGCATAGGCACTCCCATAACCGGAAGTATTTGCACAACAACAAGAATATTAACTAATCCTTGGCCTACAATCCACGTTGCAATACACATTAATACGATTGAAATAAATTGCGATTTCGCTTTTAATGCTGAAGATAGTATGCACCAACCAATAATTACGTATAGCAAAATTACTGCTGCTGCAACCAAAAAGCCCATCTCTTCGCCAATAATAGCGAAAATAAAATCATTGTGAGCGTAAGGCAAATAATTCCATTTTTCACGAGAGTTTCCGATGCCAACGCCTAATAGTCCACCAGAAGCCATTGCATATTGAGCGTGAATTGCTTGGAAGCAAACGCCTTTAGCTGCTTTTGCATCGCATCCATGCAAAGTAGCAAGAATACGTCGCATACGATTTTGGCTGGTCAAAACAAGCATAGCGACCATAGCAATAGCAATAAAAATACTTCCTATCAGCCAGCGCGTAGGGAATCCACCAAGATAAAAAGCTATAAGTGCAATAAGAATAATAATTAAAGCAGTACCAAGATCCTTACCTGCAATAACAAGCAACAACGATACGCCGAGTCCTGCTGCTACAGGAATATATGCGCGCATTTGCACACGCTCATATGCTTGTTTTGCAGCAATCAAAGCTATTGGAAGCCAAATACATAATGCAAGTTTTGTAATTTCTGCAGGCTGCAAAGTAATAGGACCAAAAGCAATCCAACCAGCATTACCATTAACTTCACGTCGTAAACCTGGAACAAATGTTAAGAACTGTGCAATAACAGAAATAATGTAAATGACAGCAACGTATCGTCTATAAACTGTAACTGGAAGTCGAGAAGCAAAAATATAACCAATTAAACCTAAAACACAATACATTGTTTGGTTTACGCCTTGACCCCAAGGTGCAATTCCGTAGGTAATCATAGTTACTGAAGAACTAGAAAACACCATGAATAAGCCAAAAATCGACAGTATAACCACTGATACTCGCATGCCGTATAAGCACCACAGTGGGTTAGTTAAACTGCGCAAGCCAACATACTTCTTTAACTCTGAATCTTGAGTTTTGCGCTCTAACGAGTTTTTTGAGTAGTCTTTCTTCGAGGAAAATATTCCAGATACAGTATGCGCTAATTTTGCGTATTTAATTGACTTTGCCGGCTTTGCTGTATTTGCTGGTTTCGCTATCTTTGTTAGCTTTGCAGGTTTCACAGGATTTATAGTATTTACAGGATTTGCTTGCTCTGCAGGCTTTACAAAATTAGCCCGTTTAGTTTGTTTCGCTTGTTTCGCAACCTTCGACTTCTTTACATCTTTTACAAATTTTACAGATTCATTGAAAGAAGAACCTACAGATCTGCCAACTTTAGTGACAGAATTACTTACGGACTTACTTACAGACTTTCCTACAGACTTCCCTACAGATTTGCCTAATTCCTTACCCGCTTTGCTTGCATACGCTCCTACTTTGCTTATGGACTCGCCTACTTTACTTGCTGAAGTCCTAATAGATTTTTTAAAAGATTCAAATTTTTGTTTTTGGGAAGAATGAGAAGAATCTGAATCTGCTTCAATATGATCTTCCATAATAACTTCTGAGACTTTGCGCGCTAATGAACGCAAAAACTTTTTAGGCTTATTACTGTTGAACACCATGATTATGCACCCATCGTTGAGATTCTTTAGCAAAACGATTGCCGCGATCGGCGTACGAAACAAATTGATCCATAGAGGCACAAGCAGGAGCAAGCAGAACAACATCACCAGGCTTAGCATAACGCCCAGCAGCTTCTACAGTTTGACGCATAACAGCCTCACCGAATGAAGAATCAGGATTTACAAGCGAAGTATTCTCAATATTCTCACAAACTAAGTCATCAACGCAATCATATGATTTAGCGCAAGAACCATCCTGTGAAACAATAGTTACTGGAATGTGAGGAGCTGAACTGTGAAGAGCTTCAACAATTGGACGTTGATCTATTCCAATAACAACAACTGCTTTAATCACATGAAGTTGGTTTGCAATTAAATCTTCAAAATGACCACCTTTAGCTAAACCGCCAGCAATCCAAACAACCGAATTATTAGCAAAACTAGCTAAAGATGCACAAGCAGCATGAGCATTAGTTGCTTTAGAATCATCTACAAATCTAATACAATGCGAAGGATTTTCATCTTCAGACATCAAAGTCGCAACTGTTTGAATGCGATGACCTCCAGGAGCAAATTCGCGTAAAGCACGAACTGAAGAATCTACGTCACCAGTTAAACCTAAAGATAAAGCTAACGCAGTAAGAGCATCAGCTAATAAATGCGGATACACACTGCCATCAGGCTCGCACAGATGTTTTAGCTCACGCAATTCGACAATAGGTTTTAGAGTGCCTTTAGTTCCTCCAGCAACACCGCTGTTATCGACAATCCAACCGTCTTTTACGCCAATTTCACCATCTTTAGGCTCTCCTAACGTAAAACCAATCTTTTTACAACCATCAGCAACTTGTGCACAATCTGCCAATTTGCTTACACGCTCATCTTGAGCATTGTAAACCAAAGCTTTTTGCACATTATTAAATACTTTTGACTTGTCACGAGCGTACGCTTCCATGCCACCATGCCAATCTAAATGATCAGCAGCAATATTAGTAATAGCAGCACAATCAAGAGCTAAAGAATCAGTGAAATGCAATTGGAAAGAGCTTAATTCAACGCATAAAGCATCATGCTCACATTCCAAAGCAGCATGTGACACAGACTTTCCAATATTTCCCACGGCTGGAGCATTTAATCCGCAAGCGGTTAGCATTGCAGAAGTCATTTCTGTAGTAGAAGTCTTACCATTTGTGCCAGTAATGCCAATCCAATAAGCAGGTTTATTCGTGCGATTAGAAGGTACGCGCAAGCGCCACGCTAATTCAACTTCGCTCATTACTGGAATATTGCGCGATGCAGCTTCTTGCAAAAATGGCGTGCGAGGGTTAAATACTGGAGATGTAACAACAGCATCGATTTTAGACCAGTCTATTGCTGAAAAATCATGTATATCGGCATCAGGCTTATTTTCGTCTGCAGTCACAGTCTCAGATCCAACAGCGCGCAAAACCTCAGCTGCGCCACGACCCGAAACTCCAAGACCTGCAACTAATACACGCTTAAAAGCAAATGCTTTATCGCTTGTGCACGACTTACAAGTAGATTCAGACGAAACAGATACTTCATTGCCATCGACAATATTCATATTGAAGCCTTCCAATTTTTGAAATTAAATAAGCAAGCCAGAATGCCCTGCCCAATCGGCGTAGAACATCATAAGTGCAGAAAGCACAAACATAAGCTCAATCATCCAGAATCGCACAACAACTTTAGTTTCCGTCCAGCCGAGCAATTCAAAATGATGATGAATAGGAGCCATTTTGAACACGCGCTTATGCGTAGCTTTAAAGAATCCAACTTGAATAACGTCACTTGCAGCTTCCATTACAAATAATCCACCCAAAATCACAGCCAAAAACTCTGTGTGAGTTGCAATAGAAAGAGCTGCAAATAATCCGCCTAAAGCCAACGAACCAGTATCTCCCATAAATACTTGAGCAGGATTCGAATTAAACCACAAGAATCCAAAGCAAGCAACAGCAGCGCAAACAGCAATAATAGTTAAATCGAGAGGGTCAGAAACAGCGTAAGAGAATCCAAAATGACCGCCTCCACGCACATGGTAGCTTTCCCAAAAAGCAATCAAAGCGTAACCAGCAAAAGCAATCATAGAAGATCCAGAAGCTAAACCATCAAGTCCGTCAGTCAAGTTTACAGCGTTAGACCAAGCAGCAATAAGGAAATTAACCCAAACAATAAATACTACGATTCCTACACCTTTACCGAGTATAGAAAAATCAAAAAATGGTTTTTCAATAAAACTCATTCCAGGTTGAGCGCTAGCAATACCAGATTGAGTTGGCAATAGCAATGACAAAAGCGCGTAAATACTTGCAAAAATAATTTGACCAGTAAACTTCGCATGTACAGAAAGACCAAGATTCTGCTTTTTACGAACCTTAGCAAAATCATCAATAAAGCCAAGCAAACCCATTGAAAGCATTGCAAACAGCACCAAAACAGCAGACCATGAAGGCGAGCGACCAACAGAAACATATCTATAAAGAGCAGAAGCAGCCCAACCTGCTACTACAGCAAAATTAATAACAACACCGCCCATAGTTGGCGTGCCACGCTTTACTAAATGAGATTGTGGTCCATCTTGGCGAATGTACTGACCGTAGTGCAAACGATGCACTAAACGAATAAGCAAAGGTGTGCCAACAATCGTAACTACGAGCGACACCACAATTCCTACAATAAGCGCAATCACCGCTTAACCTCCGTTTACTGTTCTGTTTGCTATAATACTTAATTTATTAATTTCACACTTATATTGAGCATCGAGCAGTTAAATATTTGCCCAATGTTCAGCAAGCACGCTCAAGCCTGAAGCATGAGAGCCTTTCAATAACACAACACTACTCGGATGCTCGGCCACAAGTTTCCAAACAATATCATCAGCCTCATCCGCACTGTGTACAAAATAGACTGCCTCATGAGAAGAAGGTAGTTTATTATTCCAAGAAGAACGCGCACCTTGAGCAATACAGTGAGCTAATTTATCTAAGTCAGAGTCCGTTTTCGAACCAACAGCAACAACCGCATCGACACTCGAATTTGCCACATATTCTCCAATATTTGTGTGCAATTCATCTTCGTTGCTGCCAAGCTCCAACATAGAACCAAGAACCGCTATACGGAAAGGTTTCGAAGATGCACTACAAGAATCATTTTCATAAGCGCACAAACCATCGATTCCTGCTTTCATAGAATCAGGATTTGCATTAAAGGAATCATCAATAAGTGTAAATTTCTCGTCATTCTTAGAAACTGTACTCAATTGCATGCGATGCGGGCTAATATGCGAAACTTTAGACAGCACAGAAGCAATATCATCTAAAGTCATTCCCAAATATCTGGCAACATTTGCTGCTGCAAGCGCATTCATAACATTATGCTCGCCTTGTATAGCAAGATGCACTTCAATATGATTCACTAAATCAGAAGAATTAATGCGTTCAGTGATAGTAAAAACTGCTTTACCAAAAGAATCTAACTTTATATTGCTAGCTGAAAGTTGGTAGTCATCTTTACTAGCTGATTCCAGCAATCCGTTTTTAGCATTTCTACCAAACCAGCGCACATGCTTATTCTCTACAAGACAAGACATTGCAGAAACTCGCTTATCGTCGGAATTTAATACTGCTATGCCATGTGGCAAAAGCCCACGCACAATCTCACTTTTTGCTTGCGCAATTCGCTCAACTGAGCCAAATTCACCTAAATGAGCAACACCAACTTTAAGCACTATTGCGAGATCCGGAGGAGCAATATGAGTTAAATTGGCAATTTCGCCAACATGGTTAGCACCCATTTCTGCTATTAGAAACCGAGTATTACTGCCAACTTGCAAAGCAGTAAGAGGCAAACCAATATTATTATTAAAAGATCCAACAGGAGCAACTGTTTCGCCTAGCGTGCTCAACAAAGCCTTCAACATATCTTTCGTTGTTGTTTTGCCAACGGAACCAGTGATACCAATAATAGTGAAAGGTTTGTTAAGATTGCGGCGAAGTTCCAAATTATGTTTAGCTAGCAAACCCAGCGCTTCTACAGAATTATTAACAACTATTTGATTGAGATTAGTGCCTTCGACAACATGTTCAACAATAGCTACAACAGCTCCAGATTTTTCAGCATTCTTTACATAATCATGACCGTCAACATGTTCACCAACTATAGCTACGAACACAGAACCTTTACGGATTTGACGAGAATCACTAAAAACGGAATTTGCAACTAAATCTGTGTCACAACTATTAAACTCGTGCATTTCCCCATGAACAGCGTTAGCAATTTCGCTTATATTCATAGGCATCATATCAGCATAATCTAAACTCTTAGCATTGCTAGCACACGAAGTTTCAACACAACTCATAACATCCTCCAAATTAGCCACATAATTAAAAGCTCTTAAACAAAACTCACGCAATTAATTTATTTGAAAACTCGAATGAAATCAGCGCTTCAGCACAATTCAGTGCAATTCATGCGAAACTCGCAGCGCACTTTTAATAGTCCCACGACGAACACCAGCAGCTAACACCATTGCAATAGATAATGAAAGATGCCGCTGTACATCATTGCCACCAATTTGATCCGCTAATTCAGCTAATTCGTCAGACTCAGCCGATCTAGTAACACAATAAGCGTGCTCTCTTCCAGAAAAACCATAACGTTGACGCAACGCATAAAAACTCATGCCGGTTGCATATGCCGGGTAAAGTGGTGAAGAAGATGTCTTTGCGCTAATTTTCACATTTGAGGCTGCATCTTTAAATTCAGAATTAGGTTCAGATTCAGAATTAGTATCAGAGCTATCTTTAGACTCAGTATCAGATTGAGAATCAGATCCTGCGCCAGAATTGCTTTCATTCTGAATTTGCTCAACGCCAAGAACGTCAATACTAACGGATTGCAACGCATTCTTAGCTAAAGTTGCAGAATTAAGTGCAATAACAACAGCTGCGGCACCATCTTCTGCACACACGGATAAAGCATGCTGTATATCGGCAATATTTAAAGGATATTGCAAAGACAATTCACGCTGTAATGAAGTAGATCCAGCATCACTAATAACACCAACAGGATTGCCTAACATATGCAAAAAATCAGCTAATCGCAAAACGTTAGCATGGATCTCATCATCATCGTCACCAGCAATCGCAAATATTGCGACGCATGAAGAAGGATCTGCATTAATATCGCAAGCAAGCTTGCCCAAAGCAACTGGATTAGCAGAAGAAACAAGCAAAGGTAGACCTAAATCTGCAGCCTCACCACGAAATTCTGGTGAAACTAATGCAGCATATGCCCCAGCATCACGTGCAGCCTCAAGCTGACGACGATCAATATGACCAATTGGCACAAATAATCCACCAGGACGTACATGACGCACATCATGAGCAATAGAAGTAATAGTTACCTCTGAAGCAAACGCAGGAACAACTTCAAAACCATAATTTTTTGCAGCAAAACCTAGCGTCACCCTAATTCTAGAGTATTCATCAACCGCACTCATTGCACACCCTACTTTATAGACAACAACATTGTAATGCGTACACTACCAATTCACAGGAACAGGATTTGTGCGTGGAGAAGAAGCTGGAATATCATACTTTTGCATTAAGAATTCTCCAATAGTTTTGAACAGTGGACCTGCAGTCATACCACCATAAATACCTTGTGGATCACGCAAAACAACTGTTATGACGAAGCGAGGATTATCTGCTGGTATAGCACCCGACCAGTCGCTGATTGTAGAACTAAGTTTACCATCAGCGCCAGCAACTTCAGCTGTACCACTCTTTGCAGCAACACGATAACCATCGACACCAGCAAATCTGTGATAATGCTCACCAGAATTTTCCAAAGCATTCATCATTTGTGCAGCAACATTTTCATCCAAAACGCGCGTTCCTGCAGGGCGAGAAGACTTTGTAACCCTACCATTAGGATCTATAACGGATTTAACTATTGACTGACGCAACCTAACGCCTTTATTTGCAATAGTTGCAATCGCATTAGTAAGCTGCAAAGCATTCACAGCATAACCCTGACCAAACAGAACGGTATCTTTCTTACGACCATCCCAAGCTTGAACGCTAGGAAGCAAGCCGCGAGATTCTCCTTGTAAATTCAATCCCGAGTACTGACCAAGACCAAATTTATAAAGATACTCATAGCGTTTATCTATCGGATATTTTTCACCAGCCATAACCATACCGACGTTAGAAGATTCTGAAAGAATACCAGCTAATGTCCAACGCTCAACACCGTGGCTAACAGCATCATGGAATGCTTGACCGTTCTTATTGAGAGTATTAGGAACAGCAAATTTATCAGTAAGCTTATGCGCACCAGTTTGTAACATTCCAGACATTGAGAAAGCTTTACCTATGGAACCAGGTTCAAAGGTTTGACTTACAGCTCTAGAAACATTCACCTTAGCTTGAGTTGTTCCAGCTTTAATCTCATCAGTATCTTCCAAAGCAAGTATTTCGCCAGTACGAACATCTTGCACTACTGCAATACCCCAAGTTGCATGATATTTTTTCTTGCCATCAAGCAAAACTTTTTTAACATACCAATCGACATCGCTATCGATTGTGAGCTTAACATCGCTTCCGTTGATTGCAGGCTTAGATTCAGTTACAGTACCAGGAATTTTCTCATTTCCTGCATTATTACCTTGATAACGCTGATATCCGTCTACGCCGTTCAAAGTTGCATCTTTAGTAAATTCAAGACCTGTAACACCAACCTCGCCTTTACGATCTTTAATATCTTTACGATTAACTTCATCGGCATTAGCAACAGCACCAATCACAGATCCAAGAATAGGACCGCTTGAATATACTCGTTCACTACTGTTCTCTGCATAAATACACCCAGAAAGATTCAAATCGTCAATGGCACGTTTCATTGCAGGAGTCACGTTACGTTTCAATAAAACGTAACGACCAACGCCAGCCAGCTTTCCACCAAGTTCTACAGAACTCATGTGCAAAATCGGAGCAAGCAAACGGGCGACCGCCACAGCGCCCGTGCCTTCTACAGGCTTGCCATTAAGCATATGACAGTTATGCTCGGTTTGTTTTGTGCAAGGAGTCGGCACAAAAGCCTGAGCATTAAGTGGATCTCCAATAATATTAAATCGCTCAACACTTTGAGCCAACACAGCACCATTAGCATCAAGTATGCGACCACGACGTGCAAGAATTGGTCGCACACGACTACGCTCAGCCTGAGCTGCTTGCGCTGTTGAACGAGCATTAATAATCTGTATAAAACTTAGCTTTACTATTGCACTAACACCAATTAACGCAAAAACAATTGCAATTACGGTGCACTTACGCGCAAATATCTGCTGAGAAGCGAAACGTTGTTTGATTAAGTGGCGCATCAATGTTTCTCCTGTTTTGCTTTCTGTTGATATTGACGATTTTGTTGTTCTTGTTTTTGAGTTTTATTTGAGTTATTAGTTTGTTTTTCGTGCTTAGTTTTCTCAGAATGACCATGTTTTCGTTTTGCTGCATAATCACTCAAGTCAATAGAAATAGAACCTTGTTGCGGAACCATTCCCATTCGTTGCGCTCTTGCAGGAAGTTCAGATTCCAAAGTATCTAATTTCGCTTGACGAGCTTCCACATCCTGATGCAAACGAGAAATACGCATCTGTACTGCAGTTTGGTCGAAGGAAATCTCTGCCATTTGCGTACGCAAAAGAAGCGAAGTCAACAACGTAACAACCATAAAAATCACAATAATCATGCAATTTACAAGAGGTACTTTGCGCGTATTGCTCCATGTCATAACCTTGCGGAATCGTTCAAGCACAGCAGAAGATTTACGTTGAGATGGGTTAAACGCCGAAGGAGCAGAATTATGTACGTATTCTTTACGAGTCGAATTATCTTTAGTACGACCAGCTGGAGCTGAAGCAGAAGACGCAGAAGAGCGCAAAACACGATTTTGCATGTTCAATACCATGTCAGCGACCTCCTTTTATAGCTTTACGACCAGCCGCCTCATCTTCAAGCCTTGGAATCCAACGCTCAGGAATAGGTCGGCATAATTCGACAGCGCGCAAACGAACTGAAGAAGATCTAGTGTTATGAACAATTTCTTCTTTAGAAGCCTTCATAGCTCCGCGAGTAAGAGCTTTAAAGAACGGCTGAGCATCGTCAGGGATAACAGGCATGTTTGCAGGAACATCAACGGTTAATCCTTGATTCATAAAACGTTTTACAGCTGTATCTTCCAATGAATGATAAGATTCAACAACTAAGCGACCATGCTCACGAAGATGCAAAGCAATTTTAGGAAGAGTACGGCTCAATTTATCTAATTCACCGTTCACTTCAATACGCAAAGCTTGGAACACTCGTTTTGCTGGATTTCCAGTAGCGCGATGAGCTTTCGGAATTACAGAGTCAACTAAGCTAACCAACTGACCCGAAGTAGCAATAGGCTCCGTAGCGCGAACTTCAACAATACGACGAGCAATAAGAGACGCAAAACGTTCTTCACCATACTCGCGGAAAATTCTAGTTAATCCTCGAGAATCATAAGTAGCTAAAATCGTTGCGGCAGTAGTTGCTTGCGTTGTATCCATACGCATGTCAAGTGCCGTATCGTGAGAATAAGAAAAACCGCGATCAGTTTCGTCAATTTGCAAACTTGAAAGACCCAAATCCATAAAAGCAGCATCAATACCGTCAATGCGGTTTTCTCGTAGTACTTCATCAATCTCATCGAATGCCGCATGTGCAGGAATAAAACGATTCTCAAGGCCTTCACTACGCATTCTTTGCGTTGCTAACGAAAGTGCTTCAGCATCACGATCAATACCAATAAGTGTTGCAAAAGGCGCAGCTTTAAGAAAAGCAGTTGCATGACCAGCAAGACCTAAAGTGCAATCTACTACTATTGCGCCTTTATGTTGCAAAGAAGGAGTAACTAAATCAACACAATCTTGCAATAATACCGGTGCGTGAATAGCTGTAATGTCTTTCATAACATCAGTCATCACATCACCGCCGGAAGTACATCGTCAGCAATATCCGCATAACCTTGCTCACGATCGGCAAGATACTCTTCCCAAGCAGATTTATTCCAAATCTCTGCACGCGTACCAACACCAATAACAACAATTTGATCGCCCAAATTGGCGTAATCTCTTAACATTGGCGGCACAACAATGCGTCCCTGCTTATCTGGCTCTTCATCAACAGCGCCAGAAAGGAACACGCGAAGATAATCGCGAGCTGACTTGTTGCTCATAGATGTGCGCTGAATTTGCGTTGTCATACGCTGGAACTCAACCATAGGCAGCACGTAAACACAATGCTCTTGACCGCGAGCCATAACAAAACCAGTTCCGAGCTGAGAACGGAATTTTGCAGGAAGAGCAACACGACCTTTATCGTCAATTTTTGGAGTATAAGTGCCTAACAAAATAGGTGTTGCTGGATGAGTTGACACAGCTTCTTGATATTGAGAAGCATAAAAAGGTGCAACTGGCATAGCTGCAGCTTGTGCAGACGAATCAGCAGCGCCGGACGGAGTGGAGGTGAAAACCGGTGCTGGCATATATTGCTGCATTGCTGGCATAACAGTTGGAGGCATACCATAATAACCCTGAATTGACTGCTTAGATTGTATAGGTTGAACAGGCTGAACGTATTGTTGCTGAGGCACTTGTGAATCTTGCATTTGCAGTGGCATCTGCGATTGCTGAGAAACATTTGGATCAGCAGCTGATTGAGCCTGATTTGTGGAATGCGCAGAGGAAGAATTGGCGTTATTGCGCGGTTGCTTATTAGCAGCACGACGTGCCATACTCCACCTCCTTAACTCAACATGTACTATGCCATTTACACGTTGCTCACCATTTTACCCCATTCCTCCCCAAAAATCCCCACTTTTTTACAAAATTTTTGATTTTTTTGAAGCAAATCACCAATAGAAAACAAAAGACACGCATGCAGCGCTCAAGCAGGTCGTTACGAACGCAGTCGACCATCTGCACCAGTAACAAAAAACGACCAAAACTTTATAGCGGTGTAAAGAAACGGTCGGCTACGAGCGAAAATCCGACAGAAACTTTACAATCGCGCTGCTAGCGAATCGATACACGCGTTAAATATTTTTGCAGTCAATAGAAAATGTCGAAAACATCTTGCGATTATGTATTTTCGACAGTTTTGGCTTGCGTTTTGTTTATTTCACCAAACGATTTGGTATTTTCGACATTTTAGTAAGCTGCAAAAATCGTAAAAACGCTTGGAACGCAGCGCGACGTCTGCAGCAGTGTCCCAAAACAAGCTACAAACGCCGGAGAAAAAACTCCAGCAAATGTTCATGAAGCTTTGCAGTAATGCTTCTGCGAACGGTAAGTATTTATTGTCTATAGAACACTAGCATTCGTGCTGCTGCACACACCACACCATACGCACCTACCACATCACAAAACAACGGTGAGTGGATTTACGAGTGGGAGATAGGAATTGCTTGTCGAGCAATATAAAAGCGGAACGATAGTAATAATCTTGTTGATAAATACTATTTCTGCAGAAAAAGTAATTAAAAAACTAAACTTAACTATGCAACCGCTAAGTCCAAATAAGGTATAAGAGCGGAGCGCTGCGAGATAAGTAATTCCTATATCACACAGACACTCCAGAAACCCGCCAGCCAAACGCCAGGCAACGCTCGCGCGGGTAACGCACTCGCTGCTGAGCTTGCACGGAAAGTCCACTGGACTTTCCGTTTGAGCAAGCTCACGCTCCGAGTTGCTTTCGCGCGCTAAATCGCAGCGCTCAAGCAGGTCGTCACGCTACAAACGCGGCAAATACTTCTCAAGTTCAAAAGGCGTAACCTGGCGACGGTACTCTTCCCACTCTTGATGCTTATTGCGCAAGAAGTACTCAAAAGCGTGTTCACCTAATACGCTTGCAACGAAGTCCGAGCGCTCCATAATCTTTAGTGCTTCATCCAAGGATTCTGGCAATGGCTGAATACCCATTGCTTGACGCTCAGCATCAGTAAGCTCCCACACATCGTCGCTAGTTGGATCGCACAAAGTCATTTGCTTTTCAATACCATCCAAACCAGCAGCAAGAAGCACAGAGTAAGCAAGATACGGATTCGCTACAGGATCTAGCGCGCGGAATTCCATTCGGCAAGAATTACCTTTACCAGGCTTGTATTGCGGAACACGCAGAAGTGCAGAACGGTTGCTATGACCCCAGCAAACATAGCTAGGAGCTTCCGCACCACCCCACAAACGCTTGTAAGAGTTCACATACTGATCAGTTACAGCGCAAATTTCTGAAGCATGATGCAAAATACCAGCCGCAAATTGACGCGCAATAAGAGACATATTAAATTCTTGACCAGCCTCATAAAAAGCGTTCGTATCACCTTCGAACAAACTCAAATGCGTATGCATACCAGAACCAGGCTGATCAGTTAAAGGTTTTGGCATAAAGCTTGCGTACATTCCGCGCTCAAGAGAAATTTCCTTAACTACAGTGCGGAAAGTCATAATATTATCCGCGGTAGTAAGAGCATCTGCATAACGCAAGTCAATTTCGTTTTGACCAGGACCACCCTCGTGATGCGAGTATTCTACAGAAATACCCATTTGCTCAAGCATACTGACTGCGCTACGACGGAAATCCATAGCCGAACTTCTAGGAACGTGGTCAAAATATCCACCTTCATCAATCGGCACAGGAGCTTTGGACCAATCATCTTGAGCTTCAAACAAGTAAAACTCAATTTCCGGATGCACGTAAAAAGTAAATCCTTTTTCTTTCGCTTTTGCGAGCGCAGTCTTTAAAACGTGACGAGGGTCTCCCAGCGAAGGCTCTCCGTCTGGAGTTAGCACATCGCAGAACATGCGCGCTGTGCCTTCCGGACCTCCATGCCATGGAAGAATTTGGAACGTTGACGGATCCGGCTTCACAATCATATCGTCTTCTAGGACGCGAGTCATGCCTTCTATTGCTGAGCCGTCGAACCCTATTCCCTCTTCAAAAGCTGCTTCTAATTCAGCAGGGGCAATAGCAACGGATTTAAGCGTGCCTAAGACGTCCGTAAACCAGAGTCGAATAAAACGCACGTCTCGCTCTTCAACAGTACGTAGAGCAAACTCTTGTTGTCGATCCATAATAAGCCCCTTGGGTATCATCCGGTTGTATGCATAGTCACGCACATATGCATATTCACATGCAATTGTAGTGTATTATTTCGTATTGCGCTTCATATGTTGAGCTTATATGCAATGAATTTACGTAATTGTAATGAAATTTCTACTTTCTAACGCAACTTCTTCAATTTAATATGACAATTAATTGCTCAAATTATTTTTACTTTCTTTTGCCATATTTTTGAAATAGCTCGTACGCGTTTGCATCGCTTAAATCGTCACTATTGAACATTTCTATATTTTGTTTTGAAAGAGTTTGAACTGTTTCCATGCCAATAGCTAAATCTTCTACTGCACGCGACCATACAGCTAACGCCATAGGCGCAACTATTTCTTGCGGTTCGCAATTATATTCGTAAACTTTTGCAGTTAATTTATCAGCTCTATTTGTAATGAGCATAACATCCATTCCACGGAAGAAATCAACAAATTTTTGCACTGCTTCTTCCGGCTCATTGCCGTCCAAATTTTTTAATATCGCAACAGCACCTTGCTCTTCATCGAAGCATCGCGCTGAAACACTAGCCATTTTGCAAAAAGCAGCCAGCAACTGCGCAGGCTGCACATACGTAATCATTAACGCAACTTTTGCTTTATTTCCAAGCAGACCTTGCAAGTCTTCTTCAAAATTAGCTTCTTCAATATTGCGCATAGCTTGATCAAGAAAATCATTTTCTTGATTATCGTCGCTTTTTTGGTTATTCTCTAAATTTTCGCTATTTAAATTTTCTTGCGACTCTTCTTTAAATTCACGTTCAAATCCCGCGAGCGCATTATCTAATTCCGCATCAGTAAAAGAAGTGCGCACAGAATCGTCATTATTGCGTTCGTCACCATTGTTTAACATATTCGTTATTTCCTCCCCTTTCAATGAACTTCTTAAAACATACCTAGTTTTATATTTTATCAAATTAGTAGTGCATATTTTCTACGCACTAGGCAAACAACTAGATCCAAAAACAATTTTCATTTCAGCAAACAAAGAAGTATCTCGCTTTACACGGAAACGATCCCCAAACGTAAGAACTTGCGCCTTGCCAGTATCATCGACAAGAGCCAAGCGCACTTCACAGCAGCCTGGGTGTCGGCTCAAAATGTCACTTAATTGCGCAACATGACCTTTATCTAGAACTTTACGCGGAATAACAACTGTTAAAGGTCTTTCATCCACTGATTCAAGAGTTGGTATTTCAAACTCTGTAGCACGCATTGAAACAGTTTCATCACGCACTTCAACTTGTCCACGAATACGCACAACTTGATCAATTGCAAGTTCTTGCGCTGAAGCTTCGTACACTTTGCCAAAGAACATGCATTGTATTGAACTTTCCATGTCTTCAACTGTGACAATCGCCCAAGCGTTACCTTTTCGAGACACTCGCCTATCTACGCTTGTAACTAGGCCTGCAATAGTTACTTGCTGACCGTCACTCATAGTTCTCGCTCTGTCGATCAGTTGAGCGATTGACATCTCACGTAAATCTGCCAAAACTGCAGACAATCCGCTTAGTGGATGATCAGAAACGTACAATCCAAGCATTTCTCGCTCAAAATTAAGCTTTGTCTTTTTATCCCACTCTTCAACATCCGGTACAGTAATTTGCATATCTCCCATACCGTTGTCGTCATCCGAGTCAGAAGACGAATCAAGATCAGCAAATAAATCAAACTGGCCCTCTGCCTGCTTACGCTTAAGCGCAATCACAGAATCAATTGCAGGATCACAAATTTGAAACAGCGCACGACGATTTGAATCAATAGAATCAAAAGCTCCAGCTTTAATAAGTGATTCTACTAAACGCCGATTAAGTGCACTAATAGGAACACGTTGTACGAAATCCATAAAGTTTACGAAACGTCCGCGCTCACCTTCGCGCTCAGTAATAATATCGTTTACTGCTTTGTCTCCAACGTTACGAATAGCACCCAAACCAAAGCGCACAACATCTCCAACTGCGGAATACTCAAGAACAGACTCGTTTACATCAGGTTGCAAAACTTGAATACCCATGCGCCTTGCCTCGCCCAAGTACAGTGCAGTTTTGTCTTTATTCGTACGTTCGTTTTGAAGCAAAGCTGCCATAAATTCCACAGGATAATGCGTTTTTAGGTATGCAGTCCAGTAAGAAATCAAGCCATAAGCTGCAGAGTGAGCTTTATTAAACGCGTAACCAGAGAACGGAACCAAAACATCCCACACAGCTTGTGCAGCTTCTTCAGAATATCCGTGAGCTTTCATACCTTCAAAGAACGGCACTTGCTCTTTTGCCAGCACTTCCGGCTTTTTCTTGCCCATTGCTCGACGTAACACATCTGCTTTACCAAGACTGTAGCCTGCTAAAATACGCGCTGCAGACTGCACCTGCTCCTGGTAAACAATCAAACCGTAAGTTTCGTCCAAAACTTCCTTTAACGGCTCAGCAACTTCTGGATGAATAGGGATAATATCTTGCAAACCATTCTTGCGCTTAGCGTAATTCGTATGCGAATCCATATCCATAGGACCAGGCCTGTAAAGTGCAATCAAAGCCGAAATATCGTTGAAATTATCCGGTTTCAAAGTACGTAGAAGCGCACGCATACCGTCGGAATCAAGCTGAAAAACGCCTAAAGTGTCACCCCTAGAAAGCAGTTGATAAGTAGCTTTATCGTCTAACGGAATCTTAGTATAATCAATCGGATCCTTCCCATTATTTTCAATATTTCGCAAAGTATCGCGAATAACCGTTAAGTTAGAAAGCCCCAAAAAGTCCATTTTTACAAGACCGAGCGTTTCACAAGTGTGATACTCAAAAGTTGTAGTAATAGTACCGTCAGTACGCTCTAAAAGCGGTGAAGTGTTTGTAATTGGCTCCGAACCCATGATTGTTGCACAAGCGTGCACACCTGTTTGACGAATCAAACCTTCAATGCCCTTAGCTTCTTCCGTAATGCGATGAGTATCTGGATCCGTGTCGTACATTTCGCGAAACTCGCGCGCTTCAGCATATCGCTTTGATTTTTCGTCGAAAATATCGTGCAAGCTCATGTCTTTGCCGTTTTTAGCAGGAGGAAGAACTTTCGTAATTTTTTCGCCCACTGAAAACTCGTAGCCCATAATACGCGCAGAATCTTTAAGAGCTTGCTTCGTTTTAATAGTTCCGTAAATAACGCACTGAGCAACTTTATCTCTACCGTATTTTTCGCCCACGTATTCAAGAACTTTAGCTCGACCATCCGGGTCAAAATCAACGTCAATATCAGGCAAGGATACTCGCTCTGGGTTTAAGAAGCGTTCGAAAATCAGACCATGCTTCATAGGATCAAGCTCTGTGATGCCCATTGCGTACGCAACCATAGCACCTGCAGCAGAACCACGACCAGGACCTACCATTACACCATGCGCTTTAGCCCAATTAATATAATCTGCAACAACTAAAAAGTATCCACAGAATTGCATTTGGCAAATCACACCGCACTCGTAATCAGCCTGCTTTAAAACTTCCATTGGAATGTTGTTATTGTAACGACGCTCCAAACCTTCCTCGACTTTTTTAAGGAATAGCGAAGTCTCATCCCAACCCTCAGGACAGTCAAATTGCGGCATAAAAGCGCCATCTTCGCCGTCGTCGAACATAACATTGCATCGACGAGCAATCTCAAGCGTGTTATCGCAAGCTTCTGGAAATTCTTCAAAAAGCTCACGCATTTGCTCAGCGGACTTCAAATAGTATCCTGAACCGTCAAACTTAAAACGGTCAGGATCGTCAAGCCTAGAACCAGAATTAATGCATAACATAGCATCTTGCGCTTCACGATCTTCTTCATGAACGTAATGCAAATCGTTTGTTGCAAGAAGAGGTGCGTTAAGTTTTTTTGCAATTTCAAGCAAGTCTTTAGTTACGCGCGTTTCAATAGAAAGCCCGTGATTCATAAGCTCAATAAAGAAATTGTCACGCCCGAAAATATCTTGAAACTCGCCAGCTGCTCGTAAAGCCTCTTTGAACTGACCTAAACGAAGACGCGTTTGAATAATTCCAGAAGGGCATCCTGAAGACGCAATTACACCTTTTGAGTAAGTTGAAAGCACGTCTTTATCCATACGCGGGTAGCGCATTACACGGCCTTCAAGATTTGCAACAGACGAAGCTTTAAGAAGATTTGTTAAGCCGGTATCATTTTCCGCCCACAAAGTCATATGCGTAATTAAACCGCCGCCAGAAACGTCATCTGCACGCTGATCTTCCGTGCCCCAATGCACGCGACTTTTGTCTTGTCTTGCTGTTTCCGGAGTAACATACGCTTCTATGCCAATAATTGGCTTAATTCCAGCTTTTACAGCCGTACTCCACATTTCGTACGCGCCGTGCATGTTGCCATGATCCGTAATTGCAACAGCCGGCATACCTAATTCTTTAGCGCGCGCTACTAAATCAGGTATTTTTGACGCACCATCTAGAAGTGAATAATGCGTGTGATTGTGTAAATGCACAAAATTGGTTTCCGGCTGAGTCATAAAAGATATTCTATAAGCGAAAGTTGACTGAAAAAACGCAAAAACGTTACTTTAATAATGCTCGCATAGCTTCTAACGCGTGTTGCAAATCAAGAGGATAATGCGACTTAACAGTCACTGATTTACCCGTGCGCGGATGCGTAAAAGTAAGTTCCATAGAATGCAACCATTGACGTTGCAACCCAAGTTTTTGAGCCAAAACTGGGTTCGCTCCATACATTGAATCCCCAACCAAAGGATGACCTATAGACGAAAAATGAACGCGTATTTGATGCGTACGACCAGTTTCCAAATTAACACTTGCTAACGTTGCTTGACCAAAACGCTCAAGCACATCCCAGTGCGTAACAGCAGGCTTGCCGTCCGAAGTAATAGTAAAACGAAAATCAGATACTTTTGCGCGACCTATAGGAGCATCAATAGTTGCCTTATCTTGCGCTAAATCTCCTTGAACAAGCGCATGATATGTTTTTTTAACGATATGCTTTGCAAACTGATTTTTCATTGCTTCATAGGCAAAGTCTGTTTTGCAAATTATCATTAATCCGCTTGTTCCAACGTCTAATCTGCTTACGATTCCTTTGCGCGATTCGTCGCACAGCGTTGTTTTTATATCTATTCCAGCAGCTTCTAGGCATTCTGGAACTGTCGGCCCGCTCCATCCTTTTGCTGCGTGAGACGCCACTCCAACAGGCTTATCTATTACAACAACATCGTCGTCGTCGTAAATGATTGGAATATTACATACAGAAGATTTATTATTTCGCTCTTCTTTTCGTTCTGCACTTTCTTTTTGATCGACAACAATCGTATCTCCATCTTGTAAAATGGAGGATTTTTGTGATTTTCTACCTAAGATTTTCGCTTGGTTACGCTCAATAAGAGATATCGCATTTGCACGCGAAACTCCCATTAGCTTTGATAAGCAAACGTCAAATCTGCAGCCGGAAAATTGGCTTGTAACTTTAAAGCAAATATCACTCATCGGCATGCTCTAAAAGAGGAATCCCAATCAAAATAAGGCATACAACTGCGATTCCTGCAAACATAAGCTCAATATCCGCAACGTTGCCAACAGACCAACCGTAGTTTATAAAATCTACGACTTTGCCATTCAAAAAACCTTGAGCATATTGCGCTCTATCAATGAGGTTTCCAAAAGCTCCAGCAAACGCTAGAGCAAACGCAATAGTCCAATACAAAGATTTTGTGTGCTTAATAGCCGCTATCATGGCACCACAAGCAGCACAAGCTAATACGCTAATAACCCATGTAAAAGAAGAACCTAAGCCAAATGATGCTCCAGGATTTCGTACAAGAGTTAAAGAAAGCAAGTGCGGCACAAGCTCAATGTTTTTCCCGTCACTAAGCGTCGACAAAGCCCAGAGTTTTGTTATGCGATCTAGCACAACACCAATAAAAACAATCAGTGCAAAAACGGCTACGCGAGTACGTAGCCGTTTCACACGCACATCTCTATGCGTCAATATTTATCCGATCTTTAGTAATTCAAATAGTATCGGTGCAGTGCGCAACATTTTAAAATATCAGTTACGCACTGCTAAAAACTACTCTTGCTTACCAGATTCCTCACCCTGCTTCTGACCTAATCCAGCATAGGTATTTTCATCAGAAACTTGAGCAACCAATTGACCAAGGAAATCAGTCAAGCGAGTACGATATTCAGTTTCAAACTGCTTGAGGCTCTGAATATTCCCTTCAATAACTTGAGTTTGCTTCTCAAGATTCTCACGTACCTGACGAGCATATGCATCAGCAGCTGTACGAGTTGTAGAATCATAGTCTGCAGCACGATGCTGTACTTCAGCCTCATACTGGTCAGCTTGATCATGCGTCTGCTTAGAGTAATCATCAGCAGCTTGACGAACCTTACCAGAGTAAGCATCAGCTTCATTGTGAGCACGAGCAGCATAAGAATCAGCATCGCTGCGAGTACGAGTAGAGTAATCGTCAGCATCAGCATGAGTCTGTTTGCTGTACTCTTCAGCTTCAGAACGAGTACGTGCAGAATATTCATCCGCCTTAGCAACAGTTTCATTATAACGAGCTTGGCTTTCTTCAACAATTTGCTGAGCCTTAGCCTTGCCCTTATCTACATATTGATCATGCAATTGCATAGCAAGAGTCAACATTGCAGTTGCACGTTCTGGTTCAGAACCTTGTGCTTCTGCACCAGCACCAGCAATCTTTTGCAAGCTACCTGTTTCAGTATTTGGCTCCATCTTAGCAACCTGCTTTCGAAGCTGCTCTTCACGCTGACGGGACTCTTCCAATTGCTTGGAAAGTTCCTCAATCTTAGTGTTTTCTTGCTGAGTGACAACAAGCTGCTGACGAACAGTTTCAAGCTCGCGACCCAAGTTTTCGCTGCTTGCACGGAAGTCGTCACGCTCGCGAGTAACAGTTTCAAGCTCTTTTTGAACCTGCTTAGCATTGTCTGCTTGAGCAGTTTGAGCAGTTAACTGATCTACCTGTGCACCCAAACCATCTAACTGTTCCTTCAACTGCTGGTTTTGAGCAGTCAAAGCACGATTACTTTCTTCAGCTTCACGCAACTTAGTTGCAGTAGCTTCAAGTTGAGAAGCAGCTTCATTTGATTCACCCTGCTTCTTAGAAGCATTACGCAATGCCTCATTTTCTTTAGTTAAGGATTCTACCTTAGAAGTTAACTCAGCAATCTTCGTATTCAAACCCGCAACATCACGGCCAAGAGATTGCGTGGAAGCCCCTAGGCCCTGCACTGCCTGCTGACCGAGTGCTTCTATTGTTTCTGTAACCTGATCGAGAAACTCGTCGACCTCGTCAACGTCATAACCTCCCTTAAAACGTACAATTTGGAAGGTATGCTCTCGAATGTCCTTAGGCGTCAACAGAGTCATATGCTTTACACCTCGCTTTTTGGGCACAGCCCTTTGATATATATCTATTCGATGCTATCACGTCCGCAGAAAATTAGTGCGGTTAATACAAAAATTTATGTAACAAAACGCCGCTTTTATAAAAATTACGCGTTGAAAAAACGTAAACTCATCTATAACCAAATTTGAAGAACGTATAAAGCAAAATATAAAAGCATATAACTTACGTCAATACTAATATTTCCACAACGAGTTGGCGGAATAAACTTGCGCAATATGCGCAATGGCGGCTCTGTTATGAAATAAACAATTCGTATTAGAAAATTAAAAACACCTCTAGGACGCATACGAGGAACAAGCACAAATAACCAATCTGCAACCATTCGAATAATCATTATTATCAAATAAGCGCGTATGATCACACGCAATACAGATAACGCAACAAATATCATTCGAACATCACCTTACAAAATAATACAACTGACACATTTAAGTTAAGCATACGCTGCAGAATCAAAATGCAAGCATAACAAATGCTATGCAACAGATGCATAGCATTAAACTTCAGTTTTACGAGATATAATCTCACTGATTGTATTGATATTATTTAAAAGGAAGGTCTACAATGACTGTTCTTGTTACAGGTGGATGCGGATACATTGGAGCACACGTAGTTCACGCCTTACATGAAACAAAGCAAAATGTCGTCGTCGTTGACGATTTAAGCTACGGAAAGCCTACAAGAATTGAAGGCGCACGTCTTTATGGTATGGATATCTCTTCTCCTGATGCAGGAAAGCGACTTGCGCAAATTATGAAAGATGAGCACGTCGATGCTGTAATTCACTTTGCTGCTAGAAAGCAAGTTGGAGAGTCCGTAGAAAAGCCACTTTGGTATTATCAACAGAATATTAACGGCATGCTTAATGTGCTTGAAGGCATGAAAGATAGCGGAGTTAAGAAGCTCGTATTTTCCTCTTCTGCAGCAACTTATGGAGTGCCTCCCGTTGAAGTTGTACCAGAAGATGTTGTGCCAATGTTGCCAATTAACCCTTATGGTCAAACCAAGCTTTTTGGCGAGTGGATGGCACGTGCTTGCGAGCACACATACGGAATTCGCTTCTGCGCACTGCGTTACTTCAACGTAGCTGGATGCGGGCCGGTGGAATTGGAAGATCCTGCGATTTTGAACTTAATTCCTATGCTTCTTGACAGACTACAGCGAGGAAAAGCACCTGCTATTTTTGGCGACGACTACCCTACTGCTGATGGTACTTGCATTCGCGACTATATTCACGTTTCTGATTTAGCAGACGCGCATATTGCGGCACTTACGTATTTGGATCGCGACGAGCGCAAGTACGACGCTTTTAACGTAGGAACTGGTAAGGGTACGTCTGTGCGCGAAATTGTTGACGAAGTGCGCAGAGTGACCGGTTTGCCATTTAAAGAAACTGTTCTTGATCGCAGAGCTGGAGATCCTCCACAGCTTATTGGCAGCACGAAGCGAATTAACGAAGAAATGGGATGGCATGCTCGCTACGACGTTAAGGATATCGTAGAATCTGCTTGGGCAGCTTGGCAGGCAAATCCTGAGCATCATATTGATGTTGATTCGTGGAAGCAGCTTGACTAGCGAATAAAACAAAACGCGCGGCACAAATCGTGTCGCGCGTTTTTTGTTGTGGCTCCGAGCGGGATCGATCCGCTGACCTAGCGATTTTCAGTCGCTCGCTCTACCAACTGAGCTACAGAGCCATGATGAATAAAAAACCCGGCGAACCGGGTATTCTACTAATCGCGACCCCGGCCGGACTTGAACCGGTGACCTCCGCCGTGACAGGGCGGCGCTCTAACCAACTGAGCTACGGGGCCGTGGCTTTGTTCTCTCGAACAGCCGAGTCACTATCTTACAGAATCCTTAGCAAAATGCAAGTGCCGCGCGTGTTCGGCGTGTTGCAGCACAAAATCAAGCTATTATTCAAGCTCAACAGCTCCAGTGCAAAGCTGATAATACTCCCCACGTTTTGCCAATAATTCCTCATGTGAACCGCGTTCAATAATGCGACCGTGATCCAGCACCATAATCACATCAGAATTGCGCACTGTAGACAGCCTGTGAGCGATTACAAATACAGTGCGCCCTTCCATCAAAGAATCCATTCCATGTTGAACTAATTCTTCAGTATGCGTGTCAATCGATGAAGTTGCTTCATCGAGAATTAACACAGGCGGATTTTCTACTGCAGCACGAGCAATAGAAATAAGCTGTTTCTGACCTTGAGAAAGCCCTTCACCACCATTGTTAAGCTGCGTATTGTATCCGTCAGGAAGATGAGAAATAAACGCGTCAGCATGAGCCAATTTTGCAGCTTGAATACAATCTTCGTCGCTAGCATCAAGATTTCCATAACGAATATTGTCCATTATTGTGCCTGTAAATAAATTCACATCTTGCAAAACAGTGCCAATAGCGTGGCGCAAATCCGTTTTGCAAATATCGCGCACGTCAATGCCATCATACAAAATTTGTCCATCATCAATGTCGTAAAAACGCGTAAGAAGGTTAGCAATAGTAGTTTTTCCAGCACCCGTAGCTCCAACAAGAGCAACTTTTTGACCAGGTTTTGCAAACCACGTAATATCGTGCAAAACTGGATGATTTTCTTTGTAACCAAACACAACATCCGTAAAACGCACGTCGCCTCGAAGCAAAGTATAGCGACCATCTTTAGAAGTGCGAGCATCTCGCTTTGCATGGCACACAATCTCTTGAGCCATTTCGCTTAAGTTTTGAGCGCGCTTTTTAGCTTTAGTGCCATTATCTTGCTTTGATCTTTTCCAAGCCCAATAAATATTGCTTCCTTCAGATTGTTCGTCTACTTCTTCAAGCACATCAAATGCTGATTTTTCTTCAAGATCTTCATCAGACTGAGGTACACGCACTTTAACTAATTGCACACTGCCAGAATCAAGTTCTGGCTTTTCATCAAGTAACTCAAAAATACGAGAAGCTCCTGCAAGAGCCATCATAAGTGCGTTAGCTTGCATTGTAATTTCGCCAATAGGGTTAATAAATGCGCGCGAAAGTGCCAGCAAAGATATAAGCGTACCCAATGTAAGAGTACTAGATCCAGATAATCCCAGCGTTGGCAGACCCACTGAAGCAGCCCACGCACCAAGTAAAGCAATTAATACATAAAGCAAATAGCTTGCATTACTAATAACAGGCATTACGTTATTTGCATAAGAATTCGCACTTGCAGAAATTTTTTGCACTTTTTCTATGCAATTATCTAATTTTTCAATAGAATCTGCTTCATGATTGAAAATTTTAATTACTTTGCTTCCAGTTGCAGATTCTTCAACAAACTCATTTAACTCGCCTAATGCATGCTGGAATTGTTCAAATAAACTGCCAGATTTCTTTAGCATAAAACGCACTAAATAAAGCAATATTGCAGTGAATATAGCTACAAAAACTGCAACCGGAAGCGATAAGCACATAATAGATATAAACGCTGCCAAAATTGACATTAGTGCAGAAAAAGAGTCAGGAAAAGCCCACGAAATTGCTTCACGAAGAACCTCAGTATCGTTTGTGTAACGGCTCATAATATCGCCGTAACCTTGAGAATCTAAGTAACGCAATGAAAGCTTCTGCTGATGCTTAAACATAGAATCTCGCAAATCACGCATAACACTTTCAGATATATTCGCAACAAGCCTGCTCCAAAGCCAAGAACAAAACACGCCAACAACATAAACACTTGCCATCAGAATAATCATGCGAACAAGAGGCGTCCAATCCTGATTATGCTTACCGACAAGCGGAAGAATATACGAGTCGACAAGAGATTGCAAAAACATTGCGCTTGCAGCTTGCACAATTGCGCTAACTATTATTGATGCAATAATTACGCAAATTTTAACTCGATACACAAGCACATAAGAGGCAAGTCTGCTAAGAGTTTTCCAACTAATAGCTGAATCATTTTTAGAAGAGTGAGCCGTTTTATTCTTAGCCATTGTTATTTAGCTCCTTCTTCTTTAGTTGCGCTAGTTATGCGACTTTTTTCTTGAGAAACCGCCATATTTCTGTAAATTTCACAAGATTTAAATAATTCATCATGCGAACCGTTAGCAACAACACGACCATCTTTAAGAACAACAATAATATCCGCATGTTCGATTGAAGATATGCGCTGAGCAACGATAATTTGCGTAGAATCAGGCATAAACTTTTTCAAGCCATCGCGAATTTTACTATCCGTTTTCATATCAACCGCACTCATCGAGTCGTCGAGGATTAAAATTTTCGGCTTCCTCAAAAGTGCGCGCGCAATGCACAAACGCTGTCGCTGACCACCGGAAACATTCTTACCACCCTGGTCAATATGCGTATTGTAGCCGTCTGGTAAATCTTTAATAAACTCATCAGCACAAGCAATTTCGCAAGCTTGACGCAAATCATTATCGCTTGCTTCCGCCCTACCCCAGCGAAGATTTTCTGCAATTGTGCCACTAAACAAAATATTTTTTTGTAGAACAACACCAACTTCTTCACGCAAACTAGAAGAATCATAATCGCGAATATCTTTTCCGCCTACAAAAAGAGTGCCAGAAGTTACGTCATAAAGTCTTGCAATTAATTGCACTAAACTTGATTTTCCAGATCCCGTTGCACCAACAACGCCAACAGTTGCTCCAGAAGGAATAGATATATTTATATCATGTAAAATTTCCTGTTCTGCTGGAGTGGATTCATCTGTATTATCTGATTGAGGATAGCGTAACGAAACATTTTCAAAACGCACAGAAGCGTCAGAAAGCTTTGTAAGTGGATGCTTGGAAACAACTTCAGTATTTCGAGATTGCAAAACATGTGAAATACGATGCATCGAAGCTCGAGCTGTTAACGACATTACAAAAACTGCAACTAAATTCGCTAAAGCAAACAAAATTTGCAAAGCATACACTACTAATGCAGCAAGATTTCCCGTTGTTAAACCAAAAGCAGGATTATTTCCTGAAGCCACAATTTCGTGCGAAGCCAACCACGCAATAAGCAGCATGCCAGAATAAAAACATAAGTTAAACAAAGGAATACTGCAATTTAACACATACTCAGCTTTAATAAAATAATCATAGATTTTATGCGAAATACGCGTAAAACGACTTATTTCATAATCAGAACGCACATAAGACTTTACGACGCGAATATTATGCAAATTCTCGCCAACTCTATTATTCATCTCGTCAATCATTCGATAAATTCGAGAAAATGCTGGAGCAACTATACTCGCACCAAAAGCGCCAATTGCACCAACAATAGGCACGAATGAAAGAAAAACCCACGAGATAGCAGGGCTAATTGAAAAAGTAAACCACCAAGCAGTGATGATAATCATAACGCTGCGAACACCAGAGCGAATAATCATTTGGTAAGCAAATTGCACATTTGACACATCGCTAGTCATACGCGTAACAACAGTGCCGCTAGAAAACTTATCTAAATCAGAAAAACTTAAACCTTGCAAGCGTGAAAACATGTTGTGGCGCAAATTTTTACCAAAACCAGCACTAGAATGCGCGCAGCAAATACCAGAAATAATGCCTGTAATCATTGCAATTGCAGCAAAAATGAGCAATTGCAAACCATAATATTGCACAGCTTCTTGAGAACGTGACATAATGCCAAAATCAATAAGATTTGACATTACTGTAGGGATCTCAATTTGCATAGCAGCTTCAACGAGAATAGTAACAACTGTTAAAACGCCAAGAAAACGGTACTTTTTTAAAGATAACAGAATCGTACGCAATGCGCGAGGAGGATTATTGCTAATTTTTCGTGAATTGTTCTTCGGCTTTTCTGCCATTGCATCCCTTCCCCTACATAACGTCATGTGTAGGTTTAATAATATCACTTCTTCAAATACATATTTGAATTATTGCGCATGGCGCATTTCCGTATTGAGTTACTTCATTACCAAATGCATAAATAGATGAATCTTTGACATAGTAGTATACAGACAAATCACATACGAAAAAGTGCTTCTACACATTCAAATTATAAACAACGATTGATTTCATCTTATAAAAAATTATATAATAAAAAAATGTATATTCGCATGTATAAAGAGGTACTGTCATGAATATAAAAAAGCTATTAATAGAATACTTACTTGCTCAGTAGCATTATCCATGTCTTTTTTACTATCATTGCAAGTTCAAGCCAACACCCAAGAAGAAACTTATGAGTAACACAAAGATAGTTGGCGCTGTAGCACAGCAGAAAGGCATTCGTGTCGACTTGCAGTGAGAATTTCCAATTAATATCAATAATTATGTGAGGAACAATATGAACAGCAAACACATAGTTCTACTGCCAATAACGCTGCTTTGTTATATTTCGTCAGCTATTTATTTCTTTAAACAATTGAAGGACTTAAAAGACGATAACACTTGTATTAATACTGTTAGTCTCACCATTCAAGCATTCGTCCTATTAATATTACTAATCTATCTTTTATATTTATGCAAAGAAAAAACATACCCAACTGTATATCGTTTAGTTACAGTATTTATGAGCATAGTTAGCATAATTCTTTTGACAGTTTGCAATACAGATGTTACTAGGTTAATTATATTTAGCTTAACATGTGTATATGTATGCATTCTTATAATCGTCCACAAACATTGTTAAATATATCGTATGAGTGGCGCATTCAATAGGATTACGAAGCATCACCTTCGCCTTGCGCGCGGTCTTTTCCGTAAATTGACGGAATAAAACGCTCCTGATCGTGAAGCTTTTCCCAGATTACAGGAGGATTTTGCGGATTTTCCAACGACTTTGGCACGTCAATAATTCGCTGATTACTAGAGCCGCGGAATTGCAGCAGCGAATCGTGCAAATCTTTCATATAACGGCCGTCAACAAGAATATCAATGTAACGTAGCAACTCAAGCTTATCAGGCGTCTCCCCTTTGCGCATAAGCTCTTCCCAAGTGTATCCAGTCCAACTCCAAATGTCTTTCGTATGACCAAATTCGCTTCTAATACGCTTGCAAAGAGGCAATAAAATGCCAGTATTAAGCAGCGGCTCGCCGCCAAGAAGCGTTAAACCTTGCACATAAGGCTGCGCCAAATCTTCCATGATTTGATCTTCAAGCTTTTGAGTATAAGGATGACCTGCGCGAAAATCCCAAATCGACTCGTTATAGCACTCAACGCAATGGAACGGGCAGCCGGAAACGTAAAGCGAACAACGAATTCCCTCGCCGTCAGTCATCAAAAAACGCTTGTAATCGGCGATCATCCCCTGGCTCATGCGCTCACTAGACCACTGTCCTGCGCGAGGGTTATTGGAAAGAGAGGTAGGAATCCACGGTCCACGATTCACGTCTGCAGGCGCAAAATCGTGCAAACTCATGCGAGCCATATCCAACCCCCTTCCAAACCGAATAAGCAACTAAAAAATAAACGACCAAATTTGCGAAAATAAAATAAATCCAGCCGTTAGAAAGTGCAATCACAAAACGCAATACATTTCTAACGGCCAGATTATCACCAAACAACAAACACAAGAAAAGCTATTTATTTAGCTAAATTATCTAGTCATACTTATTTTACTAAGTTTCAACATAGTAAATTAGCTAAGTTTATTTTGTTTCCTCATACCATTCACGAGACTCACCGTTGTTAAGAGTCACATGGCCAGTTTCGCCAGACATGTGCTTTACGCGGTGAGCGATTTCTTCGTGACGTCCGTGAACCATTGGGCGCTGAACAGGATTGCCCAAGTAGCCGCAAGTACGCTTAGTCACATTGCACTTATCTGGGTCGCTGTTGCCGCACTCCGGGCAACGGAAGCCTTCTTTAGTCGGCTCAAAATCGCCCTGGAATCCACAAACGAAGCAGTGATCGATTGGCGTATTCGTACCCAAGTAACCGATGCCAATCTTGTAAGCGTAATCCCAAACAGCTTCCAAAGCCTTAGGATTCGCCTGCAAGCATGGGAACTCGCAGTAGTTAATAAAGCCGCCGGAAGCAAGATACGGGAAGTCAACCTCGTAGCGAAGCTTCTCCATAGGAGTTGGCTGCAACCAAACCGGGTAATGGAAGGAATTAGTGTAGAAGTCGTGATCGGTAACGCCTTCAATGCGGCCGAACTTCTGACGATCCATACGGTTAAAGCGGTCAGTCAAAGACTCAGCAGGAGTTGAGTAAACAGAATAATGGTAGCCTTCAGCCTTTGACCACTGCTGGCAAAGCTTATTCATGCGGCGAACCAAAGAAAGCGCAAACTCCTTGCCTTCCTCATTCCAGCTGTGATCTTGCATCCAATCCTTGCCGAAGAACACTGCAGTAGTTTCGTACAAGCCAATGTAACCAAGCGAAACTGTAGCGCGCTCGTTACGGAACAGCTGATCCACACTTTCGTTAGCTTCCAAACGACCAAAAGCACCGTAACGGAATAGCGTTGGAGCGTTTACAGGAGTTGCTTGCTTGCAACGCATAATACGGAATCGCAAAGCTTGGTGAGCTACTTCCATACGCTCGTCAAAAAGCTTCCAGAAGCGAGTCACATCGCCGTGAGATTCAAGAGCAATACGTGGCATGTTAACAGTTACAACGCCAAGATTCATACGACCGTCTTCAACGTCCTTGCCGGTCTTTGGATCAATCCAACCCTGAAGGAATGAGCGGCAACCCATAGGAGCCTTGAAGGAGCCAGTAATCTTAATAATATTCTCGTAGAACACAACATCCGGATACATGCGCTTAGTAGAGCACTCAAGCGCAAGCTGCTTCAAATCGTAGTTCGGGTCGCCAGCGTCTGCGTTTACACCGTGCTTAATAGTAAACACAAGCTTAGGGAAGATTGCAGTATGACGATCTTTGCCGAGACCACGAATACGGTTAAGCAAAATAGCGCGCTGAATTTCGCGAGCAAACCAAGAAGTACCCAAGCCAAAGCCAACAGTTACGAACGGAGTCTGACCGTTAGAAACACGGTTGGAATTAATTTGATATTCCATCGTTTGCATAGCGTCGTAAATAGCTTTACGCGTCATAATCTTTGCATAAACTTCACGAAGCTGATCAAGCTCACTCAAGTTTTCGTCAAAAGGAGTATCAGCAGGAAGTGGATCTCTGTCCAAGCAATGAAGATTCTTAGGCTCCTGAGCTTTTAGGCCGTCAATCATATCTTTTGCGACTTGAATTGGCGTGGAATCAGGAATCATAGCGTGCGCCATAGCAAGATTTTTGTCGTAATCGCACTTAGCATAAGGCTCAAGCATCTCGTCAGCGCGATTAACAGTCTGACCACCATATTGCGCTCCAGCAATATCCTTAATAATTTGCGTAACCTGAGTTGCAGCAGTACCAATAGACTTTGGGCTATCCATCATTGCGTTACCAAGAGCAAAGCCCTTAGCAAGCATATCGCCAAAATCAGGAAGCGAGCAGTTGCTCATGCAAGTAAATGGCGAATAATCAGCGTCGTGGAAGTGAATATCACCCTTCATATGAGCGTTAGAAACTGCGTGAGGAAGCATAGAGAACGCAGAAGCCTTGGAAACAGCGCCTGCAAGAAGATCGCGCTGAGTTGCATAAACATTGGAATCCTTATTTGCGTTTTCGCGAACAAGAGACTCATCACGATTTACAAGGCGGTTAACAGCCTCGTTGATATCGGTAGCTTTAGCGCGGTCGATATCTCGGTTCAGTCGGTAGCTCGTGTAGCAGCGAGCAACCTCGTAAAGATGATTCTCAATAAGACTGTGCTCAACCAAAGTCTGAATATCTTCGATTTTTGCTGGACCATTGTAACGATCCTGAATCTCAGCTTCAATATGATCTGAAATATCGCGAATCATCTGCTCTTCTTGCGGACCGACTTCCTTGCCTAAGTCCTTAAAAGCAGCCTTAATTGCCATAATGATATTCAGCGGATCAAAATCAACTACGCGACCATCGCGCTTTTCGACCTGCACACGAGAAACTGGAGCTTCAACTACATCATCCGTACAATTTTCTGCGCTTGTGACAGCAGTTTCTTCCAAAACCTGCATCGGTACAGACCTTTCTTAAACACTGTTCCTTCTAGCAAATTTTCTCGTTGCAAACATGGGAACTATTTCTAACGACTCGCTCTACTATAACCCAACTCATGCACAATATCTAGGGCAAGACGCAAAGATAACCACCTATATATAGTGATTTGTGTCATAATCGCGATTTTTGAGGCGTGTCCTGGTGTGTCGTAATTGATAAACAATAAATTACTTAATACACGCCGTCAAATGTGCGCACTTCGTGACGCTTTGATATATTGAATCACGTGGAACAGATAGCTTTTCAGCATGCACAGGAATTCGGATTCCAACCAGGAGACATTGTGCAACAATGGCTCTGGGATGACGATGTTGACGAAACAATTTGCGAAAGCATCGAGAAACTTACCGGCGAAGAGTTGGTAGATGAAGATTACGACGCTGCTGTTGATGGTGTGATTATTTGGTGGCGCGACGGCGACGATGAAGATGAGCTCGCGGACACCATTATGGATGCCACAAATATGCTTGACGATGACGCGCCTATGTGGGTTCTTACTCCAAAACCAGGTCGCGAAGGTTCCCCAAGTTCTAGCACAGTTCAATCTGCAGCAAAAACAGCTGGCATGAACGCAGCCACTCCGTTAACCGTAAGCGCTGACTGGAACGGCGTGCAACTGCGCGCATTTGGTAAAGGTCAATCTAAGTAGTATTTGCTAGTTGACGTAACTAGCTTAACCGACTATTGACTTGCGTAACTGCCTGGTTAACTGCTTATTTGCTTAATTGCTAGCTCGGCTTCTTGTTAAGTCGCTTATCGCTTGCTTATCGCTGGCTAACTTGCTGCTTACTTTTGTAGTATTGCTACTGTTTTTGTCAAAAACACCAAATCAGCCGATACTTTCGACAAAAAACAGGACAATTTTGTAAAAAAACACATAATCATTTGCGAAATCGACAAAACGCACAAGAATAGCGCAAATAAAAGCGCGAGGAGAGAAATATGCAAGCCCCGCGCCACAACAGACAAGAAAACTAAAGCTGAAACAAATACCGGAAAAACACAGCATTTGTTTCTAAAGCTCACGATTGTTATGCAAAGCGAACAAACTTACGACCGTTACGCAATACCGCCAAACTAACGACCGAAGTGATGAACACGACTACCACGCTCGCCACGTTTACCGCGCCAACTGCGTTCGTTGCGTTCACTACGTTCACCGTGCTCATTACGACTGCTGCGACCGTTACGCTCGTCACGCTCACTCTCACGCCCGCGCCCACTGCGTTGCCCACGTCCACGACCGCGACCACGACCCTTACGCTTCTGCTGCTCCGGCTCCGGCATACTCCAGCCTTCTTGAAGCTCAGCAGCTTCACCCACAATCTCATCTAAAACTAGCGAAGCAGGATTCACATCCTCAGCTTTCGCATGAATTCCAGCCTTGCGAAGCATCATATGGGCAGCGCGCTTTTGATTAGGAAGCACAAGCGTTACAACATCGCCTTCTTCACCAGCTCGAGCAGTGCGACCCGAACGATGCAAGAAAGACTTAGGATCCTCAGGAGGCTCAGTTTGCACAACTAATGCAACGTCGCTAATGTCAATACCTCGCGCAGCAACGTCCGTAGCAACCAACACACGTACCAAGCCTTCAGCAAACACAGCCAAATGACGATCTCGCTGATTCTGCGACAAATTACCTTGCAAATCGACTGCAGGAATACCTTGCTGCACAAATTTTTTCGCCATATTCTTCGCTTGATATTTCGTGCGCGTAAAGAATATAGAACGTTTCTTTCCGGAAGCAAGCTTTCGCAAAACTTCGTACTTATCCCCTGCTGACACAGCAAAAATATGATGCGTCATAGTATCAACTTGGCAATCAGCATCATCCACAGCATGGACGACAGCATTTGGAAGGAAACGCTCAACTAATGTAGAAACTTGCCTATCAAGCGTTGCAGAAAACAGCATGCGTTGACCATCTGGCGCAACTTGCTCAAGAAGTCTAGTAACAGCAGGAAGGAATCCCATATCCGCCATTTCGTCTGCTTCGTCGAGCACGCTAACCATTACTTTTTCAAGCGTAAGCGCTCCCTGACGCAGCAAATCTTCCAAACGACCAGGGCAAGCAAGCACAATCTGCGCGCCCTGCTTAAGCTGCGATACTTGGCGTTGGTATCTCACGCCTCCATACACTGTCACAGTGCGCATGCCATAAGCTGCAGCAAGCGGCGCTATTACGTCATCAATTTGATGCACAAGTTCACGAGTTGGAGCAAGAATTATTGCTCTAGGAGCAGGAATATCGCTAGACTCGCGTGACTTACGGTTTTTATCAGAATGAATTAAATCAACAAAATTCTCAGCTAAACGTGCAACAAGTGGAATAGAAAATGCTAATGTTTTACCGCTTCCTGTGCGACCTCGCCCTAGGATATTCGCGCCTTGTAAAGAATCGGGAAGCGTTGCTTGTTGAATTGGGAATGCAGTGGTTTTCCCATCCGCACGCAACACCTCTACTAAAGGCTCTGGAACGCCAAGTTGCGCAAAAGTTACATCGTCACGGTAATTTTCACGAGATTCAATGGCAGAGTCTGGAATAATTGTTGCGTTATGAGAATCTTGCTTTTGCTTTTTCGAAGTAGGGTGCAAAGATATTGCAGAATTTTGTTTTGTATTATGAGATTTTGCACTATTATGCTTAGCAACATTATTTTTATCAATATTATGCTTAGCAAAATCTTGTTCAGCATCCGCAATAGCTACTTCTTCATAACGCAAGGCTTTTTCGCGCGTCTTTTGACGAGCTTTTTCTGCTTTGCGATTGCGCTCCCTGCGTGAATTGAACTCGTGATTAGAACCATAATTTTTATGGCTCCCCTGATACTCAAAAGGATTGCGTTTTTCAGCTGATTTCCTAGTATTTTTGGCGCTTTTAGGCTTTTTTGTTTTATAACTATTTTTATTATTCGTATTGTTTATACTATTCGTATTTTTATCATTCTTGGTATTCTTCGCGCCTCGCTTTTGAGCGAACGCAGCATGATGAGTATGCGGCACAATAGCCTTTCGTAAAATATGTGTGTTCAAAACTTAAATTTCAAAACGTGAACTAATCGAGCCTAGCACACGCCTGGCACAATAACGGCAAATGTTGTCAAAAAGCGCCAAGACGCTCGCACCATAAGTGCTCGCTTCTGAGCTTGCATGGAAAGTCCAGTGGACTTTCCATGCAAGCTCACGCTCCGAGTTGCTTTCGCGCACTACGCTCCAAGCGCGAAAGCAGGTCGTCGCGCAAACGCCGTAAAAATCACCGGCAAATGTTTCTGCCAATAAATGAAAACAAAACTCAACTAGCGAGTGAGCTTACGGTGCAAGCGATGCGGACGAGCAGCTTCCTCACCCAAGCGCGCAATCTTATTTTCTTCGTAAGCTTGGAAGTTACCTTCGAACCAGTACCATTTTGCAGGATTCTCGTCGTCGCCTTCCCAAGCAAGAATATGCGTTGCAACTCTGTCGAGGAACCAACGATCGTGTGAAACCACAACAGCGCAGCCTGGGAAATCAAGTAAAGCGTTTTCCAAGCTTTCCAAAGTCTCAACATCCAAATCGTTAGTAGGCTCATCGAGGAGCAGCAAGTTTCCACCCTGCTTAAGAGTCAAAGCCAAGTTCAAACGGTTACGTTCACCGCCAGAAAGCACTCCCGTAAGTTTCTGCTGATCCGAACCTTTAAATCCAAAGCTTGCAACATATGCGCGAGTAGGAATTTCAACGCCTGCAACCTCAATAAAATCGAGTCCGCCTGAAACAGCTTCCCACAAGTTCTTATTAGGATCCAATCCTGCACGATTCTGATCCACGTAAGAAATCTTCACAGTGTCTCCAACAATCAACTCGCCACCAGAAAGAGGCTCCAAGCCCACAATCGTCTTGAACAGCGTAGATTTACCAACGCCGTTTGGACCAATCACGCCAACAATACCGTTACGAGGCAAAGTAAACGACAAGTCGTCGATTAGCACACGGTCGCCAAAAGCCTTGTGAATATGCTTTGCTTCCAAAACTTGCGAGCCCAAACGTGGACCTGCTGGAATTTGAATTTCAGAGAAATCAAGCTTCTTGGAATTACGTGCCTCTTGCTCCATTTGGTCGTAACGTTCCAAACGAGCCTTGTTCTTAGCCTGACGTGCCTTCGGTGAGCTACGCACCCAATCAAGCTCATTCTTCAAACGCTTAGCAAGCTTAGCATCCTTGGCACCCTGGATTTCCATACGCTTTGCTTTAGTTTCCAAATACGTTGAGTAATTGCCCTTATATGGATAAAGCTGACCACGGTCAACTTCGCAAATCCACTCTGCAACATTATCCATAAAGTAGCGATCGTGCGTAACAGCAATAACAGCACCCTCGTACTTGTGCAAGAACTGTTCAAGCCACAAAATAGATTCCGCATCCAAATGGTTAGTAGGCTCGTCCAAAAGTAGCAAATCTGGAGCTTCAAGAAGAAGCTTACACAATGCCACTCGACGCCTTTCACCACCAGAGCACACAGAAACAGGAGAATCCGGGTCTGGGCATTGCAAAGCGTCCATAGCTTGCTCAAGCTGCGAATCCAAATCCCAACCATTTGCAGCGTCAATTTCAGTCTGAAGCTTACCCATTTCTTCCATTAACGCATCAAAATCAGCGTCTGGATTAGCCATTTCTTCGCCGATTTGGTTAAAACGCGCCACTTTTTGCGCAATCTCACCAAAAGCCATCTTAATGTTTTCGCCAACCGTCTTAGTGTCATCAAGAGGTGGTTCCTGCTGCAAAATACCTACCGTATAGCCAGGAGTCAAAGAAGCTTCACCGTTGGTCACATTTTCCAAACCGGCCATAATTTTCAGCAGCGTCGACTTACCCATGCCGTTCGGACCCACAACACCAATTTTTGCGCCCGGAAGGAAGCTTAAAGTAACATCGTCGAGAATTACACGATCTCCATACGATTTACGCGCCTTAATCATCTGATAGATAAATTCAGCCAAAGTAATATACCATCCTTACAAACGTTGAAATTCCAGCGTTTGTTGCAACTTGCGTCAAAAGCGTTTAATACTTTTACCTACTTAATTCAAGCAAGATGCAACTTACATAAAACTACGCAAACTAATAGCTAGTAAATACGAGCCTAGCAAATACTAGCATGTTGCTGGCGTACGATTTGACTTATTGACAGACTCAGAATCATCTTCAGGCGGAATCTGGCAGAGCCACTCGCCTAAAATGCCAACAACCATATCAATAAAGCACACCAAGCCAGCAATAGAGCATTCACGCACAACAGAGTTATACAGAATTATCTCACTGTGTGGCAAACTCATTAACAATTGCCCAACATACCAGCCAGACAAAATAGCACCTGCCATTCCCAATGCCTTCGACAGCATAAGAGCCGCAACAGCAAATTGAGAACTTACATGCTTCTTATTCTTATCTTTGTTGTTGGCAACACTTTGATGAGTTTGCAATGCCATAACAAAAGTTATTAAGCCAGCAATCACCATAATTGCAACAACAACCCACGGAGCTCCTGCTAACGACATAGCACTAGACTCTGTTGACGACACTAGAAATGCGCCCAGCACAAAGCCAAACAGTAACCCTAGTACCAGATACCACCAAGGTGTGCGATACGCTTTCATTAACAACCATCCCCTATAAGCCATTGCTCTGAGTATACCCCAACAGTTTGAGCATCAAAAGCAAACGCTAATGAGTACGAAACTGAGTTATCGTCCAAAGCAGCATCCGACTCTATCTGCATCCACGGCATAAGTTCAGGCGCCTTAGGGTCAACCGTCACCATTTCCGCTAGTTGTTGTGGCAATTTTTCTGCATCAACAGTTCTTGTGTCAGCAGCAGAAGCACCATATGAACGCGTACCCAGCACTCGCACAGTCACTTTATCTTTATACAAAGTAGCAACAGCGCGAAGCAAGCGAAGCAGCTCATACTCGTCACCACCCGAAGACAGAATAAATACAGCCGCGTAATAATCAGCATCAAGCATATTGGCAACATATAATGCCGATACACCGTCAACGCGAGATTCTCTATCCTGCTCGAGCATTGCAACTATTCTCAGCATAGCAGAACGCGTGTCTTGTTTCGCGACACCCTTCATAGAAATCACTGCAGTTGTTTGTAACGGAGTTGGACATATGCGGAACAAAGGAGACTTAGTTTCTCTTTTAACAAGCTCATTGCCATAATTGACACTTTTAGATTCATCGCCACAAGAGCACTGTGAATCTCCATTATTTTCATAATCATCTGCGAAAGAATTTGCAATATCAACAGCAGCTTTAGCAGCTGCAACAGCGTCTTCATCTTCTTTGCGTTGCTTTTCTTTTCTATCTTCCTCAATAAGAGAACGGTAGTAATCTGCTATTTCGCCTTCCTCAAGATCGTCAACCGATACGCTTCCACTGCGAACAGCAACATGCGCAAGAGACTCAGGAACTACACGCCGTTCCGAATAATTTAACTCTTCTCTAGAAACGCTATTCAAAGTAACACAAACATCGTCAACAGTGCTTTTCATGCCGTAATATTCGCTTCTTAAAGCAGCATGAACAGTAATATCAGCCTCACTAATTTGCCAAGTGTGCATAGCAGAATTTAAAACAGATTTAGCAATAAGTTCTAAAGCTATAGCAGGATGCTCCTCAATCTCGCTATCTTTTTCGCAACGTTTAAGCATAAAAGCAAGACGCTCAGCAATTTGAGGAATATCTATTGCGTTAGTCTCATCTCCGTCTAATGCATTACTCAAATTAACTTTTAAAACAGCATCTATGTAAATAGAAGAATATAATCCAATGACTATTGAGTCACCGCTTGGGCGAATACCCTTCAAACTTATGGTCGTATTCATAATTTCATCTTCTACTCTCTAATAAAAACAATTTAAAATTTCAATTATTCGTTTATTTATCTTTTATTACTCTTACCTATAATACGCAAAACTAATATTTTGATATATTGTACTCGATATAAATCAACATGCGTAATTTTTTGCATATAGCACTAATTTTTATTATTAAATTCTTAGAAAAATAAAAATAAACGCTGACAGCAATAAATTATATTGTTATCAGCGTTTATTAATAACTTTATTTTATCTGCTTTTTAGCACTGCATTTACACTATTAAGCACCAAATTGAGTACCGTCATTTTGATTAGTAGGCGGATTAACAGGTGGTTTAACAGTTCCAATAACAGTTCGAGGAGCAGGTGCAGGAGTTTGAATAGACGTATCAACAGGCATCTGATCAGACTGCTGGTTTTGTGAAGTTGCATTATTGGAAGATTCAGAAAGTTCAGAAGCTTCAGTCTGCTCATTCTTACCTTCAACGTTGCGCTTCAAACTTTCTGGAATTTCAACAGGGGGAAGATCAGAATCTGGTCTTCTATCGTCCGAAAGCCAAAGAGTACGCTCAGGAGCCTTACGAATCTTACTGAAGATTTCCTTAAGTTCCTTCTCGTTAAGAGTTTCCTTAGCGAGCAACTGACGAACCAGCTCATCCAATACGTCACGATTATTGTTAATAATCTCCCACGCTTCAGTATGAGCAGTTTCGATAAGCTTATGAACTTCTTCATCGATTACTTCAGCAGTACGATTCGAGAACTTGCGAGGTTGCAAAGAATCGAGTGAACCAGAAGAATCTTCGTCAGTATCCATCCACTTAACAGCTCCAAGCTTTGCTGAGAAACCATATTCAACAACCATCTTACGAGCAATGGCAGTAGCTTTCTCAATGTCGTTAGAAGCACCAGTTGTTGGATCGTGGAACACAACTTCCTCGGCTGTGCGTCCACCCATAGCATATGCCATTTGATCCAGCAATTCGTTGCGAGACTGCGAGTAACGGTCGCTTGTTGGCATCACAGCAGTGTATCCAAGTGCGTGACCTCGCGGCAAAATCGTTACTTTAGTAACAGGATCCGTGTGGTGCAGCGCAGCAGCAACAAGAGCATGACCGCCCTCATGGTAAGCAGTGTTACGCAATTCATCCAAAGCCATGCCCTTAGACTTACGTCGAGGTCCTGCTTGAACACGATCAATTGCCTCATCAATAGCGCGATTATCGATATATTGAGCACCAGATCGAGCGCAAAGCAACGCAGCTTCGTTAAGCACGTTAGCTAAGTCTGCACCAGTAAAACCAGGAGTGCGCACAGCAACCATATGAAGATCAACATCCGGCACAAAAGGCTTACCCTTAGCGTGAACCTTCAAAATTGCCTCGCGACCTTCCAAATCAGGAGCCTCAACAGCCACCTGACGGTCAAAACGACCAGGACGAAGAAGTGCGGAATCAAGCACATCTGGACGGTTTGTTGCAGCAATAATAATCAAATTAGTATCGTTGTCGAAACCATCCATCTCAACAAGCAACTGATTAAGTGTCTGCTCGCGCTCATCATGACCGCCAGTCATGCCACTTCCGCGGCGACGACCAACAGCATCAATCTCATCGATAAAGATGATTGCAGGAGCATTCTTCTTAGCTTCGTCAAAAAGTTCACGAACGCGAGACGCGCCCAAGCCTACGAACATTTCCACGAAGTCAGAGCCAGCCATTGCATAGAACGGCACACCAGCTTCGCCTGCAATAGCACGAGCCAACAAAGTCTTACCAGTTCCTGGAGGACCATAAAGCAGCACACCGCGCGGAATACGAGCACCCAAAGCCTTGTAGCGCGAAGGATCCTTCAAGAAGTCTTTAATCTCTTCAACTTCTTCAACAGCAGCTTGTTCGCCAGCAACGTCAGCAAACTTAGTTTTAGGAGTCTGACCTTCAAGCAGCTTGCCACGGCCACGTCCGCCGCCCATGCCAAGCATACTTCCGCCGGCACCGCCTATTCTGCTAAACATGAACCAAATCATGCCAAGGAAGAACAATATTGGAACAAGCGAAGTAATCAAATACGAAATAATGCTAGATGACTGTAAGCTAGCAGTCCAGCCGTTAGAAGGCTTCGCCTTTTCGACTTCTTGTACAATTGACCTACCTTGTGCATACGCGTAGTAGAATTGCACATCCTTGCCAAAGTCACGATTTTGCTTACTTCGTTTATCGAACTTCTTAAACGGACTATCAAGCGTAAGCTTAACTAACTGTTTATTGTCAATAATTTCCACATAACTTGCTTTATGAGATCGCACTAACTCAATACCATCCTGAGTATCGATAGTTTGCGATCCGTTATGAACAAACATTTGGAATCCGACAACTGAAAGCAACACAAGAAGCACAATCCACGTCCATGGCGATTGCCAGAAGGAACGACGATTGTTATGGTTGTTCTCGTTATTTTTATTATTCTTGCCCTGCTGACCGTTGTTTCGCTGATTCCTAGGGTTGCGTGGATTTAAAAACGGATTATTTCCGTTATTTCCACGCCCAGGACCGCCCATTGGGCCTTGCGGTGTCATAGGAGAAGCGCCCATGTAATAAGGCTCCTTTCAAACTCCTCAATTTATATAAAAATTCTGAATAGAATTTATAAAATCAAGCACCATACACTGATGGCTTTAATACCGCAATACTATTGAGGTTGCGGTAGCGTTCGTCGTAGTCCATTCCGAAACCAACGACAAATGCATCAGGAATTTCAAAGCCCGAGTAGTCGATTTGTACGTCTACTTCGCGACGTGCAGGCTTACTGAGCAATGCAAAAACTTTTACACTCGCAGCACCACGACCTTTTAGCTCATCTACAAGCCAAGCTAGCGTGCGACCGGAATCAACAATGTCTTCTACAATAAGCACATCTCGACCACGCACATCAGTACTTAAATCTTCGCGAACAGTGATTTGTCCGCTAGTTTGAGTGCCACTGCCGTAACTAGACAAGCTCATAAAGTCCATTGCTGCATTAACGCTTAACTCTTGCGAAAATACAGCAAGAGTATTTACAGCACCTTTTAGAACTGCAACAAGCAAAACATTACGGTTTTTGTAATCTTCACTTACTTGTTTAGCAACTTCACGAATACGCTTCATAAGGTCTTCGTGACTAATTAATTCATAGTCGATGTCATCTCGTATATCTGCAATTTGCATGTTCACTATCTTTGCATAAGCGAATGACGATATTGCGCGAGAGTCGAGTTGCTTCATAATAATTTGGCAATGAAAAAGGCTTCTGACCATGCCATTTTGTACATAGTTCGTCCACTGCAGATATGTGACTTGACGAGAAACGCAGACCAAGCTCACTTAACGCACGCACTATAATTCGTCTGCGAATTGATGGATGATATTGCGCTAATTTATCAGCTTTTAACCTAACAGTTTTCGCATTTTTATCAAATTCCATCACTTGTGAACTAGCTTCGTCAACTTGAGAATTAATATAGTCAAGATCGTCTCTAGCTATTTCAGCTCCGCGAGAAAGCAAAGTAACCATATTCGCATTAAAAAATCGCGAAATATAAGGCATTAACGTGTGTCTAACTCGAGATCTCAATGGATAATTTTCTGAAAGTTCCTCATTTTGCGAAATATCGTCACCATTTGTAGGATCATCCCACCATGAAATACCTAAATCCTCGCAAATACCAGTAGTATCTTCTCTAGTAAGCTTAATAAGAGGCCTTGCAAAAAGCACGTTTTGACGCAATGTCACTGCTTTCATGCCAGCAACTGCTTCTAAACCTGCAGAATCTTTTAACCCCATCATTACAGTTTCTGCTTGATCATTTGCAGTGTGAGCTAGAAGCACGGCTGCAGCTTGCTGCTTTTTAGCAACCTCAATAATTGCTTGATACCTAGCCTTTCTAGCAGCAGACTCTTCGCCTTCTCCTAAATCTTCAACGTTCACAGATTGAATATACACGTACTTTTCATCTATTCCAGATTGCAAACAATGCTTAGCCGCAATATTAGCAATTTCAGTTGAGTGCGGCTGCAAATGGTGATCTACTATTACGACACCGCAACGAATACCTCTACTTGCGCACACAATCACGCTCAATGCTGTAAGTGCAAGAGAATCTCTACCTCCAGAGCACGCAATAAGAACCAGAGGAGCATCAGCATCTGTCGCGTGGTTGCCATGTTCGGAAAAACGCGCGTCTTGAGCACACAACGAAAGTTCGTCAAAACAATGCTTGATTGCGCCAATTCCTGCGCGTATACGAGAAGAATACACCATAGCTTCTAGTGTAACGCGCCAATAACGCTAAATTGCAACTCATAAATCATAGTTTTGGCAATTCCGCCATAAACTTATTAATCGCTACGAATGCCCCCCAAATATCAGCTGGCTGGTTCGCAACAACAGCGAAAGTTAGCACTCCACCACTTTTCCTAGACACATTACCAACCATAGAAGTAACTTCACTTAAAGAACCAGTCTTTACGCGAAGCATGCCGGCAGAAGATTCATCCGCTAAACGCTTTCTTGCTGTTCCAACTAAACCAGGAAGAGACAATCCTTCAGCAGCTGCAGCACCTCCAGAATCGGCTTTAATATTAAGCACTTGTACTTGAGCTAGCGTTGTTGCGCGCAACCTTGATTTTGGAGACAAGCCTGAGCAATCAGACATGTGCAAACCACGTATATCGATATTGAGCTTGCGTAATCCCTCTTTTACTGCCTGAACTGCACCCTCCGGAGAGTTGGATTTGTGAGTTGCAAGCGCAGTCAGACGACCAAACTCTTCCGCCAATGTATTGTCTGAAATACGAAGAGTATATGCCATTATTTCGTTTAAAGGTGCAGAAGAAACTTGTGCAATTAAACGCGAATTAGACGATATTAACGATTTAGTTTCGCTTACCGGTATTACAAGATTTTCAGATTGTGCAGATTTATTTTCATTTTCAGAATCTTTATTGTTTTCAGAAGAATCATCTGCAGACGAGTCTGAACCGGAATTTTTTTCGTCAGAAGCGGTTTTATTAGAATAATTACTTATAACTATTCCTTGTTTGCTTAATAATTTAGCAAAAACACGGCCGACACTGAAAGCAGGATGAGGATCAGAAAGCGGAAAATCTGTCATAGCATCAGCGTCAACACCTTGCACTGAAAGGTCACGCTGACGAGCATCATCTATAGCCAAAGATGACGTTTGAGCATAAAAGCGGCGTTCAACATCTGTTTCATAAATCAAATCAGGAGCACGTTTTGCGCCAAACAATGAGTCATCAACAGCTAAAGAAACTGTGTGAATATTTTCAAGTTTCAAAGCGTTGGCTGTTCTTCTCGCTAATGTCGTTAAGCCTGCTCTGCCATTGACATGGTTCCAATCGTTTTCTCCAACGCCAAGAAGCATGTCACCATTGCCGCGAAGCACAAGCTTTCTAGCATTCGCACTAGAAGCTCGCTCTGACTCACCGCCTGTTTTAGGCAACAAAAATACTTGAGTATCAAGAGTTGAACCCATGTCAAGAGTGCGAGAAGCCACGCTAGCAGTTAAAGTTTTAAGCGTTGACGCTGGCTCTCTTAAAGCATTTGGCTCATGTGAAGCAACTACTCGTCCATTAGCATCCATAATTACCGCTGAAGTGCTGCTACTCATAGAAGCATCGGAAACCAACTCGTCAATAAGTTTTTGAGCTTGCGAATGATTTATTTCTTGACCATAAGTCACGCCTTTAGCTAGTGAATTAACTCGCAAAAGTGATTTAGGAGAAGAAACAGTTACAGCATAATGTTGGCTTCGCAACGTCAAAGGACCAGGAAGAATATCGTATACGTCAAGCAAAAAATAAGTAAAAATAATTGCTGCACTAACTATAACTGCTATAAATGCAATAAGTAATCGCCAACGAGAAGGATATTGGCTTCTTAAAACCATAGCAGCGTATTTACTATTCTTCTGTGCGCTACTTGGTTTAATCTCACTGCTTGATTTAGGTTCACTACTTGGTTTAGGCTCGATACTTTTATTGGGTTCGCCGCTTTGCGTTGGCGTGCTCGCATTAGAAATATTTAAGGCATCGTTTGAGCCTTTACTACTTTCCATGCGAGCACACCTTTAAATCGATTGCAAATACCGCGCTTAACTATACATTGCGCTTGCAACAAAGCGTGCATAAGTTACGCAGTAATCGACGCAAATCTGCGCAAGTTTTCTACAATGCGAATCATGCGCTTATCCATCACTTTGCCGCCAAGAATTACGCCAACAACCAACACAACAAATCCGTTTACTACGAACAGAATGCATGCAATCCACAAAAGATTCGTGTTAATAGCCAAAAACGTCATAGCTGCAGCAATAGACGGAATCATGCATACTGCAGAAAGAAGCGAAAAACCTATTGGAGCAAAAGATCTAGCGCCTGCAGAACCTTGCGGCCTAGAAAATGGCTTTTCGATTGACGCTACAGGGTACATTGCTATGCACGAAGAAATTAAGCCAATGCCTATGGTCGCAAAAGCTACTCCAATTGGAGAAAGAGTTTGGAACATAACTGCATTCATATTTTGCTTAACATTTGCTACAAAGAAAAGGAAAGCGTAAACCCCTATTCCAAGAATTGCAAAGTACACAGCGCAAATCACGGACCAAACTATTGCGTGCGCTAAACGATCGTGCAAACCTTTTACTCCAATAATCGCGTGCATAGTAAAAGCTGTGCCATCGTATGCAATATTGTTTCCAACAACCATGCCCATAAGCAAAGCAGCATACATAAGCCAGCTAGAAACGCCTATATCCTGTGCTATAGAACCAAATCCTTTAGCATTAAAACTAGTTCCTCCTGCAACTATCAGAATAAAAAGCGGCGTAAGAAGCAAAAATAGTTGACGCATATCTCTTCTCATAACGCTAATAATTCGCGCAATAATCGCACCGACTGTGTTGCCTGGAACTGCTGCAAAGAAGCCGATTCCCTTAGTTTTAACAACTGTTTTTTGCTCACCGCGAAGTAGCTTAGGCTCTAATTTTGCGCAAAATACAGAGATTGCAAAGCAAGCAGCAATCGTTAGTACGCAAATAAAGAAGCGAATAACAAGCGCAAGCCAATTGCCATTAATGGCGTCAAGAGGCAAAGCCATAGCAGCACTTAATGGAGTAAAAGCGGACGCAGAGCAAAAACCTAAGCCAAACACAATTCCTCTTGGACTTTTGTTACCAATATTCATAGTGGAAACAAAAATCATATACGCTACAAAAATAGCAAAGTAAAAAATGTTTCTTGAACGCTTGTTTATTAAAATAGTATCCAAAAGCTCAATAAGCATTTTGCTTAAAGACACGATTGTTGCAACGTAAAGCGGAGCTGCAATTACGCTTACTAAAACCGGCACAATCCCAAAGTTTCTGTACGCTAAAGACCACAAAGCAAGCGCGATTGTGCAGCTTATTGAAAGCGCTCCAAAAAGGGAGCCAAGAAGCATACCAGCTTGCTGCTTTACGTAGGGAATGCCGTAAAGCGCAAAACTACGCGACTTTAGTGTTGTGTCACTGCCGAACATAAATAGGTTTATAAACAGCGTAAAAATTGACACAATCGACGCAACCATTATTGGAGCAAACTGAAATTCCTGCCAATTTTTAGTATCTGCAAGCATTCCTGGATTAAGATACTTTCCTGCTTGCCAGCCCGCAAAACCAAGAGCGCATATAATCGCAAGTCCAAAAACAATGACTATACCAAAGCCGATTTTTTGCCAAATCGACTTTCGCATAACGGAAAAAGTAAGCGCCCAGCGAAGGCGAACCATGGTAAAAATCATAGACATTATGGCCATCCTTATTAGGCGTTGAGATTAGCAGACTCGGTAGAAGCGACAGCAGCGTTATCAGACTTGCCGCCGTTAAGCCAGTCGATTCGCGCAGCTGCGTGACGTCCACCAACAAGCTCCATAAAGCGATCTTCAAGATCTTTGCCCTGAGCCACTTCTGCAAGAGTGCCAGAAGCTGCAACATGACCTTCGTTAATAATCGCCACGTGCGAGCACATTTTTTCAACCAATTCCATAACGTGCGAAGAAATAATAACCGTACCGCCAGTAGAAACATACTCGGCGAGAATATCCTTCAAATTTGCGCTAGAAACAGGGTCCACTGCCTCAAAAGGCTCATCGAGCACAAGTACGCGAGGGCTATGGATCATAGCTGTTGCAAGGCAAATCTTCTTAGTCATACCAGTTGAATAGTCAGAAACCATGGTGTTTGCAGCTTCTGTTAAGTCGAAAGCAGAAAGCAAGTCGTTCGCGCGCTTTACGGATTCCGCGCGACTCATATCGCGAAGCATGCCAGCGTAAGTTAAAAGCTGCAAACCAGTAATTGTCTTAAAAATCTCATCTGCTTGAGGCATTAAACCGATTGCGCGCTTAGCACTATTTACATCGCTCCAAACGTCATTGCCAAAGATCGAAGCTGAGCCAGCATCCGGCATAAGCAAGCCCGTAAGCATTTTAATCGTAGTGGTTTTGCCGGCACCGTTCGGACCTACCAATCCGTAGAAAGAGCCTGCTGGAATGCTCAACGAAAGATTATCTACAGCAACTTTCTTGCCAAAAGTCTTAACAAATCCGCGAATAGAAACCGCTGGAACATCTGCATTGCTATCGCTAGCATCACTCGAATAAGTGTTTGCGCCAAAAACCGGAACGCTGCTAGCAAAAGCATTTCCGGACGGATATTCAGACGGAATAGAATCTACCATAAGAACCTCGCAGTATACAGATAAACGCACGCATCGCGCCACAATGCTACGCAAGCAAGCGTTTACATAGAGGTTTCTATTATCTCATACTCGCAATCTTTGCGCAATCACAACGCCATCAGCCGCCGCACTCACCACCCCAAATCCTCCTACCATCACACCAGATCACTGTTCCGTACGCTACCTTCACTGTACTAATATTCGTGTGGTAGAGATTTGAGATTTTTCGCACTGAGCGCGGCGAACGTCAGAGCCGTAGGCTGCTGATTCGTCAAGCGAAGAAGAAAAATCGAAAAATCTCTGCGATAAGATGAGGTTATTAATGGTTAGCACGCAGAGTTTGGGGGATTTCTCTACGAGCGCTAAAAGAGGACTGATGGAGCAACATTCTTTAAAGAAAGGCGAACACAATAAACGCCTTTAACAGTCAAAGCGACTGAAGGACGGGACGCGCGAGGAGAAAAATCCCCCAAAACTCGCTCCACACTATAGAATTTCATTCTTTCACTCAGCGACCGGTATGCTGAATCGGCTTCCACTCGCTCTTTGAGAAAATAGCTTGGAACGCAATAGGCACGTACGAAAGCATAAAAATCGGGAAGCTAAGAGCGTACGCAAACAGCTCCTTATTCGTGGCCCCAAGCTTATCGTGTTCAACCAAAATAGTGAGTGACACAAATATCATCATGCCTAAAACGCTTGTAACAGTAGTGGTAATGAAGTTAATCATTGAAGAAATTTGACTCATCCATGTTACGAATCCAAATGCAGCAAAAATAAACCCAAGTATTATTCTTGCAACAGCCAAAACCATAAACGGGAAAAGCATAAGCGTAAAATCAACCGACGAAAAATCTCTTTCGCGAATACCATGTCGAATAAGAGCTGCTCCATAGTAACGAAATACTTGCAAGAATCCCTTGCTCCAACGAAGACGCTGCCTCCAGCTCTGCCTAAACGACACAGGCTGTTCGTCATACAATACTGCAGAACCGCAATATCCAACTTTGTCTCCATGAAGAATAGCGTCCATAGTAAATTCAAGATCCTCAGTAAGAAGATGGAATTTCCATCCGCTATTTCTGTGCATAATCTCACGCGAGAACATGAATCCAGTTCCACCAGCATGGCAACTCGAACCGAATAGCATTCGAGAGTTGTTAGTAAATCGCGATTCTCGAATAAACCAAAGTGCAGAGCCGGAAGAAACCCAATTATCTGAAAGATTCACGGAATTACGGTAGCTAGTTAAAATTTGATATCCTGCGTGGAAACCTTTATTCATTTCCTCAAAATAATGCGGATCAAGTTTATTGTCTGCATCGAAAACAAAGTACGCGTCATAAACTTTATCCGCACCAATTTTCATAATATGATCGAGAAGATAGCTGAGCGCATAACCTTTACCAACATGCTCTTTATCAAAACGTTCAATTACGTTGCATCCGCAATTGCGACCAACTTGCGCAGTAGAATCAGTGCAATTATCTGCAACAAGCCAAATATCAATAAAATCTTGTCTATATGTTTGAGTTTGAATGCAATGAATAAGATTACCTATAACAGCTTCCTCATTGCGCGCAGAAATAAGCACAGCATAATGCTTATCCATTGGCGCTTCAGGAAAAACAATAGGCTTAGCGAATAAAGATGCAACGGCACAAACACCTTGATACACAACACCGCTTATGCCAATAAGTATTACTAGTACATCAAATATTGATAGAAGAATCATCGCTTCCATCCGCTCCGTGGATTATTTTTTACGTTACTTTTACTATTTTTTGTATTTTTTGTATTGTTTACTATTTTAGACTCGCCTACTTGCAATTTTGCTTTAGGAGAATCCTTATTTTCAGAATCTACTTTACGCTTTGCAATATCTTTATTTACGGCATCTAATATTTCGCGCGAAATTGGCATTGTTGCCAATACGTCAGTTTGATCAGAATCGTTAGAGGAAACTTTGCTACTATTCGCATCGTCAGAATCTGACACATAAGCTTGCTTATACCAATATAAAATATCCTCGTTTAGAGAAATGCGAGAGCTTGTGCCTTTCATTACACGATGAACACTTTCACTCATTGGATTCATGAACTTACGGCCAATCGCCTCAACGCAACGAACAATAATAGAAGTGTGATCAGGGTGAGGATCGTTCATAAGCGGAGAAGAAACTAAACTATATTGCTTCGTGCATACTCTAAAAATTGCTTGCAAACTTGCAGTCACAGGCAAAGCCAAAAATGCTCCAAGAGCACCAAATACAGCGCCCATTACAAGAACTGAAATAAAAGCTACTGCAGGATTCAGATCCATAGTCTTTTCGGAAATCTTCGGCGAAATAACCATGTTCTCAATTTGCTGATAAATCGTAATAAAAATTAATGTTGCAACAGCCGCACCAAAACCATTGGAACCCCACGCAACCAAGATAGGCAAAGCTCCACCCAAATAGCCACCAATTGTAGGCACAAACTGCGAAACAATTCCGCAGAATAAGGATAGCGGAAGCCAATACGGTATATTCATCACAATAAGGAAAATTGCGGTACCCACTGCGTTAATCGCTGCCAAAATAATTCGCGAAAATAAGAAGCTCGAAATCTGCTCTTGAACAACTGACCAAATAAATAGGAAACGACGCTGAGCTTGCGGATTCATCCAACGGCACATGCTACGACGCATAGCCGGACCTGCTGCAGAAATGTAATACGTAACCATAATAATGGTAAGCAAATCAAGCAGAACAGTCATCAATCCCCATGTTGTGTTAAGTGCTTGGCCAGCAAAATCAACAACCCAAGATGTTTGCACATGCTTCAAAATTTCCATGCCAAGCTGCTCAATATTAGGCATTTTAAAACCGGTATAATGAAGCACAAAATTTGCAAATTGATTGTATAAATCAGGCAAGCCCATAACCATTGAAACAACCTGCTGAGCAAATAAATTACCAAACAAAGCAAGTAGCAAGCTAATTACAACAAGCAAGCCCGTTAGCGTAAAGCCAGAAGCAACTCCTCGCCTCCAACCATGCTTAATTAACCGAACAACAAGCGGTTCCATTGCGAGCGCAATAAAAATAGAAATCACAACATCGAAAACAATGAATGAAATGCTATTCCAAGCGAACCATAGGAAGATGGACACAAAAGTAACAATTGCAACGTAAATAAGTGCACGCCCTAGCCAATCTGGCGGCCTTCTATCATCGCCTTTGGCTGGGAAAAGTGAAGCTAAATCTAGCTTATTTTCACTTTCTTTAATATGCTCATGCATCTTATGTTCATGCATTTCTTGCTCTTGGTAATTCATAGGTACTATTGTAACTGCGCGAACTGATGAATGCGAATTAGCGGCATGTAGTATTAATTATTCGCATCTACGCAACTACACGTAACATTATGTAACACAAACGTAACGAGATATTCGAGTCGCTGAAATCCAAAATGGCATTCATAGTCATAAACTCATTACTGGGTTTTTTAAGAAAGGAATGGTGGCCATGACCACTTTGCAAACTAAAGAAGATGCCGCAGCCCTCATTGAAAAGGAAGGCATTGAATACGTATCCGTACGATTTACTGATTTAATTGGCGTTCAGCAGCACTTTACTGTTCCTGCTGACGAGTTCTTGCACAGTGCTTTCACTGATGGAATGGCGTTCGATGGTTCTTCAATGCAAGGCTTCCAGGCTATTAACGAATCAGATATGAAGCTTATTCCAGATGTTGACACTGCTTATATTGACCCATTCCGTAAGCATAAGACTCTGAATGTTGCTTTCTCTATTGTTGACCCTGTAACAGATGAGCCATATTCTAGGGATCCTCGTCAGGTCGCTATTAAAGCAGAGTCCTATTTGAAGTCAACTGGCATTGCTGACACTGCAAGCTTTGCCCCTGAAGCTGAGTTCTTCATCTTTGATAAGGTGCGTTTTGCTAACGACATGCAACGCTCCTTCTATGAGGTTGATTCTAACGAAGCTCCTTGGAATTCTGGCATCGACACTGAGGATGACGGCAGCAACAATATTGGTTTCAAGAATCGCGTAAAGCACGGCTACTTCCCTGTGCCACCAGTAGATCACAATCAGGATTTGCGCGATGACATGGTTTGCAATTTGCAAAAGGTCGGCTTGATTCTTGAGCGTTCTCACCACGAAGTCGGCGGCGCAGGTCAGCAGGAAATCAACTACCGTTACAATACGCTTGTTCATGCTGGCGATGATTTGATGAAGTACAAGTATGTGGTTCATGAAACTGCTGCTTTAGCTGGTAAGGCTGCAACATTTATGCCAAAGCCAATTGCTGGAGATAACGGCACCGGCATGCACTGCCATCAGTCGCTTTGGAAGGATGGCAAGCCATTGTTCTATGCGGAAACTGGCTACGCTCAACTTTCTGATATTGCACGTTGGTACATTGGCGGCTTGATTAAGCACGCTTCTTCTGTGCTTGCATTTACGAATCCTTCGCTTAACTCTTACCATCGCTTGGTTCCAGGATACGAAGCTCCAGTCAACTTGGTTTACTCTGCTCGTAACCGTTCTGCAGCTATTCGTATTCCTCTTGCTGGTACGGAACCTGCTGCTAAGCGAATTGAGTTCCGTGCACCGGATCCTTCATGCAACCCATTCTTAGCATTCTCCGCTCAGCTTATGGCAGGTTTGGATGGTGTTGTTAACCATATTGAGCCTCCTGCCCCTGTTGATAAAGATTTGTACGAGCTTCCTCCAGAGGAGCATGACGGCATTAAGCAAGTTCCTTCTTCACTTGGTGAGGCTTTGCAAGCTTTGGAAGAGGATCACGACTTCCTTATGCAAGGCGACGTATTTACTAGCGACTTGATTGAAACTTGGCTGAATTTGAAGCATGAGGAAATGGATATGGCGCGCTTGGCTCCAACTCCACTCGAGTATGAGCTTTACTTCCACATCTGATTTGTAGTTAAGTTCTTCTAGCCAATAAGCCGACTCTACGATTTCGCAGAGTCGGCTTATTGTTTGGCGCTCAAGCAGATTGTCGCGTTAGCTGTTTATTTTTTAGCACGTATTTTACATCAGCTTGAGATGCGACCTTCGAATCATGAGTAACAACAATCACACATTTGCCATGCTCTCTAGCAGCTTTTTTTAATATTGCAATAACTTCTTTAGTTGTTGCAGGGTCAAGACTTCCAGTAGGCTCATCAGCTAAAATTACCGGCGCAGAAGATACTAAAGCTCGTCCAATTGCAACACGCTGCTGTTGACCACCAGAAAGTTTAGTGACGTTACGATTTGCTTCTTCTTCAGTTAACCCAAGATCTATTAGCACTTGAACATCAGCATGTGAATTTACTAATCGCAAATTTTCTAATGGCGTCAAATAGTCAATAAGATTAAAATTCTGGAAAACAAGTGAAATATGTTTTTTGCGATGCTCAACATATCCTGTTTTTGCAATATCCTCACCATTGAACAATACTTCACCTTTATAAGGAGTATCTAATCCAGCTAAAAGTGAGAGCATAGTAGACTTTCCTGCTCCAGAAGCTCCCATGATACTGTACATTTTGCCAATTTCGAAATCTGCATTCACGTCATTTAGTACCGCAATATTTGCAGGTCCGTAAGTGTACTTCACATTTTTTAATTGCAATAAAGCCGACATAATAAGCTCCTTATTTTTACATAATTTAAATATGATTTATACGATTTGTTCCATTTATGCGATTGCGCTTTTAGTAGAAAATTCGCATACGCAACTACATTTCTGCTAACTCATGGCACTCAGTATTTTCCGAGGCTTCTTTATTAATATTGGCAGCACTGCGACAAGTAATGCGACTATTGAAATAAACAAACCCATAACAAAGGCAGCAAGAGTTTGCAGCAATGGCAATACTGGCATACCATCCGCAATAAATGACGAATCAGCACTATGCAAAATCGCAGAACCAATAACGCCAGAAAAAGCAGCACCGAAGCCTAACGAAATGACGAATGACACAATGTTGAGTATCGCTATTTCAACAAGCAATTGACTAACTATTATTGCTCTAGATAATCCAATAGACATAAGTACGCCAATCTCGTGCATACGTCCTCTAACCCAGAACACTAATACAAGTCCAAGCACTAAAATACCAACAAAACTTAGTGCCACAAAAATCATTCGCACAAGTTGTTGCACAGAGTTAACCGAGCTTATTACATCAGACAATTGCGAAGCATTCTGCTCTACATCTGCCCACTTGCCAGTAATACTTTTAGCCTCCCGTATTGCACTAGCTAATAAATCAGAACGCTCAACAACACAACGCAAAACACTTCGATTAGAAGAACCCGCCAAAGACAACGCAGAACTTAAGTCAGTAAATATGCGGTTTTCTGACGTATCCGAAGGAAGCGCTCCTTTAGTTTGCAATTTGCCGGCAAAAATACCAACAACACGAACTTTTACATTAAACCCCTGCTTAAGAATTATAGTAGAACCAATCTTAAGATTATTCTTCTTAGCAAAATCACGATGCACTATTGCTCTACCAGAAGAACGATTAGTAATATGCTCACCCTGCTCTAAACGGTACAATCCCTCTTGAAAACCTTGAGATAATCGAGAATCTGTTGTGCCAGTAATTCCGGCAGCATGAGCCAAAACATCATCGTCTAGTCTAGGACCCTGCGCAGGAAGCACAAGTTGCTTTCCAACAGGCACAGCTAAAACATCGCGCTCTTCCACTACAGTTTTTACGCTCGAAATCGCAGCAAATTTACGAATTTGACTAGAGTCAATTCCTTCATTTGCGCCCAAATCTTGAGGAATTGAGGAACTAGATGTAGCAGTAGCAGAATTAGAATTTGCATTACTTTGCTCTGGAAGAGTTTCACCTCGAGTTTTTGCTCGTACAGTAAAACCTAAGCCAATACTGGATTGAATACGATCCCTAGCACCCTCAACAGAAGCACTGATACCAGCTTGTGAAACTAGCGCACTTAAAACAAGAGTCATAATCAGCACAATTATTGCGTTACGTCGAGGTTTGCGCAATATTGCAAGTTTCGCTCGAGCACATAAAGAAATTACTTCACCATTCATAATGTTACTCACTAACTTTTCAAATAACTTTCATACGACGAATTATGAAAACTATGCCGCCAAACAGCATAGTTCTACTTTTGCAATCCGAGGAGCTCACGAGGAGATTTGCATATAATTGGCAAATAAGACAACACAACTGCAACAACGATTACTGCACCAACGATTGTAGAAACTCCGACAAAACACTGAGCATCTACTTGTACGCTAAGTGTTTCTAAAGTTTTTGTTGCCAAAGTTGATTCAAGATTTCCACCAGCTTGACCCATATTACTCAATTCACGGGCGGCTGATGATTGCACAGAGCCAAGAGCAACATTAGCCATCAACGGAGCTATAACTTTTGCAAAAAGGTAACCCACAATCAACGAAGGTATTGAAATAAGCACAATCTCAGCAAGATATTGACCAACTATAGATAATTTGCCAGTGCCAATTGCAACAAACACACCAATTTCATTACGTCGCTCATTCATCCACAGCAAAAGCACTAATGCCAAAGCAATAATAGCGAATGATACAACAGCAATTGTTGTAACAGTCATTATTGAGCGCACTCCCTTTGCTGCTTTCAACAAACCAGAAACGAACTGATCGTCACGAGTTAGTTGATAGTTTTGCAAATCAATAGGCAATTTCGCAGCTTGAGACATAATATTATCCGCATCCTCGCCGCGCTTTATTCTAAAACTTGCATCCTGATATATTTCTTTTCCAGGCTTATATTTGTATAATTCGCGAGTAGTTTGCAAATCCGTATACACGGTATTAGCTGTCAATTCCGCCCTAGTTGCGACTTGACGCTTATTTGCTCCGGCATAAATTCCAACAATACGAGTTTTTACTGTTGCTGTTGATTGTTGAATATTGTCAGCATCGTAAGGATTAGCGCGAAGTGTAAGAGTATCTCCTACATGTAATCCGTTAGCTTTAGCGAGATCTTCATGAATTAGTGATGCATGAACGTTGTTAGCAATAAGATGCTTGCCCTTAGACATAGTTATTGCTTTTGTTTTAAAAGTATTTAAACCAGTAGAGTCATTCGTCCCTTCAATATTAACGGCATTGCCAAACTGCTGTTCACGCTTATTGTCATACTCTTGTACGCCTGGAATTCTTGCCGCTTTAGCATTAACTAAATCCGCTGTTACATTTTGTCGAACAACGTAGGAAGCAATTCCATTTAACTTTGCAATTGCCTGTACATCTTTAGGTTTTACAGTTCCAGCTCCTCTAGGAGTTCCAGGGTTTATTTGAGGGTTATTTGCGAGCACAAAACTAGACTCTGCTTGCGCTTCAACTTTTTCTCCTTCTCTACCTGCAGCATTTGAAACTGCAGAAGTAGAAAATAACAATGTCGAAATAAGAAATACAATAATGAAAACTATTGCTGTTTTTATTCGTTTCCTCAGAATGTAGCGTATTGCACGAGAGATAAACGTCATCGACTACCTTTCTTCATTGAAAATTGCTTGTATATCAACCTTTAAATATACGGACTACCAGTATAACATATCCATACTGAAAAATGCGTTTAGTGTCATACTTTACAATGCGCAAATCTACCAGTGCGCAAATCTACGCTATAAAAAAGTTTCCCTCTGCAAAACAAATTGTAGAGGGAAACTTTTATTCGTATTTAATGCGCCTTTAAATTTTGCACATTTCGTTAGGTTTAGTCTTGGTTAAAATCTATTACTAGCTTATTATCTTTAATACTAAACTTTCCATAAACATAACCACTATTTCTAGTGTGCGAGTCTCTCCAATCGCTATCATCATCATCGTCCTTATAGCGATAAGTAATGTCTACACCAACCTCATCGCTCTGAAAAGTTCCTGACGACATGTTAACTTGATCCAACATAGGAGTGCTATTAACACTACGCTTAATATTGTCATATTTATAGCTGGTATAGTAACTAAAGCTTGCAAATCTACAACTCTCTGGAACATCAGTTTCAGTTGACGCTACACATTTATCGACATGCTTTTGAATAGCCTTAGTAAGCTCATCCTTTAATGTTTCTGTAGCTTCTAACTCTAAACTTGCAGATTCCGAACTATCTTTTTCGCTAATTGACGCGTCAGCAGAATTTGTGGTCCACAGTTGCGAACTTTTTGCAGATTCAATATGGTAAGCACCAGGATACACTGGAAGTCTATATTCTGTAGCTGATGTATATACTGAATAACCGTATTCTGAACTGTAGCTTTCACCGTCATATTTCGGCGATTTTTTGAGAGTAGACAAATTTATTTCAGAATCATTAACTTTTATTTTATCAACTTCATTTGGCACAGTTATGGTAATGTGACCAAATGGTGGATATTGAACTTTATAAGAGTCAAAGAATAGCCACTGTTTGCCAGCTGGTACAAGGCTTATTACCGCCGAAGCATCACTATCGCCAATTTTGTAAGAAAGCTTAAATGAATTGTATGGGCCACTATCAACACTCATGTAAGACATATGATTCTTGGAAGCTCTGCCTATTGCGCTTGTAAGTAAGGCACGATAATTTTCTGGAACTTTAGAAGAAGACCAATCTGTCATATTGTTAGCTTCATCAAAATTGCCTTCTTGCAAAGACTTCACATAACGTTGAATTGTTGCTTGTGGAGAATACACATTCTGTTGAATAACTGTATAACCTATACCAAGAACCACAATAACAATGCCAATTACAATAAGCATAATTTTTGTGCTGTGTTTCATAGGCGTGCTTCTCACAACATTACCTGCTACGAAATTAGGATTAAACGAATCAGGAGCATAATATTCTGTAGGCTGATTTTGCGAATAATCCTGCTGATTATAGTACTGTTGATTTGAATAATCCTGCTGTCCATAAGTATTTTGACTGCTATAAACAGGTTGAGGATAAGCTTGCGTATTCTGCTGAATGAACTGCGTTTGTTGTACATCGTTCATTTGATTTTGCTGATATTGAGCACTTTGCATTGGCTGATAACTTGAATTAGCTTGCTGCGGCACAAGACTAGCTCCACAAGATGAGCATACTATAGCTCCATAAGCATTTTGACTGTTGCAATATGGACAATTCATATATTTCTCTCCGTATATTTTTACAAAATAAGCCTAGCAGACAAGACTGCTAGGCTTATGACTTATTAGATATATTTACCTAAATAAATTAGCTAGGTCTTGTGCTTTATTCATAAGATTATTCGAAGGAACCAAGGAATTAACCATAGCAGTATTGATTGCAGCAACGATAAATATTGCAACAATTCCAATCAAGATAAAGATAACCCACATCCACTCACGATCAAGCTTACCCTTGTAGTGTGCAGTTGCCATAAACGATACAGGAATGAGCATCAATAATACCAAGTAAAGTGTGTGCAAAGACATAGATGGAACTTGCAAAACAGCACTAGGATTATTCATTAACAATGAGATGTCTGAATTGCTGTAGATTATAGATGCAACTAAAGAATCACTGCCTTCTACTTTTCCTTTAAAGTAATTCATAACAGGAATAGATGGAGCAATGAAAGTCAAAATCACTGAAACAATTTGCAAGCCTAAAAGCGGTACGAGTTTCTGAGCAAAAAGAACGTGAAGCTGAGCTGGCGAAACCTCTTCACCAAACATCTTCATGCCAAGCAAAGCTACACCGTATACAGCGTATACGGTAATCATTCCAATAACAAACTTATAGAAGAATAGTGTAAAAGGCACACCAGGAGTTTGCTGTCCAGCGAACTTAGATACAAGTTCCAAAGCAGTGCTATTAGAAGCATTGTAGAAAGAAAGCGAAGAGAAATATGCTTGGAAACCAAACAGCAAACCAGAAATCACAGAAATTAAAACTGCGTAAATATTAGATACGCGATACCTCTGAGAAGGATTCTTAAGAGCAGTTACTAACCAACGGAAGAAGTTCATCATCTGTTCAGCATTAAGCTGGTTTGAAATTTGGCTATAGTGCGAAACGCCTGGAGTATTTGGGCGATTCTGCATACCCGGCATTCCTGGCTGAGCTGGCATACCCTGCTGAGCATATGGATAGCCTGGACGTTGCATATTTGGCATACCCTGCTGAGGCATACCCTGCTGAGGCATTCCTGGCTGAGCTGGCATACCCTGCTGAGGCATACTAGGACGCGCAAACTGAGGAGCATGCTGCGCAATAGGCTGAGCAGGCGCCGGCTGAGCTGGTGTAGGCTGAACATGCACTTGCTGAACAGGCACTGGCTGAGCTGGAGCATGTTGAACAGGTACTGACTGAACAGGTGCCGGCTGAGCAGGTGTTGGCTGAACGGGTGCCGGCTGAACGGGTGCCGGCTGAGCAGCCTCAAACTTGTTACCACAACCCTTGCAGAATTTTGCAGTATCAATATTCTGGGTACCGCATTGAGCGCAAACTTTCACTCGTCTCTCCTTTGTTAATGGAACAGATCCCATAAATTTGCTAACCGAAAAATGTTTAACAAACCACTTGCGCTCAATTCTATTACTAAAAGCACACAAAACAAACCAGACGTAACAAAAAAGTGCTTGTTTGAAACAAAAAATTCTATAAACACGACATAAATCAGTAAAAAATACGACGCAAAAATAGAAAAACAGAAAAATATAGTCAGTATCTATTAATCAAAAACAAAATCAAATTAATAAATAAATTGACAATAAAACCTAGATAGCAAATCCCAAAGTGCGAGCCGCCGCCACTGGAACTGCTTCATCTGCCCAATAATCCTCAAGGTTCTCATCAGTGGAAAGTGAACGCATTTCTGCACGATCAATATAAAGTTCACCACGAAGATGATCTGTTTCGTGCTGGAAAATACGCGCAGGCCAACCATGCAAACGCTCGGAATGTTGTTTGCCGTCCTCATCCTGCCAAGTAGCCTGAATATCAAGCCAACGTTGACGTACAGCCTGATAGCCGGAAACGCTTAAACAACCTTCATAAAAACTACGAGTTTGCGTACCAATAGGCTCATAATGAGGGTTAATAATAGCTCTAAACGGAAGCTCTGCGATGTCACGAGGATCGTCCTCATCATCACGAACATGATCTTCAATAACAGCAATAGCAAGACCAAGACCAATTTGAGGAGCAGCTAAACCAACTCCCGGAGCTTCCAACATTGTGCTATGCATTAACGAAATTAGCTTAGTAAGAGTTGCACGTGTAAGCTGACCATCATACGCAACAGTACGCTGGCGAAGAACAGGCTCACCTGCCTGCACAATCGGCAAAATGCCGTCTTCTGTAGCGGAATCAAGCAAGCGCTCAACAGCGCGACTGAGCTTAGTATCAACACTTGCGTGATGCGTAAACATAGGACTCCTTTTCACCGTTTTAAATAACGCGCATAATAACGCGAAAATATACAAAATTTACATGCCGCGAGCAGAATTTGAAAGCAGCACTAAAGATATAAGTGTATCAAAATTATTTGCGCACTGCTAGAGCCGACTGAGATGTAAGCAAACAGAGAACGCAAAAGTAAACAAACTTATAACTTCAGATTATCAACCACAACTTGAGCAAGACGAGCGCAAACCTCATCCGCCTGAGTTTGAGTTGCAGCCTCGCACATAACGCGCACAAGAGGCTCGGTGCCGCTAGGACGCAAAAGCACGCGACCTGTATCTCCAAGAAGTTTCGATTCTTTCTCAACAGCTGCAAGCACAGCTGCGTTAGTTTTCGAAGCCATTTTATCTACATTTGGCACATTTACAAGAGCTTGCGGAAGCTGTGGGAAGTCTGCAGCCATTTGCGAAAGTTTCTTGCCTGAACGCACAACTTCACGGCACAAAGTCAAAGCAGTAAGCGTACCGTCGCCGGTGGTTGCAAATTCGCGATTAATAACGTGACCAGACTGCTCGCCGCCGAGCGAATAATCGTGCTTGAGCATTTCTTCAAGAACGTAGCGATCGCCAACGTTTGTTTGCACTGTTGCAATACCCATATCTTTAAGAGCAAGTTTTAAGCCAAGATTGCTCATAACTGTAACTACAAGAGTGTCATGATTAAGCTTGCCTTCAGCCTTTTTAGCGCGAGCAAGAATACCCATAATTTGATCGCCATTAACCATATTGCCGTTTTCATCGACAGCCAAGCAGCGGTCCGCGTCACCATCAAACGCAACACCTAAATCAGCCTTAGAAGCTTTAACCATAGCTTGTAACTGCTCAGGATGAGTCGAGCCCGCATGATCGTTAATGTTGTAGCCGTCAGGAGATGCGTTAATAACTACAACTTCTGCACCAGCGCGGCGCAAAGCCTCAGGAGCAACAACAGAAGTAGCACCATTCGCGCAATCTGCTACAACACGCAAACCTGCAAGCGGCTTTGGGCGCGTAGTAGAAGCGTTACTTAAAGGCGCAACAGCAGAAACTAAATGATCAATATACAAGTTAGTAGCTGTAGTAGTATCATGGCTGACTCGACCTACACCAGCACCAGTTGGACGCTCCCAATCTTGACCAAGCACAGCCTCAATCTCATCTTCCTTGCTATCTGGAAGCTTAAAGCCTCCGCGCGCAAAGAATTTAATGCCGTTATCTGGCATAGGATTATGCGACGCAGAAATAACAGCACCCATTTCAACGTTAAGCACGGAAGTGAGGAAAGCAACACCAGGAGTTGGAATAATTCCAGCATCGATAACATCAAAACCGCCAGCACTCATGCCAGCAGCGAGAGCAGAAGCTAGAAAATCGCCAGAAACGCGAGTATCTCTACCAATAAGTGCGCGGCGACGAGCGTGAGCGGAGCGAGAAGAGGTATCTGATGACGCTTCTTCTTCTGCAGCAGACGCAACCGCGCTTTTATCTCCCAAAACGCGCACTGCAGCGTCACCTAAATCTAACGCAAGTTGCGCTGTTAAATCGCGATTTGCTAATCCACGCACACCGTCTGTACCAAACATTCTTGGCATAATAAAGCCTCTTTCGCAAAAATCACTTCTCTTGCGCGCAAGCAAACAACATCGCATACTAGCGCGTCACACACTATTCGCAATTCTACTCACTGTTTCGCATAACGCGCTAGCGCAGCAAAGAAGCTTTGCAGTAATACTTCTGCGAACATCGATTACTTGTTGATTAGTGAACTTTAACATTCATGCTCTGCAGATATTGAATACTTATCCCCTAGTGGACACTAGCATTCGCGCTGCTGCACAAACTGCACCAGACTCTCCTACCACACCACAAAACACTAGCGTTTTTATCAGTAGTGAGGGGTGGGTGTTGCTTGGTCGAGCAATATAAAAGCGGAGCGATAGTAATAATCGTGATGATGAATAACTATTTCCGCAGAAAAAGTAAGCAAAAAACTAAACTTAACTACCTATCCACTAGTCCAAATGAGGTATAGGAGCGTAGCGCTGCGAGACAAGTAACCCCACCCCTCACAGCCACTCCAGAAAACTGCCAGCCAAGCACCACATTAAACAAAAAAACTCGCGCCACATTAAACAAGAACTTACTTGCTCAATGCAGCGCGAAAGCAGGACATCGCACTAGCGCAAAGAAGCGTTGTAATGCTGCACTTTAAGCGTGCGACGCGAAGAATCAAGGCTACCAAGCACCATGCGTCGCAAAGCCTGATCCGCATCAGCATGAGCCTCAAGCCACTTTTCACCGTGCTTAACCAGCTCCTCAACCGGCGCATACACAGGATACAAGCCCTCAATCAGAGCCTCAGCCATATGGAATGTGCGGTTCTTCCAAATCCACTCAACTTCAGCAAAGTAGCGCTCAACATAAGGCTTAACCAAATCGCCTTTAGCTGTGCTTGCAAATCCGGCAACCACAGCGCCCATTTGCATATTAGTCAAATCGAGATTGCGCAAAGCCTGTTCAAAAGCCCAATCCTTAGCTTCTGCAGTTGAGCGAGCTGCACGAGCCTGGTAAGCGTATTCGCGATTCTCAGTCGTGTCGCGCTTTTGAAGTTCCGCGTCAATTCCAGCTTCATCCAAAGCATTCACGCCTGCGAGCGCAATCAAAATGCTCCAGCGCAAGTCGTTGTCGATTTCCAAGCCTTCCAAACTCACGAAACCGTCAAGCAATCCGTTAGCTACGCGCAAGAACTCAGCATCTCCAACTTCGCCGTATCCAAGATAAGCCTTAACGAGCTGGAATTGCTCGTCGGAACCTGCAGAAGCTGCCAAAGCCAACTGCCACAATTCGTGAGCAACATGCTTTGCGACTTCTGCTTGACGCTCTGGGACAACGTAGTGGCTTGCAGTTACTTTCACTTGACCAAGAGCATAGCGGAAAGTAGTTGATTCGCGCTCAGTTGCCAAAGCTTTAAGGCTGAGTTCCACGAAGCGTTCTGCTGGGAATTCTGCGTCGCGAGTCATGTCCCACAACGCGAGCCAAATAAGTGAGCGAGTCAAAGAATCCTTGAAACGATACAAGTTTTCGGCAGCAAATTCAAGCGACTTTTCGTCAAAACGTAGCTTCGTGTAAGTCAAGTCGTCGTCGTTTACAAGGATAAGTGCTGGCATTTTTTCGCCGCGCGCCTCAACAACTTCCGTCACTTCGCCGTCTACGTCAAGTTCGATTCGCTTTGTGCGCTTAATTTCGCCAGTTGCTTCGTCTACATTGTAGAATCCAACAGCCAAACGGTGTGCGCGAAGAACAGGATGCTCAGCTGGCGCGCTCTGACGCAAACGCAAGGAAGCAATAGTGCCGTCACCTGCTTCTTCGACTTCGGTAGAAATCGTGTTAATTCCAGCCTTTTCAAGCCATTGAGCACTCCAAGCTTTAAGATCGCGGCCGCTTGTAAGCTCTAACTCGTGCAACAAATCGGCCAAAGTTGCGTTGCTGTATGCATGCTTGCTCAAATAGTTATGGATTCCTTCAAAGAACTTTTCGCGACCAACATACGCTACGAGTTGCTTCAATACGGAAGCACCCTTTGCATAAGTGATGCCGTCGAAGTTGACGGAAGTGTCATTCAAATCGTTGATTGGAGCCACGATTGGGTGCGTTGTTGGAAGCTGATCTTGATTAAGTGCCCAGCTTTTTTCGCCGGAATTGAAAGTGCTCCAAGCGTCATGCCATTCGGTTGCTTCAGCAGTTGCAAGAGTAGAAGTGAATTCTGCGAAGGATTCGTTAAGCCACAAATCATTCCACCACTTCATGGTCACGTAGTCGCCGAACCACATGTGTGCAAGCTCATGCAAAACTGTTACAACGCGGCGCTCAGCATAAGCGTCCGTGACTTTGGATTCAAACACGTACTGGTCGCGAATCGTAACCATACCAATGTTTTCCATAGCTCCAGCGTTATATTCTGGCACGTAAATCTGATCGTACTTTGCGTACGGATACGGCACTCCCCAAGTCTTAGCGTAGAAAGCAAAACCTTTCTTCGTAATATCGAACAAGTAGTCAACGTCTTTTGCAAAAGCGTCTTTAAGTGCCTGACGGCAGTACATTGCCATTGGCACTACGCGACCGTCTTCGTTGTCGTAAGTTGTGTGCCATTGCGCGTAAGGTCCTGCGCAAATAGCAGTTAAATAAGAGCTCATCTTTGGAGTTGACTCGAATACCCAGTGCTTCATGCCTTCTACAGCACCATTTTCCAAAGTGCCTGCTTCAGTTTCGCGGCCCTCTAACGCTGTTTCGCTTTTAATTGGCATGTTTGAAGTAACGATCCAGCTTTCTGGAGCATCAACCGTAAAATCAAAAACAGCTTTCAAATCTGGCTGATCAAATACAGCATAAACACGGCGAGCATCCGGCACTTCGAACTGAGTATATAAATACACGTTTCCGTCAGAAGGATCGACACTTCTGTGCAAACCCTCGCCCGTGTTGGAATACTGGCAGTTTGCTACAACTTCTACGGTATTATGCTCAAGCAAATTTGCAAGCTCAATTCGGCTGTCTGCAAAAACTTTAGAAACGTCAAGATCGGTACCGTTTAACACCACGGATTCTACGCTGTTTGCAATTAAATCGAGGAAGCTTGCGCTACCAGCCTTAGCATCGAACTCAATCTTTGTGCGCGAAGTAAAATCGCGTCCGCCTTTTCCTAAATCGAGCGCAACATCGTAGTGAATTGGCATTTGGATAGCGTCGAAACGCTCTTGAGCTTCTATGCGAGTAAGATTTGCTCCTGGCATATTTTGTACCTTTCTTATTTTTTCTTATTTTTAATTATATTTACGATTATTTTCAGCTATTTACGAATAATCGCGAATATTTTTCTTTATTTTTGATTATTTTTCATTATTCTTGACTATTTTTTGCAATATCCGCAACTACCGGAACGAGCATAGGCTTCCTGCGTAAAGCGCGAGCCACCCAACTGCCCAATGTGCGTCGCATAATTTGCTGCAATTTATAAGTATCGTGCTCGCCGCGCATCATAGCATCTTGCAACTGTTCAACAATTTGATGACGAACCTTCTCAAAATCAGCCTCGTCTTCAGCAACAGCATTCAAGAAAATCTTTGGACCAGAAACCACGTCAGCGTGCTCTGTATCAACTACAACAAAGCTCGAAACGAAACCTTCCGTGCCCAAAATTCTGCGCTTTTCAAGCTCTTCATCTGTAAGCTCACCGACAGAATCACCATCAACATACACGTAACCGCATGGCACAGAACCAACAACTGCAGCATTGCCATGATACAAATCCACAACATCGCCGTCTTCAGCAAGCACAACGTTATTTGGATCAACGCCAGTTTTTACTGCAATCAATCCGTTTGCAACCAAGTGACGATGCTCACCATGAATTGGCATGGCGCACTTTGGCTTCACAATGTTGTACAAGTACAGCAACTCGCCTTCATTGCAATGACCAGACACGTGGATAGCAGCATTATCTTTGTTAATTACGCGCGCACCCAACTGCACAAGCTTATTAATAACTTTGTAAACTTCGTGCTCATTTCCTGGAATAAGCGAACTTGCAAGAATAACAGTATCGAATTCGTTAACTGTAATATCTCGGTGACTGCCATCTGCAATACGCCCAAGCGCAGCCATAGGCTCACCTTGTGAACCAGTGCACATGTATACGAGCTTGTCATCCTGAATATCCTTCGCCTGTTTTAAGTCAACAACAGTATTTTCAGGAATATGCAAGTAGCCTAAATCCGCAGCAATTGACATATTGCGAACCATCGAGCGACCAACGAACACAACTTTGCGCCCAAACTTATGCGCAGCGTCAACCACTTGTTGCACGCGATGAACGTGACTTGAGAAGCTAGCAACAATAATTTTGCGCGTAGCTTCAGCAAAAGCGCGATCCAAAGCCGGACCAATCGAAGTTTCAGGCTTCACAAATCCTGGTACTTCAGCATTAGTGGAATCAGCCATAAGCAAATCTATGCCTTGCTCACCTAAACGCCCGAACTCAACTAAATCAGTAATGCGATGGTCAAGAGGAAGCTGGTCAAGTTTAATATCTCCAGTATCAATAAGCGTTCCGGCCGGAGTTTTTACGCACACAGCGAGCGCATCTGGAATAGAATGCGTAACAGTAATAAATTCAAGGTTAAACGGACCGACTTTCATCTTATCGCGACCTTCTACGCGAATAAGCTCCGGATCAATATGATGCTCTTTGCACTTAGCTTCCACAAAAGCAAGAGTTAGCTTTGAACCAATTAACGGAATGTCGGGACGCATTTTAAGAAGGTAAGGCACACCACCGATATGATCTTCGTGACCATGCGTTAAAACCAATGCCTCAACTTTGTCTAAGCGATCTTGAATGTAGTGAAAATCTGGGAGAATCAAATCAACGCCTGGCTGCTCTTCTTCTGGGAATAGCACACCACAATCGATAAGCAGAATATGACCGTTATATTCAATTACGTTCATATTGCGGCCGATTTCACCCAAACCACCAAGCGGTACGATTCGCATTGAGCCTTTACGATACTTTGGCGGCGCAATAAGCGCACCTTCTCTTTGATCGTTAACTACAGGAGGAAGAACATTTCCTGTTCTACGAGTTGATGACTTTGCGTTTTCTGTTTTAGTTTCTTTGTTGAATTTAGCTTTTTTAGTTGATTTAGTTTTAGCAGATTTTACATCTTTAGTAGATACTGATTTAGTTGAAGTATCAGAAGACATTTTTTTATTCACTTTTTTCACCGACTGTCGAATTTGCTTAGACGACGCAGAAGATTCTTGGTTATTAAGAGAACGCATATTATCAGCGTCAGATTGCAACGCATCGCGTACTACTTCAGCAAGAATTTCCTCAGTACGTTCATCATATTCTATTTTCATATTCATCTCACTACATCTTGCGATATTGCGCACTTCTTTCTAGTGTACCGTTAGGACTCAACTCAGCTTTTGTTACTGAAACGGCAGAAACTTTACAGCGGCGTAAAGAAACTGCCGTTCCCTAGCCAAAAAGCGGCAGAAACTTTACACGCGTGCGCAGTTAATGTCGCTTTTTAAGCACCATTACAATAAACCAGCCGAACGTTGCGATAGGTATAGCTGCCATTGTTGAAATCCACGGAACCATCATTCCGGCATGCGAATTCCACGAGTCTATTGCAGCTCCAGCAGCCATCGAACCTAAAGAACAGCCGACAGCAGACGCAGTTGGTAGCCATGAAAGGCCTTCCGTAAGCGATTCTTCAGGGACAGTTGCTTTAACGATAAGATTTCCAGTAGCAAAAATTGGCGAAACGCATAAGCCGGAAAGCACTTCAAAAACGCTCATAAGCATAAGTCTGTCAATATTAAGACTCATAAGCACAAATCCAACAGTTAAACCAGTCAAAAATACAATCAAATGCGACCAATTAGAACCGCGGAATTTATGCGATCCAAAAATAATCGCTCCCACAAGCGAACCGCATGCAAACAATGCCAGCTGCATACCAATAAAATGATCAAGTCCTTGAGCTTTCATTGCAGCTGTTACAGACACGTCAAATGCACTAAAACTCATATTAAACACAACAAACATGAGCACTAGCGGGATAATACCGCGGTAAAGCAGCACGTTTTTGCCACGCTTTTTTGAGTGATGATTGTGCAATTGCTTAAGACTAAATTTGTCTGCAAATGAGCGTTTCGGTTCTTGCTTTTGAGATTCCGCATAATCTTTAGAAATTTCATCTTCTTTTTGAGAAGCGATTAATACATCAACGTCTTCAGCTGCAGCAGTTGGAACTTCCACTACTTTAAGCACAGCAGGTTGAGTATTTTTTAGAGAAAAGAACCAAGCTCCGCCCAATCCACTTGCAAATACTGGCACGAATAATTGCGAAACAGGATGCACAGAAGTTGCTAACCACGCAGCTAAAATAGGTCCTAATATAAACACAATTTCATCGATACCAGATTCCAACGCATAAGCAACGTTTAATAAAGAATCGTCATCTTCTGCACGCAATGTATAAGCCCAACGAGTACGCACCAACGCGCCAAAAGCAAACTGAGTTACGCCCATCACAATTGCTAGCACAAAAAGCAAAACAAGAGGAACCTTAAATAACGCTGCACATGCAAAAGAAATCATAGCGATTACTTGTGCACTTAGCGCAATAACTCCGACTTTACGCTGACCAAAACGGTCGAAAAGCTTAGCATACACAGGAGTTACCGCAGCTTGTGCAAGCACATACGACGCAGACATTGCTCCAGCAATAGTCCAGTTGTTATACAAATGGTTTAATGCAAGAACAATCCCCAACGCAATCATAGACATTGGCAAACGCGCAATTGCGCCTGCTACGCAAAACGCTTTAGCTCCATTAAATGAAAATAATCTAGAATATTGAGAAAATACCGATGCTTTCTTAGTTGCCGTTTGCGACGACATATATTTCTTTGCTCCTTTTGTCAAGCAAGTCACGCACGTTATACATTTGCATATTTTTTATTAGCACGTTTTAGAACGAGCATTCGCTTGCTTTGAACGAACTCTCGGCTCACCTGAGTAAATATACAAGTCATCCACCAAAGATTTCACGTTCTTAGCTTCATAAGGATGATCCGAACGCATAAAAGAAGCATCTCTTCTAAGCCCGTGATAATCATAAAAGCTTACGTCGCACGCTGAATCAGTATGCAAATAGTAACGATTTACGCCATTATTTCTTAGCATATGCATTGTTCGCTTCCACAAGCCTCCACCGACACCATGCCCACGAGCATCCGGAGATACAAGGAAAAGCTCCAATTCCGCTTGAGTTAAATTATTAATATGAGATTTTGCTTCAAGTTTAGTTTCCAACGCGCGCATGCCATACGCTTCTTCTAAAGCGAGAGCATAGTTTTTGTCACAATTTTCTTTCATTGCGGCTTCTTGCTCGCGAAGCATTCTCCCTACTTCTGGAAATAAAACAGGTGCGCCAAAAACTCGCGCCAAAAGCAGACCCATAAACTTACCGTCTACTTCAGCAATAGTACCATGCGTTGAAGGTTCCAAGTAATGCAACACACATCTTCGAGAAAGACTTAACGAAGCATCTTTCCCAACTTCTTGCGCAATACCCCAAGTACGTTCATATTCTTTAACCATTGCATCAATATCGCTGAGTTTTACAGAACGAAATTCAACAGTCATGATTCTTCCTTACTTCATACTCAAATCGATGTTGTGCGTATGCCCGCCCACACACACTGCACGAGGAATCTGCACGTTTTCGAAGTGATGCACGATGCGTTTCAATCGCGGCGCAAAATACGTTACAGCAAACAAAAATTGCAGCAAATAAATTGCGGCAAAATGATTGCAATAGCAACATTTATGCGTCATCATCATCGAGGGAGATTAACGTGTCAGAGTGTAACTCGGCAAGGATCTCATCTTTCGTTTTTTGCTCGGCATGAATTTCCCGTTCACATTCATCCGATATGTTCACATAATAAAGGGTGGCATCGATAGCATCAAGCGGAACCTTAGTCATAAGAGACAGAAGCAGACGATACCAGTCAAGCTGACCAAGTTTAAGCGCAATATCTTGTGGCTTGGTTGGTTTTCTACCGGTTTTCCAATCGACTATCGTGTACAATTTGCTTGGATCTTCTGGATTTAAACCACCTGCGAATATTGCGTCGATTTTGCCATTAATAATTTGATCGCCTAATTCTGGAACATGAGCTACAATCGGCTGCTCTGCTGCTATAGGACGGCGATGCGCCCATTTTGATGTTATTAAGCGCTGCTTCCATATCAACAATTTGCGCTCCGAAGATTTTGCATTTTGCGAAATATTCTCGCAAGTTCCAGCAACGTTCTCATCAACGTTCTCATCAACGTTCTCATCAACGTTCTCATCAACGTTCTCATCAACGTCATACTGAATAGAATTTTTATTCACGCAACCAGCTTTTACAAACTGTTCAGCCCAAGCATGAAAACGAGTTCCCAAATCAGAAGCAGGAGAAGAAACACTAGGAATAGGGCGAATAATTGCCATCCATTCCTTTCGCAAACGCTTAGCATCCGCATCATCAAAATCTTCATTCGCGCGCGAATAATCATTACGAAACATAGCGCGCCTTTGCACAGCAGTCACATTGACATTTTCAACATTAGAAAGCTGCTCTGCTCTGTTTTTTAACTCTTGAATGTTACGATACCAATCAATTTTCGGCATTAAATCCGCATCTTGTAGCAAAGCTTGAGCTTTGTAAAGCAAAGAATTATCTTTTGAAATACCAGAAACTTGATTACTAATTTTTGAATTTACAACGTCTTGCGCAGATTTTTGCAATACACTACGTATAGCTTCACTAGATGCACTCGGCCAAGATAATTGCTTCTTATTATCTTCAGTTGGAATAGAGCTTTCCTCGCTAAATAATTGCGCAAGTTGCGAAGCTGACTCCCCTACAACATAACCTACTTGATTTGAAGAATCTGAAACCTTAGCTGTGACCTGAACCGGAGATTCTTCAGATCCGCGCATTGAATCATACATTTCCTGCCAAAAAACAGAAGGTTTTTTAACTCTAGAAGTTGAAATATTTGAAGATTCATCTACAGAAGAAGCTGCACTATTTGCAAAATTTTCTTTATTCTCAACAACGCTCATAGCATTAGACTGGCTGCAAGTGAGCAATGCTGCGAATTTAGCACGCGTCAAAGCAACATACATAAGGTGACGCTCGTCAATGTGCAAAGCGCGCCCACGCTCCTCGACTTGCGAAAGAGGCAATGTGCCAGTTTTCATCACAGCGTCATACACTTTTCTAGCTTCTGAAGGAATCGCTTCTACTGGAGCCTGCTCATGCTCATGGAACTTTTCTGCCAAATCAAACATTTCTCTAGCTCTTGAACCATAAACTTCTGCGTCGATATCGTCTACAGTTAACATATTTTTCAAAGATTTTTGAGGTTCCATGCTAGTTTCAAGATCAACATCGTGAGGGAATCTTGGCAATATATTTGCATCCACTCTCATAGAAACAGGCACTTTTGCAGCAACTTCGAGCGTTGCGTATGCCCTTTCCCTGTACACGCCACTTTGTTGCGTTGCTATTACGCGCAAATTATCGCCTTGATTACTTGGGAACACGCCTTCATTAAGCCCAACTATCGCTACAGCAGGCCATTCCAAACCTTTCGATTGGTGAATAGTCATTAATACGACATCCGCAGGTTCATCCACTGAAGAAGGTTGATCGTTAATTTTGTCTATATTGAAAATCCAAGACATAAACCCATGCAAAGTAGGAGTTGTAAAATCGCTCATTTCTTGCAAATACGCGTCTGCTAGTAGACAAATAGAATCGACAGTAGAGTGCATATCGTCAAGAAGCGTTGCATTAGAGGAAGTATCATTCATAAGCGCACGAGATAGCGCAACGTCAATATCAACGTTAAGCGTTTCTACAGCAACGCGCATAATATCTTGCAAAGAGCCAGATTGAGCACGTTGTATTGCATGAATCATTTGCCCTATTCTTAACACTGCTACATAAGCTTTAGAGCTTAAATTATTTTTTAGCTCAGAAAGCAAATTATTGTCGTTTTTGTCGTTATTTTTTGCTTCTTCGCTTAGTTGAGTTTCGTATGCTTCAAGCAAAACATCCGCCACAAAAACTCCACCATGAATACTATTGGTTTGCGAAGCTTGAGATTGCTGTTCTCGAACAACTTGCGACCACTTAGAGCGAGGAGTTTCAGCGTCTACTAAACCTGCTTGCACTAAAGCACGAAAAACATATTCGATATTCTTTGATGTTGCAATATTAGCTATAGCAGCCAAATCATCAGTATTAAGCGCAAAACGAGGAGTTGCAAGCAATCTCATCAAAGCTTGAGTATTTGTGTGATCTGCAACAACAGAAAGAAGAGCTAAAACATCTCGAATTTCTGGTTTTTCAAGCAATGCAGAATACCCAACAGTAAGAGTGCGCAAACCTGCTTTTTGTAATGCTTCTTCATATAACGGAATATTATTTTTGCTACGGAAAAGAACTGCAACTCTAGCAGATGCAGAATTAGTATCGTCGTTTTCAGATAGCGCATTATGTTTTACATATTTTACAAAACGCACAACGGCTTCTACTTCTTGATATTGCGTAGGCATATTTAACACACTAAAAGTACCTTTTGGCGCATTATCTAAGTATTGCAAGTTTTTCACTTCTACTTCTGTAGCAAGTGAACTACTATGACGAAGCGGAGGCACTCGCAAAGGTTTCGTAATAGAATTTGCAGCTTTTAATATAAGCTGCGAATTGCGTCGCGTTCTTGTAAGAGAAAACTCACTTGACTGGTCGATATTTAGTGCTTGCTCAAGCTTTCTGAAAGCTCCGGAACTAGCTCCTCTAAACGAGTAAATAGCTTGGAAGGGATCACCTACTGCAGCAATATGCGTTTGTTGAGTAGTCAAAAAGTCTTGATTTTCACTAGTTTTCGCAACAACGCTAGCTTCTTCAACACCGCTAGTTTTTTTATGAAACAGCGTTGCAATCAGCATTGCTTGAGTGGTAGAAGTATCTTGATATTCGTCAAGCAAAACTTGGCTGTATTGGCGGCGATACTGCTCTGCAATAGAAGGAAAATGCGTCACCAAACGGTATGCAGCAATAGTAAAGTCGCTAAATTGCGCCATATTTGCGCGCTGCTTTGCTGCGTCAAAAGCCAAAACTAATTCAAGTAATGCATTGCGCTTCTTAGCAGCTTCAAGCAAGTTATTACAAGATTCATAACACTTATTTTTTAATGTAATATTCAGGTATTCTACGTATTCTTTTCCGTAATTTTCGCACTTTTCGAAATATTTTTCATCCGAATCGTTTTTTCCGCGACGCAATTTAATAGAGCTAGGCTTTTTTGCAATTATTTCAGTAGTTTCAGCACAATCAATTGCTTTTTGCAAATGTTCAATCCAAGCGTTATTCCACTTTTGAATTTCTAGAACAGCTTTAGACGTGCTATCTATAGACTCTCCCCTGCTATTTATGCCAATCATCGAGCATGAAATATCTGCTGCGAGCGCAAGCACGTCGTCAATAAGCGCATCAAAACTATACCAAGACAGTATTTCCGCATGATTAGTAACATAATCGTTTACTAGCGGTTTTATTAATTCGCGCGCACCTGCATCGCTTAAAGGTTGCGTATTTTGATCAAATCCAACGAGCAAACCATATTGGCGCACAATTGACTGGAAAAAAGCATCGTATGTCATTACTTCTGGCTTCAAAAAGCCACTTGAAGATGCAGAATTTCCGTTATTAATGAGCTTATTTATTTCGCTACTATGCTGACTTACAGCTTGAGCAACTCTTGCAAGCAGCTCAGAAGCTGCTTTATTAGTAAAAGTCAACCCCAAAATACTTTCAGGAGCAACTCCGCGCTCAATAAGGTCGATAACGCGACGAGTCATCGTATACGTTTTGCCACTTCCAGCTCCTGCAACAATAATCATGTTCTTATTTGTTGGCGCTTGAATTGCTGCAGCTTGTTCCACGCTATCGGTGTTCTTGCGAGTAAATTGCTTATTTGTTTTATCAATCATAACTACAGCACCTCATATACAGTATCTATGCAACCTGCGCATGCTGGGCATACTTGTTTTCCATTGCAATACTTCAAGTGTTCAGAAGTTGGGTGCGCAATAATCTTATGCGAACGAGCTGCCGCAGCAGCATAGCAAACGCGCGAAATCATAGTAAGAGACCATTTTGCGCTTTGATTTAATGATGTAAACGACTGCCAAGCGTTTTCGCTTACATTTTCTGGACAATTCTTCGCAATATCGTCAAGCTGCGGACAATCTAACAATCTTGCCATATTTTTGAATCCAACTCGTAACTCAAGCGGATTATTATTTAAAGTATTTTTTACGCAAAGCGGCGGCTGATACACGTTTTCAGCAACGTTATGATCTTGAGCAGGATAATCATTCTTAGCAACGTGAAATAGAACACTTCGTGAAATAATCGGCGCATTCGAAGCATCAATAAGCGGATTCTCATCAGAAAAAAGTAAAGCAAGCTGATAGCAAACTAGCTGCAAATCGTTAAAAACTCCGCTTGCTGTTAAAGGTTTTCCTGTTTTGTAGTCCAGTAAACGAATATGCTCAGAACCATCTGAATTGATGCGCTTTTCCATGCGATCAATTCGACCGTGAATATGTACTTGCATATCTTCACTTGCGCCATCCGGCCACCCTCCAACTAAAGCACCCATCAATTCGTAGCAGTCATGCGTAGTAACGGTTTGCAAATTTGCATTCTTAAAAGTATTGTTCAATACGCGAGTAATATCATTAAATCCAAAATGCGCGCTTGTTTGCAATTCGCAATACGCTTGTTGCAATCTGCCTATGCTGCTTTCTAAAGATTTTTCGCTTTTTGTAAGAGATTCTAATATGCCGTTTTCTGACTTTTTTGAGTTAAGCGCATATGTTGATTGATCGTAAGAAGTGACAAAATATTGCGCAATTGCATGTAACGCACGTTTAATATTCTTCTCACGCGCAAGAGCCGAATAATGCTCCTTACTATCTCGAATATCTGCAAGTTCAGGCGCAATACTTAAGTAATAGTTTTCCATAAGATTTGCGATTGCGTTACTGCGGCGCACAAGCGGAGAGTAAGGCGAATAGTCGGCTGAATTATTCGTCGCTTCAGTTTCATCAACTTCAGTTTCATCGACTTCAGTTTCCGGCATATCGTAATGCTGATTTTCGCTTGCCCACCTTGCAGTTTCGTGAATTAGCGTGCCAAAATACGTTGCTGCGCTGCCGGGTTGAGGGCCTAAAAGCTGACGATTGACCAATCCACACACAGGGCATGCCCACAAACTATCTACAGCTGAAGGAGACAAGCTTACAACAGAGTTAGTTTTTTTAGCAGAGCTAGCTTTTTCATTATCTTTTCCAACAGAAGATTTCTCATCAACATAGTCATCGACATCGCTCATAAAATCCCATTCAAAAGGATCAGCGCAAAATACTCCATTTTCTTTAAGTAATTGCAACGTTTGAGCAGCGTCAATAATCGCATTTCTAGACTTACTATTCTCACTATCGGAGCTATTCGCACTACCTGCATTACCTGCATTACCTACACTATTTCCAAACTCTTCTTTCATAGAAGAAGCACGCAAAATTTGCGAACGAGCAGCACACACTAATCCACGAACATCCATATCTAAACCGGCAAAAGGTGTAGTAAATTCCGTAAAAGGCGTGCGCGAATTTTCATTATTGTAGTATCTTTCAGGCAAATAATAATAAAGAAAGTCGCTTGGCACAGCACTATCGCTATATTGCGCGCTTATATACAAACGCTCTGTTGCGCGCGTAATAGCTAACAAAAAACTGCGCTGTTCCGAGGCAAAAACTGCAGATTTATCATTATTTGAAAGAAGTGACGCATTCACAGTCAATTTAGAAGCAGAAATCTTAGAATGCAAAATAATATTCGCTAAACTTTCTGCGCCAAACATAGTGCTACGAGAAGCAAGATTTGGCCACACACGTTGTTGCAAAGTAGGCATCCACACAAGATTCCAATGTTTGCCAACAGAACCAGCAGGAGTAGTAAGCGTTACAGCATCTGGAACAGGCGCTACTTTAGCAAGAGAATCAGCTTCAATTTCCATGCCACGAACTTGAGCTATAAAATCTGCAATACCTACAATATTTTCTTGTCTAAAAGTATCGTCAAACGTATTCATTGACGAGATATCAGAAGAAGCATATGAAGAAACATAATCAAAAAGACGCATTGCAGCATCCAAGCGATCGTTAGCTCGATAACCTTCCGAATCATGCTGTAAAGACATACGCTGCCAACGCTCAGCAACATGACAAATATTCCAAGCCTCACCAAGAGCGTATTGAGCACTACTCAAATCAGGATTATTATGCATACGAGAAGCGAGAATTTGCACGTTTTTCCACAGTTTTACAAAAGATGCAACGTGCGGATTCCGAGGTGCCATATTCTGCAATATTTGCAACACTGTAGAATCTTTACGAACATTAGAATCATCATCTATAAAACGTGCAACATCTGCTACACAAAGCAAATAGCATGCATCAAGAGACAATGGCATAAGCTCATTTGAACTGCCATCAATACGACTATTATCAACCAAAATTTGAGATTCAAAGTACGCTTTGCTTTGCGCATTATGAAGCGAATTTTGCAACAAATCCCAGTTATGAACAAGATTTCGCAAAGGCGCATTAGATTCAAAGCTCTCGTTATTTTCACAATTTTTCTCAATTAAAACAGCCGAAAGAGAAGAAAGAGAACGCATAAGCGAATCTACAGAATATAACTTCGCAGGTATTTCAACGTCTAAATCACCGTAAAATCCAGAATCGCTCTTAGTAATCGAGGAAAGTGGACTATCCATAATATTCTGAACTCGCAAACGCACCCACGAAGCCAAATTTTGCAAACTTCTACCATGTTTTACTTGCTCAACAATTCCAGAAAAACCGTGCTGCGCAAATTGAGCAAGTTCAATAAGCGCAAATAAACCTTGCACAAACGGCTCATCTTTTAATGGGCGAGTTACTAACGAGTATCGCACAGGAACTCCAGAAGCGCGAAGCTGCTCGCCAAAAAGACGAACAGTGGAATTGTCGTGCGCAATTAACGCCATATCGCTCCACTTGCGCTTATTATTTACGTGAGATTGCTTCATTTGCCAAATAACAGCATCTAATTCCTCGCGCTGTGAACGATATAACGCTGTAAAAACAGTGTCATCTGAGTTTAGATGAGAATTTTGTGGGGTTTCTATAGGCTCAATCGGTAAGGACCCTACAAATTTTGGCATTTTCCAAGGGCGATTTGGGAGCGCAACATCTGTTTTATATTGCGAAGTAAGCGAAAGAGAAACGCGCGAAGCGAGTAATTCACGCATCGAAGGTGCTTGGGTATAATTTGCAAAAGTTGGATCTGCAGAATAATTTTTAGAAGAATCAGCAGAATCGTCGGAAGAATTTTCGCAAGAATCAGCAAAACCCGTATATTCTAAAGTTTGTTCAGCAGCATTCAACTCATCCAAAGCTGCAGAAATTGCATAATCCGGGTACGCTCCTCTAAACGATTGCACAGATTCATCCGGATTCGCAAGCAAAACTAAACGCGTGCCAATCTTCGACAAAGTCTCAATAAAACTCAAACCAGCCAAAGTAATATCTTGATAATCATCGACTACAAGAAGAGCCGGAATTTCAGAAGAGTTTACTAAACCATGCTCGCCTAATTCGCGCGCAGATTTTGCACCCTCAACCAACAGTTGCGAAGCGTCAAGTCGGAAAGAAGATTTATAAGTGTCGGCAATTATTTTTCGATATTCAGCTCGCAAAGCAAACGCCAAACGCCATTGAGTTAATCTACGTTTAATAAGCACAGACGTTTGTAAAATATCACTATTATTGGCGTAAGATTGCTCGTCACTAAGAGCGCAAAGAACTGAATTTTCGCTTTCAAAATCGCTAATACCAAGCTCATCTAAACGAGCGAGCATATCGCGCAATTGATGCATAAAAGCGTTGTTAATATCGAAACTATCTGCCAAAAATTCTGGAGACGAAGAAGCTGCTTGAGCAGCCTGAGTTGTTGAAGGCGCGGAAGGTGCGGAAGTGGCGGAAGTATTAGAAACTGCGCAAGTTAATGGAATAACCCATTGAGACGTTTCAAAATAATCCTTAAAAAGCGCGCATATATTGCAATCACCATTATCTCCACGCATAACATGCTCAATGTGTGCGCGCAAAACTTTACGAAGCAAAGAATCCTGCTCAGCACCATTTAGCAGCTTAGGCGAAGGCTCATTCTTTAACTTACAGCAAGCAGAAATGATATTAAAAGCTAAAGAAGCCAAAGTGCCAACTGGACGAGACTGCTTACTCACACCAATTTGACGAATAATAATATTGTCAATTTTTGAAGCAAGAACACGATTTTGCACAGCCATCGCAGTAACATTATGCGACCAACGCTTATAGCCGGAAATTGCTGCGCGCACAGCAAACTGCGTTTTACCAGTATTCGGCGCACCATACACAAGCAACGCATTAGTCACATTGCCAGAAGAATTGCGTAACGTACCGTCAAATAATGCTTGTAATGCAGTATCCTCACTCATACGCTTAATTCTAGCAATTAGGCAATAGTGGCGCGCAACAATACTATTCTTTTAATATTGCACGAGCGCGAGCATCCTTAAGCGCAAGAAATACACTGCCGACACCAATAAAAATAAGAGTAAACACAATTAACAAATACGCAACACCAACGCCCAAAGTAGTGGCATTAAAAGTTTGCGGTGCAAAGCCGAACCAGCCGGCAGGAGCGCCATAATTGAGGAAATTATAAGGCGCGCGCATTGCATGAACACCCCAACGAACACCAGCAAACTCACTAAGCATAGCAGCATAAGCAACATAAGCAAGAGGCGGAACAGTAGAAACATACAAATGTGCGCGAGTAGAGCGGAAACGATAATCAAAAAGCACAAAATCAGCGATTGCAAGAAGCGGCGCAACTGCGTGAACGCAAAGGCTGCTGCAACCGTTATTCATGTAAGCGCCGACAAAACCAAGCTTATTGGTAGGTGCTAAGAAACACAGGTACAAAGTGAATGTGACAGCAATTGAGATGGTCATCATGAATTTGAAAATGTACCAAGCGTTGGATTTTGAGTCGAACCATGCGCAAGATGCTGCAGAATCTTGCTGTGCGGCGGAATCTTGCTGTGCGGCGGAACATGCAGAATTACGAGCACGCATAAACGCAGCTGTATCAAGCAAAAGCGATCCAGCAAGAGCTACGCAAATCATAAGGTTAGAAAGATTCGTAAAATAAGTGAAGGTCATCAAGCCTTCCCACGAAGCAGCCATGCCATAAACAGATGCGATGATTGCAATCGCGCGTATTGCTGTGCGTGTCGCGTATTCGCGCGCTGTGAGCGGAGTCTTTTGTTCTAGCATGGAATCGTTTGCCATGTTATCTCGCTTTCGTAACTTCTATAATCTACTTTTTATTTACTATATTTATGTTTACACAGTTGAAAGCAAAAATATGTAGAAGAAGTTGCAAAAATGCGGCGCGATTTTTGTAGATTCCTGCAAGTGCTGCAAAACAAGCAAAATGAGACACTAACGCAAAAGAGCGTAAGTCATGAACAAAAGATATAGTCGAAGGATGGTTCGGAGTGCGCAATTGCAACAAATTGTGAAGTCAAGCGCTGAGATTACATCCGTAAAACCTGATCTAGATAGTGCTAGCGAAGGGAAACATTATGACAACATGCAACACTGAAAAAACAAATACCTGCAACGAAGCAAACGAATACTGCACAAGCTCAACAACGCAAGTCGACACATGCTTCTCTGTACGCGCACGCCGACGTATGTTCCTTAACGACGTGCGTCAATGCATCGAACGTGTGCGCACACAGCAGCCACTCACCCATTGCATCACGAACGTAATCGTGCAAGACATTACAGCCAACGCACTGCTCGCTGCAGGAGCATCGCCAATTATGGTAACCGATCCAGAAGAAGCGCATGCACTTGCGCAAATTGCCACAGGCGTGCTCATAAACGTTGGCACATTCCATCAGCCAGAAACTTCCGAATACATGCGCGCAGCTGTTGAAGGATGCGAAAAAGCTGATACTCCGTGGGTGCTTGACCCGGTTGGAATCGGCGTTCCAGCACTTGCACCTCGCGCGCGCTTTGTACACGAAATTATTAAGCACCACCCTACTGTAATTCGTGCAAACGCTTCCGAAATAATGGCACTTGCAGGCAAAGAAAGCAACGGAAAAGGCGTAGATTCTCACGATAACGTAAACGACGCGCTTCAAGCTGCTCGCGAATTAGCTAAAAAATACGGATCCGTAGTGGCAATTTCCGGAGAAAAAGACGCGATTTACGCTCACGGATGTTTAGCTCGCGTAACAGGTGGCCACAAAGCTATGACTAAGGTAGTTGGAACAGGTTGCGCTTTGGGAGCGTTAGTTGCAGCATACGTTGGCGCAAACCCGGAACGTCCGCTCGCAGCAACTGTTGCAGCGCACGTGCACGCAGCAGCGGCTGGAACTTGGGCAGCTCGCCAAACCACAGCTCCAGGCACTTTCCGCACACTGTGGATGGATGCGCTTTCAACTCTTAGCGTAAATGATATGTTTAGTTTGACAAATATTGAGTTTACGGTGGAGCCTGTTGATTGGACACTGTATTTGGTAACGGATCCGCGCATGGGAAATCGCCCGGAAGAAGAAGTTGCAGTAGAGTCAGTTGAAGGCGGAGTTACAGTTGTGCAATTGCGCGATAAGTATTCCAATGACGCTGAAATTTCGGCCAAGGCGAAGAAGTTGCGTCACGCGCTTATTGATTCCGGACACGGCGATGTGCCTGTGTTTATTGACGATCATGTTGATTGCGCAGCTCATCTTGGTTTCAACTTGCACGTTGGGCAAAAGGATACGCCGTTTGTTGAGGCACGAAAGGCGATGCCAGCAGAGTGGATGGTTGGGCTTTCTTGCGCTCGACCGGATTTGATGGAGAAAGCTTACCGCGAGTGCAAAGAAAACGACGTTCCACTGCCGGATGTGATTGGCATTGGTGCAGCTTTTGAAACGCATACGAAAGCGCACGACGTGCCTCCACTGGGAGTTGAAGGCGTAAACGAAGTTGCGAAAGTTGCGCACTCTATGGGCGTAAAAACGTTGGCAATTGGCGGAATTCACGAGAACACGGTGTTCCCTATTCGCGGTCTTGAGCTTGACGGAGTTTGCACAGTGTCGGCGCTTATGTGCGCTGAGGATGCTGGGAAAGTTGCGCGCGAGCTTAAAAGCGTGATTACTGAGTAAAACTGGCACGCGTGCGCGACGACCTGCTTTCGCGCTTAGAGCGTAGCGCGCGAAAGCAACTCGGAGCGGAAACTCGCTTAAGCGCGAGCGTTGGCTGGTTTTGGGAACAAATGCCGGAAAATTCCCGGCATTTGTTTACGAACAGAGCTTCGATGTTCACACAGTTTGCTGAAGGATGCGCACGGAATGGTTTACCGGTCCATGCCCGCGCTCGCCGCCGCGCCCAACATGCAATTCACTCCCAGCCGCAATCGCCTCACGAAGCCACGCCGTTGACCATTCAAGCGCGCGAAGTACAGTATCGTGATCACTCAAATTCTTTCCCTCGCGCAAAGCAAGCCCAATTTTCGTAGCAAGCGCAGAAGAAAGCGAGCAACCAGTTCCGTGAGTTGTGCTTGTTTCAACTCGTTCGCTTGGTACGTGACTTGCGTAGCCATCCGGGAAAACCGCAGTATTTCCAACGTCTTCGCCAGTTAAGTGCCCACCTTTTACGATTACAACAACGCTGTTTTTTGCAGCCAACTTGCGCGCCTGGTTGCAAGCTTCCTCAAAATTTTCCGCAACACTTGACTCGCACAAAGCCGCCAATTCCGGCACGTTTGGCGTCACTACATCAACGCAGCTTATAAAGTTTCGCATCGCATTTTCAGCACTTGCCTCAAGCAAGCGCTTCCCGGAAGTTGATATCATAACTGGGTCTAGAACGCTTACAGGAACCGGATTATCACGCATCCAGTCTCGCATTGCTTCAATGTATTCTGTGCATCCGAGCATGCCGATTTTTAGTGCATCAACTGTAACGTCGTCGTACACGCATGAAAGTTGTGTGCGGAAAAAGCTTACTGGTGGCGTGAATACTTCGCGCACCTCGCATGTGTTTTGCGCAACAAGATTAGTTGGTATACACATGCCGTAACCGCCTGCCGCCATGATTGATTTAAGATCTGCCTGTATTCCGGCTCCACCTGTCGGATCTGTGCCAGCTACGCTTAGCACGCGTGGAATGATTGGATTTGATTGCTGCGAAAGCGATTGCGTATGTTGCAAGTCGTTCTGCTTACTTGATACTAGCGTCATATTTTTTATTATATTGCGTCGCGCTCGTTTGTGTTCAAGTAGGTCGTTACTAGCGCAGTGATATGTACCCCCTTTTCTGCATCAGTGTCCGAAGGTAGGCAAAATCACACTCATGCAGCGCGACGACCTGCCTGAGCGCTGCGATTTAGCGCGCGAAAGCAACTCGGAGCGCCGAGCTTGCTCAGAGTTGAAAGCACAGTGTGCTTTCAACGCAAGCGAGGTCTGCCTTCGTCTCGATTGACGAAGGCAGGGCAGAGTTGCGTGGTTGCGCTTTAGAAACTAAGTTGTGACTGGCGTGCGCTGACGACCTGCTTGAGCGCTGCAATTTAGCGCGCGAAAGCAACTCGGAGCGCCGAGCTTGCTCAGAGTTGAAAGCACAGTGTGCTTTCAACGCAAGCGAGGTCTACCTTCGTCTCGATTGACGAAGGCAGGGCAGAGTTGCGTGGTTGCGCTTTAGAAACTAAGTTGTGACTGGCGTGCGCTGACGATCTGCCTGAGCGCTGCCATTTAGCGCGAAGGCAACTCGGAGCGGAAACTCGCTTAAGTTGGAAGTCCAGTGGGCTTCCAACGCGAGTTTCGTAAGCGAGCGCGTAATCCACGCGAGCGCCAACTGTGCCAGCAACAAAAAAGAGCTTCAAGCCCGAAAGCTTGAAGCCCCATTTTTATATTAGATTAGCGCAATCACTCAGCTTCGTCGCCATAATCGCTCTGACCACCCTGATCGTCAAGGAAGTCATCTGGATTAAAGTCGTCGCCGAGCTTCATATCACCAAAATCAATGTTGGAGAAGTCAACATCGCCCATATCGCTCTCACCGAAGTTCGAAGGCGTGCTATCTGCACCGCCCAAACCAAAGTTCGGATAAATAGAGTCGCGAACCTGAGGATCCGGCTCCACACTAGCATTGCGGTAACGTGCCAAACCGGTACCAGCTGGGATGAGCTTACCGATAATCACATTCTCCTTCAAGCCCTTAAGGTCATCTTCCTTCTGGCTCAAGGCGGCCTCAGTAAGCACACGCGTAGTCTCCTGGAACGATGCTGCAGAAAGCCAAGAATCCGTAGCCAAAGAAGCCTTGGTAATACCCATAAGCTCTGGTCGACCAGCAGCAGGCTTTCCGCCGTTCTTTACAGCAGCCAAGTTTGCCTCGCGGAACTTTGCTTGATCCACAAGCTCACCTGGAAGAAGATCCGTATCGCCAGAATCAATCACCGTAATACGGCGAAGCATCTGGTGCACAATAACTTCAATGTGCTTATCGTGAATATCAACACCCTGAGAACGGTACACGTTGTGCACTTCTTCCACGATGTTCACCTGAGCCGCACGCGGACCAAGAATACGCAGAATCTTCTTAGGATCCACAGAACCTTCAATCAGCTGCGTACCAACCTCAACATGGTCGCCATCTTTTACAAGCATTGGCGCACGACGAGTCACTGGGTAAACGATTGGATCAATCGTAGTGTCGTCTGGAGTCAAAGTCACCTGACGGCCGTGATCAGTATCCTCGACCTTCACAACGCCTGGGAACTCAGCGATTGGAGCCTCACCCTTAGGAGTACGAGCCTCGAAAAGCTCCGTAACACGAGGAAGACCCTGAGTAATATCAGAAGCCGAAGCGACGCCACCGGAGTGGAAGGAACGAAGCGTAAGCTGCGTACCAGGTTCACCAATGGACTGTGCTGCAACAATACCAACAGCCTCACCAACATCCACGAGTCGGCTTGTAGCCAAGGACCAGCCGTAGCACTTTGCGCAAACGCCGCGCTTGGATTCGCAAGTAAGCACAGAACGCGCCTTAACTTCCTCAACGCCGTGAGCAACCAAATCACGCAAAACGTCCATAGAAAGTGCGTCGCCACACTTTGCCAAAACTGTCGTACCGTCAGCAGGATCAATTACGTCTGCAGCAAGCAAGCGCGAGTATGGACCACCGTCAGCAGCCTTAACAAGCGTCAAATTGCCGTTTTCGTCGCGATCAGCAATCTTCATCATAAGACCGCGCTTAGTGCCGCAATCTTCTTCACGCACGATTACTTCCTGCGAAACATCCACAAGACGACGAGTCAAGTAGCCAGATTCTGCCGTACGAAGTGCGGTATCTGCCAAGCCCTTACGAGCGCCGTGCTGCGAGATGAAGTACTCCAACACGGAAAGACCATCGCGGTAGTTTGACTTAACAGGTCGAGGAATAATCTCGCCCTTAGGGTTTGCCACGAGACCTCGCATACCAGCAATCTGACGAATCTGCATCCAGTTACCACGTGCGCCTGACTGAACCATGATGTTCACGTTGTTGTCATCGTGGAAGTTTTCGCGCATTGCGTCTGCAACCTTGTCGGTGCATTCAGTCCACAAGTTGATCAACTCTTGACGACGCTCTTCGTCTGTAAGAAGACCCATATCGTATTGAGAGTTGATTTTTGCAGCCTGATCCTCGTAATCTTGCGCAATTTGCTCGCGATTTGGAGGAAGCACAATGTCAGAGAATGCCATCGTTACGCCAGACCAAGGAGCGCGAGTAAAGCCGAGATCCTTCAAAGCGTCGAGTGTTGCTGCAACTTGAGCTGTAGAATAGCGGGTTGCAATATCGTCGACGATCTTAGAAAGTACGCCCTTTGGCACCTGCTCATTTACGAACGGATAGTCGACTGGCAAAGTTCCGTTGAACAAAATGCGTCCGCAAGAAGTTGCAAACAGTACAGTCCCGTCCTTAAAACGCTCTTCGCGCACAACGTCTGGGCTGCCTGGCTCAGGGTCAACAACCTTAAGCTCAGCAGGCTCCCAATTCTTTGGCAATACGAAGTCTGCAGGAACTCGAATCAGCACCTTAGCTTGCATATCAATCTCATGCTTGTCGAGAGCCATTTCAGCTTCAGCAAGCGAGGAGAAGATTCGGCCCTGACCTTTTGCTCCGTCAATTACGGTAGACAAGTAGTAAAGACCCAGAATCATATCCTGAGAAGGCATAGTCACGGTGTGACCGTCTGCTGGCTTCAAGATATTGTCGGAAGCCATCATCAAAGTGCGCGCTTCGGCTTGAGCTTCTGCAGAAAGCGGAAGATGCACTGCCATCTGGTCACCATCGAAGTCTGCGTTGAATGCTGCACAAGCAAGTGGTGGCAGGTGGATTGCTTTACCTTCAACCAAAATCGGCTCGAATGCCTGAATACCCAAGCGGTGAAGTGTAGGTGCGCGGTTAAGAAGCACAGGATGTTCGGAAATAACTTCTTCCAAAACGCCCCAAACTTCGGAGTCGCCGCGGTCAACCAAACGCTTTGCGCTCTTCATATTCTGAGCGAAGCCCTGATCCACCAAACGCTTAATAACGAACGGCTTGAAAAGCTCCAATGCCATTGGCTTTGGCAAACCGCACTGATGCATGCGAAGGCTTGGACCAACGACGATTACGGAACGACCAGAGTAATCAACACGCTTACCAAGCAAGTTCTGGCGGAATCGGCCTTGCTTACCTTTAAGCATGTCGGAAAGCGACTTTAATGGTCGGTTGGATGCGCCGGTTACTGGGCGTCCGCGGCGACCGTTGTCGAAGAGTGAGTCGACTGCTTCCTGAAGCATGCGCTTTTCGTTATTAAGCATAATCTCAGGAGCACCAAGCTCAATAAGTCGCTTCAAACGGTTGTTACGGTTGATTACACGACGGTACAAATCGTTCAAATCGGAAGTTGCAAAACGACCACCATCGAGCTGAACCATTGGTCGCAAGTCTGGTGGGATTACTGGAATTACGTCCAAAACCATAGCTTCTGGCTTGTTTCCAGTAGTCAAGAACGCGTTTACAACCTTCAGTCGCTTCAAAGCGCGAGCCTTGCGCTGACCGGTTCCGTTGTCAATTTCTGCGCGAAGCTCTTCGGCAGCAGACTTCAAATCGAAATCTTGCAAACGCTTCTTAATAGCTTCAGCACCCATGCAGCCTTCGAAGTAATCGCCATAGCGATCTTCCATCTCGCGCCACAAGTCAACGTCGCCTTCCATATCGCCGGCACGCAAGCCCTTGAAACGATCAAATACGGCGTTCAAACGCTGAATTTGCTCGTCATAGCGAGTACGAATAGCAGACATTTCGCGTTCTGCACTAGCGCGCAACTTAGATCTTGCAGCACCTTTGCCTTCGCCAGATTCTTCCAGCTCATGCAAGTCTTCTTCAACTTTCTTAGCGCGCGCTTCAATTTCGTTATCACGACGCTTGCGAAGGTTGCCGATTTCTGTATCGAATTCGTCTTGCAAATCTGGAAGATCTTGGTGACGCTGCTCTTCGTCAACTTTCGTAACCATGTAGGCTGCGAAGTAGATTACTTTTTCAAGATCCTTAGGTGCAATGTCGAGCAAGTAGCCCAAACGGCTTGGCACACCCTTGAAGAACCAAATGTGCGTTACCGGAGCTGCAAGCTCAATATGACCCATGCGTTCGCGGCGAACGCGACTGCGGGTAACTTCTACGCCGCATCGTTCGCACACGATTCCCTTAAAGCGCACGCGCTTATACTTGCCGCATGCGCACTCCCAATCGCGAGTTGGACCGAAGATCTGCTCACCGAACAGACCGTCCTTCTCTGGCTTTAGGGTACGGTAATTAATGGTTTCTGGCTTCTTTACTTCGCCGTGGCTCCAGCTACGGATATCTTCGGCGGTTGCCAGTCCAATCCTCAGTTTGTCAAATGCGTTGACGTCCAGCACTCTTATCGTCCTGTCTCATGAAATTGTTTTTAACGTTTCTTAATTTCTTAAAGTGTGTTCGTTACCGAATCACTGGTATTCAGGTTCAACAGCAATCTGATCTTCCTTGGCGGACGAATCTGGTCGAGCGCCAATATTGAAGCCAAGATCGTCGGAAGATGAAACTGGGTCGTCCTCTTCATCCTTCATGTCGATTGCGACGCCTTCAGCGTTCAACACCTCAACATTAAGCGAAAGCGACTGCATTTCCTTAAGCAACACCTTGAATGATTCAGGAATGCCAGCTGGTGGCAGGTTATCGCCCTTGACGATAGCACCGTACACGCGCACACGACCGTCGACGTCATCAGACTTCGTAGTCATCATTTCGTGCAATGTGTAAGCAGCACCGTAAGCCTCGAGCGCCCACACTTCCATTTCGCCGAAGCGCTGACCGCCGAACTGAGCCTTACCACCCAACGGCTGCTGGGTAATCATGGAGTAAGGACCAGTGGAACGTGCGTGAATCTTATCATCAACCAAGTGATGCAGCTTCAAAATGTACATGTAGCCCACAGAAATTGGCTTCGGGAATGGCTCACCAGTACGACCGTCGAATAAGGTTGCCTTACCGTCAGAGCCAACAAGCTTGTCACCATCGCGATTTGCGAGTGTTGTAGAAAGCAAGCCCTTCAAAGTTTCTGGTCGCACGCCGTCGAATACTGGCGTTGCAACTGGAGTGCATGGATCGCCATGCTCAGCACCTTGCGGCACGTACTTCTTCCAAGCTGCTTCCAAGTCTGGATCCAAGTTAATATCCCAGCCAGCGTGAGCAATCCAACCCAAGTGAAGCTCGAGCACCTGACCCAAGTTCATTCGAGAAGGCACACCCAACGGGTTAAGCATGATGTCAACTGGAGTACCATCAGCCAAGAATGGCATATCTTCTTCTGGCAAAATGCGGGAAATAACACCCTTGTTGCCGTGACGACCGGAAAGCTTATCGCCTTGCGTAATCTTACGATGCTGAGCAATGTAAACGCGAATCATTTGGTTCACGCCGTTTGGAAGCTCGTCACCGTCGTCTTCAGCGTCTTCACGAGTGATTTCCTTAACTGCAATCACAGTACCAGTCTCGCCGTGTGGCACGCGCAAAGAAGTATCGCGCACTTCACGGCTCTTTTCGCCGAAGATTGCGCGGAGCAAACGCTCTTCTGGGGTAAGCTCGGTTTCGCCCTTAGGAGTTACCTTACCAACCAAAATATCGCCAGCTTCGACTTCAGCGCCAATACGAATAATGCCGCGCTCGTCGAGATTTGCAATCGCATCTTCGCCAACGTTTGGCAAGTCACGAGTAATCTCTTCGGAACCAAGCTTGGTTTCGCGAGCGTCGATTTCGTATTCTTCAATGTGAATAGAAGAAAGCGTATCGTCTTGCACAAGACGCTGGGAAATAATCACAGCATCCTCGTAGTTGTAACCGTTCCAAGGCATGAACGCAACGAGCAAATTCTTACCCAATGCAAGTTCGCCCTTTTCGGTTGCAGGACCGTCTGCCAAAACTGTACCAGTTTCAACGCGCTCGCCGTCTTTAATAAGCGGCACTTGGTTGTAGCAAGTAGTCTGGTTAGAACGCTGGAACTTTGAAAGCTTGTAGCTGGACTGAGTTCCATCGTCGTTCATAACGCGAATAATATCTGCAGAAACGTAAGTTACTACGCCCGGCTTTTCAGCCAAGATTACGTCGCCAGAATCAACTGCTGCACGCCATTCAGAACCGGTACCAACAAGTGGTCGCTCCGACTTAATAAGCGGCACAGCCTGACGCTGCATGTTCGTACCCATCAATGCGCGGTGGCCTTCATCGTGCTCCAAGAATGGAATCAAGGAAGCGCCGAGAGAAACCATCTGACGTGGGGAAACGTCCATGTAATCTACAGTGCTTACAGGCACATCGACTGCTTCTTCTTCGTCCACGCGAGCAAGTGCTTGAGTGCCGACGAAGTTGCCGTTTTCGTCGAGTTCCTGGTTTGCTTGAGCAATAACGTGCTCAGCTTCACGATCTGCAGTCATGTATTCGACTTCGTTAGTTACGTGACCATTCACAACCTTGCGGTATGGGGTTTCGATGAAGCCGAATGGATTGATGCGTCCGAAGGTTGCCAAAGAACCGATAAGACCGATGTTTGGACCTTCTGGGGATTCGATTGGGCACATACGTCCGAAGTGGGATGGGTGCACGTCTCGAACTTCCATAGAAGCGCGATCGCGAGAAAGACCACCAGGACCAAGTGCGGAAAGACGACGCTTGTTCGTAACGCCTGCCAAAGGATTGTTTTGATCCATAAACTGGCTGAGCTGGGAAGTTCCGAAGAATTCCTTAATAGTTGCGTTTACTGGACGAATGTTAATCAAGGACTGAGGAGTAATTGCCTCTGCATCCTGAGTTGTCATACGTTCGCGCACAACACGCTCCATGCGGCTTAAGCCGGTACGAAGCTGATTCTGCACAAGCTCGCCAACCTGACGAATACGACGGTTGCCAAAATGATCGATATCGTCAACGTCAACGCGCAACTGTACGTCTTGACCGTCGCGCTTACCTGGGAAGGTTTTTTCGCCAGAATGCAACGTTACCAAGTACTTAATAGTTGCGATAATATCTTCGCGATTCAAGCTGCGATCGCTGTAATCTGCTTCAATACCGAGCTTGCGGTTGATCTTATAGCGACCAACGCGAGCCAAATCGTAACGCTTTGTGTTGAAGTAGAAGGAATCGAGAAGATTGCGACCAGCTTCTGGAGTTGCAGTATCTGCAGGGCGAATCTTACGATACAAATCGGTAAGTGCATCGTCTTGCGTTTCGATAGGCTCTTTTGCGAGCGCATCCAAAACAAGTGGATAGCCTTGGAAAGCATCTGCAATTTCGTCTTTCGTCATGCCAATAGCCATAAGGAATACGATTGCAGACTGCTTACGCTTGCGGTCAACGCGAACGCCTAAAACGTCACGCTTGTCGATCTCAAACTCCAACCATGCACCACGGCTTGGGATAATCTTCGCACCGAAAACATCCTTGTCGGAAGTGCGATCTTGTGTACGATCGAAGTACACGCCTGGGGAGCGCACAAGCTGCGAAACGATTACTCGCTCGGTGCCACCAATAATGAATGTGCCGTGAGGAGTTTGCAATGGGAAATCACCCATGAAAACAGTCTGGCTCTTAATTTCGCCAGTTTCGCCGTTTTCAAACTCAGCATTCACATAAAGTGGAGCAGAATAGGTGTAATCCTTTTCCTTGCACTCGAGCACAGTGTGACGTGGCTCTTCAAAGTATGGATCAGAGAATGTGAGGCTCATCGTCTCAGCAAAGTTCTCAATTGGGGAAATCTCCTGGAAGACTTCGTCGAGGCCAGAAACATGAGGCACGGTGTGAGTTCCGTTTGCTTCATCTTCTGCAACGCGCTTCTTCCAGCGTTCAGAGCCGATCAACCAATCAAAGCTGTCGGTTTGCACGCCGAGGAGGTATGGCACATCAATAGGCTCACAAATGGAGCCAAAATTCACACGATCTGACGCTTTATGCAACTTAATATCATGTTCGTCAGCACGTGCGATGACTTTCGTGGTGCTCGTCATAGCTTGTTCAGCAGCCAATGGACGTTCCTTTATCACTCGCTAGTTAACTATTTAATCTTTGAAAAACTAAAGAAAATCGCGGCAAACGAAACTGCCAAATAAGCAAGTTGCGATGCGCGGGCGCCTTCTTCGGTTCCATGAGCATGCCCGCTATATGACACACCTTACACAGTCTGTCTACTTTACCAAAAACTCCGGACTTTTCCCCACTAATAACGAACGCTCGCAATAGTAATGTGCAAGTTGCGAGTAAACTAAATACGTTACGATTACGAAGTTACGTAAAGATACTTAAAAAGCTAAGGAATAGCATGAATAACAGCGAGAATACGCAAGAAGCAGCAGCCAAAACCAAAAAGCAAACCGAAGAGCAAACCGAAGCACACAAAGCAGCAGCAAGCCGCGTAGAGCAAATGTACGAGTACGGCTACCGCAAATCAAATTATGGCCCAGACGAGCTTGTAACCGACGCTCACGGAAATCCGATTAGCGTTATGGACGCAATGCTCAGTGCCGACGATGCCGCGCGCGCAGAAACGCACACCCCTCACCTTTGCTTTTACTCCCCTCGTATTCCAGGAAATACAGGTTCCGCAATTCGACTTTGCGCTGTAACTGGCACTATCTTGCACTTGGTTGAGCCGCTTGGTTTTAATTTGCACGATACTAAATTACGTCGCGCAGGCTTGGATTATCACGATATGGCTCACGTTGTTTTGCACCCGAATTTTGAGAATTTAGTTGAGTCAATGCCAAATTCGCGAATTATTGCGTTTACTGCAAATGCTACGAAACTTTACACTGAAATTGAATATAAGTCGAACGATATTCTGCTTTTTGGACCAGAGCCAGGAGATATTCCTGATCCAATGGATGTTATGGCTGGTCCACATGTGGCAGAGCAGGTGCGTCTTCCTATGCGCCCGTCACTTCGTAGTTTGAATCTTACAAATTGTGCTTCTATTGCAGTGTATGAAGCGTGGAGGCAACTCGGTTTTACAGGCGGAAAGTAATCACGAAAGCATACGACGTTTACATAATTAAGCATGCAGCAAGATTCACAATCTCTCCCCGAAGAACATCTCACCGAAGAAACTTCTCAACCATTGCGCGAATTGGCAACACTTACGCGCGATAATGTTGCACTTTTTTGGCATAGTTGTGCACGCGATTTGCCTTGGAGGTTTGGGCACACTACCCCTTGGGGTGTGCTTGTGTGTGAAGTAATGAGCCAGCAAACGCAAATGAGCCGCGTTGTACCCTATTGGCTCACTTGGATGCAAACTTGGCCAGATGCACAATCACTAGCTCACGCTACGAGTGCTGAAATTATTACAGCTTGGGGTCGCCTCGGCTACCCTCGACGCGCGTTACGTTTACAATCTTGTGCTCAAGTTGTAGCAACAACATATCGCAATAAGCTGCCATGCACCTATGAAGAACTTATTGCCTTGCCAGGTGTAGGCGATTACACAGCAAGTGCAATACTCAGCTTTGCTTATGGCAAGCACATTGCGGTGATTGATACAAATATTCGCCGCGTACTTATGCGCGCTTTTACTGGAACTGAATCGCATGGTGGCAGCACAACGCAATCTGACCGCGAGCTTGCTGCAGCAGTATTGCCGGAAGATAATCATGTTACTACTGCCACTGCTAACGCTACTAACACCACCAACACTACCTGCACTTCATCCGTTTGGAATCAGGCAATTATGGAAATTGGTGCTACCATTTGCACAGCACGATCTCCGCAATGCACTACATGCCCTTTGCAAACATGGTGCCGTTTCAAAGCTGCTGGACTTCCAGGTCTTGGCCGCCCTACCCGCCCACAGCAACATTTTGCCGGCACTAATCGGCAAGTGCGCGGCATTATTTTGCAGGCATTGCGTGAAGCACATAAAAAACAGCAGGTATTGCAACGTTGCGAGATCAACAATTTATGGTCGAATCAAACGCAACTTGACAAATGCATTGCTTCGCTCGATCATGACAGTCTTATCACTATATTGCCGGATGGCACTTTAGCACTACCTTAAGTAACTAACTAATTACGCTGCTTTTGTAACTCTTTAATTAACAACTTAATTATTTTGTACATGAGTCTACCTTGTGTAGTGAGTACAGTTCATCTCATCGACTTATGTATTACAATGGTAAATATGTCAATGCCAACTACGTCACCACGTAAACCGCATCGCAATGTGAGTGCAACATCATTTCGCAACCCGATGCGCAAACCCGTGCGTAAGCCCGTACGCAACATAAGTGCAGCAAAACGAAAAATGTATCGTCGCCGCAGAATTGTTGTTGGTATTGCTTTGTTGCTTTTGATTATGCTGATCATATTTTGCGTTATTAGCTTGAGTAAAGGTATTGCTGCTATTGGTAAAGCGATTGCTGGCCATGAAGTTACTATTGTTCGTCAACCAGTGCCAGACCCTCGTCCTGTTGGCTTGACACCTCATTGCACTGCTAAAGATATTCGTCTTGAGCTTTCTACTAAGTCACAAACTGTTCCCATGGGCGGTAGCGTTGAATTGACAGAACGATTTGTGTACGAAGGAAACTCTTCTTGCCTTATTGACGCATCGGATATGAATGCTGTTTTAACGATTAATAGTAGTGAAGAAGTTACGCAAGGTAAGCAAGCAACTAAAGATAATAAAAAGAAAAATAATCAAGACAGCAAAGACTCCAGTAAGAGCGTTGACTACTTATCCCATGCAGTATGGCGTTCAGACGTATGCGATATGCCTTTGAAACCTCTTCTTATGGCAAAAGGCGACCATTTTGAGAAGAAAATTACTTGGAACACTAATTCCACTTCCGGCAAAGGCTGCACCGCTGATGAGGATTTGCCAAAAGTGAATCGCGGAACTTACGTTTTACGCATTGAGCACAAACGAGTACAAGGTTTGCATAGCGAACCTGTGCTAATTAACGTGCAATAATCGCTAGCATACCGTACAAAATGCGCTCGTACTAAAAGCTAGTAACAACTTGCACATCAAAATTAAAGCCAGACGCGACGCTTGTGCCCGCAAAGCACGAAAGCAAGTCAAAACGTAGCTAATTCTTGAAGCTGTGTACTGGAGCAGGAATACGTCCACCGCGAGTTACGAAAGCTTCGCAGCTTGTTTGGTTTACTGGCATAATCGGCGCGTATCCCATTAATCCGCCAAAGTTCGCCATTTCACCTACACCTTTTCCAATTACTGGAATAATTCGCACAGCGGTAGTTTTTTGATTAATCATACCAATTGCAGATTCATCCGCAATCATGCCAGAAATCGTTGCAGCGGAAGTGTTTCCAGGAATTGCAATCATGTCAAGACCGACTGAGCAAACGCATGTCATTGCTTCAAGCTTTTCAATAGTCAAGCAGCCAGACTTCGCAGCAGCAATCATATTTGCATCTTCCGAAACGGGTATAAACGCTCCAGAAAGACCGCCAACATAGCTACTTGCCATAATGCCGCCCTTCTTAACTTGATCGTTCAGCATAGCGAGCGCAGCAGTTGTGCCAGGAGCACCAACCTGGTCCAAACCGATTTTCTCAAGCACTTCGCCAACAGAATCGCCAACTGCAGGAGTTGGAGCAAGCGACAAGTCTATAATTCCAAACGGCACACCAAGCCTACGAGAAGCCTCTTGCGCAACCAACTGACCTACACGAGTAATCTTAAACGCAGTGCGCTTAATAGTTTCGCATAGAAAAGCAAAGTCTTTTCCTCTAGCAGCATCGAGTGCACTCGAAACAACGCCAGGACCAGACACGCCAACATTGATCACAGCATCGCCTTCAGTTACACCATGGAAGCCGCCTGCCATGAACGGATTGTCGTCCGGAGCATTGCAAAAAGCCACGAATTTAACACAACCGTAAGAATCGTTTCCAGCTGTAGCTTCAGCGATCTTTTTAATCGTGCGTCCGAGCAGCTCTACGCAATCCATGTCTATACCAGTTCGCGTCGAGCCGACGTTCACAGACGAGCACACAATTTCCGTCTCACTTAAGGCTTGTGGAAGCGACTCAATAAGCATGCGGTCTGCTGCAGTCATCGACTTTGCAGGAAGCGCCGAATACCCACCAATTAAATCAACTCCAACAGTGTGTGCTGCTCTGTCTAATGCGTGCGCAATTTGCACAAAATCTTCAGGCTTTTTACAAGATGACGCTCCAACAAGCGAAATTGGAGTTACGGTAATTCGCTTGTTTACAATTGGAATTCCGTAGTCGCGCGAAATATCGTTACCTGTTTTGACGAGATCTTTTGCAAGACGTGTGATTTTTTCCTCAACTTTGTTACAAACGTCCTGCAAGTTTTCGCAAGCGCAATCTAGCAGGTTAATTCCCATGGTGATTGTGCGAACGTCGAGCTGTTCTTGCTCAATCATCGAATTAGTTTCGCTTACTTCCATCAGGTTGAGCATTGTGTACTTCCTTACATTTACTTAGATTGCTGCGGATTTTAGATTCTGTGCATTGCAGTGAAAATATTGCTACGCTGGCAGCGAATACGCACGCCAATTTCGTCTCCTAGCGTTTCTAATCCTGCAGCAAAGTCGCCAAATTCGCAATCAACAGTAGACACGTCAACAATCATCATCATGTTGAAGAATCCGTCGACAATTGTTTGAGAAATATTCAAAATATTTACATTATGCTCGGCAGCATGTGAAGTAACTTTTGCAATAATACCAACGGTATCGCAGCCGACAACAGTAATAATCGCCCTGAAAGCATCAGATTGCAACGCTTCTTGCGATTCATTATTTTCTGCAACTGCTGTTGTGTTATTGGCGACCATATTTGCCTCCTGCCGTTTTGAACCCGTACGTTAATGCATAAAGCTTATGCAGTTACACGAATTTGCGGTTATTTGTTTTATATATTGTACGTTTTATGCGCTTTATGCGTAAATATTATGCTGTTTCATATCTTCCGGAAGTGCGTTGCGAAGTGACACAAGCGATCCAGAGCGGAACACGGAACGAATGCCAGCAGCAAGAAGCGGCGCAATTGAAAGAACCGTCATATTATCAAGACGCTTCTCTTCGGGCACAGGAACTGTATCCGTCACAATGATCTCGCGAACCCCAGCAGCTTTTAAGCGCTCAACAGCAGGTCCAGAAAGCAAAGCATGCGTTGCAACCAAAGTAACAGATTTTGCTCCAGCCTCACGCAAAGTACGTACAGCTTCGCAAATAGTGCCAGCAGTATCGATCATATCGTCTACAACAATGCAATCACGTCCTTTAATCTCACCAATGATGCCGTGAGCTTCAGCATGGTTAGGACGTGTAATGTCGCGCGTTTTATGAATAAAAGCAAGAGGCAAGTTGCCAAGTTTTGCAGCCCATTGCTCAGAGACTTTGATGCGCCCCGCATCAGGAGAAACAATAGTTGCGTTGTCGAGCTTCATAGAATTACGCACATAATCAATAAGCACAGGCATCGCAGTCAAATGGTCAACAGGACCATCAAAGAAACCTTGCTCCTGAGTTGCGTGCATGTCGACAGTCAAAATGCGCGTGGCGCCAGCAGCGCGGAATAAGTCAAACATGAGGCGAGCAGTAATAGGCTCACGTCCCTGATGCTTTTTATCCTGACGCGAATATCCAAAGAACGGTGCAACCACGTTAATACTGCGAGCAGATGCGCGTCGCAAAGAATCGACCATAAGCAGCTGTTCCATAATCCAATTGTTAATAGGATTCGTATGTGCCTGAAGCACAAACACATCTGAGCCACGAACAGGCTGAGTAAAGCGCACATACATTTCGCCATTCGCAAAATCGTAGGCAGTAGTCTCAAGCACATCAATACCAAGATACTGTGCAGTCTCATTAGCAAGCTCTGGGTATGCACGACCCGTAACTAACATCATCTGCTTTTTTGGATTGCCTTCAAGAATTATTGACATAATTGCCTTCCCGTTTGCAAACTGGTGTACGCGACATAGTCACTTCCCATTTTAGCAGCCTGTACGCCTCGTACGACACAACAAGCGTTTTATTTTAATGCGTTACTTTAAAAATTACTAAGCGCTACGTTTGCAAAGCAAAATCATCATTACGAAAATAAGCCCGAATCCCACAAAATCTGCCCATGAAAAAACGGCTCCAGTAAACATAACAGCAGTAATTGCAGCAGTAACAGGCTCGCTAGCTCCAAGCAAAGTACCACGAACTGAACCGACTCGCATAATGCCCTCTAAGAACAGCCAATATGCTCCAAAAGTTCCAGCAATAACAGTAAAAGTAAAAAGCAGCATAGCGCGCAAATCTAATGCAGGCATCGTTTCCCACGGTCGCACAAACGGAAGCATAATAAAACCAGCAATAATAAACGTAATGCCATTAACAGTCAGATTTCCCCATTTTGCAATCAATTTCACAGGCATAATAGCAAGCGCCGCTGTAGACGCAGCATCTGCAAGGCCCCAAAGCAAACCCATAACAGGCAAAGATAGTGAAGAAAGATTACCGCCTGTAGCCATTAAAGCGGTTCCTGCAAAAGCTAGCACAACTCCAATAGTTTCGCGCATAGTTGGCACGCGGCGAGAGCGAAAACACACATAAACCAAAACAAACAGTAAGTTAAGGCTTTGAAGCACAGTAGCAGTGCCAGAATTAGTCCAATCAATAGTCCATAAATACGAAACTTGCGTAAGAAGAACACACACAATTCCCGTAATAGCCATTGAAATCCAAGTACGACCAGTTTTCACAGCACCACTTAACTGCTTAGGAGTGCACACTGCAGCAGTAATGACAAATAACATGCCAGCAGCAATTTGACGAACGCAAGCGATTTGCAAAGGAGATACGTGATACGTCGACATAAGGATTTTCGAAACTGTTGCGTTTGCACCCCAAAATGCGCCACCCAAAAGAGTTAAAAATATTCCTACAAGAATAGCGTTTGTAGAATGATTTAACGCTGGATTAGGTTTATTTGGAGTACCTTCAATTGCTTTTGCTGCAGCTTTTGATGTGTCAAAAGTCTTTGAACCTGTTGATTGCAATTTCGAAGATTGTTGCTTTTTTGTTGAAGAGGAATCAATATTTGATGAATCCAAATCATGCGCACTGCTACGCCAAGAAAACTTAACCATTATTAGATTCACCTCGCATCCCCAAACAAGCAAACATGCAGTAATTATTGCACATCTACTCAACTAATTTGCTGGTAAACAACACTTTAGAGAAACATACTCTATTTGCACACACGAAAGAAATGTATAGTATTAAAAAATTACAATTCAAAATGCGCATATTAAACAATAAAATCAACGCACTAGCCATATGAAGGCGGTAACATGCACAACTACGCATCAAGCAGTAATACTTTTCAACCACACCACATCTTAGTTACTGGCGGCGCAGGCTTTATTGGATCTAATTTTGTGCATTACATAGCTAAACATCATACAACGGTTGCTGTTACGGTACTTGATTTGCTTACCTACGCTGGGAATATGGCAAATCTTTACGACTTACCTCAAGATTTTGCAAACAACCGATACGCTTTTATTCGCGGAGATATTCGAGACGAAAATATAGTTGATCAGCTATTAGATCCGCATAATCCAATTAAAACGGCAGAAGGAACAACACTTCCTGCTATCGACGCAATTGTAAATTTTGCTGCAGAATCACACAACGATAATGCAATCGAGTTTTCTGACCCATTTATAAGCACAAATATTTTAGGAACGCATACGCTCATTAAATTTGCACACAAATATAATATTCGTTTCCATCAAGTAAGTACCGATGAAGTTTACGGGGATTTTCCTATTGACAGCGTGCTTAAATTTGACGAGTCAAGTCCATATTGTCCGTCTAGTCCATATTCTGCAAGCAAAGCTGCAGGCGATCTGTTGGTAAAAGCATGGTGTAGGACTTACGGTTTGCGCGCAACTATTTCGAATAGCAGCAATAATTACGGGCCACGACAGCATATTGAAAAGTTTATTCCTCGCCAAATTACAAATATTATGTGCAATATGCCAGCAAAATTGTACGGCGTAGGAGATTCGATACGCGATTGGATCCACGTTGAAGATAATTGCGACGCAATATGGCATGTTCTAACGCGTGGAACAATCGGTGAAACATATAATATCGGTGCCAACTGTGAAGTTAACAACATAAATATTTTGCGGATTTTGATGCAGTTAATGGGCGTGCCGGAAACAAATATAGCGTATGTAAATCCCAGAATAGGCGAGGATAGGCGTTACGCACTAGATACTACGAAAATTCGAACGCAATTAAAATGGGAGCCTAAGTACAACAATCTGAAGCAAGGCTTGCAAGAAACAATATCGTGGTACGACTCTCACGCAGATTTATGGAAGCCTATTAAAGCGCAAGTCGAGCAGCATTATGCTGAATTAGGGCACTGAATTTGAGTGACGAATTTGGGTGACGAAATTGGGTTAAGCGGCAATCGGGTTTTCGGCATGAAAAAAGGGCTTCTAGCGATTGGCTAGAAGCCCTAGGCGCGGAGAATACGAGATTCGAACTCGTGAGGCTGTTACACCAACACGCTTTCCAAGCGTGCGCCATAGACCACTAGGCGAATTCTCCAAATGTTAACTTAACAACCAAATTGCTTGATAAGCAAACAACTTAAATAGAATACCACGAATTTGAGATATTGCAAACTCGCGCGCGCCGAGGCGACTAACCACGACTAAATCCCCGGCAAATGTTTGCGGCGACGAAAGTTGAGACTACTTAAGCAGCGGCGCTACTTGAGATTCATAAGCACGCAAAGCCATGTCGATTACGTTGTGCATGTCGTAATAGCTGTAAGTGCCCAAGCGACCGCCGAAAACTGTGCGAGGCTCAGCCGCAGCAAGCTCCGCATAGCGCGCATACAATGCTTTATCTGCATCAGTATTCACAGGATAGTAAGGCTCATCGTCGCGAGTTGCAGCGCGAGAATACTCCTGCCACACTACAGTTTCCCCAGCTTTCACACTTTTACCCGGCACAAAATCAGCTTCACCGCTAGTATCGCCACTAGCCTCTCCGCCAACTTCTTCACGCTCTGGATTAAAGTTCTTAAACTCAATCGCGCGCGTAAATGGCACATCAGCATCCGAATAGTTCATAACTGGGCAGCCAAAATGGTCGCTCTCCTCGTAACGCACTTCCTTAAAGTCCACAGTGCGCCACTTCAACTCGCCGAGCGCATAGTCAAAATACCTATCAACCGGACCGGTATAAACAACCGGCACTCCAGCCTCCGCCAACGCGCGCTTGTTAAATGGCTGCGACTCGTCGAAAAAGTCTACGCCAAGCGAAACGTGAATACGCGGATCGTCAATCATGCGCTGCATCCAAGCTGTGTAGCCGTCCGTTGGCAAGCCTTCCCAAGTGTCTTTAAAATAACGATTATTGTAGTTAAATCGCACAGGCAAGCGTTTAATAATTCCAGCAGGAAGCTCAGAAGGATCCGTTTGCCACTGCTTTGCTGTATAGTTTTTAATAAACGCTTCATAAAGCGGACGCCCAATTAAGCTAATGCCCTTATCGTTCAAATTTTGCGGATCTTTGCCAGCAAACTCCCCCGCTTGGCTTGCAATCAAAGCCTTCGCTTCTTCTGGCGTGTAGTGCGCATGGAAGAATTGGTTAATCGTACCCAAGTTGATTGGCAACGGGTAAACTTCGCCGTCGTGAGTTGCGTACACGCGATGCACGTAGTTAGTAAACGACGTAAAACGGTTCACATAATCCCACACGCGTTTGTTGCTTGTGTGGAAAAGATGCGCACCATACTTGTGAATTTCGATTCCCGTTCGCTCGTCAAAATACGAGTAAGCATTGCCGCCAATATGATTACGAACGTCAATAATTTCAACGCGAGCGCCAGTATGCTCCACTGCTTGTTGAGCTACAGTTAAGCCGAACAATCCTGCTCCAACAACTACTAAATCTGGGTAAGTTGCATTTTGGGAGATTGCTGCTTGCGTCATATCATTTACCTTTCGTACTTTTAGTTGGGCTTATTATTCAAACTATGCTCCAACTCAATTCATTCATGCACAATACATTCTAAGAATAGGCTTAAGCGTATATATAATATCTAATATGACTAAGGCAAAGAGTGCAAAAACCCAAGAAATACAAGAAGCGCAAAATACTAGCAGCGCAAATAGCAACAATAGAAGTTGGGAAGTTGTAAATCGTGTTGTTTACCCTGTAAAAGACGCTGAAATTACTATGCCACTTTACGTAATTCCTTGGCATCGCTCGTATTTGCAGCGCACTGTGCTCGATCCTCGTATGAATATGCGCGCAATCGATATAAATAATCTCAATCTTACTGATTTTAAAAAGCTTCTTGCAGACACTAGCAGTCATTTGCCAAATGTTGAAACTCAAGGGGTTTGCACTGTTCTTTCGCGCAACTCACTTTGCATTGCATCTGGAAAACATGTGTCTCTTTGCACTTTCTTTAACGCTTTTCCTGCAAGCTATTGGCAGCATTGGACGAGCGTAAAAACTGTTAAGTTCACTGCCAGTGTTGAAGGCACTGGCTACTTGCAACTTATGCGATCGACTGGCCGCGGGCTTACGTATCCTGTGCAAAAGTTTGAGTTTGATTCTAATAAACAGCAACCAAACCAGCCAGCACAAGTTACGCAAGATACACAAATTATTAGCTACGAAATACCTATGACCGGTCTTGCAGACGGTGGATATTTTTGGTTTGAAGCTAAAGCAAGCGATTCTAGCAGTCTAACTGTTAGCAATGCCGAATGGAGTGTTCCTTTTGTAAATAAAGTGCAATTTAGCAACACAAAGCATCAGGAAGATTCAGCTAAGCAATCAAATAGCACTTTTTCTATTGCTATTACTACGTTTAATCGCCCTTCATACTGCCACAATCAGTTGAAGGCAATAGCAGAAAACAAAGCACTTCGCGCGCGACTTGACACAATTTATTGCACAGATCAAGGCACCGATTTAGTTAAGAATCAGCCTGGATTTAATGAAACAAGCGCAAATCTTGGCAACCAGCTCACCTATATTCAGCAGGCTAATTTAGGCGGTTCCGGCGGATTCTCGCGCGGCATGTTTGAAACGCTTAAAGCAGGAAAAAGCAGTTACACAATGCTTCTCGACGACGACGCAATTAGTGAAACAGAGTGTATTCTTCGCGCGCTTCAGTTTGCTGATTACACAATTAAACCAGCCATTATTGGCGGCGGAATGCTTCACTTGGATAATCGTACCGTCCTTTACACTCAAGGTGAGCGTTTCACGCGCAACAATGTGTGGATGAAGCCTTCACAGAATCTTGATTACAATCATGATTTTGCAGCGATTACTTTGCAAGATTGCCCAGAACGTCACCAGCGAATAGACACTGATTACAACGGTTGGTGGATGAGCCTTATTCCAACTGCGATTATGAAAGAAATCGGTCTTTCGCTACCTGTGTTTATTAAGTTTGACGATACTGAATATTCGATTAGAGCACTTGAGCACGGATACCACACGATTTGCCTGCCAGGAGTGGCAGTTTGGCATCAAGCTTGGCACGATAAGGATCCTTCACGCACTTGGGAAGAGTACTTCTTCCAGCGCAATCGTTGGATTTGTGGATTACTTCATTGCACTCATCCAAGCTTACGTTTCGCGATTGAAATGCTTCGAAGCGACTTGGCTTCCGGCTTAAAACTTGCGTATTCTGCAATGCATTTGCATCATATGGGATTACAGGATATCTTGCGCGGACCGCAATATATTGTTGATTCAATGCCACAAAAGCTTGGCGAGGTTCGTAAAGCGCGCCAAGCGTTTAGCGACACGCAGCCGGTAAACGATAAGGCACTCATTAGTGAGGTTTTGCGCGAACACGTAAGCCCGTTTACTGCACATGACGCTAAGGCTTTGCGTAAAACACAAAAGCACGCAACGATTAAGGCTTTGTTTGCGCACGAAAAGCACGCAAAGAATCCTCGCCCAGAAGTTGCAATCCCAGCTCAAGACGTTTCTTGGCCTTCGTTTGTGGGAGTTAATACCGCAATTGTTACGGCTCCAGATGGCACTACTCTGAATCTTTTCCAACGAGATAGCAAGTTATTCCGTAAAATGTTGCATGCGGACGCACTTTTGTCGTTAAAAATGTTGCGTAAGTGGAAGAAGCTGTCTAGAGAGTATCGCAGCTACGATATGGCAAGCATTGAAAGTTGGGATAAAATTTTCAACTCAACCAACAACAAGTAAGTAACGGAAGAAACAGCTACAAAACGCCGGAGAAATTACCGACAAATGTTTCACGAAACTTGCTTAATCGTCATAGCACGATCGCTTAGCAAAGCATAGTCGCGATTACGGCTATCTCTAATCACAAACGTGCAGGCGTTCGCATCCACTGCCACAGCTAGCAAATCTGTATAATCATCCTCAGTTGGGCTAGGTGTGCGTAAAGAAGTAAACAGCGTAAACTCGCCATTGTTAAACAAATTTAGCGGCATTTCAAAATACACTGTTTGATGCCCACGCTTTTGCATTTTCAGCACTTTAGAACCAGTATCGTAAGTGATTCCACCACGTCGAACGTCATGCAAAGCGATCGCCAAATAGAAGTCACCCGGCTCGTCATACTGATACTCAACAGCAAAACGGAAAGTATCGCTACTTTTGTAAATCTTGTCTTCCAAAGCATACGTCCTAAGCAACGGGCACTTTGCATTCAAACCTTGAGCATACTGACCCTTGCCCAGCTTTTCGCCAAGCTTATTTTGCTTTTCGCGTTCAGCTTTGATATTTGCCAAAGTATATTGATCTGCCACGGACTCAGTATTGCCAATCGCAGCAACTTCACCATCACTGATCATCATCGCACGCGTGCAATAGCGTTTAACAGCATTCATATCATGCGTAACAAGAATAACTGTTTTAGTAGGATCTTTTCGAATTTCAGTAAAGAAAGAATCGCACTTGCGCTGGAAAGCTTCGTCACCAACAGCCAAAACTTCATCAAGAACTAAAATATCTCCTTGCGCTTTAATTGCCACAGAAAAAGCCAAGCGAACTTGCATACCAGAAGAATAATTCTTTAACTTTTGATCCATAAAATCTTCAAGTTCAGCAAATTCCACAATATCGTCGTACATTGCGTCGATTTCTGCGCGAGTGAAGCCAAGTAAAGCTCCGTTAAGATACACGTTTTCGCGGCCGGTAAGTTCCGGATTAAATCCAACACCAAGCTCAATAAACGGCACAAGCTTGCCTTTTACTTTTACACTTCCAGTATTCGGGTAATAGATTTGCGAAATGATTTTTAGTAGCGTTGATTTTCCACCACCGTTTCGACCGACGATTCCGAAGAATTCACCGCGATGCACTTGAAAGCTTATGTCTTTAAGAACGTTCTGAATTTTATAGCCTTTAATACCTTTTGTAAGATTTATAAACGCTTGCTTTAGACCAGTTGCTTGCTCTGTTGGTAGTTTAAAATACTTGCCTACATGATTGACTGATAGAACAATATCGTCGTCGCTTGCTTCCGCTTCTCGCGCTACATCCACTTCAGCTTCTCGCGTTGCCGTCACTTCCGCTTCTTCCTGTAATGTATTCATAAATTCCACTTCCCCGTCATAACTGTCGTAAAATTTTCGCAATTTTCAACATCGTCACATAACTTCTACGAAAAGACGACTGTTTCTTCTAAATAGATAAACTCCCAGCCACACTATGAGCACAGTAAGTAAAAGTGGCACACAAGACATCCAAGAGAATCCAAATTCACTCCACACAGTTGGTTGCGTGTCTGGAGCCAACATATTGTGACGCATATCTTGAATGCATTGTGCTATAGGATTAAGCAGCTCAAGCTTTGCCAGTGCCGCAAAAATACCGCCTTTATTAATCACATAGCTAAGCGGATAAATAATTGGCATGCCGTAAAACAGTAGCTGTTGAACCACTTCCCAAATATGCAAAATATCGCGGAAAAACACGTACATAGTAGACATTATTAACGCCATACCAATTGCAATCGCGTAAATCTGCACCAAACTTATTGGCAACAGAACCACTCTCCAAGTAAAATGCACTCCTCCAATAATTGCAAAAATAAGCACAACTACTAAGTTGATTAAGAAGCTTATTAAAGAACCAACTGTTGCTGAAACCACCACAATGTAGTTTGGAAAATGAATTTTGCGCAACAAATCGCCACGATCTACAAGCGAGCGCAAACCGATCGAGGTTGATTCTTGCACAAACTGCCATGCACTAATACCTAGTAATAACACCACAGGATAAGTCGGTGTGCCATCTGTCATTCGCAAAAACTTGCCAAAAATAAGATACATCACACAAAACATCATCAACGGCTTCAACGCCGACCATGCTACGCCTAAGAAGGAGCCTTGATAGCGCAGCTTAAAATCGGTTTTTACTAAACCACGAAGTACGATATTTGCATAAGCGTACTTGTTTCGACAACGAGTTATGAGATTTTTCACGTTCCCTATAATATCAGTTATATTGTAATTGAATGTGCTTAATCAAATATGATACGAATACACGCAAGTGCTACACATAAGACATTTATGCTAACATCGTACGTATGCCGAAAGTATCGATTATCGTTCCAATTTATAATGTTGAAGCCTTTTTACCAGAATGTTTAGAGTCTATCCAAAATCAAACTTTTACTGATTGGGAATGTTTAATGTTTTCAGATGGGAGCAAAGACGGTTCCATCGATATTATGAAATCTTTTGCTGAAAAAGATAGTCGCTTTGTTGTTATTGAAAAAGAAAACGAGGGCTATGGAGCCACTTGCAATCGCGGTTTGGAGCGTGCTAAAGGCGAGTGGATTAGCATTGTTGAGCCGGATGATTTCATCGATCCGCACATGTATGAGCGTCTTTTAAGCAATACAGATCTTACGAATGAAAAGATCGATATTATTAAAGGCGGATACTGGCTTTTTTACGATGGAAAAGATGGATATAAGGATGCAGTAGACACGCCAAACTTGTGCTATTTTATGCCTAAACACAGGTCTATTTTTAGCTTGAATGAATTTGCTGAGCCTTTCTACCATCATCCTTCTATTTGGTCCGCTATTTACCGCAAAGATTTTCTTAACGGAGATAACAAAAATAATGAAACCATACGTTTTAAGCCGATTCCTGGAGCAGGTTGGACTGATAATCCTTTCTTTGCGCAAACTATGGTTTTAGCAAATAAAATCTGCTGGAATCCTGGAAAGTACTACTATTATCGTCAAACTAATCCTGGCGCTTCTAGTTTATTGAAGGATTTTCATCTTCCGTTTGACCGTTTGCGTGATATGCGCGAGTTTCTCAGTAAGCAGAATATTTCACGCGAAGTTTTACAAGCTTTTTATTCACGCGAATTTGATTACGTTAATTCGTTAATTACTGAGTTTGGTTTTGACGATAAGAATCCGGAAATACGCAAGCTTATTCGCGAAGTTTTTAGTTCTATGGATTCAAAAGAAGTTTTCCTTATGGCTTCACGTTTAAGGCCAGAGTTTATGGATTACTACATGGATTTCTTAGGATCCTCGTACGAAGTTAAAGCACACAAAGCAGAATCTAATCCTGAGCTTTCTCTTGTTATTTTTACGCATAATGCTCATTCTTGGATTGTTGATTCTCTTAAAGCTTGCACTTCTATAAGCAATATTTCTTGCGAATTTATTATTGTAGACTCTCATTCTTTGGACAGCACTCTTAATATTGCTAACAGATTTACAGATAAAGATAAACGCTTTACAATTCTGCAAAATGACAATTTATATACTGTAAAAGATATGCTCTCTAAAGCGGTTGATTACGCTCATGGAGAATACACTATTTTTATGCCTTCAAGCTATATAATCAACGAAAACGTGCTTAGAGCCGCTTTAGATAATATGCTTAAATGCTCTAACAATAAAAATAAGATCATTGATCTTGAGTTCTTTAACAATAAGAGTTTGCATAGCGATTATCTAATTGATTGTTCCATTAAAAATGATATTAAACATAATATTGATCTTTCTGAAGAAAGCTTTATTAGACCTGTAAATAATGATGACACACTGCAAGATACTTATTACGGGTCTTACGCTCCTAAAGATATTGCAGAGCTTCTAATAAACAGTTGCTACAACTATGGCTGGCAGAAAGTATGGAGAACTGAATTTCTGAAATCTGCTCACATTGAAGCTGGAGTTAACGATACTCCTGCAACTCTTATGACTTTTAGCACTCGCGCAGCATTAGCAGCTCAAAATATTATGTATTGCGATTTGGCTAAATCATACGAAAATGCTTATGGCAGGTTCAGCATTGGAGCTGACGAAGGGTTCGAAAACCTTAACAGTAAAACAATTCCAGAAAACTTCTGGCTTTCAATAGAGCATCATACCTCATTCAACGAAGCACCGCTTGAAGTTGATTCGGTGTTAGAGGTTGGAAAATGGCTTGAAAGCGAAGGGCTTCTTGAAACATACAATCAAGGATACGCGAATGCTCTTGTGGAAAGCTTCGTTCACGATTGCCATACGCGAGTAACTGCTGAATCGTTGGCAAACATCGTCCAAGATAAGTTAAAAGAAGTATTAGAGGTTCTGAATTACGAAAGAAATTCACACAACTTACCAACGTATTTTTACGACGAAAAAGCTTATAACGAATTCCAAAAGTTGCAGCTTAACGCCACTTCTCGCACTTTGTGGCTAAAAGAGCGCATGCTTGATTTTGAGCGCAAAAGCGAATTATGCGAGCAGGAAATTAGTAATATTCGCACTTCTGCACGCTATGTTATTGGCGAAAAAATCGTAAAAACAGCGAAGAAAATAGCCTTCCCGTCTATTATTGCAAAATTGCAGAAAAAGATACGCCTCATGAGAAGAGATAATAAATAATTTAGATTCTCGTAATATACTATACTGTTTGTTGTAGGTAAATCTGTTGGAGATCGTTAGATTATGAATACTTCGTTAAACAATGAGCGTAAAAGTGTTCCAATTTTATACATTGTTGTACCTTGTTTTAACGAGGAAGAAGGCATTTCTAAAACCGCCGAAGTCCTCCAAGCGAAGATGAATTATCTTATGAATCAAAAACTCATTCACTCTTACAGCAAGGTGATTTTTGTAGATGACGGTTCTAAAGATTCAACATGGAATTTAATTGCTTCTTTTAATCGCAAAAACCCTTCACTTTTTGGCGGAGTAAAGCTTGCGCATAACCGCGGTCACCAGAATGCGCTCTACGCAGGGCTTATGTACGCTCGCAAGCAAGGTTGCGACGCTGCTATTTCTATGGATTCTGATTTACAAGATGACGTAAATGCAGTAGACGAAATGCTTAAGAAATTTGTTGAAGAACATTGCGAGGTTGTTTACGGAGTTCGTTCTTCGCGCAAAAAAGACACTTGGTTTAAGCGCAATACGGCTTTGGCTTTTTACAAGGTTTTTGCTTCAATGGGTGCGGAAGTTGTGCCAAATCATGCTGATTATCGCCTAATGAGCGCAATTGCTTTGGATGCTCTTTCCGAATACAGTGAAGTCAACTTATTCCTGCGCGGAATTGTGCCAATGCTTGGATTTAAAACTGGCAAAGTTTATTACGAGCGTGGAGTAAGAACTGCTGGAGTTTCAAAATACCCTTTGCGGAAAATGATTTCTTTCGCTTTAGAGGGTATTACTTCATTCTCCGTTAAGCCGCTTAAATTAGTTACGTATATGGGATTGCTTTCTATTGTTATTGGTTTTGCAATGTTCGTATACGTAATTGTGTCTTTATTTACCAATCACACTGCTGTTGGTTGGTCATCGCTTATGTGCTCAATATGGTTTATTGGCGGATTCCTTATGATTTCTATGGGCATACTGGGAAGCTATATTGGCAAAATTTATTTGGAATCTAAGCATCGTCCACGCTACTATATTGAGAAATCTTTGTAAATACAGCCTTTGTAAATATAATTTTATAAATACAATTTCGTGAAGGCACTTTATAAAAGCAATTTTTAAAGAGAGGTTCAAAAAGTATGATTGAGCGTTTTCAGCATGTAAGCGTAATGCTCGGGCGCTTTTTTAGCAATGCTATTGTATGGTGTTCAGCTGTATTTTTCAGCGCGTTAGCATTACTGACTTTAATTCTTTCTGCTCATCTTTTCCCCGGAGAATACAGACTTGAGTTTTTATGGTTTCAGTCGCCATTTGTACTCATTTTAAGTGCTTTATTATTCTTTATTTTCGTGTTTTTAAAGAAACGGCATGTTTTTGATAAAATCCGTATTCGATACTTTGCTGCAGCAGTTTTTGCTTATGTACTTGTATTGGGATTTTTGTGGATAAAAGTTACTCGTGCTTGGCCTGAATGGGATCCTGCTTATATGTTTAGCGCGGCGCAATATTATGCGGATCCTAATCGAAAACCTATAAATTGTGCTACTGATACGTCAGAATTATCGTGGATTATTTGCCCGGGCGGTTACTTCACTAGATTCCCATTCCAATTCCCTCTTCTTTCTCTTATGCGATTTTTGGTAATCGTCTTTGGCTCTAACGCGTACCTTGCTTTTGAAGTATTGAACGTGTTATGCGCTGCTATTACTGGAATTCTTATTGCATACTACGTAAATTTGTTGTTCCGTAATAAGAATGTAACTATTCTTTCTTTGCTTTTGTATGCAGCTTTTTTGCCTATGATTTTTTACGCGACTTTTGCGTATGGCAATACTGTTTGCTTACCGTTTGTTTTTGGCGCGCTCATTTTTCATGCTAAAAATATTAAAAGTGGAAGTTGGCTTAATGCGGTTCAGTCGTTGATTTGCATGTTCTTTGCTATATTGCTTAAGTCAACTATGGCTTATTGCTTAATTGGCATGATTGTCGTGTGGATTGTGTCGGCTTTGCGCTCTAAAAAGTGGGAACACGCTGTTTGCGTATTGCTTGCCATTGTGTTCTTTGCTTTAAGTAATGTTGCTGTGGCAAGTTCAGCTAATTCTTTCGGACATAATGCAAAAGATGGTTTGCCTTCTACTGTTTGGCTTGCAATGGCAACAGATCCCTCTCGCAAAATAGGTCCAAATAATCCTGGATGGTATAACGGGTATCCTACGAGCTTTGACGTTAAAACGTATAACAAAGATGATATTAAGAAAGAATCTACGGAATTATTGCGCAATAATCTTAGGCATTTCGCAAATAATCCGGGTGATGCCTTTAGTTTTGTCACTAAAAAATTTGCTGGAGAATGGCTTGAACCTACTTACGAATCTTTACTTGCAAGTAGTTGGAAGTGGAATGGTCCAAATAGACCAGTTTTGCTTGATCGCAAAATGAATCCTGTTTTAAGATCGCTTTATTCTGGAAAGCTTAATATTATTACATTTACTTTCTTAGACGCTCTTCAATTTATGCTTGTTGCTTTTACCGCACTATTCTTATGCGTAGCTCTACGAAAGAAAAAGTCAATTTCTTGCGAATATTTTACTCCGCTTGTTATTGTCTTAGGAATGGCTGTTTTGTATCTTGTTTGGGAAGCACAGTCGCAATATATTTTGCCAGCATACTTGCTTATGATTCCGTTTGCCGCGCGAGGTTTCGATATGCTACTTTCGCGCTACGAAAATCGTGCTGCAAATAATAGTAATGCAGCAAACCCAAGCAATAATTGATGGCATTGTTTGGTAAATTATGGAAGATGCAATCATTCCCCATGCAGCGTATGTGACGTTTGCTGCCATTGCGCGAGAGGCTCCTACTTGTGCAATTCCGCGATAATAGCTTAAATATGACCCTGTTCCAAGTAAGCCTATTGCAATTAGCATTGGTATAGTTCCTAAAAGCTTAGAGGACGCAAATATGCTACTCGCTGAAATATTGGCTGTGAAGCATAGCATTAACGCGATTATCGTGTAAGAAATAGCAGATACTGTTTCTCGAATGTGTAAGATTATTTCGTCGTCTACGCTTTGCTTTCTAGCGGCCCAAGCGCATACTACAGCTTCACTACCCCAACCAATTACGCTTAAAAATGCTCCAGCTAACCCTAATAGTGTGTTTGTAATGTTTGCAGAACTTAATGTATTTTGCGCATCAGAGCATGAATAATATCCAAGTACTCCTACTGCTATAAGAGCTAAAGTAAAAGCTGCGTATTTTTTTACACTTAAACGTTCTTTTAGCACGATTGCGGAAAGAACTGCTCCAAAAGCAGGATATAGTGCGGAAATCGCTGCAGCATACCCAGCTCCTATATTGCTTGCTGCTAAAACATATCCGCTCATGCCAATAGGCCCGCCAAGTAAGGATCCGATGATAATAGGCGTGAGAATTTTTGGCTTTTTTAGTATTTCAAAAGTTTTATTCCACTTTTTTCTAACACTTATATAAGTCCATATGAGTATTGCGCATACAATATCGTGAAGTAATGCGCCAATAATTCCTGTGAAGATTACTAGAGCAGTGTTGTTTTCGTATGACGTGTTATTTGTAAATACGAATGATACGGTTAAAAGAGCTAGAAGAGCTGTATCTACTCCCCATAAAAGTCCACTTAGAAACGAATACTTCATAATAAATACCACTTGCTTGTTAGAAGATGTTTGTGATTTGTTTCTGCTTGTTTATATGCTGCTTATTTAGCTTTCACTTGCTTGTTATTAGTTTGTCGATTTATTTATTATTTTCATAAGCTTTTAAAGCTTCGTTAATATATCGTTTCGCATAGCTGTAATACGTGTACATGCAAGTTCCTATATTTTCGCCTTCTGCTTGTTTAACAAGTGACCACAAATGCCAGCACCATCCTGCAAATCCTATATAAGCCAATAAATGACGCTTTTCTTGCGTAGATGGAGTATGCGCTAAATAAATAGGCATTGCTTCGCTTATTTCGGTGTTATTGAATTCGTCTGAAACACATAAAGTACCAAAATCTTGAGCGTAATCAGACATTCCAGCATATTCCCAATCGATAAGATGATAGCGATTGTTTTGATCTATTAGAATATTTGCGCCTAGTATGTCATTATGGCAAAGGCAAGTATGCGAGCCGTCTTGAGTAATTACAAAGTTATGAAGCTCGTCAGCTAAAACACTTAGGTCGATGATTTTTGGCGGTATTTCTACATTTCTATCATTAAGTTCTTTCATATAGCGCTGAGATTCTGCGTAAAAATCAAAGTTGCGATGCACGCTTTCGTTACTTTCATGCAAAGAACGAACTAATTTCAAGCTTTCCTGTAATTGGTTAGGATCGTGCATATTTGCAATATGGCAATCTGGCAAAAATCGTGAAATCTTCCAACCTTCTTTAGCGTCTGCTGTAATAAAAGTGCCATCTAAACCAAGTTTTTGAGCCAATTGCAAAGCTTCAGCTTCAGCTTGTCTGTTAATAAGCACGTCTGTTCCAATGCCAGGATGCCTATAAACGTATTCGCTATTGTCAACCGAAAAATGGCAAGATAAATTAGTAAGACCTTTTTTAAGCGGATAAACGTTATGAATATCGGATTTTTTGCAGTTAAGTGTTTGAGTGATATGGTCAAAAATTGCGCTATCAATATTTTCTAGGAAAAGTGGATCAAATTCGCGTAGCTCATCAATAGAATCAAATTCGTGAATAATTGGCGTATCGTACTTGCGTATTTGCATGTCGAGTTCGTCAATGTGTTCAATAAAAATATCTTCCCAAAGTTTTCCTGCAGTTTGTGGCAAATCGTATTCTTCACGAAGAATTTGCATAAATCGTTTAGAAAATGCTTCGTCAAAATATACGTGACCAATCATGTACCAAGCGTTACTTCCGCCAATCGTGACTTTTGTAATGCGATCATGCGCTCCGCAAGTCATGCACCATTCTTTAGTGTATCCTTGCTGGAATTGCGCGGAATAATAAGCTTTCCAAACGTATTTTTCAAATGGATTTTCGTCGAAATAATTGTCGGATGAGCAAATATAAGTGTTCGATAACTGGTTTGCTACTGCCATAATTGAACTGTTGTTATTGCGCGTGCTGTACTCGCTATTGGGCACGATTTTTACGTTAAAAGCGTCTTCTAAGTAGAAAAATTGCTCTTGCTTGTAGCCAACAACAATTGTTATATCGTTAATCCCAGCTTCGTTAAGTTGCTTGATTTGGCGTTCAATAAGAACCTCTCCTCGAACTTTGATTAGTCCTTTAGGTATCTCGTATGAAATAGGAGAAAATCTTGAAGAAAAGCCTGCTGCCATAATAATAGCGTTGCGTACTTTATATGGTTCAAGAGATTTCATGCCTTCTTCAGTGATGCGCAATTCATTTGTTGTTTCAATAAGATTTTTATTTTCTGCGCTTTTTATTGCTGAATTAACAGTTCCGAGTGAAATTCCTGATTGCGAGGCTATGTCTCGCTGGCTTAATTGCGCACTTCTGTTTTTGTTATTTAATAGCGTTGTAAGAAGCTTAAATTCGTTGTGATTGATAGCCATGCGAGCCTCGCTTGTGTTGGTATTTTGTTCATTATACAACAAGCGTTCAAAAATAGCTATTAAATTTTTATTTTGAACAACGCGCAGCTAAAGTGACCGAAACTGCGCAAGCATGTAAAGTTTATGTCGCTTTTTAGCGAAAATCCGACCAAAACTTTACAGACGCGTAAAGAATAGGTCGCTTGCAAGCAACAAAACGTATATAATGAGTAACCATATGACTTTTGCTAGTAAAAGTGAGAGAAAGCAACAGAAGGTGTAAGTATGGCGTCTGTATTTCGTAAGCTAATGCGCAAATTTATTGAGCATTGTCCTTCATCAAAACGTTCAATAAAAGATCTTAGAGCGCAAGTTAGCGATTTACAGAACAGCATAGATCGCATGCAACGCGTGTTAGACGAGCAATTGCCACGCATTATTGAAAACCAACGCAATATGCACGTTGACATACTTACGAATCGAGAGCACGCTTCTCTCTTAGCTTGGGCAAACTACCGTCATGACAATGAAAGCGATTTTGACGCTCGCAAGCGTTTTTACTATGGTCTTCCTCAAGCAACTGGTTCAGTGCGACTTATTCAACGCGGTTGCGCTTCGCTTTTAAATGAATTTGCAACGTTTGCTAAAGAATATAATTTGCAATATTGGGCTGATTTTGGTACTTTGCTTGGCACTATTCGCCATCGCGGATTTATTCCTTGGGATGACGATACAGATTTAGGAATGATGCGAAGCGATGTAGATAGGCTTCTCGAATTGCTTAAAAAAGATGAAAAGTTGTCTAAACGCTATCGCGCAGTGCTTATATTTGACCCTTACGTTTTCTGCAGGCAGCTTAGATTGCGATACAAAAATTCTGAAGACCCCAGCTTCATTGATATTTTCTTCTACGATTACATGCCTAAATACGATGAGCATACTAAGAAAAGGTTTATTGAAATTCGTGAAGAATTAAAAAAAGATTTGAAATCTAAACCTTTCTATAATAAATGGCACGCAAACGGATACTTGGAAGATGGCGAAGAGTTTAGTGACGAAATAGAAAATACTTTCACCAAATATCAAAATATTGCAAAAAGTGAAAATATTATTGCAGATAACATTACTAGCAACGAGTGCAATATTATTTACGGGCTTGATAACGTCGATTCTGAATTAATATACACATCGCAATATGAGGATATGTTCCCGCTTAGGCAAGAAGAATTTGAAAAATTCGCAATTTTAGTACCTAATAAAGCAGAAAAAATTCTCTTCAATTATTATGGGAATATTTATCAGCTTCCTTCAGATATGGTTTCGCACTTGCAGCATGTAAGCCGTGAGTTACTTAATAACAAACATACTATTGAAGCAATTGAACAAGATATTGAAACTAACCCTTATATGCACTGATCATGCTTAAACTCTGGAATGTAACAAGTATACGCATTACATTCATTGGCATTGATCGTAAAATACATAAAGCGGTAAGCCTTCGCGCTACTTGCCATGCGTTTGCAATATACTTGCTTTAAAAGTAACAGATTTTAGAACCGATACGCACAATAATGTGGGGTAAATAGTGGCAGCAATAGCGACAAAAAGCGAAATGCATGAAAACAGCACAAACGAAAAAAGTACGCGCATAATGCAGAGTTTTCTACTAAAAATAATGCCATCTATGCAAAATACGCAAAACTTTTTAAAAACCCACGCATTATTGCGCAAAATATTACCCTTTATAACAATATTTGTAATTACTGGACTTGTTACTATTTTCTTCTTCAGTAATCTATATCTTTCCTATAGTTCTAAAAATTATGCAGAAAAACAACTTGCTCTAGTTAACGCATCAATACCAGACTCCAGCAGCTATAATGCGCAAACAGGCAAAAAAGAAACTAAAGATCAAGCTCATATAGTTGGAAATACAATAAATATTCCAACTTCTGGATCAGATGTAATATTAAGCGACATCAACTCCGCTACTAAAGCTATAAAAATTGAGTTAGAGCAAACAAAACCAGTAACACTAGTTACAGGAACTGTTGAGATCGAAGACTTCGGCATAGCTCCAAACGCGTACACTCTAGCAGACTCTTTCCAAATGTCTACAGGAAAACACAACACTAGAACACTTCGATTTGAAAGCCACGGAGACGCTTATAAAATTCGCTTACACTTCAACCAAACAGGAGCTCCTTTTACACTCAAAGCTGTAACAGTAAATCCGCCTTTTGCGCTGCACATAAACTTTGGAATGTGGGCAATACTTTTCGTTGCAAGCTCACTTATATTCTTGGTATACAAGAAAAAGTGGTATTTGCTTAACTACGACCGCCACAATCTTGCACAAAATATAGTTTTTTGGGCAGTATGCGCAATGCTTATGGGATTCTCGCTCTACCTGTGCTTTGTTGTATATCACGGCCACGGCATACGAGTGCCATTCCCGTCTGACCTATACGATCGCGTCAACGGAAATCCGTACACTGAGCAGCTTAAAGCTTGGAAATCAAACTCTTTGGCTCTGCTGCAGCAGCCACCTAAAGAATTAGTAGAATCCGCAAACCCGTTTAGTTGGGGCCAACGCATGGACTTGGGTTCTAAAGGAGTATCCATACCTTGGGATGTGGTATTCCACAACAATCATTACTACTGCTACTTTGGCATAGTACCATTCCTGCTCACTTACTTGCCTTTTAATCTGCTCTTCCCACATGCAGTTCCTTCCGCAATATTAGTTGTTACAATATTTGCGGTTGCGATTATTCCGTCTATGTTCGCGCTTCTTAGAGAAGTTGTTGAATTCTTTGCAATACGTGCCAATTACTGCCTGTTTTTGCTTTCTGCAGCAGCCTTCCCATTTGGATGCTTAATCTTCTACTTGCAATCTTCAGCATCCCTTTACTATATGCCTCTGCTTAGCGCAATACTGTTCGGGATCTTATTCGTATACGCTTCTCTTAAAGCTGTGCGACTTCACGCAACTCATCCGCGCGCTGGGTATGCTCTTTTTGCACTCGCTGGCATAAGTCTTGCTTTACAGTGTGGATCTAGGCCAAACGCGTGCATTCCTGTTGTTGCTTTTATAGCTCCGCTGTTTATTGCGCTATTATTTGACGCGAAACGAAGTATTGCAAATCGCGTTGCTGCGGCTTCAAGCTTCCTTGTTCCTGCAATCGTAGGTGTAGCTGGAATATTAGCTTATAACTACTTGCGTTTTAAGTCTTTCTTTAATTTTGGCAATGAAGAGCAACTTACTAATTTCGATTTGCGATTTAATAGTAAATCTTTTGACCCTACTAAGATTCGCGATATTTTCCTTAATTATTTCTTAAAACCTTTTAATATTTCGGAAAATTTCCCATATATCTCTATACCTTGGGCAAATAATCAAGGTTATGGAAATTCTTTCTACACGCATATGATTTTCGGTCTTATGATGATTCCGCTTTTCTGGTGGCTGTTTACATTAAGACGTAAGTTTATGCAAAAAATTGAGTATATTATGACAGTCGTTGGATTAGTAGCATCCTTCTTGCTGCTGTACCTTAACTACTGTTTAGGCGGCAATTTGTACCGCTACTATTGCGATTCGATTATTATATTCATTTTGATTGCAATAATGAGTATGCTTCACAGAGTTAAGCCTTATAGCAAAGATATTGATATTACTTGTGAAAAAGATTGTGCAATTGCTGAGCAATCGTCTTTGCGTTTGTATATTCCAGCTGTGCTTTGTGCAGCGGTAACTATTGTAATAGTTGGTTTATTAGTATTCAGTAATCATACTGAGCCGTCTGCAGATATACAAAACGTAAACCCTGATTTATTCCTTAAGTGGAGTGATTTATTTACGATTGGTCGCTGATTTGCGCGACGACCTGCCGTAGCGCTTAAAGCGTAGCGCGCGAAGGCGACTCGGAGCGTGAGCTTGCTCAAGTTGAAAGCACGGTGTGCTTTCAACGCAAGCTCAGCAGCAAGTACACGCAAAGTGTACGAGCGCTATAAGCGCAAACACAAATTTTCCAGCCTCGTCAAAACCGAAAAATTAAATCAGTTACAAAACTCATAGACGATACTAAAGAATATCGAAAATAAAACTCGCGCAACATGAAACAAAATGTAAAATAAACTATATAAAAAATGGCCAGCATGCTGTTGAGCACACCGGCCACTTTAGCTAGTAGACTTAATTACTTAGCTTGCAATGTAGCCTTCTGGCAATCCTGACGCCAAATACCATTACCGTCATGATGCTCATCTTCAACAGGAGCACCGAGCTTTTCGAAGCCGCCGCGAGCGTAGTAATCTTTACGAAGATTGAACATAAGAACAAACTTCTTATCCTTACCATGCGTCCAAACGTCACCATTTTGGCAACGCTGACGCCACCAGCCAGCACCCATATTTTCCTCTTCGGCAACAGGAGCGCCAAGCCAAGCAGCACCACGATGCCCTTGGTAAGAGTCGCGTAACTCGAACTGAATCACGTACTTAATGTCTTTGCCGTGCGTCCAAACGTCACCGTTCTTGCATTGCTGACACCACCAGCCAGCACCCATATTCTCCTCATCGGCAACAGGAGCGCCAAGACGACCATAGCCACCATGCTTGTAGTAAGAGTCACGCAATTCATACTGAATTACATACTTCTTATCTCGACCCTGGGTAAACACGTCGCCATGCTGGCAACGCTGACGCCACCAGCCGCCACCCAAGTTTTCTTCGTCTGCAACAGGAGCACCAAGACGAGTGAATCCGCCGTGCTTGTAGTAAGAGTCGCGCAATTCATACTGAATCACGTACTTCTTATCTCGACCCTGCGTAAACACGTCGCCATGCTGGCAACGCTGACGCCACCAGCCGCCACCCAAGTTTTCTTCGTCTGCAACAGGAGCACCAAGACGAGCGTAACCGCCGTGCTTGTAGTAAGAGTCACGCAATTCATACTGAATCACGTACTTCTTATCTCGACCCTGCGTAAACACGTCGCCATGCTGGCAACGCTGACGCCACCAGCCGCCTCCCAAGTTTTCTTCGTCTGCAACAGGAGCACCAAGACGAGCGTAACCGCCATGACCATAGTAGGAGTCGCGCAATTCGTACTGAAGAATAAAGCTTTTATCTCCGTTGGTCCAAAGATCGCGGCGATTTGCTTTCTTACTTACTTTCCAGCCGTCTCCAACTTCTTGCGAAGAATTCGTGCTGGTGTTAGTAATAGTGTTACCAAACTCAGAAACACCATTGATTTCGCTGCCATCAGCCATGCCAAATGCGTTCAAATCAACGCGACCATCAATTCCGTCAACGCTGCCGTCGGAAGTGTACTGCCATCCGCGCAATGCTGTAGAAATAGGGAAGCCTACACGAGAACCGTAGCTAGCAACCCAGCTTGTACGCTCGTGAATATACTGAGAATTTAATGGTCCTCTCAAATAATTTGTATAAGAGTAAACGCCGAGCTTATGGTAGCCTGCAGAAACTAACTGATTCCACCAGGAAGCAACAATATCCTGGTAAACATATGGGGATGTTGGTGGTTTATGACCACTCCAGCTCCACTTTTCCAAATCGTAATAAACAGGATACGTTAAATCTTGAGGACTTACTCCAGCACCCTGTAAAAGATTTACAATGTCGGCGCCTTCAGCAGCACCATCTTCAGCTTTTTCAGCATAGGAATACATGTAAATGCCGAATGGAATACCAAGACGCTTGCATTCGCTAATATTGCGCAAAGCTTGCTTGTCATATCCATTATCCCAGCCATAGCTAATACGAATAATCGCACCATCTACTCCAGAAGCTTTTACAGCATCCCAATCAATTTCTTTTTGATGCTCAGAAACGTCAATAACCGCCTTAGCGTTATTAACGAACACATCATCATTTCCATCGATAAAAGCCGTAGTGCCATCAGCATCGCTCCAATGCGCACCATACTCATTATCAATAAACGAGCTTTGATACACAGTGCCAGAATGTGATTGAATAATAGGCTTAACAACACTTTTGGTATGCACATTAGCACGCACATTTGCATGCACATTAGTATTCACATGTTCAATCGATGAAGATTTTTGCGGCGCAATGACATTCATAGTGAAAGCAGTAGCAGCCGACACTAATCCAGCTAATACACGTACGATAATCTGTCCCACGAGTCCTCCAGACATGTTTTTTACGTGTTTCTCCGCTACTACCATAGCAATAGCACCCTAATAACAAGCATAAATTCAATAGAAATGTGAAAATAATATGCAAAAATATGTGATTTTTACAAAAAAACTGAAATAAATAAACCATTAAAAAGAGAATTGCAAAACGTAAAGCAAAAATAAAAAATGGAGCGGACGACGGGAATCGGACCCGCGTAATCAGTTTGGAAGACTGAGACTCTACCATTGAGCTACGTCCGCAATTACGCACCATACTTGCACGAAATATTCACGCACAAATATCGACTCGTTCAAGTATACAGATGCTTGTGACATCGACACAAGTGCACAAAACATATTTTTCTTATATTGTATCTTTTCTTATAAGACTTCAAGCATTACAACAGCTGATGCGAAAGCTGAATTATCGTCTAATAATCCGTCATGGCTGAGCGAAATATGCCAACGAATATTAGCTACGTGCTCACTACTATCTACACACTCGCTGGACGCACTGAAAAGCGATTTTACAAGTTGCGAATGCACATCTGAGCTGAGAATAACGCGCGGGCAACCATGGGAATCGTTAAGAATCTCGATACTAGCCCACGGCATGTTATCCAGAGTATATGGATAAGGGTTATTTATTGTGCATAACGCCTCGGACCACGCTTTAATCACAGCTTCTTTGCCAGCCCAACGTGCTGCAATATGTAAAGCTTTCTCATCATTCTTCACTTGCGCACGAAGATCACATTGTCGAAGCTCTCGCACAGAAAACAGCGCACGCCAACCGTTGCCATCCTGCATCTGCTGAGCAAACTGCGCAACGTTTACCAAGTCGTGCCCTATTCCTGCAATCATACACACCTACTTTTAGCATGCATACCTACTTTTAGAATGCGCACATGTTTTACACGCACCTACTTTTATGCGCACCTACTTTTAAATTGCATACTATTATTACTATATAAGCATATTTCGTTAGGTAAAAAGTAAAGGCGGATGCACAACACCCGCCTTTACAAGTAAATTTTTAATTATTACTAAAGAACTTATTATTACAAAATTACTTTATGCGAATTTAATAATTATAAGAACGAGAATAGCTGCTCTGCAAATCATTCACACCGTTAACAAAGGCATCAATCTTGCTGACCACAGTAATTTGAATATAAGCAGCAATAATAATAGTTATAATTCCAAGAACCAATCCTGCAACAGCCATACCGTGACCACGCTTGGCACCTGGAACACCAGCCTTGGTGTTACGCATTGCAAGAACAGCAAAAATAACAGACAGAATACCCAAAACCCACCAAATAATAGTGAATACAGGTACCCAAGCAAATATGGTACCAATAATTCCAAGAACTAATGATGCAACAGCCAAGCCTGAAACAGGAGCCTGCTGAATATACATTGGTTGCTGACCATATGGCTGCTGAGGTTGCTGACCATATGGCTGCTGAGGCTGCTGAGCATAAGGCTGCTGAGCGTAAGGCTGCTGTTGAGCAGGCTGAGCATACGGTTGCTGAGGTTGCTGAGCATAAGACTGCTGAGGCTGCTGAGCGTATGGCTGCTGTTGGACTGGCTGAGTGTAAGTCTGTTGGACTGGCTGAGCTTGAGGAACCGGCTGAGCTTGCGGAACCTGCTGGTTATTTTCGTCCATTTTCCCTCCATCTGCAAAAGCAATACAAGTAATACAATTCCATGTAGCTCATAAAGCTTTCCAAATAATTTCGATTGTCAAACGATAAGACAAACAATGCGATTATACAACATATGTAAGCCATGCAACACATACAACATTAATTAATTAATTAAGCGTCAACACATAACATATTTTGACATTTTTATGCTCTACGCAAAAATACTATATAAAATCTTGTATAAAATATATTTAAATCAACAATCACTTACGTGATTCTTTACTGCAGTAGCAAACGCCGAAAAAATCACGGCAAATGTTTTCCAAAACTACAAAAACGACAGCAAACGCCAGAAAATTATGCACGCTACGACCTGCTTAAGCATGTGCACAAGAAACGCTACAAGCGTGATTAATCCATATACGAATAAATTACTATAAAACGATAAAATTTTAGATAATTTTAAATAATCCGTCGTTATGACAATATTTTATACATAGAGTACCCCCCCCCCGGCAGAAAATTTTAAAGTTGTTATATATCTAACAATAAAAAAATTATATAAACTTTAATAAAATACTGTATAATATTATGAATTATGTGTATGCGCATAAATATTTATGCCAGTATTCGTTATGAAAAAATAACGAATAAGTATAGAAAAAATGGACATAAGTTTAGAATAAAACGCACTCATAGAAGTAAAAGTTAAAACCAAAACAAGGGGAATACTATGGCAAATAACACTCGCAAAAAGCTCTCTAGCAAAAAAGCTACGAGCGCATTTGCAAACACATGCGCATATTACGCAGCAAAAACGAACGCAACTTCCGCGTCTGCTACCATGCGCAAGGTGTCATTGAGCACACTTGCCACAGTTCTTACTGCCGCCACTTGCTTAGGCGGTCAGCCAATCCTCGCATCCTCTAATATTCTTCTTCCTCCAACTACGGCAGCTTTTGCGCAAGAAGTGCGTAGCGCAGACACTACTACTCCTTGGTTGCACACGCCAAATATTCTTGAGTTCCAGAGGTATCGCTTTGCTAACAGCAATGGAAACACTGGTTCAACAGCCGATTTAGGTGAATACGATAACACCACCAAGAAATCGGATATGTACGCACATCTTGAAAAGAACGGAAACGACCAATACCTAGTCTTCGATGTGTTCTTTAACAACGATGGTAAATCTATGGTCACCCATTCTACACAACACCAATATATGTGGCAGATTCCTTATGCAATTGCAGATTTAAATAGTAACGGTTCTTACAAAGGTGACACATTAAGCAATGTTTCCTTTGATTTCTATAAACGCAATCAAGCTAATCCACAAATGACAAATGCTGTTCTTTCACGCGACATTAGCTTGTTCGAAAAAGATAATAGTAAATCATTTGTTACTGGTTTCTTAGGAAGAGATAATGATCACAATGGTTCTATCTATTTGTATACCTTAGGTATACGTATGGGAGCCAGCAACAGACAAGATTTGAATGCTACTTTCCACAACAATGCAGGCGACGGAGTCATTAGCAATGCTACAACACTGAAAGGTGTTTACAGTAAGTACAGTTATGGCATTGGTTTAAGAACCACAAACGTCAACTACGCAGTACACATGCATTGCAAAGTAAAATTACGTCAAGGAGTCACTCTTGAGGACATTCAAGATGCTTATACATTAGCAAATACGAGTAGTTATGGAACTACTACTAACTCCGCATATACATTTATTTCTGGTCGCGAGCGCTGGAGTGAACCAAATCTTAAGCGCACAAAAAGCGATAAAATCCCTCCAAAGCTGTATTTGAACGGCAAGGAGATTGGCGATAAAGACAACAACAGCATAACCGTATATCAGGGAGATATTCCTACAATCACTTTCGGCACATCAGATGACAGCGGAAAGGTTAATAGCTTCTCAGTTAACGGTCTTCCTAACGGTAAGGGCGATGTCACTGAAAACAGTAATGGCATGGAAGCAACTGAAGCTAAGCATCACAACCATGTTGTTAGTAGAATTAAGTTTGAATATAAGAACGGCAATACGCCAGCAAATACTGACTACACGGTTACTGTCTCTGCAACCGACGCTTCTGGAAACAAAGTAGAAAAGAAAGTTACAGTACATCTTAAGAACCTGAACCAGAAGTATTCTTCGCCAACCGCTACCCCAATTACTGTTGATTGGGGGCATAAGCTTACTGAAGATGATTTAAAACCTCATGTTACTGGCATTACGGGCGGCGGTAAGCTTGTTTTTAATGACTTCCCACAAACCAACATTCCAAAAGAATACTTTAATGGAAAAGATACTCTCCAAAACAACGCATCTGCAAAAGTTGTATACTCCGACAATTCATATCATGTTGTTACGATTCCTGTAAACATTAGGAAACCACTCGCTTTGCAACACAAGAGCGAGCTGAAAGATCACGAAGTTAAAGTAAATGTTGGCGACACTCTTACTAAAACAGGAAACAAGGTTGACGCTAAGAAATATCTCGGCTTAACAGATAACGAAGTTAAAAATAAGAAAATCAAGAGCGCAGAGTGGGTTAATGGCGAACCTTCCACAGATGTTGCCGGAAAGAAAACTTACACTGCTAAAGTCACGTTTAACGACGGCAGTACTGCGGAAGAAAAGGTTACTTTTACAGTTAAGCCTAAGAAACCTACAATTGAGACTGATTTGACTGGTGTTGCAGGCGTAAAGGGCACGGAAGTTGTAGTTGATGCTGGTCCTGGCACAGCTGGAAGCACTGTAACGCTTAAAGATAGCAAGGGCAATCAAATTGGAACTGGAAAAGTTGGCAACGATGGCAAAGTTACGATTACAGTTGCTAACGGCATTCCTGAAGGAAATATTACTGCAGTAACTACTACTGCAGATTCCGTAAGTTCTGAAGAAAGCGACGCTAAAAACGCTAGTAAAGACAATACTGCTCCAACACTTACTGGTCCTAATAGCGTTACAGTAAAAGTTGGCGAAGATCTTAAGATTAATCTTATTGCAAAAGATGATGTAAAGATTGAGTCTATTGACACAGCAACAGCAACTACAGCATTTTCTGGAACTGATTTCAATAAAATTATTGCTAACATGTCTCGTGCAAAAACTGCCTACACGAAGAATACTAATACAGAAAAAGAGTTTACGTACAGCTTCTCCGGCTTTAAGCCTGAAGAAGTTGGCACTTATACTCTTACGTTCTCCGCAACTGATGCTGCTGGTAACAAAGTAGAAAAAACTGTGGCTGTAAAAGTGGAGAAAAAAGAAGACATTAAGTCAAAGAATATTACTGTTGACTTAGGTCACCAGCTAGACGACAAAGATGCAAAGAAAGCTATTGCCAATAGTCGCAAGCTTCCAAAAGGGACTACGTTTGCTTGGGCAAAGAATGGCAAACCGGACACTTCCACTGTTGGCAAAGAAAAGCATGGAAACGTTATTGTAACTATTCCTACTAACGACAAAAATCACCCACGCGTTGAAACTGTTGACGTTAAGGTAACTGTTAGGGATAACGAAAGTCCTAAAGTTGCGATTCAGCAAAAGGACGAAGGTGGTACATATAACACCATTAATGGCACATATCCAGATGGTCCAAAACACGCACAAGTATTCACTATAACTACGTACCGCGGCGATAAGAACGATATTAAGATTACTTCAACAGACAACAGTGGCAACGTTACAACTTTGACGTTGAAGCCATCTGTTCCAGGCGAAACAACTGGCACAACTACCGGAGACGGCACAACTGCAAAACCTAAGACTTTGACTCTTAACAATATAACGCCAATCAACACTAATCCTGACACGTATACACGTACCTTAATGGCGGTGGATCCTTCGGGCAATACTACTGAAGTTACTGTGAAGTTTATTGTTAAAACACAGTCCGAGAAATATGGTGAAGTTAAAAACAATCCTGTGACGTACAACATGAGCGACGGCACAAAGCATCCAGATCCTAAGAGCGGTATTAATGCAGATGATCTAAAGAAACTACCTAGCGACGCTACTTACTCTTGGATTAAGGAGCCTGATTGGAATAAGCCTGGCGAGCAGAAAGATGCTAAAGTTCGCATAACATTTAAGGATGGCTCAACTAAAGACGTTACTACAACCGTTACCGTTAAGGACAATATTGCGCCTGTTATTAACACACCTAGTACCAATAAGGCAAAGAGAGCAGATACCGATAAAACACCTGAATACTACCAGTTCAAGGTGCATAAGGGCAAGCAGTTCAGCATTGATATCAACGCTTATGACAACAGCGGAAAGATTAAGAGTGCGGAATTTGGTTCGGCTTTGCCTAAGGAAATAACTGGCAGCAAGATTAGTATCACTGATAAAGATAAGAATTCTGCGGAAAAGCCTGCAAAAATTACTATTACAGGTACTGCTAATCGCGCTAATAATACGAATCCTGATGCAAACAAGTGGTCTCGTGATCTTGTTGTTAAAGACGAAGCTGGCAATACGTCCAAGATAAAGGTTCAGATTTCCGTATACACGGATGCTGAAGAACACAATGCCACTGCCAAGCAAGTCGATAATCCTAAGGATAACAACGCAATTACCAACGCGATTACCATAACAAAATATGACAATCCAAATACGCCAATCAAAAAAGACGGCATAACATTTGATGTTGGCAATATTCCTACTAAGAATGGAAATTACACTATTCCTGTAACAATTCATTACCCAGATAAGTCAACAGAAAAAGTGGAAGTTCCTGTAAAAATTCAGAAAGATTCAAACGATTTTGAGCCTGAAGGCAAAACAATTGAAGTGTCTTGGCACTCTAGTGCGGAAGAATTGAAGAAAAAGGTTACGTCCTTTGGTGACAACAACGGTCTTAAGTGGAAAAGTACAACAAAACCCGACGATAAAAATAAGCCAACGGTAACTATCGTAAACAACAGTTCCGTTCCAAGCACCGATAAACCTGGCGAGAGCCAAGTACAAGTTAAGGTTACGTATTCGGATGGATCTAGTGACGTTGCAACAGTAACTGTTAAGGTGCTGAATCCACAAAGCGAAACTTATACGCCAGAAGGTCAAACGATTAAGGTTGACTACAGTAAGACGAAGAATAATGATATATCCAGCAAGATTACTGATATTGGCACTGGTAATGGCATTAAGCTAAAGAAGAATGGCGAAACTGCAGAGCTTACAAAGCTTCCAGATGGTGCAAGTATTGCTATTGATGACGAGGCTAAGACTGTTCCAGATGGCACTCAGCCTGGCGATTTCAATATTCCTGTAACCATTACATATAAGGATGGCTCTAAGAGCCATGCAACGGTAACCGTTAAGGTTGGCGAGCCTCAGAATAAGAAGTATGAGCCAAATAAGCCTGATGGAATCAACGTTGGATATGGTAAAACCAAACCTTCTGATGATGACATCATTGCTAAAGTCAAGTTTGACGATAACAACAAACCACCAACTGGTACAACAATTACTGTTGATAAAGATCAAACATCTATCGACACTAAGACTCCTGGAACCGTAAACGTTAAGGTTACTGTTAAGTATCCTGACGGTTCTGAGGATCACGTGGAAGTTCCTGTAACAGTTGGCAATCCAGATAACGAGACCTACAAGCCAAGTGCAGAAGCTATCAACAAGAAGCGCGGAGCGGAAGCACCTACTGCTGATGACATTAAGAATGCTGTAAAGATTCCTACGGTTGATGGTAAAACTCCAGATAAGAACAAAACAACAGTAGAACTTGTAGATTCAAAGGCTCCTCTTCCAACTACAGATAAGACTGGCACAACTAACGTACCCGTTAAGGTCACCTACCCAGATGGTTCCAGCACTGTTGTGCAAGTGCCTGTAGTAGTTACAGATACCGATGCCACTGCGAACACTCCTGCAGTTGACCCTGTGGAAGAGCCGTATGGCACCAGCAGAGACAAGACCAAGGAAGCTGTTAAGAAGGCTGTAACTGTTCCTGATTGGCCAAAAGATTCAAAGAAACAGCCAACAGTCACTATCACAAGCACCGATAAGGATATTCCAGACGGCAATACACCTGGCACCTATCATGTAAATGTAGATGTTCAATATCCTGACAAAACTGTTGATAAAGTTACTGTTGATGTGACTATTAAGAACAAGCAGTCGGATACTTTCGAGCCAACAGCAAAGCCTGTTGTTAAGCCGTATGGCACTCCTGTAAACCCTGTTGACGTAACAGGCAGTGTAACTGTTCCTCATTGGCCAGAAGCAGACAAGAGTCAGCTAAAGATTGAGTTGAACGATCCTAACCAGACTTTGCCAGATGGTAAGACTCCTAAAACCGTAAACGTTAAGGTTAAAGTCACCTACCCAGATGGCACGACTGACATTGTTGATGTTCCAGTAACTATTAGCAACAAGCAGTCTGAACTTTACCCACCTAAGGCAGATAGCATTACCAAGAATAATGGCGAAAAGACTTCAGAAGAAGAAATTATCGGCAAAGTAAGCGTTCCTACTTGGCCAGCAGGCGAAAAAAATAAGCTAACTTACTCTATTGCTGATGGCGATAAGGATAAGATTCCTGCTGGAGATAAGGCTGGCAAGTTTGAAGTGCCTGTAACAATTACGTATCCGGATGGATCAAAAACCGTGATCAACGTGCCTGTAATTATTAAGGCTCCAACTGCTACACCGCAAGTTGTGACTGTGCCAAAGGATGCGGAACCTAAGCCAGAAGACATGATTTCCAATAAGGATAAGTTCCCTGATGGAACCACCTTCGAGTGGAATAAAGACAGCAAGCCAGATACTTCTTCGGAAGGAACAGGCAAGCAAGGCAAGGTCGTAATAACAGTTCCAGGTCAAGATTCTGTGGAAGTGCCTGTAACAGTGAACGTTGTTGACCCAAGTGCTCCACAAATCAACGTGCCGCAAGGTAAGGATTTGCCAAAGCCTGAAGATGTAATTAATGATTCCACCGATAAGAACAAATACCCACAAGGCACTAAGTTCGAGTGGAGTAAGGAAGATACACCAGATACCAAGAATCCTGGCATGAAGAATGGCAAGATTATTGTCACTATTCCAGGTCAAAAGCCTGTGGAAGTGCCTGTAACAGTGAACGTTACACCAACTCCAGAAGCGAATGTTGTTAATGTGAAGGTTGGCGACAACCTTCCAGACGCATCGAAGGGTATCGCTAATAAAGATAAGTTCCCTGAGGGAACCACCTTCGAGTGGAAGAAAGATGCTGCTCCAAAGACCGACAAGCCAGGCACCGCTACCGGCACTGTGCTCGTTCATATCCCAGGTGTGAAAGATCCAGTGGAAGTAACAGTTACTGTGAACGTAAATCCTGCGCCTATAGCGAAGGAAACCACCGTCCCACAGAACAGCGATCCAGATCCTAAGAACAGCATTGATAATAGCAAAGATCTCCCGAAGGGAACCACCTTCGAGTGGAAGAAAGATGCTGCTCCAAAGACCGACAAGCCAGGCAATACTACTGGCACTGTGATTGTCAAGATTCCAGGGCAAGATCCTCAAGAAGTGACTGTAAAAATTACTGTTACAGCATCTCCTGAAGGAAAAGACGTAACCGTGCTGCAAAAGACTGACGGCAAGGATACCACTCCTCAGCCAAAGGATGTTATTAATAATCTACCTAAGGATGCTAGTATTTCTTGGAAGAAGAAGCCTGATACGTCAAAGACTGGCAACCAACCAGGCGTTGTGACCGTTAGAGTGCCAGGCGAGCCAGATGTTGACATTTCAGTCAATGTGTTCGTTGTGCCAAATCCAAAAGGCAAGACGGTAAACGTGCAAAAAGACTCCGCTTTGCCGGATCCAAAAGACATGATTGCCAATAATGGTGACTTCCCTGAGAAAACCACATTTACTTGGGCAACTAACGGTAAGCCATCAACGTCTAGTACTGGTGAGCAAACTGGAACTGTTGTTGTAAATATTCCGGATATTACAACTCCTGTGAATGTAACAGTAAAAGTAAACGTTGTGGATAAAGACAAGCCATTTATCAACGATGACAAAGCCGAGAACACACCAGATAAGCCTGATAAGACCACTATTACTGGTAAAACTCATCCAGGAAACACCGTAACTGTCAAAGACAAAGACGGTAAGACTGTTGGTACTGGAACTGCTAACAAAGACGGAAACTTCACTATCGAAATCGATAAGAAGGATCCTGGTACAAAACTCGAGCTTGTTCCAAGCAAGGGTAATAACGAAGGCACTCCAGTAGAAGTAAAAGTTACTGCTAAACCACAAAAGCCAAAGATTACGGTACCAACCGACGATCACAAGAACGGCGGAAACGTAACTGTAACACCGCCACACGGCGATGAAAACGTTGTCAAGATTGTGATTAACGACAAGCCAAATCCGCTTAACGGTCCAGAAAATCCAGAACAGACAATTATTATCAAGAAGGGTGATGACGGCACGTGGAAGATTGACGGAGACACTCCAGAAGGTGTAACTGTTGATCCGCAAACTGGCGTTGTTACGATTCCAGCAAAAGACTTGGAAGACGGTAGCACTATTACTGCAGTAGCTAAGAACAAGACGGATAAACCATCTGATCCTGCTACTGCTGTAACCGGCTTTAAGACTCCGCAGATTACCAAGCAAACGCTAAAAGACAATCCAGATGATTCTACTAAGCAAATCATCACTGGAAAGACGCTTCCAGGCGCGAAGGTAATTGTTACCGACGAAAAGGGCAAGGAAATAGGAAGTGGCGTTGCAGATAAAGATGGCAACTTCACTATTACTATCCCGAAGCAAAAGCCTGGTGCTATCGTCACCCTCACGCCAACCAATGGTAAGGGTGACGGCGCAAAGACGGGTGATAGCGTAAATATTACTATCGGCGGAAATATTACTAAGCCAAAGATTGACACTCCAACCAATGGTGGCGCTAGCGTAACGCCGGATCTCACGGATACTCGTGTCAACAAGGTTGTAATTACCTACACGCCAGAAGGCAGTGAAACAACCGCAACGATTACCGTTGTTGCTGAAGGCGATAAGCATGAGTGGAAGATTGACGGCTCTGCACCTAACGGCGTGACTGTTGATCCGCAAACTGGCGTTGTTACGATTCCAGCAAACAAGATTAAGCACGGTAGCACTATTACTGCGCAATCAGAAGACAGTAGCGATAAGACTGGCAAGAGCAAGTCAGAAGTGGTAACTGCTAAAGTTGGCGAAAAGGAGAAGCCTGCACCAACTCCAACGCCTATCCCAACAGACAGGCCACTTGTGGTAACACCACAAGATGGTGCCGAGCAGGGCTCTGCAACTGTTACACCACCATCTGACGCTGATTCTATGGAGATTACATACACTCCTGAAGGAACTGGAGCGGCTGGTGAAATACCTGGAATCTCTATTCCTGGTTCCCCGTTGGTTCCAACACCAACACCAACACCAACACCTACCCCAACACCTACCCCAACTCCAGCGCCTGATACCACTCCTTCTACACTCGTAACAATCAGAGTGAAGAAAGGAACGGACGGCAAGTGGACGTTTGACGGAAAAGCTCCAGAAGGCGTAACAGTTGATCCAACTACTGGTAAAGTAACGATTCCAGCGAATAAGATAAAAGACAATACCCAAATCACTGCGAAATCGAAGAAGGGTGAAACTACTTCTCCAGAAGTAACAGGCATAGCTGGAGCGAACCCAACAGGAAACCCAACGCCGTCTCCTTTGCCGTCTCCTTCACCGCTTCCTGATAAGCTTCCTGACGTTCTTCCTGAGCAACTTCCAGAAGAACCTACTGAGCAAAATCAAAGCGACAAGAAGGAACAAGAGCAAGATTCTAAGGACAATAAGCAGCAAACCCAAACTGCTAAAACTCAAGAATCTAATGAGAATAAGTCTGATTCAGACTCTGTAAAGCAAAATGCAAGCAACGCGAAGAACGTAGCAAATAACGCTCCGGCACGGCACTCATCCGGTAAGGTTACTACTTCAAATCTGAGTAACACTGGAGCCGCTATTGCTGCTGCAGGAGCTGTTGCAGCATTTGCAGTAGCAATAGGTGGAGCGATTGCTGTTATTGCTCGCAAAAGGAAGCGCAAGTAAGGCGTACATGCTGGGAAATAGTCAGCATAAACCACAAAACTAAATAAACCAAATAACTAAATAACTAAATGCTCTGTGGAAGAGAAAATTCGCAAATTGCGATAACTACTCAACCACAGAGCATTTTAATATACAGGTTTTTGCCCACTATTTCGCGTTGACATACTGTAGTGCTCAAAGCGCAGCGCGCGAAGTGCACAACGGTGTAAAGTTTCTGCCGGATCTCGCCTAAAAAACGACCTTTATTTTACACGGACGTAAAGTTTCTGCCGGATTTCGCCTAAAAAACGACCTTTATTTTACACGCCTGTAAAATTTAGGTCGGATTTAAGCTAAAATCCGACCTTTTCTTTACATTTGCAACTACTTAGACTCAGCAGTAGTATCCGTTAGCGTTAAGGCGAGCTTCAGGATTAAGCAACATCGCCTTTTCCGCTTCGTGACCGTCGTAGCGAGTACCATCCGGAAGGCGCGTGCCATCCTTCAGCAAGTGACGATTCTCAACAGGCTCGAACAAAGCAGATCGACCCATCATGCCTTCCTCAAATCGCCTCTGACCTGCAGCCAAACGCGCATTTGCCTTGGTACGCCAATTCTTAAGCGCATCAACACCTGCACTAGCAGCCACAGCAGCCTCAAAAGCACCAGGGTGAACTAATGCCACAAATCCGCTAACATGACCGAAACCGAGCGAAGTTGCGAGAGCAGCCTTCACTGCACAAGAACCTGCACCATCGCCAATACGCATCGGTTCACGCAACCAAACCATGTGGTCGTCACGCGCAAGCTTAGGATCCACGCAGTCAAGTGATGCGTTTCCAGGAATTACGCCACTTCTAAACAGTTGAGTCAAACCGTTGATTTGGAAGATGCACGCACCGCCCTTTGCATGTCCGGTCAGCGTCTTTTGGCTGATTACGAACAGTGGATTTCCGTCCGTACGTCCGATTGCGTGCGCAAGAGTATTGTGCAGCTCGGATTCGTTCGGATCGTTGGCATTCGTAGACGTATCGTGCTTAGAAACCACAGCAATATCGTCCGGAGTAACGCCGAGAGCTGCCAAATCACGCACGAGCTTAGACTTAGCTCCACCCATGCCCGCAGCCAAAGCACCCAAGCCCGGAGCAGGAATAGAAGTGTGAATGCCGTCAGCGTAGGAGTGAATGAAACCAACCACACCAGCAACAGGCAAGCCAAGCTTCAAAGCAATATCGCCACGCGTAACCAAAATCGTACCGCCGCCTTGAGCTTCAAGGAAGCCGCCGCGTCTGCGATCGTTTGCGCGAGAGAAGAATCGTGGATCGATGCCCTTCGCATACATTTCTTCGCTATTGGCAGTTGCGTTCATATTGCCGAAGCCAACTACGGATTCCACGCCGATATCGTCAATTGCGCCAGTTACTACGAAGTCAGCTTTGCCGAGAGCAATCTTGTCGACGCCTTCTTCGAGCGAAACAGCTGCAGTTGCGCATGCAGACACCGGCTGAACCATATTTCCGTAGCCGCCGATATAGGTTTGCATTACGTGAGCTGCAACAACGTTTGGAAGCGCCTCTTGCAGTACGTCCGTAGGAATTTCGTGGTTAAGGAAGCGATCCAAGTACAGTTTTCGCATTGAGCTCATGCCACCGAAACCGGTTCCTTGCGTGGAAGCAACCATTGACGGATGCACAGATTGCAAAATCTCCGAAGGTGTGAAACCAGCAGAAATATAAGCATCTACAGTTGTGACAATATTCCACAACGCAATCGTGTCAACACTTCCAACCATCGAAGCTGGAATTCCCCACTTCAGCGGATCGAAGCCCTTAGGGAATTGTCCACCGACGGTTCTGGTCATTGCAGCCCTACGCGGCACGCGAATCATAGAACCCGCCTTGCGCGTAACAGTCCATTCGCCAGATTCTGCATCACGAGCAATCTCAGTATGCGATTCGTCAAGTGCCACATATTCGCGCGCAATTGTTTCTGTTGGAACGCTGAAACTCACGTCGTGATCGAGGAAGATTTCTGCTTCTTCTTCGTTCGCTCCATCCTTGTAGTCGCCGCCCATACCGGTTTCGAATGGTCGAATACCGGAGCGCGCAACTACTTCATCGCGATATTTCTCTGCAATATCTTCTTCTGGAACAAGCGTGCCGTCCGCATCGTACCAGCCTGGCTTTGGCGAATCTTGCCAAGTAAGCAAGCCCATATTCCAAGCCAATTCCAGTACTGCTCCTGCAGAAAGCTCCACGGATCCATCTTCGCGAATTCCAAGTTCTGCTTCGAAACGAGTACGTCCGGAACCCCACGGTCCAAGCTCGCCGACTGAGACGATCACAATTTCGTCTTCTGGACGCGCTGTTACGTTCTTCCAATCAGCCAAGTTGACTCGCGGCTGAGTTGGCACGTAAGGGGTAGGAAGTGCTTTGTTGGTTGATTTAGCAGTTGATTCTGCAGCTTCTTCTGCAGCTTCTTCTGCAGCTTCTTCTACAGCTTCCGCCGCTTCTTCCGCAGCTTCAGCACGCTTCTGATCTTCCAGCGCTTCTGCACGAAGAGCATTCAAATCAAGAGGCTCCTTGCCTAATCCACCCGTAAAATCAACATCCAAAGGCGCAATTGCAGCCTGTTCGCGCGCTTCCTTCGTGCACAAATCGAGCAAACGATCTGCCATTTCTTGCGTTGAGTAGGTAGTTAAACCATGACGTTCAACTACAGCCACAAGCGGATCATTTCCACCCATTAAGCCGGTTCCACGCACCCATCCAATCTTAGGATGCGCAAAAGTCACGCGATCCGACCACACACTTTCTGCATGTGCACGGTTCACAATCGCGTCGAAAGCACTCTTGACTTCGCCATAAGCACCATCGCCGCCAAACATACCGCGGTTTGGAGAGCCAGGTAACACAACGTGCATACGATGTTGCACATCCGTATCTGCTCCAATTTGCGCAAATCCGGCGATTGCACGCTCCACTCCCCACAGCATTAAGCGCGATTGCGATTCAAAAAGCGAACCAGAATCAGCCAAAGTGCCGTGAACTGGAGGCGCTGCAAACGGGAAGAACATGCTCGGCTCGTAAGCAGGCTTCAAAATAGTAGTAGTTGCGCCGCTAACTTTCTTCGAAACTGTGCTAACCCACTTTACAAGCGCGTCAACATCGCGGTAGCTAGACAAGTTTGCTGGAACAAGCCACAACTTTGCGCCCATTTGAGCGTTTTCGCGATACGCTTTCTTCGCCCAAGACTTAACGCTCGGCTTGAAACTGTGCGAAGTTGCGATAACCGTAGCTCCACCCTTAAGCAAGCCCGTTACTACGCGAGCAGCAATCGAATTAGGAGCAACACCTGTAACTACTGCAACTTCTCCTGCAAAACGAGTCGCTTGAGCAGTATCAGCGTTGTTTTGCGCAAGTTTAGTGCGAGAATCGTGAGCAATATCATTAAATATTGTTGCAAGATTGTTTAATTCGCGAGATTTAGAAAGACTTGCAAACCACTCAGCTTCCGAAGCTACTGCTTCCCCTGCACCAAGGAAACTACCAAAATCATTTAAGATTTCAGAAACTTCATTTACCTGAATATCAACATTCTTTCCAGCATACTTGTAGTACAAGCGAGCAACGTCTTCACGAGCAGAGGCCCAGCGGTCGTCGAAAAGAATTGCTTTACGCTCATCAAATCGAGGAGCAACTTGCTTTGGCCAATCCGCACCAAGCTCAGTTTCAACAGCAGCTACAACAGCAGCATTTTCGTCACTTTCAGTTTCTGCTTTAGGAGCCTCAACACCAAGCTTTGCTAGCACAAACTTAGCAGTTGCAGCAAGTACGCCATCTGCGCCAACAACCTGCTGAGCGAAAGCGTCAAGAGCTGCAGAATCAACAACAGCACCGCCTGCACCGCCAGCAGCACCAGGCTGAGAAACGCTAACGCCGTGAGCTTGAGCAACTTGCGCAATTGCTGCATCGATTAAAGCGTCAGCTGCAGCAGTATTCTTTGCAGGATCAGTTGAAAGTTGCGCAAGATTTTCACCGCGCACGCTAGCACCTTCACGCGTTTGCAAAACCAAAGCCGCAAGAACGTGCGCACGCCAGCCTTCGCCAAGCTGCCAGACTTCAGAGATTCGCTTGTCAATTTGCGCTGGTTTCACACCGGCTGCACCGAAAAGCGCACGCAAACGTTCGCGCACAATATCGGAAAGCACAGCACCAAAAGCTTTATAGCGAGGAGCAACCGAATCCACAAGCTTTCGCAACGCACTCATTGGAGCTTCTGCAGCACCATCCACGCTTGCCACGCCAAGCTCGGAACTAATATCCATAAGAAGCTGGTTTCTGCGTGAAGATACGCCGTTTGTAAGAGTATCAGTTGTGTCAGTGTCTCCGATTTGGTCGAGGCGAATTTTTGCACTATACGCAATAAGCATTGAGATTGCGTCGGATGCTTTGAATGGCAAGTCTGCTACAGGTCCGCTTGCTGCTGCATTAGCTGCAGGAGCAGAAGCCGCAGGAGCAGCAGAGGCAACATTTGCTGCAGGAGCTGCAGGAGCAGCAGTCGCATCAGCAATGCTACTTGCTTCTTGACTATCTTCCTCAGTAAACACTTCAGGCACAAGCGAATCAGTGTCAGTCATATAAACGCGGCCTTCATCACGACCAACGTTGTAAACAGTCACTTTTTCGCCACTAAACTCCGGCAAAGCAAGAGTTTTAGCACCAAGATTTGCCAAAGTTGGCGCGTTTCCTAAACCAACTTCAACGTACTCTTCAACGCCAAGACCACCGCGAGCGCGATCGGCAAACATAAGAGCCTGCGTTTCAATCCAGCGAACTGGAGAAGCGAACTGCCATGAAAGAAGCTCCGTAAGAAGCAATCTACCAAGCTTCTGCTCATCCTCTGCATAAGATTTCCACGTAGTTTCATCTTCCAAAGCTGCTTCAATGCGCTCAGATGGCACAACATCCAAAATCTTTTGCGCAAATTCTCGCGTAAGCTCAAACGGGCAAGCCACGAGGTTTGGAATGTAACGATCTACAAGCACAGAGTAATCAATATGCTTCGGCAGCAGCGAATCGAGCTTGTCGCGGAATTCCGGCACACCCTTTCGAAGAATTCGAGAGTGGAACGGCACGTCAATTCCTGGAACAAACATGAATGGAGGCTTGCCGCCATACTCCTTAGCGCGCTTAGAAGCGTCTGCCGCCAATGCCTTCAAGCCTTTAATAGTTCCAGCAATTGCGTACTGCTGACCTGCCAAGTTGTAGTTTACAATTTGCAAGAATTCGCCAGTAGCCTTGGAAATGCCATCAACGTAAGCGTTCACACCTTCGTCTGACACTCCAAACTGGTTTGGTCGAAGCGCACCCATGCGGTAGTTCGAGCGACCTTGCGCATCGCGCTCAATCAAGTGATGCATTGTAGATCCGCGGTGGAACACCAATTCAAGCACAGTTTCGAGTGGAATAATTTGCGCGAAGGAGCTCAAAGCATTGTATTCTCCAAGCGAGTGACCAGCAAAGTAAGCAGGCCAAATATCGCATCCCGCTTCACGCAAACGCGCGGTTTGCGCAAAGGCAACTGTTGCGAGCGCAACTTGCGTAAATTGCGTTAAATTAAGCAATCCTTCAGGATGGTGATAAGTTACGCCGTGAGCAGTAAGCTCCTTTGGATTATCGCGCACGACTGCGAGGATTGAGAATCCAAGCTTTTCGCGAGTAAGCTTGTCTGCTCGCTCCCAAGTATCGCGCACTGCAGGCGACTTTGCGCGCTCATCCAGCGACATTCCTTGCTTTTGGATACCCTGACCTGGATATACGAATGCTGCACGTGGAGCGCGAGTAAGTGCGCTTGCTTTAGACACGATTTGCCCATCAACTCGGCATGTAACTTCCAAAGCAAGTCCACCGCGACGAACTTTACCAACGCGCTCAACTGTGATTTCTACTTCGTCATCAAGCTGAACCATGCCGTACATGTTGTAGGACCAGCCAATGAGCTCGTAGCGAGCACCTTTTTCATCAACCGCTTGAGCCACATGCTGAGCTGTTGCAGAAAGCCACATACCGTGTACCAAAGGAGCAGAAAGACCGGAAATTGCAGCACCTCGTTTAGAAGTGTGAATTGGGTTGAAATCTCCAGAAGTACGCGCGAAAGCGGTCATATCGTGAGGAGCGCGAACGACTACTCTGCGCAAAGCTCTGCGAGGAGTGTCTTCAATTTCATATCCGTGCAATCCTGCAGCTTCGCCATATTGCGCAGCTGGAGCAGGAAGCGCGTTGCTGAAGCTTCGTCCACGAATAGCAAAACGCTCAGTTTCATGAGCCAAACGAGTTCCATCTGCAGCAGTATGCACTACGTGAATAGTTACCACGCGTCCGGAAGCAGATTCTGCATACGGCTCAGCCCAGCCGAGCAAATTAATTCGCTTGTCGACATACTTTTTAAAGTCTTCAGCATCGACGTCAAGCTCTACTAAATGATCTAAGTGAACAGCGTTAAGCAGACCCTCAATAATCGGGTATCCATCAACCATTACGGAACCCAAAGCCGAGTAAATAGTCGGCCAAGCAGGACCTACTAACGCGTCTGGCACAATGCGAGAAGCAAGCAATCCATCTGGAAGTCTTCCAGCAGTAGCAGACTCGTGATCAATTCCAAGATTTCTTGAGAAAGTATAGGAAGAATGAACCAATCCAAACGGGAAATCTCTATAACCTTCTGCGAGCAAATCTTCCGGCAATTTTGCCAAACTGCCATCTTCTTTTACTGTTTCAACCTTAGGCATAGCGTCAAGCACATCGCCAGTAATCGCTGTATTTCCAATACCTGCGGTTGCTGCAAGCATTTCGTACACGTGCTTTGGCAAGCGCTCGCGGTCAACTACTGGTATGCTTCCAGCTTGACTTGCGTCAACAGTTAGCGGAATTACAATATCTCGTACTGCATGCTTGCGTTTTGGTGAGTTTGCAGCGTTTTTTGTGGAGTGTTTTGCTTCCTGATTTTCTTGATTATCCCAGAATGTATCTAGCTTAATATCTAAATCAAGCGAAATTACGTCATTATTACTAGAAGTTACTGTAATTACGTAATTTTCGTCTCCTAAAGACGTTCCGTAAGCAGGGTTTGCAGTTACATGACCAACCCAAGAAATATTCGGGCATGCGCGCACGTAAGCTTCAACGTTTTTAGCATCAGCAATCTGACTAAAAGCAGATTTTGAAGACTTGCTCGCCGCATTTTCCTTATTTTCTGCTTCTACTCCAGTTTCAGCTCCAGATTCTGCACGATTGAGCACAGCTGCTTCAAAACGTCCCAGAATATCGGCAATCGGCTCATCCATAGTCGTAATTCCAGCCACGGAAATCGGTCCTGGAATTACGCGCACAGCATCTGCCGAGTAACGCGAATCTTCCGACTGCCAAAGCTGATCTTGACCCCACCAACGCAACAAATCGTTGTCAATAACTGGCACGAATGGCATTGGCTTAGGGTATTCGCGCACCAAAGTTGGGAACCAAGCGGCATCCATTGGCACAACGTTCATCTCGCGAGCTTGAGGCAACGCATCAATCAGCGTATATAAAGCAGCTTGAGGGTGCTTAGAAACTTCTTCAATAGAAGGCAGAATAGAAGTAAATTCGCCTGAATCTTGATTAATTAAACGCGCTTCAATACGCTGTAACAAATGCATGTAGCGATCTGCGTAAGTCGGATCCACCCAAGGGTATGCCAAATCTAGGAAACGTTGAGCAAATTGCAAGTAAGTCATGCTTTCTACGTCACCAAAATATGGCTTTGCAGTAGAGTTAAGCGCTTCGATTACTTCATCGCGACGTGATTCAAGCTCTTCAGGATGTTTCATCATATGAACGAGCAATCTACCGCAGCGAGCAGAAGCGTTTTCTAACTCGTAAATATCTGCGTGCAAATGGCTTAAACCACTCGTCACACCGCCAATCACTTTGCCAGAAGGCACCCAACGCTCACCCATTGGCGCGAACGGATCCTCATCAAAACCTTCAATGCTAGAAGATTTTGGCATCGCAATACCCGGAGTTTCCACAAGCATACGCTTTACTTCAGGGCTTGTATGCGCTTCTTTTGCTGTCATTGCAGCTGTGCCAATCATTACAGCATCAACTGGCATATTTGGCAAACCGTATTCACTCGCCCATTCACCAGAAATGTAGTCTGCAGCACGCTCAGGAGTACCAATACCACCACCTGCAACAAGCACCAAATTTTCGCACTCACGCACTTGCGCGTAAGTTGTCATAAGCAAATCATCAAGAGATTCCCACGAATGGTGACCGCCTGCAGCACCGCCCTCAACCTGCACAATAATCGTTGCTGGAGCAACAGCCTTAGCAATTCGCACAACTTGACGAATTTGATCAACTGTTCCAGGCTTAAACGTTACGTAAGGGAATCCATCAGCTTGCAAGGATGCTACTAATTCCTTGGCTTCGTCAAGTTCTGGAATGCCTGCAGAAATAACTACACCATCAATAGGAGCTCCCGACTGCCTCTTTTTTGGCACGATTCGCTTCGAACCAAATTGCAAATTCCACAGGTAGCGATCCATAAACATGGCGTTAAATTCAATAGTTGCGCCTTCACGAAGCTGATTTTCAAGCGACTTCATATGACGATCAAAAACTTCTGCAGTTACTTGACCGCCGCCAGCAAGCTCAGCCCAGTAGCCTGCATTTGCTGCTGCAGCAACGATTTCCGGCTCTACTGTCGTTGGTGTCATTCCTGCAAGAAGCACAGGAGCTTTGCCTGTAAGCTTGCTAAATTTAGTAAGTACTTTGCGTCCTGCAGGCGTGTTGATTACTCGAGGCGCAAAATCAGCCCAGCAGCCCGTACGCTCTGGCTCAGAAGCAGAGTCAGCTGTCGAAAGCTCTGCACGCGAGCGCAAGGTAGCAGCCTCTACTATTCCAGCGCCGGTTCCTTGCACAAGTACTCCAGTAAGCTTTCCGAGAACTTCGCTAGGACCCATGTCTAAAATCCAAAGCGAGCGCGCGTCGTTTTGCTCCAAAACTTCGCCAATTTGCGTAGCCCAATCAACAGGAGTTACAAGCACTGCATCAGCCAATTCGCGAGCAACTGTAGTGTTCAAACCAGCCTCATTTGCCCACTCTACTACCTGCTCAACTGCAGATTGAAGCATTGGCGAATGGAATGGCACTGTAACATCCAAATATTCAGCAACTGGCGCAAATACAGCTCCACCGCGAACTTTCATTTCGCGCAATTTTTTCGAACGCTTTGTTTCTTTTTGCGCTTCGTTTGCAACAGCTTCCATATCTTCCGGGTATCCTGCAATAACCACGTGATTGTAAGCGTTTTTAACAGCAATTGACACTTCACCGCGCGTGCGCTCTACGCGGGAAATTAACGCTTCTGCCTGCTTTTTAGTAACTCCTTTAAGCGACAGCATTGGCGTGTGCTCGCCGTCACCAGTAATTTCAAGCATTCGAGATTCACGATCTCCTGCAGCTCCAATTAAGTAGGCAATTGCGAGTAACTCTTCGATTTGAGCACGAGCCTTCTGCCAAGACTTTGCTTTTATGCGAGCTTTTACCATTTCTGCTGCGATTACGCCTTGAGAATGACCCAAAACTGCGCACGGCTTGTTTACTTCAAAGTTGTATCCAAGATTTGTTAAGTCGCGCACTGCACCGAACTGTGCAAGCGTAATTCCAGGCACACTAAGAAGCGCGTTTGCAGCGTTCATATGCTTATTTTCTAGCGCGTCAAACACGTTTATGTCGCCGCCTGCATTTGCTAAAAGCTCAGAATAAATTGGCGATAGCAAAGCTTTTGCGCCTGCTTCGTACTCGTAAAGTTCTGCGTTTAATTCTTCGTCTGAACTAAGCTCGCGCAAAGCTTCAACCCACGGAGTTGACTGACCTGCAAACACGAGTGCGTGCGGATTATTAGCGAGTTGGTCAAAAAAGTATGTTGTCATGATGTTTCCTTCTCGTTGATTTGGATAAGTTTTATAAATTCTGTAAGTTTTGTAAGGTTTATAAATTCTGTAGTTCTATAGTTTTTAGTTATAAGTTTGATAATTCCTATAATTTTTATAAATCTGCTTACATTGGCTGATTTCCGTGATGCTTTCCAGTTCTGGAAACCCGCTTTTTACTGCGCAAAAGCTTCAATGAGCCAGCAATCATATCGCGAGTCTGCTCCGGGTCAATCATTGCGTCAATCTGCCCAGTTTCCAACGAAAGATTTGCGTTAACAGTAGTCGCCTCATACTCGTCAACCAGCTGCTTTCTAAGAGCTGCAACGTCTTGTCCACGCTCTTTAGCTTTTTGCAAATCTTTACGATGAATAATATTCACAGCACCTTGCGCACCCAAAACCGCAATCTGGCTGGTTGGCCACGCGTAATTTACGTCCGCACCCATCGACTTGGAACCCATAACGATATAAGCTCCACCGAAAGCTTTGCGCAAAATCACCGTAACCAGTGGAACTTGCGCGTTCGCGTACGCATAAATCACTTTCGCACCTCGGCGAATAATTCCTGCGTGCTCTTGATCTGAACCAGGCTTATAACCAGGAGTATCTACTAGAGTCACCACAGGCAAATTAAACGCATCGCACAATCGCACAAATCGCGCGACTTTTTCGGAAGAATTTACATCCAAAATACCAGCGTTCACCTTCGGCTGATTTGCTACGATTCCAACAGGATGACCCTCAATGCAAGCAAAACCAACCACTGCAGAAGCAGCATACAATTCCTGCACTTGCACGAACTCACCATAATCAACAATTCTGCGAATCACGTCGAGCACATCGTAAGGCTGACGGTCGTTATCTGGCACAATATTCGCCAACTCGCGCGCAGTTTCGCGATCCGCGCGCGTTGCAGCGTAGGCAAAAGTTGGAGGCTCTACCTCACAGCTAGATGGCAAATAAGCCAAAACTGTGCGCGCGTAGTCAATTGCGTCAGCTTCATCCTCTCCCAAATAGTGAGCGACACCGGAAGTTGCGTTATGCACAAGACCGCCGCCCAAATCGTCCATGCTAATAGCCTCGCCGGTTGCAGCTTTAACAACATCCGGACCGGTTACAAACATGTTTGAGTGCTCGCGAGTCATAATAATCAAATCTGTTAACGCAGGGCAATAAACTGCACCACCAGCGCAAGGACCCAGAATAATTGAGATTTGCGGAATTAAGCCGCTTGCTTCACAAGTTTTTTTGAAGATACGCCCGTATTGCATAAGCGCACTCACGCCTTCCTGAATGCGAGCGCCGCCGGAATCAATTACAGCAACAACTGGCACACGAAGCTCAACAGCCATATCTAAAAGATGGCAGATTTTCTCGCCTTCAGCTTTACCTAAAGTTCCGCCGCGCACAGAAAAGTCTTGTGCATAAACTGCAACTTTTCTGCCATAAACTTCGCCAAATCCGGTGATTACAGCACATCCAGCAACGTCGTTATTTATGTCACCGCCGTTAAAACGTCCGATTTCCACGAACGATCCGGTATCAAAAAGCAAGTCGAGACGCTCTCTTGCAGTTGACTTTCCTTTTGCGTGCTGACGTTCTAAAGCTTTTTGTTCTGCGTCACGAGCAAGTTGTGCTGCGTGCTGAACTGCAGCTTTTCCGCGACGAGGCTGCAAGTTTGTATCGTCAGCAGAGCTATTAACAGAAGAGTTATTAACTGTTTTCGCTGAAGTTTCAGAGATTTCAGACTTTTCTTTTACTAAAGCGCTCATTTCTGCTCTCCTTCCAGCTTTTCATCGCTTTTTTCGGAAGATTTTTCTGCGCCTTTATCTGCGCTTTTGTCTCCAGCAAGATCAATCGTCACAAGCTTTGCGCCCGATTCCACGCCGTCACCAGGCCCCACAAAAATTCCAGTAACAGTACCAGCTGCAGGAGCGTAAACGTAATTTTCCATTTTCATAGACTCAAGCACCACAAGCAAATCACCCTTGGCAACCTGCTGGCCTTCAGCCACATTCACGCGCGTAATAACAGCTTGCATAGGCGCTGCAATTACGCCAGGAATCTGCTTTTGTTCTTCAGATTTGTGAGTACTTCCGCGAAGCGAACGTCCGCGCAAAGGCTGCGAAGCTCTAGAAACGCTACGAACTCGCGCCGAGCCAGTCAAATTATCAACAATATCTTGCGGAATCGTAAGCTTTACGCGCTTATTATCAACCTCAATAATGAAGGATTCCATTGCAGGCTGCTTATTTTCGGATTCATCCGCAGACTTTCCAGAAACAAGCGAAGCCGGCTGACCGCCCAAGGAAGCTGCAGGAACTCGGTTCAAATACTTGCGTTCCATCCACTTAGTAGACACGTCAAAACTGTGATTTTCCGCAGTAAACTCAGGGTCGTTAAAAATCTGCTCAAAAAGTTTTGCTGGAGTTGGCACGCCCTCAATACAAAGTTCCTTCAAAGCGCGACGCACGCGAGCGACAGCAGTTTCGCGACTTTGCGCAGTAATAATAAGCTTGCCCATCATCGAATCGAATTTTGGCGAAATATTATCGCCAACTTCAACACCAAAATCGACGCGAATACCAGGACCGGAAGGCCACTTTATTTTCGTTAAAGTGCCGGAACTTGGAGTCAAATTCGTAGCAGGATCTTCCGAAGTAATGCGAAGCTCGAAGCTGTGTCCGCGAGGTTCTGGATCCTTAATCAACTCGCCGCCGTCAGCAATATTGAGCTGTTCTCGCACTAAATCAAGTCCACTAACTTCCTCACTAACCGTGTGCTCAACTTGCAATCGCGGATTAACTTCCAAGAAGTAGACTTTATGCTGAGAAGTCACCATATATTCGCACGTGCCAAGACCAACGTAGTCAACAGCTTCAAATAGGTTACGAGAATATCGGTAAAGCTGATCTTTTTCATCGTCGGTCAAGAACGGTGCAGGAGCTTCCTCAACCAGCTTTTGGTTTCGGCGCTGCACCGAGCAATCGCGCGTGGAATATACGGTGAAATTTCCGTGAGCGTCGCGGCCGCACTGCGTTTCAACGTGGCGAGCCTTGTCGATAAAACGCTCAATAAAATATTCATCTAAGTCGCCGCCCTGAAGAGCGTCGTGATTCATGTAAAAGCCTCGCAACTCGTCATCGTTACGAACGACTGTAATGCCGCGTCCGCCACCGCCATCCGTGCGCTTCATCATCACAGGATATCCGTGCGTTTGCGCAAAAGTTAAAAGTTCTCGAATATCTTTTACCGGCTCCGAAATGCCTGGAACTGGCGGCACTTTCGCGCGAACTGCCACGCGACGAGCCGTAATCTTATCTCCCAAATCAATAAGAGCTTCCGGGCGAGGACCAATCCAAATAACCCCAGCATCGTTAACTTTTTTCGCAAAAGACGCAACTTCCGAAAGGAAACCGTAACCCGGGTGCACAGCATCCGTGCCGCTTCTTTTAATAATGTCAAGAATCGCATCTTCGTTTAAATAAGTATCACGATACGTGTCTCCGGAAAGTGCGTACGCTTCGTCTGCCATTTCTACAAACTGCGCGTTGCGATCAGTAGGTGCGTAAATAGCAACGGTAGAAATGCCCATTTCGTGAGCCGTGCGAATAACTCGCAAGGCAATTTCACCGCGGTTTGCGATGAGAATTTTTTTGATATTCGTAACCATACGTTACAAGATATTAGAAAAGTTGCGTTTACGGATGAGTCGACATACACAAAAGCTAGAGCAAAATTTTGTACACTTCTCCAATGCACATGATTTTTTAGGCACGTAATGTGATTAGCGAAACGGAAAACAACCGGCAAAACCGTTTAATTGACAACCTATTAGCTGCAAACGGCAAACCGGAAATAACCAAAAGAAGGTTTTCATGACTAACATAAATCAAAATAATGCAGCAACAGCTTCAGCAAATTCAAACGTTGCAAATAAGTTGAAAGTAGCTGCAGCATGGCTTGCAAAGCCAGCGCTTCTCACTGTGCTTTTGGCTCTTTCTACCATGGCAGGCGCAATTTATCTTCCTATTACTCCTGTGCCTATTACGTTGCAAACTCTTGTTTTGTGCATTATTGGTTTAACTTTGAGCTGGCGCGAAGGCGTAGCTTCTGTAGTTATGTACCTTGCTGTTGGCGCAGCAGGTTTGCCTGTATTTGCTGGCTTTAAGGGCGGCTGGGCTGTTTTTGTTGGCCCTACTGCAGGATTCTTAGCCGGTTTCATATTTGGCGTTGCTGCAACTGCAGCTTTGAAGCGCGTATTTGACGTAGCTCTTGACGCAATGATGCCAGAAAACTCCTTCAAGAAGACTTTCGCACGCTTCTGCACTTACTCTGTAGCTTCTATAATCGGCACGATCGTGATTTACGCATTCGGCATTTTCGGTCAAAGCTACCTAACTGGCATGCCACTTTCAACTGCCGCCGCAACCTTGATTATTTTCATGATTGGCGATTTGATTAAGGCTTTTGTTGCGAGCGCGGCTTGCTCCGGCTTGTACAACGCACTTAACAAAAAGCGCGCGTAGCGGAAACGTTATATTGCAGAAAAACGGCATTTCCTTTACACGACTGTAAAGGGAATGCCGTTTTGTATAAGATTGCCGCGCACTTGCTCTTTGACTGAGATAACTAGCAAACAGCTGACGCTTGCGCTTTAAGCGCTCGCTGCTGAGCTTGCACGGAAAGTCCACTGGACTTTCCGTCTGAGCAAGCTCGGCGCTCCGAATTGCTTTCGCGCGCTAAATCGCAGCGCTCAAGCAGGTCGTCAGCGCACACTAGTCACAACCTAGTTTCTAAAGCACAACTACACTAACCTGCCCTGCCTGCGTCTTTATTGACGCAGGCAGACCTCGCTTGCGTTGAAAGCACACCGTGCTTTCAACCCTGAGCAAGCTCGGCGCTCCGAATTGCTTTCGCGCGCTAAATCGCAGCGCTCAAGCAGGTCGTCGCGCTTCATACGCAACTGCGTGCACATCGCCGCTTTTTACCACAATTTCCTCGCCAGATGCCTCACGAATTGTAAGCGACGCATCTTCTCCAAGCCGCACAGCAGTTCCTGTCACCACGCTTCCGTCAATTGGATGCACGTTAACTTCGCGTCCAAGAGTCCAACACACACCATTTACCTCTTTAAGCAAATCGGCAGCGTTACTTGGATAATCACGCATAAAATCGCACAATCTCGTCCTCAATCCAGTAACTATTTTTGCAGCAATCGTATCACGCAATTCTTTAGATTCCGGCAAATCAGTCATATGCATTTGCAACGAAGTTGCCATCTTAATTGGCAGCACTTCTTGCGGCACGCACAAATTCAATCCGATTCCAAAAATTACTCCAACAACATTGTCTTTGCTTGGATCGGCTACAATTTCTGTTAAGATTCCGCCTTCTTTACAATCGTGCAAAAACACGTCGTTAGGCCATTTAAGTTTTATCGCGCAAGCATCACCGTGTATCGGCGAACTTCCGCACTCTTTAAACGTTTCTAGAAGTGCGTCACGCGCTGCAAGACCTGCAATAATAGGCAGCCAGCCATTGTGACTTGCGTCCATAACAATTGACTTCGGCAGCAAAGTTACGAATGAAACTAAAAAGCTTTCTCCCGGTCGGCTTACCCACGCGCGCCCTAATCGTCCTCTTCCTGCTGTTTGCTCGTCTGCCACAATCGCAACTATTGCTGGCTTTCCGTCATCTCGCGCGATTATTTCGCCTTTTTGTATCATTTCTCGCGCAATATTTTGCGTAGAATCTGTAATTGCGAAATATTTTACCAAATCTGCTACTTCTGATGTCTGCGGCATCAATGCCACACTTTGCGAAGAAAAAATAGTCATATGTATAATTTACATCAGATTATATTTTTGCGCGCGTAATTGCATGTTTTGCGCGCAATAGCAACCAAAATAGCTAGGCATCAATTAAGCAGGTGTTAACACATGGAGCGCATACGTCGCAAAAAGCAGTACAAGAAGCCGCGCACATTGCGTGCTGTTGTAGCACGTTTTTTAGATTACACTCTTGCTGCTTTGTTATGCTTTATACTTGCTTTTTGCACTAGCCTGGGGCCAATTTTCCGCAGTCAAGATATTAAAGTTCATTTAGGATCAATCGCTGATTTTTCGTTGGTTAATGCTTTTATTTTCGTTGCTGCCTTCATAATATACGCATTAATACTGACTGTGCTTATTTACTACGGTAAAAATAAAAAGTTTTTGCCTAAATATCAACGTTTTATGAAATTAATAAAGTCAATTGCGTTAAGAAAAAATAGTGAAAATAAAAAACAGTCAAAATTACAAAAATTTACTACTAAACACGCTATTTTCCGCAATATTTCGCATTTTCTTTTAAAATCTGCAAAACTATTTTTTAATTGCGCTAAATGGTTCATTAACCACTCCACTCGCAACAGAAGAAACCTACTTCTTACTTTTTTCGTGGGCTGGATTTGGGTTCCAGCTACGTTACTTGCCGCATACGGTGCAGATATATGCTCGCAAATTCGTGAGTACAGTTGGACTTGGAATAAAATTACAGGCTTAGACCAGCCTTATATCGGCTTCTTTAGCTTTGTCCCAATGGATATTTACCCAACTGCGCACTACTTGTGGCCAACTCACCCAACTTATTTAACAGATCAGCACAACATTGTTCTAACTGTTATTTATGGCGCAACAACAGCAGTCTCCAGATACTTTACCGACTCAAACGACGCTGGAATTGCACTTCTTGCCTTTGCACAATTTGCATTTGCAGCATGGTGCGTTTCTGCAACAGCACACCGCTTCTTAAACAAACCTTGGCTTAACGCAGAATCTAGCTCAACAAATTGCAGCACAACAACTTTTGCAAGATTCGTTATTCTGCTTATGTTTTTACTTAACCCGCTTGTGTTGTGCTCAACTATTGCGCTTACAAAATCTCCGCTTTTTGCGTTCGCTTTTGTTTGGTGGTTTGGCATAAATTACGAGTTAACTAATTGCTATCATGCGAAGGACACTAAAAATACACCTAGCACAAAGCCGAGTGCGCAAAAGCCTAGACTTCACACTGTTTTGGAATTAATTATTTCAGTGTGTGTAATGCTTATTGCTGCAAAATACGCCTGGTATATTCTGGTTGTTCAATTCGTGCTTTTAATTATTTTTGAGCGCAAACGCTGGCGTTTGTGGGTTTGCGGAATTTTGCTTCCAATCGTTGTAATTCACGGCTCGTTAATTATGCTTATTTCGAGCGGTGCTATTATTAGCGGCGATCCTATTGAGAGTCGCGGCATTCAGTTACAACAAATTGCACGTATAGCTAAGCTCGATCCGCATAGCATACCGCGTAGTGCAAAGCGCATTATTGCACCAATTTTTAATCTGGATCAAACTGCAGAAGCATACAAACCTTATGACGCAGACCCTGTGAAATCTTCCGGATTGCAATCTAAAAAAGTGAGTTATCGTTGGCGATACGTTACTAAAGACAATATTCGTAAATTAGATTTCGCTTGGTGGCAAATGATTACGCATAGTCCATTTGTGGCAACTGACGCTTTTCTTGCAAAGACTTACGGATACTTTGATATTTTTGACCGCCCGTATGTTGGGCCAGAATACTACATAGACACTGACAGCATACACAAATCTGATTGGATTAAATATTGGAATCCTAAGTGGCGAACTAAATTTGCAGAAGACATTAGCACGTTTAGTGATATTCCTGTTTTAAGTTGGCCAATTCACGGAAATACTTTCGTTATTTTTACACTACTTATTGGAGTTGCAGAAATTATTCTTCGCCGTTGGCGCACATTGTTATGGCATATTCCACTTGCCTTGCTGGTTGGAGTTATGATTCTTGCTCCAGCTAATAATTTTGAGCGACACATGCTACCGTTAGCTTTTGTTTTCTGCTTTGTAGCACTTACTTTTTGGCGAGATACTTTTACTCAATCGCGCTATAATAGTAGAGAATGTTAGGATCAAAGGCATAAGATGGACGAGAAGAATACACCTCAGTTTGCGCAAGATAGCAGCGCTGCTTCTTCTATTATGTCCGAAGAAAATTATGAAGATAAACTTGCAGGAAACAGCTTACTTAGTAGCGATTTTCTTTCGATATTAGCAAGCGTACAGGCAGCAGAAAAGCACGCGGAAGATTCTAATATTGCCAATTCTCTTGAAAATCAACAGTTAAACAAAACGCAAGTAAACGCTGTATCAAATGATCAAGAAAGCTCTTCTAAAGCAAAGCAATCTAAAGCAGAGCAAGAAAACGAAGAAAAGCACAAGCACCACTTGTGGCATCGTCTTTCATCAAATCAAAGTCGTTTGAGTCATTCAAGTCAATCTTCTGAAAATACTAAAGGTAATAATTCACCGAGTTTTACTCCATTGCCCAGCGCGCAAAAATCAACTAGCTCGGAACCGCTTAGAATTTTCGACAATCGTGATGGCCAAGTTTTTGACGCGGCGATGCGCTTGCAATTACACTCGATTATTGCCACGTGCTTAATGAATGGTATTGCAGATGCTCGTATTGACGCTTTCATGCATTTGCTTCAATGGTCAGATTCGCCAAAAGTTATTGTTATTGCAGGAACTTTCGGCACTGCAATTAAGCCAGATGACGGACCAAATCGCAAGCCAGCACCAGATATTCCACCTGATAACACTGACACTTTGCGCCGAAATATTTGGCCACAGCTTAGCAGTTGCAATGCATATGATGCAATAGTTGAGCGCACACAAAGTAGTGCTTTGCAGCGCATTACGGGAGCTTGGCAAAAAACGCAAGCACTGATATCAGCATCTACGAAAAATTCTTCTACTTTTGCAGCACCTTCTCATATTATTCTGCTTGCTGTACGCGAAAATCCTAGCGATCAAGCTTTAGAGAAGCTGTGCAAAGTTTTTGAGAATTCTCATAAGACGATTTGTGTTAGTAGCATGGTTGAAGGCGTTGAGCAGATTTCTTCCGCTCTTACTGCTACTCTTGCCGCGATTGCTGTTGCTCCAGCAGTAAAGCATTTGCCGCAAATCATTCACACGGATGATTTGCTTCCAGAGCGAGCGCTCATTGGCGATGCCACAGCTTTTGATACTCTTTACAACAAGGTGTATCAAAGTTTGGCTCCTTACAGTCATGACGATCCGACTTTGGAAACTATTGACATGTTCTTGCGCTTTGGTGGAGCTCTTGACCAAACAGCACACGAACTTAATGTGCATCCGAATACTGTTCGTTACCGTTTACGTAAAGTTGCGCAAACTACAGGATGGGATGCTACGGATCCGCGCGCCGCTTATGTGCTGCAAACAGCTATAACAATTGGTAGAATTCGCGATTCACATTAAGTCTAACTTTACAAACAAAAAACGTGCGACGCAAAACCAAAGGTTTTACATCACACGCTAAATGCAAGAATAAAGCAAGCACAAACAATAATAATATATTATTTATACTTACAGCACTAATTTAGTGACGAATCTTGCGAAGAGCAGTACCCATGCCGGCAAGAGCAGAAGCAACGACAGCAATCACAGCTACCGCAGCACCGGTCTTAGGAAGCTTAGCCTTAGCTGGAGCAGCTGGAGCTGGAGCAGCTGGGGCTGGCTTCTTATCATTCTCATGGAAATTGCTGGTAAGAGCTCTGTTGTACAAAGTCTTTGTAGCAGGCTCGCAAACTACAGTGCCCAAAGCGTTCTTGTAGCAGTGATTCATATCAGGAACCTGGGTAGGGTCATTGTAACCCTTAGGATTAGCAGGAGCCTCATGAGTCTCTGGATACAAATTCTCACCGTTCAATGGATCTGGAGTACCGTACTCAAGAACATGAGTATCGATTTCATCATCAGCCATTGCTGGAGCAGCAAAAGCACAACCTGCAAGCAAAGTAGCAGCTGCAGCGAAAGCTGCAATGGTCTTCTTCTTTAACATATTAGACCTTCAATCTCTTTTATCTGATCCCCGCGCAAAAGTTAGGGCTAACACGCAGAAGCCAGATACCAATATTAAAACTGGAATAAACCAACCCGGAATACACCAACTCGGAATATACCAATCTAAATTACAATAACACAGGGTACACCAATTTTTCACAAATAGAAAGTATTTTAAAGAAAAAACACTAAATAAAGGCGTTTTGTTGTAATAAACAAACTATTAGCAGTATAAGAGAATGTTTAGAACTCAATACAGAACAAACTATGGATAATCAGCAAACAGACATAATACTAAACTCAATATTAAAAAGTGAGCATGCCGTATTCGCATACAGCACGCTCACAAATAGTTAAGCAATCATGCACTTTTGTGCATTAAAAGCTTAGTGGCGAATCTTGCGAAGAGCAGCACCCACACCAGCAAGCACAGAAGCAACAACAGCAACCAAAGCTACAGCAGCACCGGTCTTAGCCAATGGAGCAGCAACATTCGCAGCATTCTTCGTTGCATTCTTCGTTGTCTTATTGTCATTAGTATTACCAGCAGCATTTCCAGCGCCGTTGCCAGTACCAGCGCCATTACCGCTAGGCTGACTTGGAACAGGAGTCAAAGGATTAATAGGCTTTGGAGTAAGCTTCTTGCTCTTTTCAGCTTCAGCAAGCAAAGCGCGAGCACCCTCAACAGTCTTAGCCTTACGAATCAGCTTAGCAACGAAAGTGAAACCTTCCTTCTCAGCTTGCTTGGCAATCTTCTCAATCTCAGCCTTAACAATCTTCTGGAAAGCAGCCTTAGCTTGAGCAAGAAGCTTTACAGTATCAGCATCAAGCTTGCCATCCTTAGCAGTCTTCTTAGCAGCTTCTGCATTAGCGTTCATTTCCTCGTACAAAGCCTTAGCTTGCTCATAAGTCAAGCCCTTGAACAAGTCAGCACCATTATACTCAGGCACATTATTAACTGCAGGAGCTACGCCATTGTTAATATTTCTTTTTTCACGCTCAGCCTCAGCAAGCAAAGCCTTCAATGCAGTCAAAGTAGACTTCTTGGAATTACGAATCAGCTTAGCAACGAAAGTGAAACCTTCCTTCTCAGCCTTCTTAGCTAACTCTTCCCTAGCATTCTTCTTACCCTGCTCAAGAAGCTTTGCTACAGCAGCAGACTCCTTAGACTTAGCATAATCCTTCAAAGCATCAACAACACTCTTTGGCAAGCCAAAACGCTCAGCCTCAGCAATAAGCGCATCCTTCTTAGCCTTATCTTTAGATATTGCTTCTTCAACCTTCGCTCTTTGAGCGTCAAACAAAGCTTTTTGAGCAGGACTAATCTTCTTCTTCTGCTGCTTCAGTGTAGCTTCAAAAGTCTTAAAATCGCCAAGACCAGCCATAGTCGTAACAACATCATCAGTTACATCGCTCTTATAAGTAAGAGTAACTGTAACAGTATTCTCACCAGCTTCAATAGTCTTAGGATAAGCAATAGTACCAACAGTACCAGTATCAACTACAGAATCACCCTGAGCAGGAGTAAGATCATTCTGCACCTGAGCTAACAAGCCAGCACCAATCTGAGCTATAGTATAGTTAATATCGCTCTTATCAGCACCGTACTTATCACCCTTCTTATAAAGAGTCATAGCAGTAGTCTTATGATCCGTTTTACCTACCTTAAAGTTAAAACAACACCTTTAAGTTCAGTAGCATCAGCGGACTGCACAGTAGGAGTAGAACCACCATTAACAGGCGGCTCTGCCATAGCAGGCGCGGCAAACACCAAACCAGAAACCAATGTGGCACCGGCAGCGAATGCGGCAATCGCTTTCTTATTCAACATAATAAACCTCAATTTTCTCACATAAATTGCGCGACATCATTTGTTCACGCAAAAGCAAAATCAATAAACAAAATTTAGTAAATATTCAAAATGAGTTTCATATTTTGGGAATTAATTCAATATCTTGAGCAATAACCTTCAAACTTTAATCAAAACCCAAAATACTAACACATACGGCAAAAGGCTTGGGAAACGAATGCCCCTAGTAGCACAATTCCCCAAGCCTCTTACACTAATCAGCATTGCTTCCCTAACAAGCAACACTGACTCAACACTCAACAGCTAGCTTACAAACACTATCAACGCCAGCACTGTGAAGAAAGAGATTTGGCAAAACAGTGAAAACGCACAATAAAATTTGCAAGTCGCCTGTGGCATAAAACTTAAACAGTCTCATGCCACAAGTTGAGTGAAAAATTATTCACTAAATTTAGTGACGAATCTTGCGAAGAGCAGCACCCATACCGGCAAGCACGGAAGCAGCAACAGCAGCCAAAGCTACAGCAGCGCCGGTCTTAGCCAATGGAGCAGCGGCAGCTGGGGTCTTAGCTGCAGCAGTCTTAGCCTCAGCCTTAGCAGCAGCCTTCTTAGCTGGAGCCTTCTTACCTGGGAAGTTTGGTTCCTTCTTCATAGCATTCAAGATATCCTTGGCACCAGTGTCGCAGCTCTGATCCTTAGCGTGATCGCGTGCGGAATCCAACAAGGCAGCAGCGCGAGTACGGTTGTTATCAGCAACCTTGAGCAAAGCTTCTACCTGAGCCTGAAGCTGCTGGACTTCGTGAGCCTCAACGTAATCACCCTTAGCAAGGGCATCCTTCATATCCTCAGCAAGCTCAGCCTTGAGATCCTTAACAGTAGCTTCAACATGACCGTAGTGCAAAACAGCCTTCTCAAGCTTACGACGAATATCCTTCAAGTAAGCGCAGGTGTCACCCATACCCTTGATGAGGTCATCCCAGCCGTGAGCCTGTGTAGCTTCAAGCTTTTGGAGAAGAGCATCATAAAGGTGAACATTGGTCTGCGCACGCTTCAAAACCTCTACGAACTGACCCTTGTAGTTATGCTGAAGCAAATCAGAGTTGATTGGATCATGGCTTTCTGGATCAGCTGCAGGAGTACCAGGAACACCATTATCAGACTGCTGACCAGTTGGATCAGTAGTGTGGCTGCTCATACCTGGAACCTTAATCCAGTCATCCAAGCCTGCTGCCATTGCTGGAGCAGAAAAAGCGAAACCGGAGAGGAGGGTGGCGCCGGCAGCAAATGCGGCAATAGCCTTCTTATTTAACATAATATTTTCCTTTCTTCTTCTCCTTCACGCCAAACGCGCGAAGAAAAATTAACATTCACAACTTAAGTTTTGTGAATAACTACCAGCGCAGAGCATCCGGCTGGAAGCTGTTATTAACATACCCCCCCCCCGTTCGAAAAAGTCAAGAGCAGACGCACAACTCATTAACAAAAAACATTTATATTTTTACGGAAATATTTCAGTCAAACTATTTTTAAGTATAAAAAATACAGTATTACACATTACTTTTCGTAAAAATGTCAATTTCAAGGTTTTTAAAGATTTTTCCCAGAAAACTCTCAGGAAACTCTTGAATACTCCCCCAACCAGCCGCAAAACCGTTGCAAAACCGCCATTCCCCCGCGACACGCCGCGCACGACCACGCGCCCTCAACCTCTCCAGTCACCTATTCATTACTAACACAGTTTGCGTACTGCACCAGCAACGCAAAATCTCAATTATTCGTTGCTAACGCAGAAACGCAGTAACGCAAGTAACAAAAAAACGCTGAAAACATGACTCAAAAGAGCACATTTTCAGCGTTTATAAGTTTTAAACTTAATCTACTACTTACCAGCCATGCTTTCGCATAAGCTACGCAAGCAATAAATCAGGCAGCAATGCTGGCGATATCAACTGGAACACCAGGAGCCATCGTGGAGGTCACAGTTACCTTAGTAATGTAACGACCCTTGATGGTGCTTGGCTTCAAGCGACGGATTTCGTCTGCGACAGCCTTGAAGTTCTCTTCAAGAGCCTTAGCATCGAAGGAGAGCTTGCCGAAGAGGAAGGACAGGTTGCCCTGGCGATCCACGCGGAACTCAATCTTACCGCCCTTAATGTCGGCAACAGCCTTGGCTACATCCATAGTCACGGTGCCAGTCTTTGGGTTTGGCATCAAGCTACGAGGACCGAGAACACGACCCAAGCGGCCAACCTTACCCATCATGTCTGGGGTTGCAACGACTGCATCGAAGTCAAGGAAGCCACCGGCAACCTTTTCGATAAGCTCGTCATCACCAACAATGTCAGCGCCAGCTTCCTGAGCCTCAGTAGCCTTTGGACCACGAGCGAACACCAAAACCTTAGCGGTTTTACCGGTGCCGTTTGGCAAGTTCACAACGCCACGAACCAACTGATCAGCCTTGCGAGGATCCACGTTAAGGCGCATAACAGCCTCAACGGACTCATCGAAAGCGTGCTTTGGCATGCTCTGCAACAAAGCGATAGCTTCAGCTGGGGTGTACAGGTTATTGCGGTCGATCTTCTCAGCCGCTTCACGATACTTCTTAGAACGCTTAGCCATTTCTACACTCCCTTTCAGTCGGTAACGGTAATACCCATCGAGCGAGCAGTACCCGCGATGATCTTCATACCGGCCTCGACATCACGTGCGGAGAGGTCAGGCATCTTAATTTCGGCGATTTCGCGCACCTGAGCCTTGGTCACAGAACCAACCTTGTGAGTCAATGGATTCTCGGTGCCCTTCTGGATTCCAGCAGCCTTAAGCAACAAAGCAGCGGCTGGTGGGGTCTTCAAAATGAAGGTGAAGGAACGATCTTCGTAAACGGTGATCTCTACTGGGACGATCTGACCCATCTTGTCCTTCGTCTGGTCGTTATACGCCTTGCAGAAGTCCATGATGTTCACGCCGTGGGAGCCTAATGCTGGGCCCAGCGGTGGAGCTGGATTTGCCTTACCAGCCTGAATCTCGAGCTTAATAAGCGCGGAGACTTTCTTTTTCGGAGCCATAATATGGTTCTTCTTTCTTGTACAAGCGGTTCAAATGGTTGCTGCAAACTCTTCTATAGTCGCTTCTTACAGAAGTAAAGCACTTACGAAACGTGCTATAAAGCCGTTTTGCAGCTTCCTCCCGCATCTTGTATTGCTGTGCTGTGCTAGCGGATTCCTCCTCCAGTCACAAGCCTTCCTATTATGCCACATCTTCGCGACACGCTGCATTACGAAATCTGCAACTATTTTTGCGCAACAGCAAAAGCTAGAAGCTTACTTCCAAGTTGGGTACCTTCGTACAACTATCTTTGCGCAACTATCTTTGCGCAGCTATCTCACTAGACAATTCGTTAAGTATAGCGTTTCTAGTCCACGCACTCACAGTCATTTTTCTGCGCTTCGCATCGACTTCGATTAAATGCCAAACGGTATCACTTAACCTAACAGTACGCGGCTTCAACGGCTGAGTTTCATCTTCCCAAGCTCTTCCAGCAAACTCTGTAATAGTGGCACCAGGAAAATTATCTTCTGCCTCCTCAGCCTACTTATCAACAATATCGTCCGTAATAACGAACCCATTTTCCGCAGTATACGTATTCTTACTCATCTCGCATCCCTTATCTCTTGTAAAAATCCCTTTGTAAGACGATTCGCATGAATTATAAGTATTGCGTTGTTTTCAAGCTCAGTCAGAAAAGGATACCATATCATTCTTTATTTTTATGCTCTTAACACAGTCATGAGCATATAAATACCCTGCTCCGTAAAAGCATAAGGCAAATATCGAGAGCCACCCCAACTTGAGGTGAAATTTTTGCACCTCAAGTTTTTGAACTCGTCAGCAGTTAGCCGAAACATAAAATCTTCGCCCTCAAACTTTTCAATATTATTCTTAATCTGTCTATTGAAATTTTTCGTTTCATACCCATATATTTCAGCAAGCTCAAAATCAAGCATGACTTTTGGATTGCGAATGTTGTAGATTTTCTCTTTTATTGTTTTAGCGTCTATAAGCGCTTTAGCTGGCACACTTTTAGCGTCCGCGATAATTAAATTTTTATTCCCCTCTACCATAAGATCACTCCTAAAAAATGTGCGTAAAACCTAGCGCTGTACAACAAAAACTACATTTCTAACACAAAACCCATGAATCGCAAGCAATCAGGGTTATTCCCAAAAATCAATCACAAGCCATAAAACATCTAACAACTAACAAAACTAGCATGCATCAGCGCATAAATATAATTCTATAAGATTCCACAAATAAAAAGCAACAAAAAAAATCGGTTTTAATACAAACGCACAGCACATTTATGTAGTGCGCTTGTACCTGATTTACGGCATGTCATGCCAAATCAGCCAAACGGCTAAGCCGTGAGGAATAAGTGCACTACATAGCAGCGCGAAGGCAGGTCGGAACGCTACACCAATCCACACATATAAAGTGGTAATATTACGAGATTCAAATCTTTTCTAACGCTAAGCTGTTTAGGAGCAAATACATAACTCGTTCCAATTCTTTTTGAAAACTTCGCCTTAAATTTATCAAGAGAAACTGTTTTGAACACATTTCCAGATTTAACTTCAATCGCAGATATACGCATTTTGCCAGCAGAATCCTGAAAAGCTTTAGAAATCAAAAAATCTATTTCCATTGTATTTTCCGAATTTTCTTTGTCTCTATTTGAATAGAAAAATAGGCGATGTCCAGATGCTATTAGCTGTTGCGCAACAACGTTTTCAACTAGCATTCCTTCATTAATTGAAATTTTTCCAAATAAAATTTCTTTATATAGATTATTAGACGCAATACTACTATCTGAAAGTATCATAGAAGTCAACAAACCAGTATCAGCCATATAACATTTTACTAACGCATCATCTGCATTAAGATTCAATCCCACATTTGGATCTGTAGATTTATAGCAATTATTTGTAATACTCGCATCCGAAAGCCAAAAAAACGCATCCTTATAGTCACGCATACGAGCATTCTTACCCAAGGAAGTAATCCTATATCTTTTTTCATGCCTGGAAAGCTGTGCTGGTATTCCATCAAACACAGCCATAACTTTCATTTCATAACCTTTTGCAAACTTTGCAGCATCCTGCCTATAGAGCGAAAGAATACGACGCTTAACCCTATCTACTCGAGTAAAATCTCTCGAATCAACATATTCATTTACAGATTGCGGCATGCCACCAACTAGCATATATTCTCTAAAAAGTCGCATCGCTTTTTTATGTAAAGCATCTGGCAAAGGATTTAACGCATCAAATGAATTTTTAATAACTTTCGATAGATTTTCTTCTCCAAAAGCCCACAAAAATTCTTCAAAATCAAGAGGATACATGCGTTCTTCTTGTTCTTCAGATGGAATCAATATTGTTTCAACATTATGTTTAATAGACAATAACGAGCCAGTCTCTATATAGTCGTATCTGCCATCTGCAACTAGTTGTTTTACAAATTCTCTAGCCTGTGGGAAAAATTGCACTTCGTCAAAAACCATTACCGATTCACGGTTATAAAGTTTCACACCATACAATGCAGATAGGTACGTAAAGAAAGTGCTTAAATCTGAACGATAATCTTCAAATAGCCGAAGCGCATCTTTTGATGCTTGCGAAAAATCAATAAGAATATAAGACTTGTATTCGTTTCTTGCAAACTCTTCAACTATAGTACTTTTCCCAACTCTTCGAGCACCTGTTACTAAAAGCGCTGTTGAACCGCGATCAGCATTCTTCCAATCGAGCATTTTTTGATAGAATTTTCGCCTTAACATATAACACCACTCTTAATTACCACAAAACCGTTGAAAATACTATTGTTTTATAGTATATATTTCACGAAAATCAATGTCAATTTATGCTAAATTTTCACGAAATCAGGGGTAAATATATGCCGAATTTTCACGAAAATCAAGGTGTTATTTCTCTAAATCTTCGCAACACGCTGCATTACAGCAATTCTAAGCAGTTATATGTTTGGCATGAGCAAGTGAAGCAGCACGGCGGCGGCGCTTGCGAACCGCGGCAATAATCATCGTCGTAAGAATCACCGCGCAACCAATAAGCGCGAGCACGAACATCGTCATCCAAAGCGGCCACTGCAACTTGTCCCCAGGAGCGGAAACTGGATCCGGCAGCACGCGATAGCCCGTAACCAGCAACCTCTGCGTATTCACACCATACGGCGTACACGTAAGCAGCGTCGCTAAATCTCGCCCATTCTCGCGTTGAAGCAACCTAATATCATGCGGATCGACTACGCTAATGCGGAACACCTTGTAACGTAAGGTTTCGCCTTGTATGTCAAAATAGAAATAGTCGCCCTTCTTCAACTCCACTAAATCATCAAACATGGTCGCATTCGGCAAACCCGTATGCGCCGTCACAACAGCGTGACGCGTTTTGCCACCAACCGGCAAATCCGTGCCATACAAATGCCCAGCACCATACGCCAAAACCTCCTGCGAACTACCGTGATAAATCGGCAGCTTAACGCCAATCTTCGGGATTTTCACGATACCCATAATCCCCATTGGCTCATCCAGCTGCTTCGCATATTCCTTATACTCCGGCGTCTTCATATAATCCGTCGTGCCATCGTAAGGATCAGCCGTAATAATCGACTTGTGGCGCGCATTATAACGACGAGCCGCGTTCAAAATCTTCTCGCGAGCGCTCGCAGTCTGCTTACGACTCAAACGATCATACGCGGTAGAAATCTCCTTCGACACCTTGTTATTCCACAACGTTGACGCAATCGGGTACGTGAAGCACAAAATTGCTGCAAGTGCGAGGGCAATTGGCTCAAGAGTGCGGCGGAGTTTGGATTTGGGTTTTTTCGTTGGCTTTGGTGCGGGTTTTGATGCGGGTTTTGATGCGGTTGATGAGTCTTGAGTTGATTCGGTTGCAGGTTTTGCTTTAGACTGATTGAAGAAAGCATATACTTTTGTAACAACTTTGTTTAATTTCATGCTTCCTCCTTGTGAAGTTTATATGCGTAAATACTTGCTTGATGTGGCGCGAGTTTTGGGGGCTGGTGTTTGGCTGGTGGATTTCTGAAGTGGATGTGAGTGGTGGGTGTTACTTGTCTCGCAGCGCTCCGCTCTTATACCTTACTTGGACTTAATGGTTGCGTAGTTAAGTTTAGTTTTTTACTTACTTTCTCTGCAAAAATAGTATTCGTCAATAAGATTATTACTATCGTTCCGCTTTTATATTGCTCGACCAAGCAACACCCACCCCTCACTCGTAAATTCACACATCGTTGTTTTGTGGTGTGGTAGGAGTGCTTGGCGTGGTGTATGCGGCAGCAATGACGTTAATGTCCTTTGGACAACAAGCAATCAACGTCTGCAGAGCAATAATGCTAAAGTTCACTAAGCAATAAATAATCGACGTTTGCAAAACATTACTGCAAAGATTCAGGAGGTTTGGGGGAAATACGACCTTTATTTTACGCGACTGTAAAATTTCTGCCGGATTCGAGCGCGTAGCCGACCGTTTCTGTACATGCACGTAAAGTTTATGCCGCTTGTTAGCGCGCAACCGACCGTTCCTTTACACGTGTGTAAAATTTCTGCCGCTTGTTGGCGAGAACACGACTTTTTCTTTACGAGGCTGCAAGAGAACAATCATAAGAGCAAGTGAGTCTAGGATTTAGTTCAGTAAACCCTAGACTCACACTTTGCTATTAGACTACAAGACCAGCTTTAGAAAGCGGATCAAGCGTTCTGCTGCTGTTCTTCTTCCTTGCGATTGCGCACGTACATAATCACGCTCGCAACAATAAGAACTATGCCCACAACAGCGAAAATCAGCACGCCGTAAGCACCAGTTGCAGGAAGATTGAACCAGAAGCTCTTGCCGTTGTCGCCGCCCTTAAGTGGGAGGTCCTCAAACGGCTCAGCCGTAGTCTTATCTTTCTCAACAGTCACAGCATGAACTACAGGAGAAATCGCATAACCCTTAGGAGCTTTAACCTCAACAAGATAAACAGGAACACCAGCGCGAGTCTTGTATGCCTTCGCGAAGTTACCTTTAGAATCTGTTGTAGCAGTCTGCACATCAGTAGTAGCAGCGCCAGCTGGCTGGGAAGCACCAGCTGCAGCAGCATCATTAATAGTTGACGCAGCCTTGCAAGCATCAATCGAGCCAAGTTCCTTATTTTCCTTCAGACCTTGAGCGCAAGCATCAGCCTTAGCCTTATCAGCAAAAATCCTGAACTCAGCATTTTCAAGCGGCTTCTCTTCATTACCTTCCTTATAGAACTTATGCACCTGAAGGAAACCAAAGTCAATAGTCGCCTGAGAATTCTTAGTATCTGGAATGATTGGCGGCAAGTCACCCTCATTCTTCTCATGAGCCTGGAAGAAGCCGGACTTGTTTACAACCTCATCCTGCGATTTATCCTTCTCAGCAACACTATCAGTGCCAGTCGGAGCTTTAGTGTTCTTGTAAGCATCACTAAGCTCAAACTCAAGATCAACCGTAACCTTAGGTGCTTCTTGACCTTCAGTAACGTTATTCAAGGCAGTAGCAATCTTACCTAAGCCATCATTATTAAACGTTACAAGAATACGCTTATGACCAGCAGCAAGATCCGCACCACCAGCATCAGAAGACGAGTTTACAACACTAACGGTGTACATATCTTTATTTTGATTGTCTTTTTTATCAAGACTAGTTTCGCCAATCTTTACATGCTTCACAACACTTGCATCAATAGTCTTGAAGGCAGCGGTTGGAGCATCATCGAAGACCTTATAACCCTGAAGATTAGCAGCCGTCAACTTACCATCTTTAGGCTTAGCTTTGTTCACTTCCGCAGTAATTGTAAAAGGCACTTTATCCTTAACGCTAGCGAACTTAGTCTTATCGTAAACCTTCTGAATAGTAGCCGATAGATCCTTGTTCTTCGGCGTCACAACAGGATTATAGTTATACGAAACAGTCGTCTTTGCATCCTTGCCCTCGCTAGTAGTGTACTCCGGCAAAGGAAGTGTCATATAGAAGGATTGCAAATCCGAAACACCATAGCCCTTAGGCGCGTTAGTTTCCTCAACCTTATACAAGCCAAGATCAAGATTATTCTTGCCATCACCAAACTTGGCTATACCTTTATCGTCAGTGTTCTTCGAATCAATAACGTTAGTAGTATCAAGCTTGACTTCTGCATCAGTGCCACTGTCTTTAATAGTGTGATCGTTCAGCTTAGTAACAAGCTTTGCAATCTTCTGCCAAGACTCAAATTTGCTAAGATCTAAGTTAACATACTTGTCACCTTCCTTAACAGAAGTGACTTTAGTCAATTTGAAAGTAGCGTCTTTAAGCGGCTTAAAACCAGTTTTGCATTGAGGATCTGTTTGTGTCTGAGAAGTAGTAGAGTTATCATCATTTGTCTTCTTCACGCACTTAAGGATGGTTATAGTACCTTTTGTCGGAGCATCCTTCTCCCACGGAGCCTTAGGATTCTCAGTAGCATGGGTTTCATTATGCACAGGATGGTTAGGATCCGGTTTCGCACCCCACGCAACGCCAGCCACGGTTACAGCGCCGGCGACGCACAGCGTGCCAGCCATAGCAAGCGACGCAATCGCCGCCACGAATTTATTAGTGAACTTTTTCATGTTCACCCCTTTCATTGCTTTTTACAGCAAGTAGAAAATTGATTTGCATTTATCATGCTCATACGAGTAAAGTTTTAAAATTTTTGGCATTTACCTTGTGTTATCACGCTCCCGAATCCCGAAAGACTGCACAATAAAACAATACGCAATAAAACAATGCGCGAAACAGGAAGGCTTTATGCGCAAATGCGTACGCAATCGCCTTATGCGAAGCACGGCGAGTAAATGCATATACAACTGCTTCATACGTAATTGCATAAGCCTCGCCACCTTCCCAAAATTAATTTGCGACCGCGCTCACTTTGACTTACCACGAAGCCAGCCGCCAGCAGATTCACCAATAGCGCTGCAAGAATACCGAGCTGCAAATTCCAACTCTGCCCGCCCGTATGCGGCAAAGTAAACTTGCTCACCGAATGAAGATTGAACGTAAAAGCAGCAAAATCCTTATGTTCTTTAAGAGACTTATCACCAGCTAATGCCTCATCAATGTCCGTAGGCGTTTGCTTGCCAGATTGAGCATTGAACGCTTTAGGTTTCAGCGCGTACACAACGCACTGGTAATTGCCAACCTCAGTCGGTTTTATGCTCACTTCCATATCAGTTCGCGCAGCCACTTTTTTACTTGGATCAGCAGACTCGCAAGTCTTATCGCCTTCTTTATTAGAGTGGCACGTATTTTGATTATCATCCGCAGGCACACTCAACCCAAGCTCGGCAAGATTACTGCTCCAAGTTTTGTATTCAAGATCTTCCGCAGATTGCGGAGATCCAGAAGGCTGAGTTGGTTGCGACTGTTCAGAGGGTTGCTCAAATCGCGAGCCAGCATTCTTCTTCTCGCCCTTCGAGCAGAGCACGCGCAACGTAATCTTATTCTTGCTATCCGCCGCAGAAGTAGCATCAACAAACGGCTTAAGACTCATACCGAGTATCGCAGAAATCTTGTTATTGTCGCTAGTCAACGCTGTTGTAGAATCCTTAAACGGATACACTTTCAGCGTAAGATCGTTATCGCCAATTGTTGGCTTTGGCGGCTTACTCGACTTCACTTCAATCGTAACCGACTTATAATCCCAGTCAATGCCTTGCTTAATATCATCAGTCTTCCACGTATTACTATCAACAATGTTTCCCTCAAACAGAGACTTCTTACCTGCATCAGTTTTGGCATTTTTCTTGAACTGATATACCAGATTAGAGGGATGCTTGCCACTTGCTTTGTCTATTAAATTAGCATCCTTAAAAGCGAACACTCTGCACTCAAAAGTTCCAGCACTCGTAGGCGTGCCGCTAATCCAGCTTTGAGATTCCTCAGTATACTTATCATCTTCATACAAAGCAGAATCAGCTGCACCAGTAGAAGGTCGATTCTCACCTTCCTTATGCTCGAACTGAGTCTGCATATCTGCAGAAGGATTATCCTTTTTATCTTTGAGGCTTAAACCATTAACACTGTCTACCGTATAACTGGCATTATCACCACTACCAGTTTTACAAATCATACGGTGATAAATAAAACCAAGCTTTTTAGTTGACTTAGAATCAATAAAAAGATTATTAATAGAATCGTAAACGTCTGTATTATCAGTACTGCCAGTAGTGTCTCCGCTAGAACCTTGACTATTAGTCTTTGGTTTTATAGTAATTTTATTATCACTTACAGGAGTCTTATCCGTCTTATTCACAAAATCGTATAAGCTCAGCGTTAAATCACCGTCGTTCGGCACGTCAGATACATCAACTTTTACACTTATTGTAGCGTATATTTTTTCGCTTTTATTTTTGTAATATGCAAAAACTTTAAATTTATAACTACCATAGTCCCATTTACCATTTGGACGCAAAGTTATAGAACCATCAAAGCTTTTTTATCTTTACTAGTATCCTTAACTTTGATAGTTTTACCCTTTTCTTCTTTTTCAAAATTCGCCCAACTTGGTACAGGAGCTTTACCATACTTTTCTAATTCAAACCACACGCCGTTCGGCATAGAGGCTGGTTGTTTCTTACTTTTTAATTCGAATTTTGGCTTAATAGTTATAGCGTTACCACGCTGTATTGGAACAGGATTATTATTATCGACAACACTCTTATCATTATAGTAGCTAACAACATAGCATTTTTTAAAAGGCTTATTACCACACTCTTTCGGAAGATCAGTAGTTTTTCTCGCACCTCTGTCCATTTCGCTAGAAGTTTCCGTAGAAGCGCTTTCCTTTGGAACATCTTTAACTTTTTTATTTACAGCAGAATCAGACTTAGCTTTATCGGCAGACACATCTGCATTCTGCCGATTTTCAACAGGATTCGATTCTTTATTATTCTTATCAGATTCAGTATTATTATATTCACTCTGCTTAGTCTGCTGCTTATTCTCACCCTCAGTCTTAGCAGAACCAGACTGCGCACCAACAGTCTCCCCAGTGCTAACTTTCTCGCCAGCACCACCAGCACTTAGAGCAGAAGTTGGAGCAATCACAAAAGTAGCAAGCAACATTGCAATCGCCACGAAAAAAGCAAATAACGAACGACGAATTGAGCGCACTAGTCGAAGGAAACGGCTAAATATATGCGAATTAAACATATACACCTACCTTCTAATCTGCAAAGCTTACGAATCATAATGCCATTATTACGATGACACTTAAAAAAAAAAACAACTCAATTACTCTGCTTAAACACTCAGCACTATACCCCCCCCCCACGCCTATTTGCAAGCCAAACTAAATATTTGGAAATATTTATTATTTACATTGATAAAAGCACTGTAATTGCAAGAAAATTTAGGATTATTTCCCCATTTTACGGCGTGTTGCAGTAAATAATAAAAACCGGGGCGCGAATTAACACACCCCGGTTTGTAAAAGTTATAAAATTTATAAAATCTAGCTACAAAAGCTTAGGCTTTCATCTCAAACAATCGGCTCCACTTGGTTGAATCCAAGCTCCACAGGAGTTTCACGTCCAAAGATGGAAACCAACACTGTAAGCTTCTGAGTTGTAGGCTCCACGTCCGAAACCACAGCTGCCATCGTTGAGAATGGACCGTCAGTCACAGTCACCTGATCGCCAACCTTGTAAGCAACCTCAACCTTACGCTTGCGCGCTGCAGCCGGCTTATCGCCAGCATTCTTCAAAGCTTCGGAAGCAATCATCGGAGCCATCATTGACACAACTTCCTTGCGGCTCAATGGTGCAGGCTCTCTAGAAGGACCAACAAAACCAGTCACGCCCTCAGTCTCGCGCACAATGCGACGAGCGTTCTCATCCGGCCACATGCGAATCAACACATATCCTGGCACACGCACACGGGTAATAACCTTCTTACCCTTTTCTGTATGCTTCTCGACTTCTTCCATAGGAACTTCAATCTGGAAAATCTTATCTTCCAAACCAAAGTTCTGCACGCGGGATTCAACGTTAGTTTTCACGCGCTTTTCGTAACCAGAATACGTGTGAAGAACGTACCACTTGCCTTCCAAAGTGCGAAGTTTCTTAGAAAATTCTGCTACAGCGATTGCGCCGGCATCAGTTGGGTCGGCTTCGTTCACATCATCAGCATCAGTAGTTTCGCCAGCATCGCCAGTTTCGTTAGAAGCATCAGCAACACTGTCAGCAGCAGCGCCATCAGCTACATCAGCTTCAACATCAGCAGATTCCTCATCCACATCAGCTTCAACAGACTCGCTAGAAGCAACAGCTTCATTATTCACAGCTGATTCGTTTGCTTCGTCAGCATCATGAGAAGCAAAAGCCTCATCAGCTTCACTTGCTTCTTCGAGATTGAATTCATCAGTCATCTTGCATACACCTTCAAAATTTCAACTCAGCCAATTTCAACTCAGCCGAACAGCCACATTACGGACTTACCCAAACCGAAGTCCATGCAGGTGACGAAAGCCATCAAAAATACAACAAATATGAAAACTGCAGACGACCAAGCAAACAACTCTTTGCCATGAGGTGCAATAACCTTGCGTGTCTCGTCAATAGTTTGCTTAACGAACATGCCAATACGCACGAACAAGTTATGCTTTACTGCTTTCTTAGTACTGCGTGCCTGCGCCATGCTTGAATCCTTCGTGTAAAAACTTGAACAAAAAACTGGCAGGGACGGCGGGACTCGAACCCACAACCTACGGTTTTGGAGACCGTTGCGCTACCAATTGCGCCACATCCCTAAGGTGAACTTGCTCATCATACCCCAAAAGGGACGAAATAGCAAACCGCCAGATAGACATACTATCTCATGGGCATGATTTCGTTATATCATCGCACAAAAGCGAGTGTCGCATTTTGCAATGGTAAGCAAGTTCTTATTTTGCAATAAATACTTGCTTAAGCTTCAACCCACTTCTTCATGCGACGCATGCCCTCAGCAAGCTGGTCGTCAGCAAGAGCGCAAGAGAATCGCAAATAGCCAGGAGCACCAAAAGCCTCTCCTGGAACCGCAGCAACATGCGCTTCGTCAAGCAACATTTCAGCAAATCGAGAAGAAGTATGCGGCACTTCGCAATGCTCGCCAAGCGGACGCTCAAGCAGCGCCTCAACGTTAGCAAACGCGTAAAAAGCGCCATGAGGAAGAGGGCAAGTAACGCCGTCAATATTGTTCAACGCTTCCACAATCGCTTTGCGTCGAGCGTCAAAAGCCTCACGCATAGTGGCAACCACGTCCAGCGAACCGCCGACTGCAGCAATTGCTGCACGCTGTGAAATATTAGAAACATTAGAAGTCATATGGCTTTGAAGCTTAATTGCAGCTTTAGCAACATCTTCCGGAGCCACCATCCATCCAACACGCCAACCAGGCATAGCATAAGTTTTAGCAACACCATTCAAAATCAGCAGCTGCTCGCGAATTTCCGGCACCTCGACGCCAATATACGAAGTCGAAATGCCGTCGTAATGCAAGTGCTCGTAAATCTCATCAGAAATAACCCAAATATGGTGTTTTACAGCCCACTCGCCGATTGCGCGAATAGTTTGCGCGCTCCAAATAGCGCCTGTAGGATTCGAAGGCGAAGTTACGATAATTGCGCGCGTGCGTGAAGTGCGAGCGGACTCAATTGCCTCAATATCTGGCTCAAAACCGCAATCTGCACCTGCCAAAACTGGCACAGGCACGCCGCCTGCAAGCTTCACAGCCTCCGGATAACTCGTCCAATATGGAGCTGGAATAATAACTTCGTCGCCATCATTTAAGAGAATTTGGCAAGCCTCATACACAGCTTGCTTTCCGCCGTTTGTAACTACGACTTGTTTTGGGGAAACTTCGTAGCCGGAATCTCGCTGCACTTTGCTCGCAATCGCCTCCCTAAGCTCCGGTAAACCTGCCGTAGCAGTATAACGATAGTTGCGCGGGTCTTTACACGCTTGTGTTGCAGCATCAACAATATAAGAGGGAGTAGGAAAATCTGGCTCGCCTGCGCCAAAGCTTACAACGTCAATGCCGTCAGCTTTCATAGCTTTTGCCTTGCCGTCTACTGCCAAAGTTGCACTCGGAGCGACCCGGTTAATACGCTCGCTTAATACGCGCCAATTTTCTGAGGATGAAGTTTCTGCAATATTCTCTGCCATGATTTACAGTGTAACCTTAAGCCGCGAAACGGCAAATCTGCCGGAAATTTATAAACGAAGCGCGACTACAAACGCTCTAGTTCCAAAATCGTATTTATCTGCGCTTCTTAAGATACTAGCGACATTTTCTACACACGGATGTAAAGTTTCTGCCGGTTTTTGGTGAGATTCCGACATTTTCTACACACGCTTGTAAAATTTCTGCCGGTTTTTGGTGAAATTCCGACATTTTCTACACACGCTTGTAAAGTTTTTGTCGCTTTCGTAGTTTTTGGAAACATTTGTCGTGTGATTTTCCGGCAAATATAGCCGCATCTAACTACACAAGCACGAGATTGTCGCGGTGCACAACCGGATGCGCATACTGACGGCCGAGTGATTCTTCAAGCTCATCGCTCGTACGCCCCATAATCTCCGGAATTTCCTCCGCGTCAAAAGCAACCAAACCCTTAGCCAAATGGTTACCCTGCTCATCGTCAATCCACACAGGATCCGTCGCCGAAAACTCGCCACGCACGCCAACAATACCAGCCGCAAGCAAGCTCGCGCGACCTCCGCGAACCGCCTTCGCAGCACCATTATCAACCACCAAAACTCCGTGCGGATGCGAAGCAAAACCAATCCAAAGTCGCCTTGAAGAATCGCGCGTATGCACCGGCGCAAACACAGTACCAACAGCATCTCCAGCCAGTGCCGGACCGGCATTTCCAGCGCAAGTTAGCACAGTTGGAATTCCCGAAACTGCAGCAACATGCGCAGCTTCCATCTTCGTCACCATACCACCGGTACCTACGCCCGAAACACTTGCGCCAACTTTCACTTCTTCAATCGCGCGCGTCACATCTGGCACAAAACTCACACGCTTAGCACCCGGTTCACTAGGCGGCGCAGTATAGAGAGAATCCACATCCGTAAGCAACACAAGAGCTTCCGCTCGCACAATATTTGCTACAAGAGCTGCAAGACGGTCGTTGTCACCAAATCGAATTTCGTTGCTAGAAAGTGCATCATTTTCGTTTACTATTGGGATTACGCCAAGCTCAAGCAAACGTAGCATTGTGCGTTGCGCATTTCGGTAGCGCGACGGCGAAATAGTAACGTCCGCCGTAAGAAGCATTTGCCCGACTCTGAAACCAAATTGCGAAAATGCTGCTTCGTATTGAGCCATAAGCAATCCTTGACCAACTGAAGCCGTTGCCTGCTGAGTTGGCACATCTTTAGGACGCTCATTAAAGCCGAGCAAACCAAATCCAGCTGCAATTGCGCCAGAAGACACAAGCACAATGCGAGCGCCTTGCATTTGCGCGTGACTTATTGCAGTCACAAGAGCGCGCAACTTTTGCACATCCAGCTGACCGGACGCGCTCGTAAGTGAGCTTGAGCCAACTTTTACGACGATTGTGCGCGCCTCACGAATTGAACACCGAACCCCATCTTCGGTAAGCTCAATTTCTGGATTATTCATAAGATTCCCCTTGACCTTGATTTTTCTAGTTTTTCTGCTCTTCTCCACGACCAAACAAGCTATTTTCATCATGGCGATCGTCATCCACAGAAGGATCTGCCCAGTGACCCGACTTTCGCTCAGCCATCATCGCGTCTCGAACTGCGCTCTTTGCATCCATCATGCTGTGATAATCTCGTCTACGCTCAGCATTCGTACGCCTTGCTCCGCGAGGATCGTTCGCTTCGATTCGCAAATCCTTACCACGCGCACCCAAGTTAGCGCCGTCCAATCCTTCTGCACCGGCAGCAATATTTGGATCCCAATCGAAACAAACCATATGATTCCCAGTGCCAATACGAATTTCGTCTCCTGGACGCGCGCCCTTCTTGCGCAATTCATCCTCAACACCAAGCTTTGCTAAGCGATCCGCCAAATAACCAACGGCTTCGTCGTTGTCAAAATTCGTTTGTACAACCCAGCGCTCAGGTTTTGCGCCAGTAACAGTGAACCAAAAATCACCATTCCTATCTTCTTCGCGCTTAATTTCAAAGTCTGCGCTATTTCCACGTCCATCATCGCGGCGACGACGCAAAGCTGAAGTCTGCTGCTCAAGCGGCTGGATGACAACACGCTCTTCTTCTCGTGCTGCTTCCTCGGCAGCGAGCTTCTCGCGCATCTTTTCAACCAATCGTCCAAGCGCAAAACCAAGCTCTTTCAAGCCCTCGTGAGACGCGGTAGAAATCTCAAATACAGTCAATCCCATTTTCTCAAATTCACCGCGTACAAAATCAGCCAATTCTTTAGCTTCAGGCACATCGACTTTATTTAGCACAATAATGCGCGGACGCTCTGGAATTGGAATCGCACCCAACGGAAGCTCAAGTTTATCAGCGTATTGCGCAAGCTCATGCTCAAGAGCGTGGTAATCGCTAATTGGATCGCGATTTGGCTCCAGCGTTGCGCAATCAATTACATGCGCAATAATCTCTGTGCGCTCAATATGACGCAAAAACTCAAGACCTAAGCCTTTTCCTTCGGAAGCTCCTGGAATTAAGCCTGGAACGTCTGCAATTGTGTAGCGATAGTTGCCGAAGCTTACAACGCCTAGGTTTGGCACCAAAGTAGTAAACGGGTAATCAGCAATTTTCGGCTTAGCTGCACTAATTGAGGCAACTAAGCTTGATTTTCCTGCAGAAGGGAATCCAACTAAAGCTACGTCTGCGATAGACTTGAGTTCCAAAATTACGTCGCGTTCTTCGCCAGGCTCGCCTAAAAGCGCGAATCCTGGGGCACGACGAGTTTTGTTTGCGAGTGCTGCGTTGCCAAGACCGCCGGCACCCCCCTGCGCCACAACGAATTTGTCTCCAACATGTTGCAAATCCGCCAAAACTTCGCCAGGTCGCTTTTGAGAGCCTGCGGCACCGCGTGCTGTAAAAACAACAGTTCCAACAGGCACTGGAAGCACTAAGTCTGCACCTTTTGAACCGTCTTTAGTGTCACCTAAGCCCATCGTACCGTTTTCTGCAGTGCGGTGAGGCATGAAGCGGTAGTCAAGTAAGCTGTTTGCGTTGCGATCAGCTACAAAAATAACGGAACCGCCGTCACCGCCATTACCGCCATTTGGGCCTGCTAATGGTTTGTACTTTTCGCGACGAACTCCGGCAGATCCGTTTCCACCATCTCCGCCTTTTACATGCACTGTTACGCGGTCTACAAAATCACTCATACTGCTACCTTACTCGAAGCTAAACACCTAAATTCTCGGGAACATGCGAGAACAAAAAAGCCGCACCGAACTGGGTGCGGCTTAAACGTTTTATCGCCGAGTTATTATCGTCGACTTATTGTTGAAGCACTTTGGCTTAGCTAAAATTCAGGCGGTAACAACGTCAACAACCTTGCGGTCGCGACGGATACCGAACTTCACATTGCCGTCCACCAAAGCGTACAGCGTGTGATCCTTGCCCAAAGCAACATTCTGACCTGCGTGGAACTTAGTGCCGCGCTGACGAACGATAATGTTGCCAGCCACTACAGCTTCACCGCCAAACTTCTTAACACCAAGATATTGCGCTTGTGAGTCGCGACCGTTGCGCGAGCTAGACGCACCCTTCTTATGTGCCATCTCACTGTCCTTTCAGGTTTATACCACCGTCAATCAGGCGATGGCCGTGATCTTGACGAGAGTCAACTTCTGACGATGACCCTTGCGACGAGCCACACCAGTCTTGTTCTTATACTTCATAATGCTAATCTTTGGACCTTTGGCTTCGTCATTCAAGACTTCTGCCTTCACCGTGATCTTAGCAAGATCCTTGGCGCTTAAGGTCACCTTAGCACCGTCAACAACGAGCGCGACCGGGAATTCCACGGTATCGCCCTTCTTTGCATCGAGACGGTTCACGAGAATGGCGTCGCCAACCTCGACCTTCTCTTGATGGCCACCGGCCTTCACAATCGCGTACATAATTCGTTCCTTAGCTCAATTGAAAGCTTACTTTTGCCTTGCGCACAGCAAAACGCGCGCGGCAAGACACCGACTATCAAAAATACACCTACCCATGTACTAACGTCAAGTCGCTAGATTCATGAGTCAATGCAGACAATATTCAATATTGTACTCAAGGCATATACTTAGTCACTATTCAGAGGCGCAATCATCATTTTCTGTAGTTTCTTGCGTAGTTTCCTGCGTAGCATCTTGCATAGGTTCTTGCGTAGTATCTTGCGCAGGTTGCTCCGAAGTATACCCAGCAATCTCTTGCGTAGTATCCTCTAAATTATTTTCAATTAATTCTTCAGAAGTTTTATTCGCTTCACTAGTTTCCGCAACTTCACTAGTTTCAGCAGTTTCGCCAGCATCCGCAGTTTCGCCAGTTTCATCCGCCTTAGAAGATACAGACTCTTTGTCAGAATTCAAAAAATTGCTATACTGCGTTTCTTCTTCAGATTTATGAGCTGCGTCAGTAATTACAGATGCGGCAGCTATACGCGCTAACTTAGCTCTCACTTCCGCACTAGAACCCTGCTGCTTAACAGGCGCAGGCTGTTCCGTTGCGCTTCCGTGACCATACTTGTTTGTTTTAACAAAAGGATCTCCGCCCTTAAGCGCATAAGGATCTGCATATTCCGAAGAAACAGTAGGCTCATCGTGCAAAATAAATCCACGTCCCTTGCACGTTGGACACTCTTCAGAGAACGCTTCAACTAAGCCTTGGCCAACGCGTTTACGCGTCATTTGCACAAGACCAAGAGACGTAACTTCAGCAACCTGATGCTTCGTGCGATCCCTAGCCAAGCATTCCAAAAGCCTACGCAAAACCAAATCGCGGTTCGCTGGCATAACCATATCGACATAATCGATCATGACCATGCCACCAATATCGCGCAAACGAAGCTGGCGTGCAATCTCTTCAGAAGCCTCCAAATTACAACGAGTAACCGTTTCTTCCAAAGACTTACCACGCCCAATAAATCGTCCAGTATTCACATCGATCGTAGTCATTGCTTCCGTACGATCAATCACGATAGAGCCGCCAGCTGGCAAATAAACCTGACGCTCCATGCCCTTACGAAGCTGACTATCAATCTGCCACTTATCGAAAACGTCTTTGCCTTCATGCTCAGCAGGATCCCAATATTCAACCTTGCTGCGCAAATCTGGAGCCATCATCTCAAGATATTCATCAATTCGCTGACGCACTCCCTCGCCTTCCACAATAAGCTTTTGGAAGTCATCGTTGAAAATATCGCGCACAACACGAATTGCCACATCAGGCTCACCCTGTAACAACTTAGGACGCTTTCCATGCAAGTATTCTTCGCGCTTAGCTTCAATGCGCTCCCACTGCTTAACGAGCGAATCTAAATCTTTTTCAATCGACTCCTCGCTTGCACCGTCAGCAGCAGTACGAATAATAACACCCATATCTTTTGGCGCAATCTTCGACACAATAGCGCGCAAACGCGAGCGCTCTCGATCTGAAAGCTTGCGGCTTACACCTGTCATACCGCCAGATGGCACAAGCACTAAGAAACGCCCTGCAAGAGTTACTTGCGAAGTCAATCGAGCACCCTTATGTCCAATTGGATCCTTAGTAACCTGCACAAGCACAGGATCGCCAGACTTAAACGCAAGCTCAATCCTACGAGGCTGACCTTCAAGACGAGCCATATCCCAATTAACTTCGCCTGCATAAAGCACGCCATTTCGAGCCTGACCAATATCCACAAACGCAGCTTCCATGCTTGGAAGCACGTTTTGAATGCGCCCAAGATAAATATTTCCAACAGTAGCAACTTCTTGAATATCAGAAACATAATGTTCTACAAGAATATTGTCTTCAATAACGGAAATTTGCGTATGACGATCGCGCTCACGAACAACCATTAATCGTTCAACATTTTCACGACGAGCAAGGAAATCTTGCTCCATAAGAAGGTTTTGACGGCTACGCTCACGCCTATTATCTCTACGGCGTTGGCGCTTTGCTTCAAGTCGCGTAGAGCCTTCAATATCCGTAATTTCGTCTATATACTGCTGCTTGCGCGAGCGGCGAGAAGTCAAGTCGTCTTCGTTTGCATTAGTGTAGTCGGATGACTCTTCCTGAGAAGGTGCGGAATTCGTGTCATCGGAGGATTTAGAACGGCGGCGGCGACGGCGGCGCGTATAAAGAGTTTCTTCCTCATCTTGCTCACGAAGTTCTTCTGGATCTGGAATTAAATCGCGATCTTCTTGAGAGACTTCATCTAGACTTGTGCGTTTTGTGCGAGAATTCACGTCATCGTCAAGATCATTTGAAATATCAATGTCTAAATCGCGACTTCCGTTGCGGCTTTCATTTCGATCAGTGCGAGAGCTACGACGGCGACGACGGCGACGCGTAATCATTATTTCATCGTCATCGTTGCCATTATTCGCATTATAATCGTCGTTTGTACCTCTGTTATCGCCTTCGTCACTGCTATTGCGGCTATCTCTGCTATTGCTACCGCCTCTGCTGTCTACTGCACCGTTTTCATTTCGAGCGTCATCATCATTAGAGATGTTATTCGACATATTGCGACGATTAGAACGCCTATTCGAAGTATTTTCTGCAGATAAAATATCGCTAACATCAAGAGTTTCATCGATGCGCGTATCAATGGGAGCATAAACAATATTGTCGTATGCAAGATCCTCTTCAATTTGCTCAACTTCAGCTGCAGCACGTCGCTCAACAGCATTCAATCTGCGAGAACGGCGAGAACGCTGGCTTTTGCGAGTTTTTTCGTCGCGATCATCTTGCGAATCCTGAAAATTCTTAGCGTACTCAGAATCTTGAGAATACATAGAATGACTTGTTTCACGCGATGTTTCACGACTATTCCCTCTGCCACTATCACGCTTTATTTCGCTTGAATTCTCGCGTCTTTCAGAACGAGACTTGCGTTCGCTACTATCACGACTATCACGAGAATCACGGCTATTGCGTCCACCGCGCCTTCCGCGAGAAATATCACGTAAATCATCGCGCAAATCATCATTCAAGCCATCACGCGAGTTGTCACGCAAGTCATTACGCGAACTGCTGCTTTCCTCGCTACGATCGTTCACTACCTTAGGAAGAACTGGCTCCTGGAATAGGAGCGAAGTTATTGGGCGCGATTTAACAACATGCGGCTCAGAATTCTTCGCACTAGAATCCTCAACTTTTAGTTCCATTGCTTCTCCAGCCGCACCGGCACCACGAGTAACTCGTCGACCGCGACGGCGACGCGTAACGCCAGAGCTTTGCTGCAAAGTATCACCGGCAGCCATATTACTTTCCGCAAAATCTGTAGATTGCATTATTCCGGACATTTCCGCAGAAGTAGCGGTTTTAGACACAGTTCTACTATTTTCAGCTTCAGATTCATTGAAGCGTTCTCTTATTATTCTGGGCACTATGCTCCTCACGAGACGCTGCATCGCCTCGCATCCCTGGCTTTAAGTTAAGCACGCACGTGCGCGAGCCACCCCAAAGCTCTCTACAAAGTCTAGCTGCGCGACAGCGGACGCCAGCCTCGGAAAACGCTCACGAGGGGATCGACGCCATCGATTGCCTGGCGGCTTGCAGTGCCACCGCTCTCTAGTATGCCATATTGCCGAGTCAAATATATGACTCGTTGAATATTAAAATTTGCATCGCTGTTTTTAAGCCAATTAGCAGTTACTAAAAATTCCAATAATTTCAAACTTATCCATAGCGCACATAAAAGTTGCGTATCTCTCCTATAGTTACAGCATAGGTTCGCACGCATGCAATTTGCGTGCGATTAACGAATTTTGGAGGCAAGAAATGGGCTTAATCAGCGCAATGCAAGGCTTTTGCGTAATTGGCATTGTTATTGCTGCAGGCTACGTTACTGCTCGCATGCGCGTTGGCGGTTCACAGGCTCAAATGGTCCTAAATCGCGTAAGTTTTTTCGTTTCCAGCCCTTGCTTAATGTTTGCAATACTTTCTAAAGAGCCTATTTTTGAGATTTTTCACTCTTCGATTTTTGTTGCATTCTTTTCTGCGATGATTGTTGGAGTTGCGTTCGTTCTGCTTAATCGCTTTTGCTTCCATCTTCCTGCAGCTGACTGCACTATAGGTGCTCTCAATTCTCTTTATTTAAATTCCAACAATATTGGCTTGCCGGTTGCGACTTATATTTTGGGAAATCCTGCGCTTGTTGCTCCGATTTTAGTTATGCAACAGGCTGTATTTACTCCTGTTGGTTTGACTGTTCTCGACATTACAACTACTGGAAAATGTTCTCTCAAGCGCATTGCACAGCAGCCTTTAAAACAACCACTTTTAATTGGTTCGCTTGGGGGAATTATTATTTCTGCAATTTCCGCAAAAGTTGGCTACTTCCCTGTTCCTAATTTTCTTTACGATCCAATTAAGATGATTGGCGATTCTGCAGTTCCAATGATTTTAATGGCTTTTGGAATGTCGCTTTACGGCAGCAAGCCTTTGCAAAAAGATTCTAATCGAGCTGCTATTGCCACGGTTGCTGTGTTAAAAAATCTTATTATGCCTGCAATTGCGTTTTTGCTAGCTTATTTTGTGATGGGTTTCCGCGGGGCGACTTTGTATGCGTGCGTTGTGTTAGCTGCTCTTCCAACTGGTCAAAACGTTTACAATTATGCTGCGCGCTACAACGTCGGCTTAAGTTTTGCGCGCGACGGCATACTGTTTTCTACTGTCACTAGCCCAATTTGCATAGCCGTAATTGCCGCAATTTTGGGATGATTTCGTGCGCAGTTTATGCCGCCTACGCGCGCAATGCTGCGCTCAGGCAGGTCGGAGCGCACACAAAACACAACCCAGTTTCTAAAACCCAACCACACAAACCTGCCCTGCCTTCGTCAATCGAGACGAAGGCAGACCTCGCTTGCGTTGAAAGCACACCGCGCTTTCAACCCTAAGCAAGCTCGGCGCTCCGAGTTGCTTTCGCGCGCGCTGTGCTGCGCTCAAGCATGTCGGAGCGCTAACTCATCAAGGCGCGCACGGAAAGACGGCCAATCCGTGCGCATTGCCGTAAGCAACTTCAGCTTAGGCACGTCGTCAATTGGCACCCACTTAATTTCCATACTCTCGTCGTCGTGCGCGCAAGGATCCACACTATGCCCCGGCTTTTCAAACGCAAAAACCGTTGTATAACACCAGTTTCCGTGATCCTCGCGGTAAGCTCCAACAACTTCAATATCTCCCGAAGTAATATTTGCTTCCTCGAAAGACTCACGCAATGCGCCCTCAATCGCGCTTTCTCCATCGGAAATTGCGCCACCAGGGATGCCCCAAGTGCCACCTTCAGCGCTCCAAAGCGCGCGATGTTGCATCACAACGTGCGTCACGCGACCAGTTTCGGCATCTCGCCTAGCAAGCAGAACTCCAGCAGCACCGTTATGACCCCAATGCCTGCGACCACAATCGCAATGCACCCAGCCATCTCCCGGCTGATGCACATTTTCTTTAGGCACTTCCGTGGAAGTCGGATCATTCTTTTCGCCAGTTTCTTCCAAGCTTTCCTTATTCCACAAATCCGGCCAAGCATATCCAAGCTCTGAAACCATTTGTCTCAGCAGCGGCAAGCTGATTCCAAGAACACCGTGAGGATCTCCATTAATGCTTTCAATAAAAGCTCCGCCAAAACCTTCTAGTGTAAAGGATCCTGCAACTTCTAGAGGTTCACCAGTTGCTACATACGCGCGAATTTCCGCGTCACTCATTTGCGCAAAAGTTACGCTTGCATGACTTGTTTTGCAAATAGTTTTGCCGGTTTTTGCGTCGATTAAGCAGTGGCCAGTCCACAATTGTCCTGTTTTTCCGCTCATCTGCTTGATTCTCTCAAATGCCACTTCAGGAGTATGCGGCTTTCCGTAGCACTCACCATCGAGTAAGAACATGGAATCGCAGCCAACAATCAGCACACCGCTACAATCATGAGAAGATTTATTTGTATATGCAAAATCGTGAATATCGAAAGTTTTTGTAGGAACAGTAACGCCTGAAAAATCGCGAGTTTGCGCCGTATCTACGTTATGCGTTACGTCTGATTGCGAATCGCTTGCTAAAGCATTACCAGCAGATTTCGCAGTTTCTGCAAGTTCAGAAGATTCAGTTTCAGCTTCCAGCGGATACCCCACAACTAAATCGCCACTAGCCGAAGCAGCCGTATCCGCCACACGTTTCCACGCATGGTACACAGCTTGAGCTTTTGCGCGAGCCAAAATAGAAACTCGCTGCTCAGCACTCAACTGCTCAACGCTTGCACCTCGCTCACTAGCGGCATCACGCAAAGCCGCCGGCTCATCCACTTCGCTTACGTGAATTACCGGAATCACGCCAGCCGCCGCCAAAACCGCTCTACGCGAAGGAGACTGCGAGGCTAAAATCAACGAAACTGTCATACCTTACCCTTCCCTTTTACAACTTCACACAACTTATTCGCGAGTTATTGCAACGCCAGTAGAATCAACAGGCACGTGCAAAACGCGCCAGCCCGTACGCGAAAGCCACGGCTCGGCAATTGCGTCGATTTTTTGAGCTGCACTCTTGTTATACTCGGCATCTCCTGCATAAAATACAGCAACGCACGATCCTGCTCCCGAAATCGCTGCCGCAAAACCATGCTCGCGCAACGTCTCCACCAGCTTCCACGAATCTTTCATAAGATTTGCACGATACGTTTGATGAAGAGCATCTTGAGTTGCTGCAAAAAGTAGCGCATTTCGCGAAATATCAGATTTTACTGTGCCTAATTTATTTTCAGAATCGCTATTTAACTCACCAAAAGCAACCGGAAGCATTGCAGCTCGCGACACATTAAATATTGCGTCACCATACGGCACTTTTGCTGGAAGCGCGCGTCTAGCAAGCTCTGTAGAAAGCTCGAAATCAGGAACGAATACCGACACAGAAATATCTTGCGAAACTTTGTATCGCACAGTATGAAAACCGGTAGAAAGCGGAGCTTCGCAATCTCCAGCCACGCGCACAGAACCTTTGCCTTCCCCAGCATCAAGCTTCCAACTCATCGTCAAACCGCCAAAAACTGCAGGAGCAACATTGTCTGGATGACCTTCAATTGCGGCCGCAATTTCGAAAATTGCTTCGCGATTAAGATCACCTTCGTGAGCAAAAGCCCAAGCAGCAGCAACTGCAGCAACAATCGCTTCTGCAGAAGAGCCCATACCGCGCGCTTGCGGAATCCGATTATGCGCTTCTAACGTAAATCGCAAGTTTGGCAGACCAAATATTTTGCAAGCTTTGCGAAAAGTCGCTACAACTAGATGCGTTTCATCTTTTGGAAGCGTATCCTCGCCTTCGCCGTGAATAATTACGCGCACGTTTCCAGCATAATCGAGCGAATCAAGCGAATTTTTAGAACGATTATCATCCAGAGTAAAAACTAAAGAATCCGCATAATCAAGCGCAATACCGGCTGCATCAAACCCAGAACCAAGATTTGCGCTAGTTGCTGGCACGCGCACGGAAACACTGTTACATACTGGCTTCATACGATCACCTGCAGCTTTTCACTTTATAACGCGCAAAACTAGCGGCTTTCCGCACACAACGTCCAACTTCTGCAAATCCTCGCAAATAGCTTGAACCGCAGCTTCCGAACATTCGCTCACAAGCACGCGCACACTGCCAGGTCCACCAAGACCGCACTGTGGGCAATCCGAATCACCTTCAGTTTGAGAATACTTAGCTTGACACGCCGAAGCCAAACGCTCATACACAACGCCATGATCTGCAAAAACATCCATAACTTCGCTGCACAAAGCCAAAGAAGTATCTTCCATATTGCAACGAATCACAAAATCTGCTCTGGTCTGCTCGCTAGAGGCCGGCACATACTTGTTGTACATTGGCACGCCAAAACCTGCGCATCCACGCACAAGATTTCGAGCAGCACTAACAACATCTCCAACAACAGCACTTGCAGTTGGAGCGCCGCCGGCACCGCGTCCGTAGAACATCAAATCATCTGCAGCCTGCGCCTTCACAAATACAGCATTAAAACTGCCATGAACCGACGCCAAAGGGTGCTCCGCGCCAACAAGCGCCGGATACACACTAACGCTTACTCCGCCATCTGAGTTTGATTCGCCGTCGCAATGCCTTTCAACTGCTGCAAGTAGCTTAATTACACGCTTTTCCGCGCTCGCTGCAGCAATATCTTCAGAGTCAATCGCGCTAATTCCTTCAACAGAAACATCGTCAATACTTACCGGCATTTGGAATGCGAGAGTTGCAAGAATCGCAGCTTTATTTGCAGCATCGAAACCTTCAACATCTCCGGTCGGATCCGCCTCAGCATAACCCTTTTCTTGAGCTGCGCGTAAAGCCGAGTCAAAATCAAGTCCGCGCACAGTCATTTCGTCAAGAATATAGTTGGTAGTTCCGTTTACAATCCCGAAAATTTGCGTAATTTCGTCGCCAATAAGTGACTCTCGAAGCGGTCGAACAATAGGAATCGCTCCTGCTACAGCCGCCTCAAAGTACAAGTCAACTCCGTGACTTTCTGCACACTCGTATAATTCCGGACCAAACTTTGCAAGCAACGCTTTATTTGCAGTAACAACAGATTTTCCATGGCATAGCGCACTTTTTACAAAAGTATGAGCCGGCTCAAGTCCGCCAATAAGCTCGATTACAATATCAACGTCTTCGCGGGTGCACAAAGAGGCAGTGTCTGTAGTTAGCAAATCACGCTTAATCCAAGGAGCGTCAACTTCTTCCGGATGCAAGCACGCAACTCCTGCAAGCTCAATATTTGCACCAATTCTAGCCGCAAGTTCATCACTCTGCTCAACTATAAGTCGCGCTGTTTGCGAACCGACTGTTCCGGCACCAAGCAATCCAACGCGAATAGTTTTATTGGCTAATTTTTTGCTTAACATATAACTCGCCTCCTTAAGTCATGAATTTTGAATTTTTGTTTTTCGTTACGAAAAATAGCAGTTACGAAAAAAGCATCATCACATTAAGAATCACAGAAATAATCAAAAATGCAATTACACCTACGGTTCCATAAAGTGATTTCAAATTATTTTCCTTAGGCAATTCCAAAGGCGCATCAAAGAAAACTAAATATCGGCGACTACGAGCAAGTAACACTATTCCAACTACAAGCACTGCAAACACAAATATGCTATATAATCCAGCTAGCACAAATCCAGAAGGCAAATCCATTAACTCTTTATTCGATAATTTGTCAATTTCTATAACATTCCCGTTTGCATCTGTCATCTGTTTTAGTAACCATAAAGCAACAACGCTTCCTTGGAAGTTCACAATCATGTGAAGAAATATGCTGTAACGCAATTTAGAAGTGCGTACGTACATGTACCCGAGAATAAGCCCAAGCCCGAAAGCGTAGAAAAATTGGAATATATTCATGTGGAATAATGCAAAAGCTAAAGCAGAGAACACAATTGCTTTCTTTTCGCCATACACACGCAATCGAGAAAGTATTTGCTTTCTAAAAAACCATTCTTCCATAATAGGAGCAAGAATCACTACGAACACAAACGTTTCCCACATATTTCCAGACACAATAGTCTCTGAAATGCGATTTTCTGCTTTACCGTCTGTAATAATTGAAGCTAATGTTGTACCAATTAAGTTTCCTCCATACATAACTGGCACACTAACTGCGTAGAATCCCAAAAATTGACGCAAAGACATAGAAAATTCACGCGACGCAAGAGTTGGTACTGCTCGCATAATCAGCATTGCAATAGGAAGCGCTATTAAATATTGCGCAATGTCAGACACTAATATTGTTGCAATAGATTTTTCTAAAAATTCTTTAGGCAAAAAATACGGAAAACACATACCTAATGCATATGCAGCAGCAATCCACACAACCATGAACATGCATAATGACATTCCAATAGTTCCCTGCCGCTTTCGCGCCAACAAATATGTGTCGTCATGTTGTATCTCTTGCATACTCATTCCTTTTGTTATTCTTTACGCTTTATCGTGATTTTTCGCTTTTTATTTGACGTGTGCTACGTTTGCGCTGCTTGCGCTACTCGCACTATTCACACTTACTTAAGCACACCCTCAATAAGCTTCGTAATTAAATCGCCATAGCTTATTCCGGTTGCTTCCCAAGCTTTTGGATACATGGAGATTGGCGTAAACCCAGGCATTGTATTGATTTCGTTGATCATCACATGACCTTCAGGAGTCACGAACGAATCAACACGGCTTAATCCTCTACCGTCTGCTGCTTTGAATGCTGCGAGCGCTGTTTTACGCACGAGCTCCAAAGTTTCCGCAGGAAGATCTGCTGGAACTTCCACGTGCGAAGCCGCGGAATCCATGTATTTGCTATCAAAATCGTAGAACTGATCTTCGCCAGCCTGACGCTTGTCTAACACAATTTCACCTGGCAAACTTACTTTCGGCTCCTCGCCATCGCGAGCTGCAAGAACCGCACACTCGATCTCGCGCGCGTTAATTCCTTGCTCTACTAGCACTCGCCAATCGTGCTTCGAAGCTTCAAAAACGGCTTGTGCTAAAGCCTTAGCATCATGCGATTCCACTTTTGTTACGCCAAAACTAGATCCTGCACGGCTTGGTTTTACAAAAAGCGGATACTCGAGTTTTGCTGCCTCAACTTGCGCAAGCATTTCGTTTGCGTACGCAGCAAAGCGATTCGTCGAGTCACTTGCAAATTTTCTAGCATCCAACGCAATTCCTGGAGCGACATCAATTCCGGCAGCCTTAAACAGTTGCTTTGCGTAGTATTTATCCATGCATGCAGCCGAAGCCAACACTCCGCAACCGACGTACGGCACTTGCATCATTTCTAGCAAACCTTGCAAAGTGCCATCTTCACCGTTTGGACCATGAAGAACTGGGAAAACAGCGTCGATATGACCTAAACTTTCAAGCGTGTCGTCCGCTTTTCGCACCAAGAATCCGTCTGCACCCTTTGCAGGGTCAAGCACAACATCGCGCGTTCCAGCGGTTTTTGTGATTACTGGCAACTCGCCTTCTTCCATGCGGAAGTTACGAGGATCTTCACCACCAACAATCCATTCGCCTTGTTTTGTGATTGCGATCCGCACAATGTCAAAACGATTTTCGTCTACAGCACTGAGCACTCCAGCAGCAGATATGCAAGAAATCGAATGTTCGTCTGCCTTACCGCCATACAAGAACACTACACGCTTTTTCGTCATTTTTTTCCTTTATATATTTTTGAATTATTCTAATTATTTTGGATTAGTTTTGATTATTTTCGCAAACGCTACTTACTCTTCGCAAACGTCGTCGTCGAAAAGCATTGCGAGCATTTCTTGGCAGGAAATTCCTTCTTCAAGCACGCGAGCCATTGCACTTGCAAGCGGAGTTGCAACACCCAAACGCTTGCCCATTGCAACTACTGCACTTGTGGTTGGCACGCCTTCTGCAACACCATTGCTCACGGCAGTTGCTTCTTCAACGCTCATGCCTTTTCCAAGATTTGCACCGAAAGTATAGTTGCGGCTTAGAGGAGATCCACAAGTTGCAACTAAATCACCAAAGCCAGCAAGACCTGCAAAAGTGCGCGAATCTGCGCCTTCTGCTACGCCCAATGCCGTCAATTCTGCCAAACCGCGCGTTTCAATCATAGCCGCCGTGTTTTCGCCATATCCTGCGCCTCGGGCCATACCAACTGCGAGCGCAACCACGTTTTTAAGCGAGCCACACATTTCTACGCCGATTACGTCTGTTGACACAAATGCTTTAAAGTAGCTGTTTGAGCATGCTTTTGCAACTACTTCTGCCTGAGATTTTTCTGCGCAAGCAACTACTGCTGCAGCCGGGTGGCGAGATGCAACTTCCTTGCTCAAGTTTGGTCCGGAAAGTGCAGCAAAACGGTTACGCGGTAAGTTCAAAGCTTCGCACACAACTTCATCCATACGTTTGCCGGTTGTGCGCTCAATGCCTTTCATAAGCGAAACAACGATCGCATTTTGTGGAATCAAACCCACAAAACCTTCCAACGCAACGCGAGCAAACTGTGCCGCAATCGCCACGACTACAATATCCGCATTCGCAACAGCCTCTGCTCGATCCCCAGTTGCAGTCATGTTTTCTGGAAGTTTTTCTACGCTAGGCAGGCGCACGCCATTATGATGATGATCGCGAATTCCTTCAACAATTTCCGGCTCTATTGCCCACATTGTCACTTGATTTCCTGCATCCGCAAGTACTTGTCCAAACGCAGTTCCCCAAGCACCAGCACCCAACACCGTAACGTTCATGTTTTACGTCCTGCCTTTCGGTTGTGAGTTTTATAAGCTACTGTATAGCTATTTATTTGTAATCACACTATTACATAATTCTACACATGCCGCTTTACGGGATTTTTAAAAGATACTTTATTTTATTCTTCTGTATATTTTTTATTCTTCCGTAACGCGTTTCATCTGCCTGTAATCGAAGTATCCTGCAGGAGATTTTTCTCCACGAATTTCTTCCATAATCTGCGTCATACGCACACGCACGCGACGAGCCAACTCTTCAGCAGATTCAAGAGGAGGTAGCTCTCCCCAATTTTCACTCCCCTTTAGCAAGTCAGCATAATCGAGTTGGGTATCGTAGCACATTACAACATTTTTCTTTGGCCACGGCCACCAATGGTTAATGCTTGCCGCACCCCATGTAACCGCGCAAAATAGCGGAATCTGATGTCCGAGTCTGCGCGATGCTTCGAGAGCAATTATACCAATTCCGGGCTTCATGCTCATAGGCCATTTTTTAGGATCGCGCGTAACTGTTCCTTCAGGCCATACACTTAAAGGTCTGCCATTGGTGAGGATTTTAATAGATTCTTCTTCTATTTCTCGCGCTCTTCCGCTTCTGCGCGGGACCGGCTGCATGCCTACAAGCTGGAACCATTTGCCTAAGATTGGCCAGTGAGCGAGTTCCGCTTTTGCCATGTAGCGCGGACGACGACCTTGGTGAAATAGTGCAGTCATAGGTATGAAAACGTCAAACATCGTCACGTGTGTGCAAGCTGTAATAAACACGCCTTCTTCTGGCACGTTTTCCAATCCCCACGCCTTTACTTTGCAGCGCGAACGCAATACGCGCGACGTTCCTTCGAGCAGTCTTTCGGCGGCTTTAGGATTTTGCGCGTCAATTTCTACCTGATTTGGCTTGCGTTTTCCTGTCGGATAGTAATATGTTGGGTCAACTAAATTGTGTTTACTTGCTAAAAGCTTTACTTGCTCATCACTGAGTGGTCTTACTGCGCTTCTTGGCGAAGGTTTTCCTTTTGATACCATGCTTTCTATTGTGCAGCATGCTATAAACCTACGCTGCGACCTACTTTTGCAATCAACCCATGTTTAGGAGAGCACGCCCAAGCGAGCACAAAGAGAGCGGTTGCTACGAGCACAATTGTTCCGCCCGTTGCTGTATCAAAGCTCCACGAAATATACATTCCAACAATCGAAGAAACGCAACCAATAACAGGAGCTAAAACCATCATCCTAGATAGCCGATCAGTAAGCAGTCGCGCAGTTGCAGCAGGAGTCACAAGCAGAGCAAGCACAAGCACGTTTCCAATAATTTGCACGGAAACAACTACAGCGATAGCCACTAACACGTACAACATTCCATCTAGCCATGCAACCGGCAATCCCATTGCGCGCGAAGTTTCTCGATCCATCGATACGCAAACAAGCTCTTTGTGGAACATGCATAATATAGCCAAAATAATCAAACCAGTAATAGCAACAACAGCAATATCTGAATCAGGAATACCTGTAATCGAGCCAAACAAGAAGGATTCTAAGGATCCAGCGTAGCCAGATGCTTTAGAAATAATCACAATTCCAAGAGCAAAAGCAGATACGAAAAATACGCCAATAAATGAGTCTTCGCGAAGCCTACGGTTTTGGCTAAAAATAGATACGATTAGCGCGGTTGCAACTCCTGCGAGTGCTCCTCCAAATAGCAGATTTCCTTGCAATACGAAGGCTATAGCAAGTCCTGGGAATACTGAGTGAGCTACAGCATCTCCAATAAACGCCATTCCTCTAAGCACTACATAGCATCCAACTACACCGCAAATTACGCTAGAAAGGCACGCTACAATAAGCGCTTTTAGCAAAAACCAAAGGTCAGGATTTGTTAAATCTTGTATAAATTCTATTGGAGATAACATTACTCTTTTACCACACTTTCCTTACCAATTACGCGCTCAACTGCTTTAATAAGCGGATTTTGCGGAGCTACGTGGAAGGTTCGTACCCACTGTTCTGTTTGCAAATGTTGCGGATCGTCGTCACCCACAATAGTGCCATCAAATAGCATTATTCTCGAGCATGAGTTAATTGAGCCAATAATATCGTGCGAACTCATGAGAATTGCTTCACCAGAAGCAGACAATTTTAAGAACAAATCGGTAAGCAGCTCCTGAGTAGGCATATCGAGTCCAGTAAACGGTTCGTCTAGCAAAAGCAAACGCGGCTCTCCAGCCAATGCTCTCGCAACAAGCACGCGTTGCCGCTGGCCTCCAGAAAGTTCTCCAATCGTGCGATCTTGGAAATCAGCCATTCCTGTGCGCTCAAGCGAGTTTAATGCAATCTCGTAATCTTCTTTTTTAGCGCGGCGAACGTAACCAATATGACGAATCCTACCCATCATCACTACATCTAAAACAGAAAGTGGGAAATCCCACGCAATATCGTGACGTTGTGGCACATACCCAACGTAAGATACGCGAGAATTAAGTTTTGCACCTTCCATATGAGGAGCACGCACTTCGAGTTTTCCAGTATGTGGAATCAAACCCATAATTGCACGAAATAGCGTTGTTTTACCGGCACCGTTTGCGCCAAGTAATCCCACAAATTCGCCACTATTAATGGTAAAAGAAACGTCTTTTACAACAGTGCGATTCCCGTACGAAATATTCAAGTTTTTTGCGCAAATTACTGCATTTTCTTCCATATTTACTACCTTTAACACTTTCACTTCAAACATTTCGCTAAAGAATCCGCGTTAGCTCGCATCATATCCGCGTAAGTTCGCACATTTGCGTCGAAAGCGTCACCATAAATTGGGCAAACTTTCACATGCGCTTCAGACGCAAGCTCTTTAAGCACAGACGAGCGAGAAATTAAATTCGGCTCTAAAAACACTGCAGGGATTTCCAAGTCGCGCAAAATTTGCGAAAGTCTGCGCCTATCTTGCACGCTTGGCTCGCTTGAAGGGTTGATTGTTACAAATCCCGCAATATTTACGCCATAAGCTTTACCTAAGTATGCAAAAGCGTCATGCGTTGTAACCAAGTTGCGACGCTCTTTTGGAATTGACGCCACTTTTTGCCTCATATACGCGTCTACATCTAATAGCTTGTTAATGTATCGGTCCGCATTTGCGCGATATTTGCGAGCATTTTTAGGATCGACTTCACACAAGCGGTCAGCTATTGTGCGCACATAAGCAATTCCGTTTTTCACTGACTGCCATAAATGCGGATCAATATCTCCGTGAACATGTTTTCCAAGAACAGCTTGTGGAAGTTGATAGATTTTCTGCCGTGCAAATCCAAGGAATCTATAGCCTTGTTCAGCTGGAATTTCTTTTAAAGCATTAGTCGGCACTTCTACTACTACATCTCGCGGCTCATAATACACGCGCTTTGGCGCAACCGACCGCTTTTCTTGCAAAGTGTCAACTCTGTACAAAAATCCGCGTTTAGCTAAATCGTAAGCCAAATCTGCATGGCCTTGATTCAAAACTACACTAGCTCCACGCTTTTTCGCTAATTTCTGCGCGTTAATGCCAACAGCAAAACGCATAGTTGCGTTTCCTAAACTTGCAACCCTCTCGTTTTGAGCATTGAGCATATCTGCGTGAAAACCGAGAGTGTATTCTCCTGGCTTACTAAAAGCCCAACTTAAATGCGTGTGCGCGTCCGCAGGCAAATCCACATGATCTTCATCGTTAATTCCGTTTGCTGAATTAACGTAAGTTTCTACACTTCCAAAAGTGCCAGTAAGGTAAGCGAAAAGCGAACCAGGACCAGTTACTTTAGTTGCAGTTAAGCGGATCCTGTCCGAACGCTTCATGTTGTATGCTTTTGGCTTTATTACAGTAGCGCGTCCTTCTTTCGTTACAGTTGAAGGCGCGTTTGATTGCGAAGACTGAGAAACTTGAGAAGACTGCGAAGATTGCGAAGACTGCAACTTATCAGATTTCTTTTGAGATTTCTCTTCAGATTTTTGCTGCTCTTTAGCATCTTTAGCTTCTTCAACCAGCTGCGAAGTTTGGCGTTCTGTAGCAAGACCAAGCCAAATAGTGTCCAACGACACATCTTCGACCATTGGAATAATATCCGCCGCATGTTTCACGCTTTCTTCAGCAAGTTGCACATTCGGCACGCCTTTTCGCAAATTCGCATCTAAAGCAGTAATAACACCATGCTCCTCAAGCATCATGTAATTACTAAAAGCCACGTCCGCATACACAACATCTCTGATTGAACGCAATCGCGGCTCGTAAGAGTGCGGATCTGCATTATCAGGTACGATTGAACTCACATTTGCAGCATCCCCTGCTACATTCGCCACCATATCACGCAAAACGCCTGTAGTTGTAACTACATTAATGCGACCATCGCGATGTCCTGCACGATTCCCATTAGCACTACCACAAGCAGAAAGCGGCAAAATAAGCGCGACGACTGCAATTGCACCAATCGAAGAAAACAAAGTTTGCTTTACTCTTCTGGGCCTATGAATCACCCTTACACACTCCTACTACTAATAGCGCAACAGCCAGTTGAAGTTAATAAGTCCGCGATTGTAGAGATACCAAATCCCTGCACCCAAAACGCCAAGCACAGCAATAATTCCACCAGCAAGAAGCGAATAAGCAAGTAAAGGATTTCGCTTAAATAATCCTGTTACACCTTTTGCTTCAGACTTCACAACATCGTCATTATCGTTCAACTTCTGTCGGTACAAACTTTTAGCAAGCCTCTTGTTACTAATTTTTGAAACAAGACCTTTATGCTTTTTAGCTTTTCTTGGCAATTGTTTTCCAGAGTGTGAATTATTTGATCCAAAACCACGACCACCAACAAAAGAATTTCCGCCACCGACAAAACCGATTCCACGGCTGCCATGATTGCCGCCAGAATGAGGCAAATTAGCAGGTTTTGCTGGATTATGAGGTGCAGAAGGTCCACCTTTTTTGCTTTTGGTGTCCTTTTCTTCATTGTTTTCAACACCGCCAGCAGAGCCCATTGGCGTTTCTTGTGGATCTACACCAACAGCAACGTGAATATTGCGAGTTACTGTAGAATTTCCGTCAGAAGCTTGGAATTGCAATGTGTAATATCCAGGTTTGTCGAAATCCCAATTCGCATGAGCATGCGTATTTGCAGGTATTGTATAATCTGTTGCTCCTTGAGTGGAGAAAATCTCTTGATCTCCGCCGCCCAAACCTCCAAACATCCAAACGCGTACGTTTCCAGGACCTTCAACTCCTGTTAGGCTCAATTGAGTTGGCTTATGAGGATTCATAGACTGATTATTCCAACCCATCCATGGCACACCATCAATTTGTGTTTGCGGTATACGATACACGCCGTTAGTTTTACCAGCATCACCAACTGCGAATACAACTGTATCCGGGTCTCTAAAGACGTGGCTTCCTGTCACATCTTCTTGCACAGCCATATCAACTTTATTTGAATCGCCAGTATATACAGCAATATCAACATGACCGTGGTCTATAACGAGTTTGTCACCCTTGATGTCTTTGAACTTTGTCGAAGTAGATTGCTGACTTTGAGAATCTTGCTTTCCGCTTTTCGCGTTATGTTCCCCATGAATAAGACCACCGTTATTACTTCCAAAAAGTCCTCTATTACTTCCAAGAAGTCCTTGTTGTTGCATTTTTGCTCCAGGCCATGGAGTCACATACACAGTGTTGTTGTTACCGTTAATGAAGAAAGATCCGTTACTTTGTTGCACATTAATACTGTGATCCTCACTTTGAGAATCGTCATTATCATCTGAATCTTCTTCGTCATCTTCACCATCTTCATCACCATCAAAAGATGCGCCATCATAATCAGCAAAATCCCCAGCTGTTACATCATGATTAGTGACGTGGAATGTATAGACTTGCTCAGAACTTTGCTCCTCGTCACCAACGGTAGTAGTAGCCTTCATTTTTAACTTGTACACACCAGGACGGTTAAAAGACCAATACATGTGAGAATGCTTGCCACCAGTCTCAGTGATGTCAACATCTTTCGGCCATCCGTCAACAGAACCAAGCATTTTCTCATAATCGTCACCGCTGCGAGTATACATAAAAACTTCGCCGTTGTGGGGTGCTTCGATACCAGTTAATGACAGTTTGACTGTTGGGTTAACTTTTGTAGAACCAGCTCCCTCATATAACGGTCTAGTATCTAAACCAGGCCATAATGCACCAGTATTTCCAGCTCCAGATTGATCAAAGAACCAGACTACACCTTCGCGAGTTGTTGCGTAGATTTCTTTTATTATCGGATCATTCTCATCTTTGGAAAGCTGCATGATATTTTTAGAACCAACTTCAAAAATAAGTCGATTCGTATCGTAACGAGTGCCATCATGATCTTCACTTTCAAACGCATCTCCCAAGGTGCCTAATACTATGCGCTTGCTTGCACTATCAAAGAAAGTTGCAAAAACATCAGCATGACCTTTATACGCGTGACACATTACAGCTTTACTATCAGCCGCAGGTTGTGAAGCAGTTTTATCTAAGCGAGCAGCCGTACACGCTTTAAAATTAGCTTGCTTTATTGCGTCAAAATCTTTAGAAGATTTCTTTCCGCTTACAACAGTTGCGTCACTGCCATTGTCAGCAAAAGCTGCGGGAGTTCCCATCATCATGCCACACAAGCACACGCCCACCAACAAAGCGCGAGATAGTTTCTTTATACTATTACGAACCATTTTCGTCACACCATTATTTCCACTGGGTACCATCAGATTGCATATTGTCTGATTGAGAATATTGAGAATTATTAATTGGTGACATCACTGTCGTTTCTTGATCACGCACTAGATTTGACAAAGTACTGTCGCCATTTGCATTATTCACAAAATTTGCATTATTTGCATACTGTTGATTAGCTTGTGCAGAAACTTGCTTAGCAAGCGCAAGATTTCGTGCTTTCTTGCTTTTAGCTACAACTATTAGCACAAAAATCACAATAATTACGGCAATAATAGCCACAAAAATACCTACAATTTGAAGAACTAAAGCTGTATCATCACTTTTTTCAGATACTTTGTGAGAATGCTTATGCTGGTTGCGAAGGAGTTTGTGATGATTGTTAGTTTCATCTTTTGTGGATTCATCGTTGTCTTCTTCATCTTGATCCTCTTCGTCGCCTTCGCTGCCACTTGCTCCAGCAGCAGCGCCCGCACCTAAAGCAGCATTAGGATCGGTATTATCTCCAACTGCAAAATTAAGAACACGCGTATCGCTTACAGCGCGTCCGTTTTTAAGCTTTCCTGAAAAAGTAAGCTTCACATGATAAATTCCAGGCTTAGAAAACACCCAATTCACGTGAGTATGAGCGTTAGTTTCAATCCAGCTGTTTTGCGGATAACCTTTAGTACTATCCCAAAGCTGCTGTGGATTGTTATTGCCATTTTCTAAGTAAACATGCAATTTGCCTGGACCACTTACTCCTTCAAGCGAAAGGTTTGCACCACGATCGAGCTCGTTAAGCACGCCACCTTCCTGCGTATTCCAACCAAGCCACGGCACATCAGGATTCTGAGTTTGTGGAATAACATACAGCTTCGTTCCAGGCTTTTCGCCAATAAAACTGTAGGCAGCGTCATCAGGCATAGGAATTATTGAATTGCCACCTAATTTAAATACCACATTTTCTGGGTCTCGCCACACTGGTTCATCACCAGTATCATCGCGAATCTTCAATTTCCATTTGCCGTCGATTAGCGTTGGTCCAAAATCAGCATGACCTGCTTGAATCATAACTGGCTGATTGCCTTCAGTGGCATAAGCAGTTTCTTGCATTGGATTTGGTGCACATAAAGATGCAACCAAAGTTACTAAAGAAAATATGAGCGCAAGCAACGCAGTAGAATATGCATGCTTTCGTTTTACTTGCAATGTTTCATTTTGTTTGTAATTCATCATTTAAACTTTCTAGTAATAATACGAATACTATTTACAACAATTTCAATCTAGGACGTACCAAAGCACCGCATGCACCAGTTATTGTGCATAAGCCGACGCTCGCACCTGAAGCTGCAACCGCAACCCACTTAGTCGAGGAACTATCACCTTTTGTATCATCTGAATCATCTTCATACGCTTCATCAGATTCTTCGTTGTATTGCCTTGCACCTTGCAAAGCATGGTGTTCAGTATTCTTAACAAAATCAGAGTTATTGACAGAACTATTTTTGGACTTATTACCAGAATTATTATCTGTTCTTACGAAATTACGAATAGTCTGTCCACTTTTCTTAGAACTCTTGTTCTTAGTATGAGTTCCGCCAGAAGTTCGTCGCGATGAATTATGTAACGATGTTCCGCTTGAATTTTCTGTTCTTGTAAAAGAACTAGAACCAGAACTAGCACCACTTTGCGTATTATTTTTAGAATTATTCTTACGATTAGTGCGGTTAGTCTTATTGCGATTCTTCTTTGTGCGCTTGAATTTTCTGTTGGATTTCTTAAAGAAATTAGATTCGAATTGGAATCCACCATTAGAGCTAGATCCGAATAGTCCAGAATTTGCAGCACCGCCGAATACGCCTTTCAAAAAGTTCTTTCCACCAGCGAAATGCTTAGTCTTATTTTTGCGCTTATTATGACGCTTCTCATGGTGCTTTTTCCCGTGAGGGTTCTCATCATCTTCAGAATCAGAACCACTTTGATCATCATCGCCATCATGGTTATGAGAGTGAGGAACACCTTTCATCTCAATAACATAATCGCAAAACTCATCAAACATTTTATTACGGTAAAGTTCACCGTTCTTTAAAACTAAGGAAGGACGAATCGTTGCACCTTGCATTGACGCATCAAGTTTTAGCTCCAACTTGCTGCTTGCAGCACCCGGAATGCGCTTAAATTCGCTTTCTCCTTCCTTTTTCATCAACCAAACATAATCTTTGACAATGGAAGTTACTGGACTTGTCGGATCGTCAATTGGCGCACCGGTAACACCGTCGGTTGCAACATGAGGGTTAAGCAATACTGTTTTCGCGTGTAAAGTATCCCCTGGTTTGAAACGCTTATAAGGAGCAATTGCTTTTACTACAGGATGTCCGTCGGCACCGTGATCTTCAACGGCGATGGTTGCAGACGCAGTATCTTTGCCAACTTGCGTTTCACCTTCAGTTGCGTGAGCATACACTTTCATCTTGTTCATTGCAGGCTCAGCCGGAAGCTGCAATCTCTCAGCAAAAAGAGTGGTTCCATACGCGTCAGGACCTTCGTCAGCACGCACATATCTCCACTCAATACGAGCACCCTTTGGTTTGTTAACTACTTTTAAGTCTAAACCACCATAACCTTCGTATGAATGATAATGCGGATGAGGCCCGGAATCACGAATATTGCCGATGCGCATATCGCCGCCATCGTCTTTATCTGTGTCTTTATGATCTTTGGAAGCTTCGTGCGCTTCTTCATCATCGTCAGGATTAATAAAATCACCGCGACGGTGCAAATCAAGCGTTTCCGTAATGCCAGAAGCAGGTACTTCGCCTGAATATGTATCTTCTACTTCAAAAGTGTATTCTGCAGGTTCGGTTGTGATCTGCTTCTTAGTGTTCTTATTTGTAATAGTTGCTGCTACTTTTAGCTTGTAAACGCCAGGCTGCGTAAATCCCCAGTTTGCATGCACGTGGCCAGCAGTATGTTGGTGAATTACGCCAGGTAGCATAAATCGACTGCCATCAGTATCAGGTTCGTCGTCTAAATCATTCTCTTCAAATGATAATTTCTTCGAATTTTTTCCAATGCCATCGGTAGTCCAAAGCAGAATGCGCCCGTTCATTGGTCCAGTAACTTGCTGAATTGCAATATCTGCTGTTGCATCATCTGCGTGAGATGCGCCAACTAAAGATGCAGCATAACCTGTGTCCCAACCCGGGAAAAGAGGGTTCCCTTTTTGATTTCCGGAACTATCGAGATAGTAGTATTCAGTAGCGAGAGCAGGAAGTTGCGATTTTGTAGTGTACGTGCTTTTAGCTACGCGCAAAGTAGTGTTTTCAGGCTTTAAGAAAGTAGCAGCGTCTTTTTCGACGGCCATAATGAATTTACCATTGTATTGAATTGGGTAAAACACGTCTGTATGGCCGTGATTTAGCACTTCCTTTTTTGTAGGATCGTATTTTTCAGCAGGATTACCATTTTCTAATGCAACTGCCGGTAAAGCTGCACTAAATCCTGATGCGAGCACGGCAATGGCAAGTATTGCAACACTTGCCATTGCAAAAGCACGTTTCACAATATTCCTAATGACCTGAGTCATAATTACTATTTCGCTCTCTACACTTCATCTTCTTATCGTTATATGCGCTCTTCTTTTCGCAAATAATTATGGAAGATTTTTAACAACGTCTATTAATAATAATAATGATTCTCATTAATAGCAAGTCGACACTCCGAATAAACAAAAACGCTGGCAGCTTAAAGCAACCAGCGCCTATTATTCTCAATAACTATTGAATAATTATTTAAATATTTTTAGCTAAAATTCTCAGCCTTCTACAATATCCGCATTAAGGCAAGTCTTAAAGTGGCGCAAAGCCCATTCGTGACCTGCAGGATCAAAGCTTGCAACGGCATCCTTGTGAACCACAATCTTGAATCCAAGATTATACGCATCGACAGCAGTGTGAAGCACGCAAATATCCGTGCAAACTCCCACCAAATGCAGCTCTTCAATGTGACGTTCGCGAAGCTTAATCAGCAAATCCGTGCCATTAAACGACGAGTAACGAGTCTTATGAATATAATAAACATTGCTTTTATCTTTATTTGCTTCGTAAAAATCACCAAGCGCGCCATATAACTTCTGGCCGTGAGTTCCTGCGATATTGTGAGGTGGGAAAAGCTTAGTTTCAGGATGATACGGATCGTTCAAATGGTGCGTATCAATCGCAAAAACCACGAACTCACCGGCGTCAAGAAATTCCTGCGAAATCTCAGTAATACGCTTCTCGAGCTTTTGCGCAGGCTCGCCCACAGTAAGAGAGCCATCGCTTGCCACAAAATCATTCGTATAATCAATGTTAATAAGGGCTTTATTCATACCTACTCCTTGTATGAAATTTACAGAATAATCGCAAATAGCATTACTGCTAACAGCATTATTGCAAATAGCTCTACTGCAATAGCATAATCGCTTTAGTTACAATATTCCGCATTCTTAATTGCTTGATTTTATTTCAATTGATAGCCCAATTATCAACTCAATTGCTGGCCCAATTGCGATCGGCGCAATACCTCAATATTCAAAGAATACTCAAAGCTCACTTGCTTCTGCACCGACTATCATCATTTAATCACTACCTTGCGGCAAATTTTAAATCTTACTGATAAAATATTGAAACAAAAAAACAAATTAACAACTCTAAATAGTCTTATAGGTAGGAAAATATGAAAAAAATAAAAATTCACCAGATTGTTAATCTTATTTTTAGCGGCATTGCTTTAATTGGATTGCTTCTGCCATATTCTTCATCGTACGGAGAATACAGGAATTTTTTGACATCAAATCCAGACATCTTGTTTGCAAAAGAAATAGGTTTTAAAAATATTGACGCTGTCGATTTATCGATGTTAGAAAATCTTAGGTTATATTTCTGCCTTGCTAATAATTCTCATGGAAATGACTGGCTCAAGAATGAAGCAATAATAAATGTTGTTCTCATAATTGCACTAATCGCATCTATACTTCTTATACTATTGTTTACGCTTTTAAATAAGCCTGTTGCAAATATTGTATTTGCACTCATCTTGGCAGCTGCATCACTTCTTATGAATTATGACGCAGTAAGCCGTCATGCACTTCCTTCAGATAATTATACTTTTGGCTTTACATATTACCTTTATACGCCGTTAGCAGTGGTTATAATAGTTTGCTCAATAGTTGGAATTGTCATAAAAAAGAAAGAAAAGAAAGCTGCAAGACTTTCAAATTTTGCACATGCAAAATAAAAGTAAACAAAATTATGAATTATAAGCAGTTTACAAAATAATAGTAGGGGTCAGTATTTTAGAATATTGACCCCTACTATTATCGCTACATTTGCAAGCAAATATAGTTAATACTATTTAGACACAGCTATAAGTTTCTTAGAAACTCTCGCTTGAACATCAACATAATAATTAAGCTCATCAGAGTTCAAATCTTTGCTATGCCAATTGTTGAACTTTTTTACTGCATCATTATATTTATCTAAATACGCAGAGTACTCATTAAGAATAGTCTTATCAGTTGGATTTTTCTTATACTTTTTCATGAACGCAACATATTCGTCCATAACTGTTTCATAGCTATCCATTGCCGCTTTGAAATCACTACGCAATCCATTAACAAGCTTCGTGTTAGTTTTAGGTTTTTCTTCAGCTTTTGGAGCAGATTGTTTTGGAGTGCTCTTTGCAGCATCTTTCTTCGCATCAGACTTATTGGAATCACCACTATCTTTAGGATTGTTGGCTGGAGCACTGATGCCAATGCTCATAATATTATTGCCTTCGTATTTTAATGACAAATGCCAGCCTGAATTATTGTACGCATAGTACCAATCATCTCCCTTACTATAATTAACTGTAAAACCTTTATCAGAGCAAGCTTTCACATATTTCTCATAATCTTCCATACTGGTGTTGCCAATATAAACTACGAAGCTATCCTCATTTTCGTAGGAGAACTTTCCGAATATAGATTTTGGTACAGGCAATTGATTAGCTGCTTCACTCGATGGCCAAGTAATTGGAGACATTTCCATCGGCGCATTCAGCGCGATATTTAGCTTATTATTGCTTTCATAACGAAGCAATTTTAATTTATAGCCTTCACTGTTATAAGAAGAATATTCTGTAGAATCAGTTTTTGAATCTACAGTAAATCCTTTATCCTTGCAAGCTTTAATATAATCATTAAACTGTTTGGCAGAAATATTGTTTATATCAACATTCATTTCTTCAGAAGAGTTTTCAATGATTTTACCCATGTTAGATGGAGGATTTGGCAATTCTGAGCCTAAAACCATCTCATTCCAATTAATAACAACGCCGTTATCTAATTTTTTAATATTCAAGAATCCGCATATTGTAACAACAATTATTATTATGCTGACTAAATAAAACCAAAATCTTTTATAAATTGGCTTTTTCTTTTTGGCATGCATGCTGCCATAACCTGTAGCTGCTGGAACAGTGAGATTCTGTTGCGGCGGCGGAACAGGAATATTTTGCTCAAAAGTCGAAGCTGCTGTTGATTGTTCGACCTTTAATTTTGATCCGCAGTATGGGCAGAAGTCATTCCAAGACTCCATTCCGCAACTTGTACATTTCATACATCATCTCCTAACAATATTGATACGAACATATCATGAAAATGCATCTCATGCTTTGCTATAAATAATATCAAATAAATTGTTGGACTTTTAAGTATTAATGTTGTATGAGTTTTTGAGGGTTTAACGTCAACATCTGCTCCAATTATGATGTGAGTCTCTCACGTTTGGAGGGTTAACCCTCGCTCTACGCTCCATTTGCGAGACGACACTCGCACTATACGTGCTCGCTACGAAACTCGCGTTGGAAGTCCACTGGACTTCCAACTTAAGCGAGTTTCCGCTCCGAATTGCCTTCGCGCGCTAAATCGCAGCGCTCAGACAGGTCGTCGCGCCCACGTTTGAAGAATTACAGATAACAGTATACGAAAACGAAAGAACAGTATGCGAATATGAAAAAAGCGGGGAGTAAAAAACTCCCCGCTAGAAAAATAATGCGGCAGCGTGCTAGTCTCCCACACCCTATCGAGTGCAGTACCCTCGCCGTGTCAGGCCTTAGCTTCCGGGTTCGGAATGGGACCGGGCGTCTCACCTGAGCCATGACCACCGCAAAACTAGATTATACACTCAAAACCATTGAGTGGCAACACGTGGCGGTTAGGGAACCGGACATGAACGCGCGTAAAAACTCTTTTACCAACTGATCGTTAAGCAAAACATTCAGTACTCATTAACGCTAGAAGAATAATACTCATAAGGAACTCACCCTCCCCACTAGTAAAAGTGAGGAAGAATGTCACCATCGCCCGTTAGTACTAGTCAGCTCCACCCCTTACAGGGCTTCCACATCTAGCCTATCAACCACGTGTTCTACATGGGGGCTCACACACTAAAGTGCAAGGAATGCTTATCTTGGAGCAGGCTTCCCGCTTAGATGCTTTCAGCGGTTATCCCTTCCGAACGTAGCTAACCGGCAGCGCCACTGGCGTGACGACCGGCATACCAGAGGTTCGTCCACCCAGGTCCTCTCGTACTATGGGCAGGTCTCCTCAACATTCCAACGAGCGCAGAGGATAGAGACCAAACTGTCTCACGACGTTCTGAACCCAGCTCGCGTGCCGCTTTAATCGGCGAACAGCCGAACCCTTGGGACCTGCTCCAGCCCCAGGATGCGACGAGCCGACATCGAGGTGCCAAACCATCCCGTCGATATGGACTCTTGGGAATGATCAGCCTGTTATCCCCGGGGTACCTTTTATCCGTTGAGCGATGCCACGTCCGTACGCCGGCACCGGATCACTATCTCCGACTTTCGTCCCTGCTCGACCCGTCAGTCTCACAGTCAAGCCCGCTTGTGCGATTACACTCAACACCCGATTGCCAACCGGGCTGAGCGGACCATTGAGCGCCTCCGTTACTCTTTAGGAGGCAACCGCCCCAGTTAAACTACCCGCCAGGCACTGTCCCTGACACGGATAACGCGTCGAGGTTAGACGCCAGATATGGAAAGAGCGGTATTTCACCTGTCGACTCCACGCAAGCTAGCGCCCACGCTTCACAGCCTCCCGCCTATGCTACACGATCCACACCTAACGACAATACCAAGGTATAGTAAAGGTCCCGGGGTCTTTTCGTCCTTCTGCGCTTAACGAGCATCTTTACTCGTACTGCAATTTCGCCGGGCTCCTGGCCGAGACAGTGGGGAAGTCGTTACGCCATTCGTGCAGGTCGGAACTTACCCGACAAGGAATTTCGCTACCTTAGGATGGTTATAGTTACCACCGCCGTTTACCGGGGCTTAAATTCACCGCTTCACCGAAGCTAACGGATCCTCTTAACCTTCCGGCACCGGGCAGGCGTCAGAGCGTATACAGCGGCTTACGCCTTCGCACGCTCCTGTGTTTTTGGTAAACAGTCGCTACCCCCTAGCTTGTGCCACCCCCAACAGCTCAACAATGTAAAACCATATCACCATCAGGGGTCTCCCTTATGCCGAAGGCACGGGAGTAATTTGCCGAGTTCCTTGGCCAGGATTCGCCCGATCGCTTCGGTATACTCTACCAGACCACCAGTGTCGGTTTAGGGTACGAGCGGAATCACACCTCACGTTGAAGCTTTTCTTGGCAAGCAGGATCACCGGAATCAGCCTTACAGCCTACCCATCACGCCTCAGCTTAACATCCCCCGGATTTACCTAGGAGACAGCCCACACGCTTAGCCACGGAAAACCACCTCCGCAGCCGGCTACCTACCCGCGTCACTCCCACGCTAACCTACTACCGATACAGTCCCAACACAAACCCATCAACAACCCCGAAAGGCAATCAACAAGAAAATGAAGGTTAGTACTCTCAGATTCAGTTCGAACGGTGTAACACCGGTACGGGAATATCAACCCGTTCATCCATTCGACTACGCCTGTCGGCCTCGCCTTAGGACTCGACTCACCCGGGGACGACGAACGTGGCCCCGGAACCCTTAGTCATTCAGCGGACGGGATTCACACCCGTCTCTCGCTACTCATGTCTGCATTCTCACTCCTGTAAAGTCCACGACAAGTTCACACTGCCGCTTCACCCCATACAGGACGCTCTCCTACCCCGCATGAAACAAATCATGCAGCCGCGTCTTCGGTGGCGTGCTTAAGCCCCGCTACATTGTCGGCGCGGAACCACTAGACCAGTGAGCTGTTACGCACTCTTTCAAGGATGGCTGCTTCTGAGCCAACCTCCTGGCTGTCTATGCGACTCCACATCCTTTCCCACTTAGCACGCGCTTCGGGACCTTAGACGACGATCAGGGCTGTTTCCCTTTTGACGACGGAGCTTATCCCCCGCCGACTCACTGCCGTGATAAACCTAACAGGTATTCGGAGTTTGGCTGCTATTGGTACCCGGTATGGGCCCGCAAGCATCCAGTAGCTCTACCCCCTGTAAGCAATAACACGACGCTGCACCTAAATGCATTTCGGAGAGAACCAGCTATCACGGAATTTGATTGGCCTTTCACCCCTAACCCCAAGTCATCCCCCCAGTTTTCAACCTAGGTGGGTTCGGTCCTCCACACGGTCTTACCCGCGCTTCAACCTGCTCAGGGCTAGATCATCCCGCTTCGGGTCCAGGACATGCGACTCAAACGCCTTTTAAAACTCGCTTTCGCTACGGCTCCCCCACCCGGGTTAGCCTCGCCACATACCACTGACTCGCAGACTCATTTTTCGATAGGCACGCCGTCACCCCACAAAGAAGGCTCCGACGGATTGTAAGCGCACGGTTTCAGGAACTATTTCACTCCCCTCCCGGGGTGCTTTTCACCTTTCCCTCACGGTACTAGTACACTATCGGTCAGACAGGAATACTTAGGCTTACCCAACGGTCTGGGCAGATTCACGCGGGATTCCACGAGTCCCGCGCTACTTGGGAATAAACATAAAGAGACATCGCACGACAAGCTACGGGGCCATCACCCTCTACGGCTGGGAATTCAATCCCATTCACCTAGCACGACATTTTATCACTCTCCTCAACCCCGTCAGAGGCTGAACAGTCCATCCCACGACCCCGAATGCGCAACACCTGACGGCTATCACACGCACCCGGTTTAGCCTGATCCGCTTTCGCTCGCCACTACTCACGGAGTATCCTTTCCTGCAGGTACTGAGATGTTTCACTTCCCTGCGTACCCCCCACAAAAACTGTGGTGACCACTCATAACAGTGGCCGGGTCTCCCCATTCGGAAATCCTCGGATCAAAGCCCACTCGGCAGCTCCCCGAGGCATATCGCAGCCCGTCACGTCCTTCATCGGTCCTGTCTACCAAGGCATCCACCATACGCCCTTACCAGTGACAAACACTAAAGTAAGAACCCATCAGCAAAATTCTCTAGACAAAAAATCATCACACTAAACGATCACAAAACGATCAAGCGACTCCAACAAAAGGAGCCGGTTGAAATTGATAAAAGCAAAAAAATCGAAACCAAAAAAGTCTCGCATTTTACTCGCGTCCACTATCCAGTTCTCAAACCACCACAACACCACAAAACCAGCATCAACACTCAAAAAGCATCAACCTGAAATCCTGTGAGTCAAGGACCGCAACCCCAAAACAAGGGGGGTGGCAATCCGGGAACCCAAAAGCATGCCCAACAAACTCATATAAACGTTAACCACTGTTTTCCACACCAGTAACCACACTCAACCGAGCGTGCACAAAAACTCCGTAGAAAGGAGGTGATCCAGCCGCACCTTCCGGTACGGCTACCTTGTTACGACTTAGTCCCAATCACGAGCCTCACCTTAGACGGCTCCATCCCAAAAGGGTTAGGCCACCGGCTTCGGGTGCTGCCCACTTTCATGACTTGACGGGCGGTGTGTACAAGGCCCGGGAACGCATTCACCGCGACGTTGCTGATTCGCGATTACTAGCGACTCCGCCTTCACGTAGTCGAGTTGCAGACTACGATCCGAACTGAGACCGGTTTTAAGGGATCCGCTCCATGTCACCATGTCGCATCCCGTTGTACCGGCCATTGTAGCATGCGTGAAGCCCTGGACGTAAGGGGCATGATGATCTGACGTCATCCCCACCTTCCTCCGAGTTAACCCCGGCGGTCCCCCGTGAGTTCCCGGCATAACCCGCTGGCAACACAGGGCGAGGGTTGCGCTCGTTGCGGGACTTAACCCAACATCTCACGACACGAGCTGACGACGACCATGCACCACCTGTGAACCTGCCCCGAAGGGAAACCACATCTCTGCAGTCGACAGGCACATGTCAAGCCCAGGTAAGGTTCTTCGCGTTGCATCGAATTAATCCGCATGCTCCGCCGCTTGTGCGGGCCCCCGTCAATTTCTTTGAGTTTTAGCCTTGCGGCCGTACTCCCCAGGCGGGACGCTTAACGCGTTAGCTCCGACACGGAACCCGTGGAATGGGCCCCACATCCAGCGTCCACCGTTTACGGCGTGGACTACCAGGGTATCTAATCCTGTTCGCTCCCCACGCTTTCGCTTCTCAGCGTCAGTAACAGCCCAGAGACCTGCCTTCGCCATTGGTGTTCTTCCCGATATCTACACATTCCACCGTTACACCGGGAATTCCAGTCTCCCCTACTGCACTCTAGCCCGCCCGTACCCGGCGCAGACCCACCGTTAAGCGATGGGCTTTCACACCAGACGCGACGAACCGCCTACAAGCTCTTTACGCCCAATAATTCCGGATAACGCTTGCGCCCTACGTATTACCGCGGCTGCTGGCACGTAGTTAGCCGGCGCTTATTCGAAAGGTACACTCACCCAAAAGGCTTGCTCCCAATCAAAAGCGGTTTACAACCCGAAGGCCTTCATCCCGCACGCGGCGTCGCTGCGTCAGGGTTTCCCCCATTGCGCAATATTCCCCACTGCTGCCTCCCGTAGGAGTCTGGGCCGTATCTCAGTCCCAATGTGGCCGTCCGCCCTCTCAGGCCGGCTACCCGTCGAAGCCTAGGTGGGCCATTACCCCGCCTACAAGCTGATAGGACGCGACCCCATCCCATGCCACTAAACACTTTCCCAACAAGACATGCGTCAAGTTGGAGCATCCAGCATTACCACCCGTTTCCAAGAGCTATTCTGGAGCATGGGGCAGGTTGGTCACGCATTACTCACCCGTTCGCCACTCTCACCAGTCAGCAAGCTGACTAGATCCCGTTCGACTTGCATGTGTTAAGCACGCCGCCAGCGTTCATCCTGAGCCAGAATCGAACCCTCCACGAAAAACTTCAATGAAGAGCCAACAAAAGGCTCCAATATTAAAAAGAAAAAGACGAGACATTCTTTAAGGAAAGAACATCCCAACAAAAAACCTCACCACCATTTAACCATCTCTCAGGCACCCTGCAATCTGCAAGGCAGGCAATGAACTGGCAATAATTAACTAATAAGTAGTACAGACACGCTCTTGAGTTCTCAAACCACCACCACACCAGCCGGCCCATCAACCTCAACCGAGGAGAACCAGCCGCGCTGAGCAGCAAGAGATAAACTTACACCAACCCACGCTAAAACGCAAACCCACCAAAAACAAACACCCCAAAACCATTGAAAACAAGCCAAAACACCGGCGTGTCGAAAACCACGCAAAAAACACCAAAAAACATGCTATCTGATATTGAATCTATAAAAAACTTTTTAAAAAATAATAGATTTCTTAAAAAATACACAAAAATAGGATAAAAATACGCAAAAAATCAATAGCGCTCACGCATCAACACGCATATTAAAGATTTCTGCCAGGCCTGCAATATCTGGCTCACCATATTTCGTAACTAATTGCATCCACCGATTAGCATTGTCTTCACCAAATCGCGCAGCCTTGCGACGATAAGAATCAACTGTCAAAAAACGAGGAGGTATCGATTTGCTGTTATATTTATCCGCAACCATAACAATTTCTTGCTCAACTGTTTGCGGAATATAGTCTTCAGCAGGAAGAGGCAAATTTTGCGCAACAACTTGCTCTCGAGTTAAGCCAACTCCAGTATGGTTGCGCGCAAATTGCGCAGCATCCTCACTAAAACCATTATCAATTAAATATTTATATCCGCGCAAACCATGCAAAATATAATTCGGTCCATCAAAGCGTAATATGCCACCAGCGTTGCTACTGCCATCACTTTCAAGCACAAAATACGTGCCAATATCGTGCAACAATCCACCTATTAAAGCTGCGTATTCATCAATATACTGTTTTGGAGCTAAGCCATCACTAACCGCAGGTAATATTGCATAACTATCTCCGACAAGCTCCTGAAGGCAATTTTTTGCTATTTCAGCACGCTTACGTAAAGTTCCACTCATTTGAGCAGCACGATTTTCAGCGGACAAAAGCATATTGCAATGATGAGCAATTTGCCAAGCAATTGTTGAGATTACAACACAATGACCGTGAATAAGCTCATAAGCAGCAGAAGATGGTGCAGTTGCACTATGCAATTTCTCTACTTCACCAAAATCAGGTAGATTAGCGAGTTTTATCGAGTTGCAATTAAGTATGCTTTCTGCACCATTTTCCATTTTAAGGCTCTTCCTTAAGATTCTTACTTAAGATTATTTTTTGCACTCTTTTCAGTTGCTGCACTCTTTTCAGATTTCACACTATTCGCATCATTGGCACGAGCAGCATCCTCCACAGCCTGCACAACAGCATGCGTTACATTCGCTGCATCGATATTTGCCCCATCTTTATTAGGCTTCTCCACGCTAACTTTTTTTGTCTCTTTAATTGGAACTGGGCTAATTTTCCCAGTATTGGCAAGTTTTTCGTTAGCAAACATCACATTAGCAGCAGCAATATCTCGTGCGTTCATAACAGCAGTCTGCTCAGCATCAGTAGGTCTGATATCTTTCACAACGTGAATATTAGTTTCAAGCGCTGAGGCACCTTGCAAAGATTGAACTGCTCGCTGAGAACAGTCTTCACGCTTCAAACGCGGAGGTCTGCGAGTAGAAACAAACAACGGCTGCACTTCAACAACCGGATTGTAAGGAGCCAAACCAAACCATTTAACAGGCGTACCAGCAACATGTCTAATTGCATATTTCATCTTTAAAGATAACGCTCCACGCACAGAAATATTAGATTCCGGCATCAACGCTTTGTGCAACAGAACATAGCGAATTGGTCCAATATCTGGATCTGCATCAACCTTTGGATACACGGATTTTTGCTGAGGAAGTTCGCCCGTGTGCGATAAGTCATGCATAATTTGGTGAAGATACGCTGGTATAGAAGGCGACACTTTAAATCCGAGTTTAATTTTTACGCGGAATAAGTAGTCCGTACCGAAATTCTCTACACAATACTCACGAGTAAACGGAGCGTCATCTGTTTCTACAGAAACAGCCCACCAAGCTCTAGCACGCTTTGGATGGTCGGCAAAAATAGAGAAGAAGATTCCAGTATCGAGACGCTTCATTTCACGATCGGAAGTCAAATACACAATATTGTCAGCGAAATACGGAATACGGAAATCTCCGTGCAACTTATCTAGCACAGGTAGGAAATCTTTCGGTTTCATGTGCAAACGTTGCGAACGCTCAATTTTAGTTCCATCTTTCCAAGTGACCATAATGATCAAAATTGAAACACCGAGCAGCATAGTAAACCAGCCACCGTGCATGAATTTCGCCATGGAAGCCACAAAGAACATCATCTCAATCATGAGGAATACGATTGCAAATATGAAGGCACCAAATCGCTTCTTTTGATACCACATGTGCACTGTGAGCAAAATAGTCGTAGCAAGCATAGTTAGAGTTAAAGCTAAACCGTATGCGCCAGAGATATGTTCAGAATCGCGGAATACTGCAAGAACCGTAATAGTGGCAACACACAGCACAACATTCACAACTGGAATATACAGCTGTCCACGAGTTCTAGCAGGATATCGCACTTGCAAATGTGGCATCCAATTTAGGCTTGTTGCCTCAGAAACCATTGTGTATGCGCCTGTAATCAACGCTTGAGAAGCAATAATGCCAGCAGTAACCGAAAGAATAACGGCAACATATCGCACATTCGGTTCAAGCATTTGGAAGAATGGGTTCAAACCTTCTATCGACCATAATGCTTTATCGTTTTGATTTTTCAACATCCAAGCGCCTTGCCCAAAGTAATTCAGCAGCAAAGCAACTTTAATAAACGGCCAGGTTGCGTACACATTGCCTCTACCAACATGACCCATATCAGAATATAACGCTTCAGCACCGGTAGTAGAAAGGAAGATCACACCCATAACCGCTAATCCCTGCACATTATGCGTGCTAAACAGGAATTTTATGCCATGAATCGGGTTAAGTGCTTCAAAAATAGTCCAATCTTGGCCAATGTTCATGACACCAACCAGCGCAAGGAAAGCAAACCAAAGCATCACAACAATGCCAAATACTTTGCCAATTCGCTCAGTTCCGCGTTGCTGTACAGAGAAAAGTATGACGATTATAATAACCGTAATCATCATCGACAAATTCTCATTTTCTAAGAATATTGGCTTAAACACTGCAATAGTGCGCAAACCTTCAACTGCTGAAGAGATGGAAACTGCAGGAGTCAGCACAGAATCTGCCAAAAACGCGGCTCCACCAATCATTGCCGGTATCGCAAGCCATGCGCCTTTTTTACGTAGAAGCGAATATAAAGCAAAAATGCCGCCTTCGCCTTTGTTGTCTGTTCTCATTGCAACAAATACGTATTTTACGGTTGTAATTAATGTGATTGACCAGAACAGTAGCGAAAGCATTCCGTAGATAGTCGCGCGATTTATGTTTTGTAAGCCGCCTTGACCTGCTAAAAATGTTTGCGCAGTATAAAGCGGAGAAGTACCAATATCGCCATAAACAACGCCAAGAGCAACAATTGCCATTCCCAATGTAAAACGATCGGAACTGGTTTGCAATTTTGCCCACCATCTACCTAATGGACCTCGTACGGCACTAGCAACAAGCTTTTCCGCTTCTTTTACCTCTTGCGCTTGCTGCTGAGCTATTACTTTGCGCTCTTCGCGTGTTGTCGTTTTTTTTGACACCTGAGGAGCCTTAGTAAACGAGGCAGCTCGCAATATAGCATCCTTAGTACCTTTTAAGGATTTAGTGCTTTTCTCGGAATCTTTCGCGCCGTTGCGAGGATCCTTTGTACTATCGTTTGACGGTACAGCAGTGCGTGACTTAGTCATGCTTAATTGTTCCTCCATATATGAGGCTTCTTCTTGATGCCAACAAGAAGTCGCATAAACCTCACACCTCACAGTTTTATTTCCGTACTTGGATATTGTATACAACAATAGTGCATCGCGCAAAAAATATTAAAAAATCCTTGAAAATTAAGGATTTTATATTCCTAAAATTCGTAAATTTTTCGCGTATTTTCGCGTGTAACTTTCGCTGCTTGCAATAACGATATATTTAGAACTTCAGAAAGTGTTTCTAGCGTATAAGGAACCATATAAGGCGCGTTTGGCCGTCCACGATACGGCATTGGCGTTAAATAAGGCGCATCCGTTTCAACAGTTATATGGTCTTTGCCAATAATTCGCGCAGATTCGCGTAATTCATCATTGCCTTTGTAACTTATAGTTCCAGAAAAACTTGCGTACCAACCGTGCTCTTTCAATATTTCGGCTAAATCCACAGCACCAGCATAACTGTGAAATACTGTTCGCTCAGGAGCGCCATCTTTTAGTAAGACTTTCACTACGTCTTCATGCGCATCACGATCGTGAATTTGTAAAGGTAAATTCAGCTCTTTTGCGAGCGCAATATGGTCGCGGAAAGCCTCTATTTGTGCTTCTCGCGCAGGCTCTCCCGTACGAAAGTAGTCTAAACCGGTTTCACCTATTGCCACTACTTCTTTTGGATGAGCAATTACTAGCGAGCGCAAATGTTGCATAGCTTCGTCAAATGGAATATCGTGATACGGCTTGTAAACTATCGGTAGTCCGTCAGGTCCTTGAGCGCCTTTGTGACCATGTAATACTGCTTCGTTTGGATGTATTGCTATTGCTGCACGAACTGAATTTTCATGCGTTTGAGCAAACTTAATCGTCGGCTCCCAATCTGGATATTCACATCCGACTTCTAGCATGTGTGAAACGCCTGATGATTTTGCTTGAGCAACTAAATCGTCTGCAGTAGGTTCCGCTATTAAATCGCGACCTTTTTCTGCTAATTCTTGATTCAAATTATGTGCAAAATCCACAACGCTAAGCATGTGCGTGTGATCGTCTGCAATTGTTATGCCTTCTTGTAGCAGATTTTCCCATACTGCAGATTGCGCTGCTAAAGCCGGCGCCCAATTATGTTCGCGATGATGTTTACTCATATTTTTAAGTCTACTCGCAAACTCAACTGTCAATTTTTATTGAATGATAAGTATTTATAAAACTGCTTTGCGAATTGCATCATATTGCGATTTTACAAGACGATAATACGCTCCTCTTGCCTCCATAAGCTCGTTATGAGTGCCTTTTTCAACAATTTCTCCATGATCGATTACACAAATCAAATCCGCATTCTCAATCGTCGAAAGCCTATGCGCTATTACAAAAGATGTGCGATTTTTAAGTAATTGAGCTAATCCTGCCTGTAATGCTTCTTCTGTACGAGTATCAATATTACTTGTTGCCTCATCTAGAATAAGAATTCGCGGATTCGCAAGCAATACTCGCGCAAACGATATAAGCTGACGCTGACCTGCAGAAAGAGTGGCTCCGCGCTCTTCAATTTCAGTATCGTATCCGTTCGGTAATCCTTCAATAAATTCGTGAGCATGAACTGCGCGCGCTGCATTCTCAATTTCTTCATCAGTGGCATCGAGCTTCCCATAACGGATGTTCTCGCGTACGGTTCCACTGAAAATAAAGCTATCTTGTAGCATTACTCCCATTTGTTTTCTAAGAGATGCGAGCGTTACTGAACGTACATCGTACCCGTCTATAGTAATCGAGCCTTCTGAAACGTCGTAGAATCTAGAAAGAAGACTTACAAGAGTTGTTTTTCCTGCGCCAGTAGGCCCCACAAGAGCTACAGTAGTACCAGGATTAACATGCAAATCAACCAAGTTCAATATTGGCCTTCCGTCTTCTTCGTAACGGAACACAACATCGTTTACATCAATTTTGCCGCTAATTTGCGGCAATTCTTGAGCCTCCGGCTTGTCTACAATATTTGGCTTAATTCTTAGAGTTTCAAAAATTCGCTCCAAATATACTGAGCATGTTACGAGCTGCGTGTAAAAATTACCAATATTTACTACTGGATCCCAGAAAGTAGTCGAGTACCAAACGAATGCTATAAGCGTTCCCGTGCTCACGTTCATTGCACCTAAGTTTGCTATGCCAGCGTAATACAAAAGCGCTATTGCTGCAGTCTCAATAATTGAAGCACCAGGCCAAAGTAACATTTGCACTCTAACGTTTCGCATCCAAGCACTTCTTACTTCTGCTTGTTGCTCTTGAAAAGTAGTGTATGCCATAGCTTCTCGCGCAAAAGTTTGCGTTGTTTTTACTCCTGCGATTGATTCGTGCAAATACGCATTTAAATTACTTTGTTTATTTGATAACTTTTTAGACGCTTTTCTTTGCAAAATTTGTAAAGTTCGCGTCCAAATTATAAATATTGGGAATAGCGCCAAGCTCCACAAAGCCATTCGCCAATCTATAACAAACATTGTTATTAATGTAATAATAAGCACAAAAACGTCAGAAAATACGTTAATTAAACCGGATGAAAGCGTGTCAGAAAGCGTATTGATGTAGTTTACAATGCGAATCAGAATTTTCCCATGCGGACGCGAATCAAAATAATCAAAAGACAGTGATTGCACATGCGTAAAAATATCGCGACGCATGTCTTTGATTATCATCTGGCCGATGCGTGTAATCGCTAAAGTTCTGTATGCTAAACCGAGTTCATACAATATAATGAGCACTGCAAATACTGCAATAATTGTATATAAATAATTGACGTTTTTCTGAGGCAATACAACGTCGATTAGCGTTTTTGTAATCATTGGCATCGCTGTCATAATTATGCTGCCGCTAATAACTACCATAATTACGAATAGAAGTTTAGTAGCATACGGCTTCATATATTTTCTAACGCGCATAAGCTCGTGCACATTTATGTGTTCTTCTTGAGCTTCGTCTTCACGATAAGTATTACGTTGTGCCATTTCTACTCCCCCTTCGTTTCGAATCCTGCAGACCTGCCAGTTTTAAAGCCAAGTTGCTTTCTATAGATCTCCCAATACCTCCCGTGCGCCGCAACAAGCTGAGCATGCGTGCCACGTTCAACAATTTTCCCGTGATCTAGCACAACAATCATGTCTGCATCTTTAACGGATGAAATTCTGTGCGCAATAGTGATTATTGTGCGCGTGCCATCAAGCTTTTTCAGCTCCTGCTGAATATGCTCTTCCGTTTCCATATCTACAGCAGAAGTTGTATCGTCCATAATCAAGATTGCAGGATTATTTGCCAACGCTCTAGCTAAGCTCAAACGCTGCTTTTGCCCACCAGAAAGACCTACCCCGCGCTCGCCTACTACTGTTTCATAACCTTCTGGCATATCCATAATAAAATCGTCTGCTGCAGCAATTGTTGCCATCGTGCGAATGGTATTATCTAATTCCTTACAATTTTCTTTAGTTTGAGGTAATCCAAAACTAATATTTCCTGCAATAGTGTCCGAAAATAGGAATGTTTCCTGCGCAACTATGCTAACTTGGTTACGAACAGTTTCTAACGGCCATTCGCGCACGTCTTTTCCGTCAATTAAAACACGACCACGCGTAGGATCATAGAATCTTGCTATAAGACTTACGAGAGTTGATTTGCCGGAACCAGTTTCACCAAGAATACCCAGTTTGCTTCCAGCAGGAATGTCTAAATCAATATCTTTTAAGATTGGAGAGTCTTGATCGTCTGGGAATGAAAAATCAACATGCTCAAAAGTAATTTTACCTCTAATTTTAACGGTTTCGTCCGATTCTTTTGGATGTCTAATATGCGATTCTTGCGTAAGAAGTTTGCGAATATTCACGCATCCTGCGTTAAAACGCTGCCAATCATTAATAAGCCAGCCCACCATTCGTACAGGCATGTGTAGCATCCAAAGGAAGCTGTTAAAAGTGACGAATGTACCTAAAGTCATGTTGCCATTCAAAACAAGCCATCCGCCGAAACCAACTGTTATAAGCTCAAGCACAAAACCCATGCCATCAAGCCAAGGCATGTATTTTTGAGTATTTTTTGCAAGCGTAATATTGCGATTAAAGTAGTCTTCGTTGCACTTATCGAATTTCTTAGTTTCGTAATCCTCACGCACAAAAGCTTTTACTACGCGATTCCCTTCGATATTTTCTTCCACCATTGAATTCATGCGCGCAAAGGATTCACGAATTGCAAGGAATTTCGGTCTAGCTTTTTTGCCCATAATTTTTGCGAGCAGAAACAAAAATGGCGTAATTGACATAAGCGCTAAAGCGAGCTTCCACTGAATTGAAAACATTATAACCAGCGCTAACACGAACATTACTACACAATCTAACGCCATATACGAAACCCAACTTAAAATATGGCGAATCGCGTCAGTATCCGATGTCATACGACTCATAATGTCGCCTGTGCGAGTGTGATTAAAGTACGTAAAATCGAGAGAATGAAGTTTTTCGTACTCGTCGCTCACCAGGCGATACACGGCATTTTGACCAAACTTTTCCATTAAAAGCTGGTAAATATACCTTGAGCCAACGCGAACAATCATCATTGCTACCATCAAAACGCATACGCTTATAAGCAAATTATGCTGTTTGCCAATAATGATTTTGTCTACAATAAAGCCCGAAAGCAACGGCATTGCCATTGCCATCGTGTCATTGATAATAAATAGAAAAATAGCAAGCCAAACTTTCCACATATCCGGCTTACAGTATTGCAATACCCAGCGCACGTTACTCGCATCTTTGCATTTATTTGGATTCACATACATGCGCCAGCTTCTCCTTTGTTTCCGATTTTGCTTTTTGAGACTTAATTTTAAATTAATACTATTTTCTCACATTAGCATACACAAAAAGATGTGGCGTGTAGCCAAAAGACTACACGCCACATGCTATAAGTTAAGCAATCAGCTTAGTAAACTTGCGCGAATTATCGCTACAAATTTACTTACTTCTGCCAGCCCATATCCTCTGGGTAGGTGGTTGCGTAACCAGCAGGGCCGTTGTTAGCAAAGCCCTTCTTGAACACCTGGTAAATAGGAGGAGCAGAAACTGGAAGAGTTCCGTAGAGTGCGAGAGCTGCAGACTCTGCCTTGTTTGCATAATCAGTCTGTTCTTTGTAATCGTAGGTCTTGCCAATCTTGTTGAGCATAGCATCAATCTTCTTATTGCCAACGAGACCGAGGTTGGAATCGCTATCAGACTTGTAAACCTGGCTTGCTGCAGACAAGAAGCTCAATGGAGATTGGGACTGCCATGCCAATGGAAGCACCTGGTACTCGTGCGAAGCAACAACCTCGGAGAACTTAGCAACAGCATGGTTCACAGTCTTGCACTTAATTCCAGCCTTCTTCATCATGGCCTGGAATGCGTTAGCAAGAGCTGCCTGAGTAGAATCATCGCCGAAGAAGGTGAAGGAAATTTCAAGAGTCTTTCCGCCCTTCTCATAGTAACCATCCTTGCCCATCTTGTAGCCAGCAGCTTCAAGGGTCTTCTTAGCGTTTTCGGTGTTGTACTTGCCGTCAGCAGGAAGATTGTTCTTGTAGCCAGCCTGGAACATGGAGAGAAGCTCAGAACCTGGCTGCTCGCTCTTCCAGTTCATGCCCTGGAACTGAATCTTGTTGTAGGTAGCAACGTCGAATGCCTGAACAACAGCCTTACGAACTGCAAGCTCGTTAAGTGGCTTGGACTTAGCGTTGAAGTTAAGCACGCGAACCTTGGTGCTGTAGCCGTAACGCAGCTGAGCGCCCTTAACGCTACGAGCAGACTTGATTGCGTCCTTAGCAGAAATGCTATCGGTTACAGCATCGATTTCACCGTTCTGGAAAGCGTTCAAAGCTGCAGTATCTTCCATACGCTTTACAACAACCTTATCGAGCTTTGCCTTCTTACCCCACCACTTTGGATTGCGGGTGAAAACAACCTGATTTTCGGTTGCGGACTCAATCTGGAATGGACCTGCACCCCACTCATTGTGAGGATTGTTCACCCAACCCTGGTTGAAGGTCTTAACGTCACCGGCCTTTGGATGAACCAGTGGAGCGAAAAGCACTTCCCATGTTGCGCATGGCTTCTCATAAGTCACTACAACCTGCTTTGGAGTGGAACCTTGTTCAACACTCTTGATGCAGTCATAGCCTTCAGTACTTGGGACGGAGTATTCCTTATTCTTGCCGCTCAAAGCCTGCCAAGTAGCCTTAAATGCGGTGTAATCAATATCAGTGCCGTCGTTCCACTTGGCCTTTGGGTTCAAGTTGTACTGAACAACAAGTGGCTTATCGCTAACCTTCTTAACGGAAGTGATGTAGTCAGGGTTGTACTTAAGCTTCTCACCCTTAACGGTGTCATAAGCCATAAGATTTGGCTGGTAGAAGCCCCACAAAGTAGCCATGTAACCAGAGTTACCGTCGTTAGAAGCGTAATTCCAGTTTGGGCCGAGAACAGGAAGAGCAACGGTGTAAGTGCCGCCGTCCTTAACGTTGTCACGTGACTGTGGATTATCGTAACGCTTGTTGACATCTGGCATTGGAAGTTCGCCAGTGTAAGAAGTGTCAACACCAGCAGCTGGCTCTTCAGTCATACCTGCTTTACCAGCATTGTTAGTAGCACCGCCGCAAGCGCCGAGCAGCATTGCAACAGAAAGTGCAGCTGCGGCAAATACAGTCAGTTTACCTGCATTTGTATTTTTCATGATTCCTCTCATTCCCCGGATGATGTCCGTCTTCCGGTATGTTGTATGAGTATATACAACTCTATGACATTCGACAAATCGTTTTCACAAAATATTGATTTTTTTCTTTTCAACTTTATGAAAATTAGTCAAAAAAGAATAATTTATTATCTATAATGAGCAAAACAGAAAATTTTTTAGTTTATTTTGGATAAAAAACAAAATATATTACGTTTTTTAAATTTATGTTACACAATAAAAAGTCGCGCATGTTGTAATAAACATGCGCGACTAAGTAATTTATTCAGGTTGATGAAGATTAACTAAAATCAACAAGTCATGAATTACCTAACATCGTCAAAATTATCTTCTTCAGAAAGAATAATACGCTTACGGTTCTTCTCAATTGTAGGATCCGGAATTGGCACAGCGCTAATCAAAGCCTGAGTGTAAGGGTGCTTTGGATTATCAAACACCTCATCCGTTTCACCAGATTCAACAATTCGACCGTGATACATAACAGCAATTCGGCTAGAAATATGTCGAACAACAGCCATGTTATGCGCCACGAACAAGTAAGCAACACCCAACTTGTCTTGCAAATCTTCAAGCAAGTTAATAATTCCAGCCTGAATAGAAACATCCAAAGCCGAAACTGGCTCATCAAGAAGCAAAAGCTTAGGATTCACAGCCAAAGCGCGAGCAATAGCGATACGCTGACGCTGGCCGCCGGAGAACTGCGTTGGGAAGCGATCAACTTGATCAGGATTCAACTCAACCAATTGCATAAGCTCAGCAATACGCTGGCGAATTTCTTCCTTCGACTTCTTTTGCACAAGCAAAGGCTCGGCCAAAATATCGTAAACAAGCATACGAGGATCAAGAGAACTCATTGGATCCTGGAACACGTACTGAATCTTAGAACGAAGTTCGCGACGCTGCTCACGAGTCAACTTATCGTTCAACTCAGTACCAAAAACTGTAATAGAACCAGACTCAGGCTTCTTCAAGCCCATAATCTCCATCAAAGTCGTGGACTTACCAGAACCAGACTCGCCAACCAAAGCCACAGTTTCGCCTTCACGAACCTCAATACTCACACCATCAACCGCGCGAACTTCGCCAACCTTACGTCGCAAGAAGCCGCCGCTAGTAATTGGGAATGTTTTAACCAAGTTCTTAACATCCAAAACAACTTTTCGTTGCTCACGAGGAATGCCTTCAAACATTGGCTTAATTGGCTTTTCGGTTTCCGCATGAAGCAGCGAGCGAACAGTTTCGCTTTCCGCTTCAAGACCAATCATAGTGCTGTCGTCGCCGCTCTCTTCTTCAGCCATAAGCATATCCATAGTCGGCTTAGAAATTGGAGTCAAACGACGAGTGCGCTTTTGATCAACGCGAGGAACAGCGCCCAACAAGCCAATAGTGTACGGCTGAGTTGGGTGAGCAAAAATCTCCTCAACGCTATTATGCTCAACCAAATGGCCCGCGTACATAACAATAACTTCGTCTGCAACGCCAGCAATTACGCCCAAATCGTGAGTAATGAAAATCATTGCAGCGCCGGTTTCGCGCTGAGCTTTCTTCAAAACTTCCAAAACCTGAGCCTGAATAGTCACATCCAAAGCGGTAGTAGGCTCGTCTGCAATAATAATATCCGGATCGTTAGCAATTGCCATAGCAATCATCACGCGCTGGCGCATACCACCAGAAAACTCGTGAGGGAAAGCCTTCAAACGCTCAGCCGGCTTAGTAATACCAACCAAATCAAGCAATTCAATAGAACGCTCGCGAATCTGCTCTTCGCTCATGTCCGGGTTATGAATAACCAAAGCTTCCTTAAGCTGATCACCAATAGAGAAAACTGGAGTTAAAGCAGAAAGAGGATCCTGGAAAACCATGGCAATATTCTTGCCACGAATCTTACTCATCTCAAGATCAGTTTTAGTAAGAAGCTCCTCGCCCTTATACTTAACCGAACCTTTAACACTAGCATTCTTATCGAGTAAGCCCATCACAGCCAAAGAAGTAACCGACTTACCGGAACCGGACTCGCCAACGATACCAATAGTCTTTCCGCGGTACAAATCAAAATTCATTCCGCGCACAGCATGCACAGTACCAGCTTCAGAAGCGAAGCTAACTTGCAAGTCGCGTACTGAAAGCAACGGTTCGTTGTTTTGATCTTCCATCGTGGTTTCTTCCTTAATAGCGTTATTTGCAATATCAGTCATGTTTATCACTCCAAACGCTCGTTAGTCGGCCTTACCAACAGACCTAGAATATGGATCAATGGCATCACGCAAACCGTCACCAATAAGCTGCACGGAGAAGGTTAGCAAAACAAGCACTGCAGACGGCACCAAAAGCACCCACGGAGAAGTCTGCACAACGCTTTGGCCAGCATTAAGCAAAGTACCAAGAGAAGTATCCGGAGCCTTAATACCAAGGCCCAAGAAGCTCAAAGCAGTTTCGCCGTTAATCGCACCAATAACACCAAGAACCGTGTTAATAATCAATACAGAACCCAAGTTTGGAACCAAGTGGCGCACAATAATGCGGAACGAAGAAACGCCCTCGAACTTAGCTGCACGAACATACTCACGTTCGCGCAAGCTCAAAGTCAACGTACGAAGAGTACGAGCGTAACCAATCCAACCAAAAGCTGTTAAGCCAAATGCCAACCACAGCCAATCGCTACCACCACTAGAAGCACTAATGATTAAAGCAATCAGCAGGAAGGAAGGAACAATCAGCAGCATGTCCAAAAGCCACATACCAACCTGCTCAAACCATCCTTCGAAGTAAGAAATGGCAGTACCAACCAAAGCAGCAATAACTGTAATGGTAATAGAACTAACAATACCAATGGAAAGTGAACGGCCAAGTCCGCGCACAACCATTGCGTACATGTCTGAACCGCCTGGCGTAGTGCCAAGCCAATGCTCTGCAGAAGGAGGAGTTGCTAGAGAAGAAAAGTCTGGTTCGTCGTAGCTCCACTTTGAAATCTTTGAGCCAAACAAAGCAAAAAGAATCAAAATTACAAGCATAACCAAGCCCACAACTGCAGACGGGCGACGGAAGAATCGACGCGTATAAAGCGTCATCTTACCAGTGCGTTTAAAGTTGCCCCAGGCACCAGCAGTAGCTTTTCTATCTGCAGCAGACTCTTGAGGTTTTGAAGATACATCTTTTTTATTCATATCAAATTCACCTACACTGTTCTGCTAGTTCAAACGAATACGTGGGTCGAGCCAAGCAGAGAAGATATCTGCAAGCAGAGCACCAACTAAGGTACATACAGCACCAAACGCTGCAATAGCAACAGAACCGTTAATATCGTTCTGCATAATGGTCTGAACGAAGTAGCTACCAAGACCGTTAATAGCAAACACGGTTTCAGTAATCACAGCACCCGTAAACACGCCTGCAATAGAGAAGGCGACGTCAACAGCTGTTGGAATCAAAGAAGTACGCAAAGCGTGGCGGCGAATAGCCAAATTCAAAGGTAAGCCCTTAGCGCGAGCCGTACGAACGTAATCAGCATTCATAGTATCGAGAAGATACGTGCGCTGCGTTAAATGATACCCAACCATGCCAGGAATTGTCATAACAATCGTCGGCAAAATCAAATGCTGAAGGAAGTCAAGAAGGAACATGAACGGGTCAGAACCCTGGTAAGAGTGCAAACCAGTAACGTAGAAAAGTCGCACGCCTGTTGCGCGGTTAATGCTAATAGCAGCAAGCACAACCATCAAACCCAAAACTGCTGCAGGAACAACCAGCAGGAAGGTTGCGGTGGAATTAAGAACTCTATCTTGCCACTTGTACTGACGGATAGCAGTGTAAACACCAACGCTAACACCGAGAACAATGCCAAGAATTGTAGCGCCAGTAACCAGCTGAACAGATGCGCCAATACGAGACATAATTGCCGGACCAACTGGAGCCTGATCTGGGCTCAATCCCCAATCCCACTTAGTAAAAATGTTGTAAATCCAACGGCAATAACGAGTAAACACTGGAGTCTGGTCGTTAATATTTGCCAAATCCAAAGAACGGTTGATTGATGCAATAGGTGGATGCGGATGCCTAGACATGTAGTTCGAACGCGGTCTCATAAAAGCACTTGTCAAGAAATACGTCATGGATACGGCAACAAACAACATCACCACATAATTCAGGCATCGTTTAACGATGTATCGTATCATTGTGACTCTTTTCTACGACTAGCCATTTTTTACCTCCATTCGGCATCCATAAATCTTGTGATTTACAGTATTGCCGATCTAACACTCGACCTTGAAAAAGGCGTGTTTGAATCGACCCTTGTCAATCCGGACACATAATTAGTATATTTTTAGCCAAGCTATGTACAAAGAGACAAACAGAAAATATTTTTGCACAGCACTTTTCTCAATATCCAAGGGAAAAATTTCGTATATATAAGTTATATTATACATATCTAAACATGCAAAAAAGCGCAAAATATCAGTGATTTCTAGCTATATTTTTACACAAAGATATGTATTTTAAAATCAAAAAAGTATTTTTATACATACAAAATACGTTTTATAAGCAAATATAATAAATTCAAAATTTAATTACAAAAACTGAATATTTACCGAAAAAATTGTAGTTTTACTAAAATAATTAATAGTATTCAAGCAAATGCCGAAAATAGGCATAGACAAGAAACACACGCGAGACATTGAGCAGTATACAATATTTTTTATTCGTACTTTCAACTCTAAAAGGAGAATGAATAAGCTCATGGCTGAAAACATCAAAGCCGTAACTCTGGAACATGTAAAAAATTATTCCAAACATTTTAACGAACAGCGCGCAAATCTTCTCGCCGCGAATGCAGCAGTAACAAATGGTGTACTTAAAGCCGCAACAAGCTACCAAGGCAAGCGTGCTCTTCCTCGCGAATTCTCAATAGAATTAAAACAAGGCAGCATTACCAATCAGAAGCGCTCCGGACGCTGCTGGATGTTCGCCTCACTTAATACTTTGCGATACGAAGTAATGCATAAGTGGAATTTAGACGACTTTGAGTTTTCAGAAAGCTACCTATTCTTCTGGGACAAGATTGAAAAAGCAAACGCTTATTTGGAAAATGTGCTTTCAACACTTGATGAAGATGTTAATAGCCGACTTTTTGAGAGCATTAACTATGGTCCAATCGATGACGGCGGCTGGTGGCAAATGTTCGTCAACTTGGTAAACAAGTACGGACTTGTGCCAAAGAGTGCATATCCAGATTCACAGAACTCAGTCGACTCTGATGCATTCGTACAGTACATCAATACCAAGTTGCGCGAGTTTGCATACGAATTGCGTGAAGCTCATAAGAACGGAACTTCTTTGGAAGAATTGCGCGAAATGAAAGTTCGCGATTTGGAAACCGTTTATCGCATGACAACTATTGCCCTGGGTGAACCACCTGCACAGTTTGACTTCTTCGCGCGAACTAAAGATGACGACGATAAGAAGGACGGCGAAAAAGACGAAACCAAGAAAGATAGCGAGAAAACCAGCAAAGCTGACAAGCCAAAAACCGGCAAAGATGAGCGTCCAATGATTTGTGAATATGGAATTACTCCACTTGAGTTCGCAAAGAAGTACGTCCCAGTTGACGTAAACGACTTCGTAACAATATGCAACGCGCCTATGGAACGCACACCATTCAACAAGCTCTACCAATTCAAGTACAGCACCAACGTAGCTGAAACAAAGGAAATGGAATTTGTTAACGTTCCTCTCGATGTATTCAAAAAAGCAGCTGTAGACCAATTAAAAGATGGTCATCCAATCTGGTTTGCATGCGATTGCACACAGTTCTCCTTGCGTGACAGTGGATTCTTCGATCCTGCAGTTGTGCGCGTAGATGAATTGTTTGATGTGAAGTTTACATTCGATAAAGCTCACGGTTTGGAATATATGGATTGCCCAGGAAATCACGCAATGACATTCACTGGCGTAAATCTTAATAAAGATGGCGATCCAGATCGCTGGAAGATCGAGAACAGCTGGGGCAAGGATGCTGGCGAAGACGGCTATTATGTTGGCTCAGCAGAGTGGTTCGATCGTTATGTGAACGAAATAATCATCAACAAAAAGTACCTTGACAAAGAAACTTTAGCTGTATTGGATCAAGAACCAGTAATGCTTGAACCATGGGCGCCACTTTCGAAGCGTTGCCGTTAAATAGTTACCATTAAAATTAAGTTTGGTAACCGTGTGAGCGCAGATTGCTTTTGCAGTCTGCGCTTTTATTGTTGTTTTATTTATTTTTTATTTTTCATAAATTAAAAAGAAGCCCGGCGGGAAGAGAAACCCGCCGGGGCAGAGAGAAAGAGAGAAGAAGGTTTCAATTATGGGGTTCGAAAACGAACCTCGCTAATGGCGAACCATTAACACATGTTAGTATAGCTAAACATTCGTCCAAAGAAAAGAGTTTTTCCTTAAAATTTCCTTAAAATATTTTCTTTTAGAGAACCATTTGCTATGTTTTCTAATTTTATAATTTATTTATTGAAAATTTCAACCTATTTCTCACTATTTTCCAAAGATTTTTTTGCTGCAGCAAGTCTTTCTGCCTCGACACGCTGACGCTCGGACAAGGCAGATGCGAAACGCTCAAGCTCCTCCTCAACTGCTTCTTTTGGAATCTTGGCAAAAATAGGACTTGGCTTAGGCACAGGCGTACCTGCTACCAACTCCTCACTCTCCCAAGGATGAACAGTTTCCCCCAAGCGATAATCGCCCGTAATAATCGGATACTTGAAGTCTGGATTATCCAAATCTTCAACTTCTTCAATATGAGGCAAAGGCGAGAATACGCCAGTGCCACCAAGTGCTTCCCAAACTTTTTGAGCTGCATGAGGCAAGAATGGCGCAAGCAGATGATTAGCATCCGAAACAGCCTGAGCTGCAACATGCAACACAGTACCAAGGCGAGCCTCATCATCTTTAATTTTCCAAGGCTCAGTTGCAGAAATATATTTATTAATATCCGCAACTACTCGCATTGCTTCAGTAAGAGCATTCTTCTGACGATGACGCTCAATCAAACTACCGACCAAAGCAAAAGCATCAGAAGTTTGATCGAGAAGAGCGCGATCCATTGCAGTCATAGAATCTTCGTCAAGAGGAGGGATTACACCAAAGTTCTTATTAATAAGATTTGCCACACGATTGACAAGATTACCCCAGCTTGCAGCAAGCTCTTCGTTATTATGGCGAGCAAACTCAGCCCAAGTAAAATCAGCATCAGAATTTTCTGGACCAGCAATAGAAATGTAGTAACGCACAGCATCTACAGGGTAACGCGCCAAAATATCCTTCACATAAATCACGATTCCGCGCGAAGAGCTGAACTTCTTGCCTTCCATAGTCATGAACTCAGAAGCAACAACCTGTTCAGGCATGTTCAATGGACCATAAACGCCAGCCTCACCACCTTTAGAACCAGCACCGTTGTAGGCAAGCATTTCCGAAGGCCAAATCTGAGAATGGAAAGTAATGTTATCTTTGCCCATGAAGTAGTATCCAGGAGACTTAGGATCACACCACCAATCACGCCAAGCGTCTGGCTTGCCTTGTCGACGAGCCCATTCAATAGATGCAGACAAGTATCCAATAACAGCGTCAAACCACACATACAGACGCTTATTCGGATTATCAATCCATCCTTCAACAGGAACAGGAATACCCCAATCAATATCGCGCGTAATAGCTCGCGGCTTTACTTCATTAAATAATCCAAGCGAGAAATTAATAACATTCGTGCGCCAACCTTCGCGAGAATGAAGCCAATTAACATTCGCCTCAGCCAAAGCAGGCAGGTCTAGGAAATAATGTTCAGTTTCTTCAAAGCGCGGAGTTTCACCATTAATTTTAGAAACTGGATTAATAAGCTCATCCGGATCAAGCTCGTTTCCACAAGCATCACATTGATCGCCACGAGCACCATCTGCGCCACACAATGGGCATGTGCCTTCAATATAACGATCTGGCAAAGTACGACCAGTGGAAGGAGAAATAGCAACCTTCTGAGTGCCCTTGTAAATATAGCCGTTCTTTAAGCACTGACGGAACATTTCTTGCACAACATGCTCGTGATTTGCAGTAGTAGTACGCGTGAACAAATCGTAGCTCAAACCTAAATCGCACAAATCCTTAGTAATCACACGATTATAACGATTAGCAAGCTCTTGTGCAGAAACGCCTTCCTTATCTGCTTCAACCAAAATAGGTGTGCCGTGCTCATCCGTGCCAGACACCATTAATACGTCATTACCTTTCATGCGCTCGTAACGCGCATACACGTCCGACGGAACCCCGAAACCTGCAACGTGACCAATATGACGAGGGCCGTTAGCATACGGCCAAGCAACATTCACCAAAATATGACTCATAGACAATTATTATCTTGTTCAACGCGGACAGTACATAAGAACATTGCAAAAAGAATCCCAAAATATACGAGAAAACACGCTGAATAACAAGCCTCACACGAGTTCATCCACATATCCACAAGTTATAAAACCAGCCTGGAATTGAAGCAAATATAAACATAATCTCAACTTATGCATTACGAAACTTATTCACTACAAAGCATGAATTACAAAATATGCGTTAGAAAAACAACAATATGTGCGATACACATTGTAAATAGTCGCGCTAAAAAATAAATATGCAAAAAGAAAGGATTGAGGAAAATTGAAAAAACAACAAAACATACGCGATTTATTGGATATTTGCGAAGAAACACAAACACAATTCCCGGAATTACTTGACGACAACCATTTACCAGGCCCAATGTGCATGAAAAAACTTTCTCAAATTGGCGTATTCAATAGGCTTGATTTAAATGCAGGATATTCAAATAAAGCAGCTATTTCCACTCAAGGAAGAAGTAATATTGTGAGCAATCTTATACCTACAGAAAGCATAGCCTGCTTATTTACTGCAGCATGGGTTTGGATAGGAGGCAATTTTCCTGAAAATATAGATGTTATTGATTATGGGCATAGAAGAAAAAAGCCGCACGGCCATGCAATCCGAGCATTTCGAAGACACTTAAACAATGAAGAATACGTAATACTTGGAAAAATTAGAATAACAACGCCAGAACGAACAATTTGCGATTTAGCGTACACTCCAAGCGAAAACGAAGAGTACGAACCTTATAGAAAAGATATTGCTCACTTATTGATATCTAAATACAGCATTGACTTGCGAAAATGCAAACGTACTATTGACGGAAACCCATATTTCCCAGGCTCAATACATGCAAGAAATTGGATACGAAACATTGCGAAAGAAGCAAACAAACCATGGAAATAAAGAACTCTTATGCAACTAAAACAAGCAGCCCTCCAAAACCACCTATAATACTCACGCCATATGTTGCTATCGACCCTGCAACAAAAACGGAAGTGCTATGGTATATCGCGCAAAAAATACCAGAACTTCGCAAATGGATTATTGCAAACCCTTCGGCAGACGCACAAATCTTAGAATATATTTCTCAACAAGGCGGTCCTGACGTTCGTTACAGTTTTGAAGTGCTATTTTCTGCGTATGACAGCAATGAATAGAAAGCAAAAAAAAAATAGTAGCAAAAGCAGAAATCTTATTTTTGATCAGGTTTATGCTCAAGACAAGACGCGTAAACTTGCTTACGATTAGCAAAAGATCCGTCAGCAAACGGATGCTCTTTTACTACTTTCGTAATGGCTTCTTTTATGCGCAAGCCTTCGGAATCTGCACATTCAAGCGAAAGCTTTGCAAGAGCATCAATGCTTAAATCTGTGCTTTCAGACTGTACTTCTTCGTCACTTGCACCACCGATAACTAAAACTATTTCGCCTCGAGGAGGATCCGCTAAAACACCATCGTGAATACTTTGCACAGTTCCACGACGAATTTCCTCAAAATCTTTTGTAAGTTCACGGCATAACGCCATTGGACGATTAGAGCCAAGTACTGCCAATATGTCTTCCATTGCTTCTGCAATACGATGTGGAGCCTCATAAAATACTATTGTTCGTCGCTCGGCTTTAAGCGAGCGCAAATGCTGTTGACGCTCACCAGATTTACGAGGCAAAAAGCCTTCATAACAGAAGCGATCAGTTGGCAATCCAGAAAGAGCAAGCGCATCTAAAACTGCACTAGGACCAGGCGCGCAAGTAACAGGCAAATCGCGCTCTATTGCACGTCGAACAACAGCAAGACCCGGGTCGTTAATGGTAGGCATACCTGCGTCTGAAACAACAAGAACAGTGCTGCCCTGCTCAACTTTGTCTAGCAAGCCATCTGCCTTGTTGCGCTCATTATGATCGTGATATGCGATTACGCTACCAGAAACATGTACGCCAAGGCGATTCGCTAAATCATAAAGCCTACGCGTGTCTTCAGCAGCAACAATATCAGCAGTTTCAAGAAGATTAATTAATCGTGCAGAAGCGTCTGCCATATTCCCAATAGGCGTAGCAGCTAAAACAACCTTACCTAAATTATCTTCTTCGTCACACATCTTGAATCTCCTTATAAAACTTCTTAAAACTCTACACGAATTTATAAAAGAACGCACTTACAAAGCGAGGTATTTGATTAGAATTATGCTTAGTGTAATTGCAATATAAACGAAACGAAAAGAGACACTATGAAGATTATAAATCAGAAAATAAAAAGTATAGATGGAAGCAATGCGCAGCTTATTGGATATGTTTTAGACGATAATTTAGATAGCGAAGGTTTGCAAAACCGTCCTGCAATTTTAATCTTGCCAGGCGGAGGTTTCTTGCGCGTCTCGAATCGTGAAGCAGAGCCTGTTGCCATGAAGTTTGCTGCAGAAGGATTCCACACTTTTGTGTTGCGATACTCGCTTACTCCAAGCACATACCCAACTCAGCTTTTAGAAGCCGCAGAAGCGATGAGCTTAATCCGCAAAAACGCAAAAGAATGGCACGTAGATGCGCAAAAAGTTGCAATTATTGGATTCTCCGCTGGAGGGCATGTGGCTGCAAACCTTGCAACTAGTGTTAGCGACGAAGTTGAGGAAGCAAACGGGTATGCTGCTGATGACGTGCGTCCAAATGCACTTATGCTCGCATATCCTGTTATTTCTGCTGGAAAATATGCGCATAAGCCAACTTTCGATCGTCTATTTGGAGAAGTTAGCGACGAAAAGCGAACTGAACTCGTCAATAAACTTTCGCTGGAAAATCACGTGGATCGCAAAACTCCACCTGTATTTGTATGGCAAACTGTTACTGATCAAACAGTTCCAGTAGAAAATTCAATAATGTTTGTGAACGCTTGCGTTGAAGCTGGAGTAAGTGTTGAAGCTCACCTGTTCCCTAAAGGACCGCACGGCTTAGCTTTGGCAGTTAAAGAAACAGCAAAACGCGATGAAAACGGAAATGTGCTTACTGAATTTATTCAGCCAGAAGTTCAGCAGTGGGTTAAGCTTGCTTGCGATTGGTTGCATCGCACTTTTGCGTAATTTAACTTCAACACTCCCGCGTTTGTTCCCTTTTCGACCCATTTGGTAAACAAAACGCGGAAACAAAAAGCGGAAACAACAGACGAAACACAAGGCAAAAACAAAAACGTCGTCTACACGCCATAAGGGGCATGTTGACGACGTTTTGTTACTTGCTATCAATAAGTAATTTTAAGTAATCTCAATATTTAAGAGAAAATTACACTATTAATATTTCACACGATTTTTGGCATTGGAGTTGTTAGTGAAGATGTGAGATTTACCTGCACAACTCCAGCTCCAGCGTGAACTTCCACTTTCTTCAATGTCACAGTGCGCTCTTCAGCAGGCTTATGATCGTCGTCAGTCATAGTTGCAGGAGATTTAACAGCAACTAGTGCAAGACTGTTAAAATCAACGCCAGCATTCGCGCACAAATCCTCAGCTGCAGATAATGAATCTTCAAAACCAGCTTTTTCAATCACACGTTCAGTTGGAACACCGTAAGCTTCTGCACACAGCAAGTTAACGCGATCCAAAAGCGCTTGACCTCTGCGACTTTCTGGAACTTTCGTTTCAACATCATCAGTTATTGCAGACACAAAATCGTCCAGCTGATTTGCCAAACCATCGCCACCATCGCGGAATAAATTGCCAACAATAGGCTTTCTGAATCCTAAAGACTTGGCTTGTTCCAACAATTCAGGCACTTGATCATCCTCGCCTTCCCACAAATTAATCAACGGGAACGTAGGGATATTAAGAGATTCCAAACGAGAAACATGGAATGGGTAACGCCAAGCCAAAGTTTCGTCATCTCGCCAAGTAGTTGCGCGAGTAACTACAACTGCAGCAGCAGGCCACTTTGCACCAAACTCGCGAGCAGCAATATCTAACCACTTTTGAGCACCAGCATCCGTGCCATAACCTGCTTCCACCACTACAACATCATGCTCAGCGCAAGCCATTTCAACGCTTACAAGGCTTGGAATACCAAGCGAAACGTTCGCAAACGGGCCGCAATGGACGTAGATTGGAGAACCATTAATCGTCTCAGTTTTAGCAGGCTTTACAGCGTCGGCAAGAATATTGGTGATTCGCCACAAATCCACAAACTCACCAAACTTAACAGGCTTACCGTCTTTTGTGCCAGCAATCATTGAAGAAACACGATGAGAAATCTCGTCCATACTGCGCGACAACACTACGATTTGCATAAGCTCGCAAGTTGGCGTCAAAACAACGCGCTCAGGAACAGTCCCCTTGCCAAAATCAACAGCAATGCTTCGCAAAGATCGCGAAGGAACTTCACTAACTCGAGGAACTAAAATAGTATCAAGAACACCCTCGTCGACTGCTTTTTCCGCAAACGACACAAGCAAATTCTGCGCGCAAGCAATAGCAGCCATTTCACCACACAGGCCCCAGTCAATCAACTCAGGGTGAGAAAGCGAAGACTTACCGCCACCACTTGCACCACCTTTAGAACCAGCAGCCGTAATGCCCATGCTTGGCTGACGAAGAACTGCAGCTGCGTCCACACCGCGCTCACGCAATGCATCAACTAACGCAATAGTTGTAGTTGTTTTACCTTCTCCACGAGAAGCTTTTAAAGGAGTATCAGCAGTAACAAGCAGAACCTTACCGCGCTTCCTAGACTCCTCTGGATGTTGCTTTAAATAATCCAAGTACCCAAAGGCATCAATTTTTTTAACCAAACCGAATGTTGTAGTGTATGAATCAAGAATGCTCATGTACCCCTCTTTCATAGGCATATTGGCACAACTATGCATGCGGATAATGTTAATTACATGATTCATACTATACGATTGTTTGTTCGTAGCATAGCCACCACACGCAATATCTATACGCGTTATTATCAACGTCTATAGCAAAATAACAAAAGATAACAAAAATGCCTTCCGTGTGAAATAAAAAGTTCATTTCTTAGGAAGGCATTTAATTTTTAATAAAATTTAAATTTAGTGATCAGAACGATTAAAACCATTCTTCATACGCATGCTAGTGATGTACAGCACCGTGTCAAGCAAAGAATCGGTTTCTTTCTTCAGCTTTGCTGCCATATCGTCATTTGCTTCAGCCAAAGCCTCGCGCACTTTGTCGTTGCGAAGCTCGGCAATAATAGCTTCAGGATCGCGAACTAAATCATCGTAATCTTCGCCTTCATCACCTTCACGTTCTGGCTCGTAATCAGCCAAATCAACGCCAAGAAGATCTGCCACGGCAGCATCCGTAGACTTGACCATTGCGTGACCAAGGGAACCGACAACTTCTTGGTAGCGCTCAATCGCGTTTGCAGTGTCGTTAAATGCGGCATCCGCAAGAGCAGCAATAATGCGATTCTCCCAATAGAAGTTTTCGCTTGTTACGCGAGTAGTCGTATCTTCCAAATACTTTGGAGTGCGATTTACGTTTGGATAGAACGGAATCAAAGAATTGAAAGGATTAGAACCGTAAGTAATCCACTGAATTGCACGCATTGCTTCCGGCATGTAAGGGCGGATTTGCATTACAGCAAGCTCGCTTTGGCGATTAATTCCGATTGGACGCAACATATGACGAGTATGCTCATCTCCAAGATTGCCGTAAGGATCATACTCAGTGCCCTGATAGTGAGAGCTTAAAACGTACTTAATATCCTCAACCGTCACTTTACGCTCAGGCTGGCGAGCCCAAGGAATATCGTTGCTGTCCGGACGATGATCAGCGTCTTTACCATCCCACACTTCGTCATACGGATTCAAGAAGCGCTCCATGAACCATGCGCGAGGAGTGTTGTACACGTGGTCAGCATCCGAATGAGAGCCAAAAGCATCACGAGGGTTAAACGGAGAAGCGTTTTCCACCGACAAATCCAAGTGATTTTCTTCAATAAACTCAAGCAAATCAGCCGAGCACATATGCTCTTCTTGAAGATCAAAAGCATCATCTAAATCAAACTCGTCAATTCCGAGCTGGTTTGGCATAACAACATAAGCTTCATCCGGCACACGCTTAGCAATCCAATGATGACCACCGACAGTTTCAAACCACCAAATCTCGTTCACATCCGAAAATGCAACGCCATTCATCTCATAAGTGCCGTACTTTTCAAGCAATGCACCCAAACGCTCAACGCCTTCGCGAGCGCTACGAATATAAGGCAAAACAAGCGTTAAGAAATCTTCTTCGCCAATTCCACCCGGCACTTCCGGCTTGTAGTCAGCATCTCCAACTTTGCCTTGTTCTTTTTGAAGTTCAACCATTGGATCTGCGCCTAACACGCGCTCGTTGGACGTAAGCGTTTCAGTTGCGCTCATTGCAACATTTGCTTCGTTAACGCCAGCTTCTCCCCAAATTCCTTCGCGCAAGTCTGCATTTGGCACGCTTGTGTATTGCATTGGATTATCCGGCAACTCGACTGTTACGTGGCTAAGAACAGACTTATAAACGCGAGGTTGATCTTCCGGCTTTACTACCACTAAACGCTTCGGATTAAACTCGCCATTTGCTGAGTCTTCGTTACGCGCAATAAGCGTGGATCCGTCGTAACTTGCTTTTCTACCAACAAGAATTGTTGTGCATGCCATATTTGCATCCTCTGTTTTTAGATTTTATATTTTATTTTTAGATTTGTTACTGTTTGATTCTAACGCTTAGGCGTTAACTGCTAACCTAATTGGTTGCTCTCGTGCTCGCGTTTAGGCTTTACCAGTAAGGAACATTCCACCAGCATCTACACCTGAAGTTACATTTCTTACTTCGCGTAACAATTCATTCATGTAGAATCCCGGCTTAAGATTTGGCAAAGGCTTTTCTGTGCCAAAAACTTCAAACATGTATTCGTGATCTTTATCAGGAGGCTGAGGGCCGTTGTATCGCATAGTAATTGCTGAATCATTGCAACCAATAAATCTGCTTGCCTGCGAGTTGCGTCCTTGAAGAGCTTCCGGAATCATAGAAGTCATTGTACGAGAAAAATCTTCCGGTATTTGTAAAGCGTGAGAATCATTAAAATCAAACATTAACGCTTCAACAGGCACGTTCGCGGCAGTCCAGTGAATCCATTCAAAACCGCATACCGGTATTGCATCGTCGTCAACAAAACGCCAATGCAAATAATGCACGAAAGATGGCATATTATCAACGTAAAATGGGAAAGAAACTACTGGAACTCCGCTGATCTTATTCTGCTCCGGCGCAGCTTTAGAATAATCATCCGGAATGGTAGTGAAATCTGTAGAAATATTCATAATTTAAGTATCTACCATTACACAACACTAATCAACTGCGCGAGTAACAAATAAACGCAAACGTTAGCGCAATCTAATTGTTCAAGCAGATCGTGGCACTCAAGCAAAAACAACACTAAGAAACAACGCTAACTGCATAATTTGACGGTCAATATAAAACGTGCGCCCAGAAAAATCTAAACTGGGCGCATTAACTAAAATGTAATTTTTTACTGTACTCTATTTATTTTGTAGCAGCCTCCTCATGAGTTTCAGCAGCCTTAGCTGCCACAGCTGCTTTCTTAGCAGCACGCTCTTGCTTCTTAATTCCTTCAATGAACTCAGCATGCTTTACTGCAGGAAGCCAGCCGGTGTTAACAACCTTAACCTGCCATACCCAAGCCAAGGCAAACAGAATAACAGCAACAATAATCAAGCTTATAGCACCAACGCCTGCACCGAGGTGAGCGAAGTTACCAACAACAGTGCCAACCCAACCAAAGTCAGCATCGCCGAAGGTGGAGTTTGCCAAGCCGAAGGAACCCATAACAGTAAGCAATACTGCTGGAAGGAATGTAATAATTAAACCGTTAATAAAACCACCGAGAATAGCACCACGGCGACCACCGGTTGCATTACCAAACACGCCTGCACCACCACCATCGAAGAAGTGAGGCACCATTCCTGGGAGAATCAATGCCAATCCCCAAGCTGGACCCATCCAAATTGCAATAAGTCCGAGAGCTACAAGACCTCCAACGAAGGAAGACAAGAAGCCAATAAGAGAAGCATTAGCACCGTATGGGAATACGATTGGAATATCCAATGCTGGACGAGCGCCTGGAACGACCTTGTTAGCAATGCCCTGGAATGCAGGAACCAATTCACCTAAAATGATACGAACACCATAAAGGATGACACTAACACCAATTCCAAATTGCAAAGCCTGAGCAAAAGCCGCCATGTAGAAGGCACTATAGTCCGTAGGGTGAGACGCGAAAATCTTGAAGAGTTCCTTTACTGGCAACACAACCGAAGCCCACACTGCGAATACCAAATACAGCACAACCATCAACAAAGTCGTGGAGACCATTGAATCACGCAAGAAGCTCAAACCCTTAGGGAAGTTAATATCTTCAGTAGACTTAGACTTCTTACCAACAGCAGCACCAACAGCACCAGAAACAATGTAGCTTAAAGAGTTAAAGTGACCAATCGAGAGCTTATCGCTACCAGTAATACGGTTCATAAAAGGCTGCGCAAAAGCTGGCAGAACAACCATAACCGTTGCCATAATGACAGAGCCGACAATAACAATAAGCAACTGGTTGCCTGCACCAAAACCAACGGAAAGAACTAGAGCCAAAAGCATAGACATAAACACCATGTGGTGACCAGTCAAGAATATGTACTTCAAAGGAGTAAAGCGTGCAGCAAGAAGCATAAGAACGAAGCTGAGCACAATAATGTATGCAGAAGTAGCACCGTACTGACCTGCAGCCTGAGCAGTAATAACCTCATTCGTAGGTACAACACCATGAGCACCAGTAGACTTCAAAACCAAGTCACCAAATGGAGCAAGTGCACCAACAACAACGCCAGCACCTGCACCCAAAATGAGGTAACCCATAGCAGCTTTTAAGCCGCCTGCAATCACTTGTCCTGCACTACGTTTGAGTGCGATAAGACCGATTGCCGCAATAATACCAATCAAATAAGCCGGCACATTCAAAATCTGCTGACTTATGAAATTTAAAACCTGAACTACAATGTTCATCTTATTTCCTTCTTTTTATTTAGAAAAAGCGAATAGCGCATGAAATAACAGTACGACTATGCCAAAGCAGTAAGCACGTAATCAGCATAATCAAACGTTTATTTGTTACACATAATTTATGCGTAACGCTCAAGCACACCCTTCACCTCTTCAACATCCATGAAATTTTCAATTGTTTCTACAGGAGTGGTAGTGCCCTCAAGCTCTGGAGCAAGCTGAGGAGAAGTGAGCACAAGATCATTCATATTCGCAGTACCTTTTGCACTTCCCGCATCGGAAGTAGTAACTGTAACATCAAGACCTAAGTCTGCTGCCGCAGCCTCAACATTGATTTTTAAAAGTACAGACGTGCCAATGCCGTTTCCGCATACACATAGAATATTCATAAATAACCTCTTTCGTTGAGTTGTATTTTTTTAATTTTGCAAAATTAATTAATTCTTTAGTATTTAACTTTTAAGAATTGCGCGAATTTCTTTAGCGTTTTTTGCTTGTGCAAGTTCTCTAGTCTTCACAGGATTAGACAAAGCTGCAGCAACCGCGGACATAACGCCAATATGCTCATTTTCATCGTGACCTGCAAGACCAATTACTAAAGAGACCGGATCGTTGGCAGTGTTACCAAATTTAACAGGCGTACTTAAGCGAATCCAGCTCAAACCACTTTTTAACACTGCTTCCGACGGGCGCGAATGTGCCAAAGCCAAGCCTGGGGCAATAACAATATACGGGCCCATTTTCTCAACTGTTTCAATCATCTGATTCGTATATTCATCAGTAGTAAAGCCAGACTCCTTCAAAGCATTGCCTGCAAGACAAATAGCATCACGCCAATCCTTCGCTGCAATATCAAGGTTTACTGCAGAATCCGGGAGAAGCTCATCAATATCAGTACTCATATTTTCTCTTTTCTAAGCATGTTAATTATTCTTGATTATTTCTGATTGGTAATCGAATTTTTAATGTTTTTCGTAACGATCATATTTTGAATTACTCCCTTAGCTTATTCTTGCATGATTGAGTGGTAGAACTTTCCAGCTAAAGCATCATGAGCTTTAGCCTTAGCTTCATCAAATGTAGTTTGAGCAAGTTCTGCTCGAACATCGTCCAAAGCAACCGGCGTCATAGAAAGCGAGTTAATACCGAGACCTGTAAGAACAACCGCTAAGTCTGGGTCTGCTGCAGCTTCTCCACACACTCCGACTGGCATAGCATGTGCGTTACCAGCGTCTGCAATCATTTTGATCGCGCGCAACACTGCAGGGTGCCAAGCAGTTTGATAATTAGAAACAGACCCAAGGGTTCTATCTGCTGCAAGAGTGTATTGCGTCAAATCATTCGTTCCGATAGATACAAAATCAGCGACTTGAGCAACCTCCTCGGCAACAAGGGCGATAGAAGGCACCTCGGCCATAATGCCAACCTTTTTAAGACCTTTAGATTTACCAAGTTTTACAAAATATGCTGCTTCATGTTCGTCTGAAACCATTGGAGCCATCACCCATAAGTCAGCATTCGTCACAGCATCAGCACGAGATAATGCCTCCAGCTGACCATCTAGAACATCCATATGCTGTCTTAGAGTACGCAAACCTCGAAGTCCGAGGGCAGGATTTGGTTCATCTTCAGGAGTCAAGAATGGTAACGGCTTATCTGCTCCAGCATCAAGCAATCGAATAACAACTTTCTTGCCTTCAAACTGAGATAGTAACTCTGTATAAGATTCTGTTTGTTCTTCTATACTAGGCGGTTGCTCGTTACCAATAAACAGAAATTCCGTTCGGAATAGACCTACTCCTTCTGCTCCATACTCATGAGCAGTTACAGCATCTGAGGGCTTTCCTACATTTGCCAAAAGAGGAATCAAATGACCATCTTTTGTACTTCCAGGCAATCCACGCAATTCACGAGCGCGGCTTAAACGCTCACGAGACTCTTTAACATGCGCGATTTCTTCTTCACTAGGACTGCTTATAACATGACCATTAACGGCATCTACTACAACAATTTGATGATTCTTCAGCTGAGAGGCATCGTGTGCTCCAACAACAGCAACAATTCCACGAGCACGAGCAAGAATAGCAGTGTGACTTGTAGGACCACCATCAAGAGTGACAATTGCCTGAACCTTGCTTAAATCAAGTGAAGCTGTATCAGCAGGTGAAAGATCCTTAGCAACCAGTACAAAAGGCGAATCACTTTCCGGCACTCCAGGAGCTTCAACACCAATCAAAGATGCAATAACACGCTGGCCAACATCATGCAAATCTCCTGCACGCTCAGCCATGTAACCACCAAGATTACGCAACATGTCTTCAAATTGTGCGAACCCTTCCCAAGTGGCACGTTCAGCTGTTTTCCCCTTATCAATACCAGATTCAATTGCACTTATTAATGCTGGATCGATGGCCATCTGTGCAAGAGCTTGCATAATTGGTGCTGCCTTTCGAGTCCCCTCATCCTTTGCTTCAAGAGCCTCACTTGCACGATGGTTTAGGTCTTTATTTACTTCATTTAAAGCATTTTTAACAGCCTTTTTTGCATCCTCAGCCAACACACTAACAGCACGAGGAGAATCCTCTGGCTCATGCAAAGCAGGTGCCATACACAATACTTCACCATATGCCATCGAGCGCCCAATGCCAACACCAGTGATTACCATACTTAAAACCCTCCTTTAGGTTTAGAAACTTTATTACGGCCGCAACGCCGCATAAGCATTTCTTGTAGGTAAACGTTTCTTACTAATGAAACTATACACCATTAAAAATGTTGTTACAACAAGTGAAAACGTTTTCTGTATTTTTCAATTAATTATGCTACACTTAATGTTGAAAATAGCAAACAAAAAAACCTTAAGAAAAAATATGGTTTGCTTTTATATGAAAAATAAAAAAATAAAAGCAGAATTTGTTAATTATTATTCAAAGGAGAAAAAATGGCAATTGCAACTCGTACTGTTACTATTGAAGACCCAGTTGGAATACATGCTCGCCCAGCGTCAGAATTTTCTCAAGCCGCAATGTCCTCAAATTGCATTGTAACGATTGCGAAAGGCGAAGGTGCCCCTGTAAGTGCGAATAGCATTCTTTCAATTATGGGATTGGGCATTACTAAAGGAGATTCAATCACAATTACCGTTGATGGTGAAGACGCTGAAAATGTAGCTAACAATCTTGTCGACGTAGTCACGAAAGGCGAATAATATAAATAAATAAGTGTACATAAACTGACAAATAAATAATATTCAATTTGCGGTGCTGTTTACCAATAATTACAGCACCGCACTTATTCGGGGGCAGATATGACAAATCAAACTAATCAAAACGCCTCCATAACTCATGTAGCAGCTCTTGCAAAAGTTTCAATTGCAACAGTATCTCGTGTACTTTCTGGTAGACGAGCCAAAGATGACGATATCGCAAAACGCGTAAGAAAAGCTGCAGAGCAGCTTAATTATTCAGTAAATTATGCAGCAAGCGCATTAAGAAGTGACACAACTAATACAATCGGCGTAGTAATGGGCACAAGCAACGTAGATGATTCATTCAGCGTAAATATGCTTTCTGCATTGGATGAAGCAGCTCATGAAATAGATAAAATACTTCTTGTTGGAACTGGAAAAGACACAGAAGCTCAAGAAGAACGCATAGAAGAGCTTATTGGTCATAATGTTGACAGTCTTATTGTTATGCCATCTAACAATAGTGATTTAACAAAAACACTTGAAAACTACGTTGACAATCTTCCCATTGTGCAAATTGGTGGCACTACTACTTCATTCCACGTGAATTGGGTTGGCATGGATCAAGAATCAATGATGGAAGCCGCTTTGATACATCTTTCGCATCACGATGCCCATAATATTGCTTATTTAAGTGGAAATGTTGACTCCACACAAAGTGCAAACTTATTTGCCAATTTTCAGACTGCTGCAAGCCGATTAAGTTTACTTTCTGAGCCAGATTGGACAACTTTTGGAGAACTTACTTATCAACGTGGATTCAAAGATACAATGCGGCTTTTTTCTGATTCTACCGCTAAACAATCTCGCAAACCAGACGCTGTTATTTGCGCAAATGACGCTGTCGCACTTGGAGCACTTCTAGCTTTAGATGAGCTTTCTTTGCAAGTTCCGCAGGACGTTCTCGTAATAGGTTACGGAGATAGCAGACAGGCAGAAATATCTGAGCCAAAGCTTTCTTCAATCCGTCCTCCGTATCAGCAAATTGCGCGCGAAGCAATCCGCCTAACCGCTGTTAACAAATCAGAGCAACATTGGTTACCTGCACATATGGAGTTTAGACCGGAAATCATGCGACGCGAATCAACAAATTCACCAAGAATAGGCACAAGCGATATGTCACTTCCGTGGAGGATATGATACTTTTGTATTTTATTGACTTTGCAAAAGTGAGCAAAATAGTGCTTCAAAAACAAGAGTTGTGTTACCATTTCTCGAAAGCCGACGACGAGTAGTAGCAATGCTGTCAACACAATCCAATGCACTACTTGCTGTCATGCTTTGTGCCAACTGGACAATTCTAGACTTGTATTCCTGATTTATAATCGGCGAAGACTTTTGCGCTTCGTTAATAACAACTAAAACATCTCTATACACGCTATCGATTGCGTCAAGAGAACGGCATAACACGTCGCGGCTTACACGAGTTACTTTACGTTTTATATCATCCTTTTTCCCAATTGCATTGTAGCTTGCGCGCAATTTGGGCGGAATGCGATCCTCATCGCCTAATCCGTTAATTCTACGAAATTCTTTTTGTTGAGCCTCAACATTTCGCTGAACCTCATCTTCTGCTTGTGATTTTGCATCGTCAATAAGCATTGCAGCAAGCATAATTGCGTCGGCAGCATCATGCATACGGAGCAATCCTGCAATAAGCTCATCTCGCCTACTTAAAGCACGCTCATCGCTTGCGTAGATAAAAGCAGTTGCTATATTTCCTTGAGAAAGCCTGGCTGCACGATTTGCTAGCTTATTATCCGCATCCGTTTTTTTAGTAAGATATTCTGCTATAGACTGCTCGTTTGGAGTAGCTAATTGCACAAGTTGCGTACGCGAACGAATTGTTGGAAGCACATCCATAACACTTGAAGCGCATAAAAGCCAAATCGTATGCTCGCTTGGCTCTTCAATCTCTTTAAGAAGAACGTTTGTGCTACGTTCCAACATTCTGTCAACATCTTCAATAATTATGATTCGCCAAGGAGCAGTGCTAGGCATCTGCTCAGAAATCCCAATTGCCTCGCGTACATCGTCAATACTAAGAGTTACGCCTTTTGTTGCAAGCGTATGCACATCAGGATGCGATCCTGCTAAAACTTCTTTGGCAGTTTTACTAAGCTCATTTTCGCCGCTAATTCCATCACTGCCTTCTCCATGATCCGGACTTTCGAGAGCTGCAGCGAAAGCGCGCGCAACTTGCGCACTACCGAAGCCAGCAGCTCCGCAAATCAGCCAAGATTGCGCTATTTTGCTAGCATCCGCACAAGCAATTTTTCGCAATCGCGAAACTACCTGTTCTTGCCCAATAACGCTATCCCACACACTCATCGCTTCACCCCCTGCATAGCTTCTTTACTTCTTCACTTTATAAAATTCGCCACTTTATTTAGTTTCAATTTCTTCAATTAAGTTATGTACGTCTTGCACAATAAGTTCAGATAATGATTTCGCTGAGAACGTTGCATCTAATACGCGATAACGATCTGCAGATTCCTGCGCTAAATCTAAAAATGCTTCTCTAGTGCGACGTGCGAAATCTATTCCAGCTGATTCCATGCGATCTTGCTCACGATGCAAACGCTTAAAAGCATCTTCCGGCTGCATATCTAGCAAATAAGTGCGATTAGGCCACAGCGAATCCGTTGCCCACTCACTTAAAGTTCGCACATCATCCATAGTCAATTCGCGACCGCCTGCTTGGTAAGCAAGCGAAGAATCAATATAACGATCCGTTATTACTACTGCACCACGGCTAAGTGCAGGGCGAATTACTTGCGCAACATGCTGTGCACGATCCGCAGCAAAAAGCAAAGCTTCTGTTCTGGCAGATACACTCGTGCCATGCAAGAGTATTTCGCGCAAAGTTTTACCCAACTGCGTACCGCCAGGCTCACGCGTCACTACAACTTCTCGCCCCGAAGATTGCAAATAATCCTTAAGAGCCTCAACTTGCGTAGTTTTGCCAACGCCATCAATGCCCTCAAAAGAAATAAATAAGCCTTTATTTGCATAAGATTGCTCACTTCTGCAGCCGCAGTTTCCTCCGCAAGCGCAGCCATCAGAGAAATCGTCATTCTTAGATGCCATATTTTTTGACTCCATATGCAAGGTTTATTTAATCTTTAGATTTCATTCCTATGCTTTTTTAGCGGTAGATTTCTTTGAAGTAGTCTTCTTTGTAGAAGTTTTCCTTGCGGTAGATTTTTTCGCAGTAGACTTCTTTTCAGAAGATTTTGCAGTGCTCTTAGTCGCGCGCTTTTTGCGTTTTACGGGACCTGCGGCACGCTTTTGCGCCAAAAGTGCAAATGCATCCTGCGGATCAATCGATTCAGGCGTATACTGCTTTGGCAAAGTGCGATTCGTTTCGCCATCAGTAATATAAGCTCCGTAGAAACCATCCTTAATCACTACTGGCTTCCCAGTTTCAGGATCTGCACCAAGCTCACGAAGAGGCGGCTTGGCGGCACCACGAGTACGCTTACCGTACTTTGGTTGCGCAAATAAATCTTTCGCTTCTTGCAAAGTAACAGTAAAAATAGTATCTTCACTAGAAAGAGATCGCGTATCCGGCTTAGATTCCACAGTTTCTCCAGCAGAAGTATCTACAGCAGAATATGTTTTAGTTAAATATGGACCGTAACGACCATTATTTGCTTCTATACGAGCTAGTTTTACAACGCCTTCGGCATCAACTTCTTCATACTCACCAACCAAACGTGGCAAATTCAAAAGTTGCAACGCTTCTTGCAAAGTCAAAGTCGCTGGATCCATGGTTTTAAACAAAGAAGCCATTTTTGGACGAGCCTTAGAAGACTTAGAAGCCTTAGAAGATTTAGAATCTTCCGCATTATTCTGCTCTTCTACCAGTGCCACGTACGGCCCAAAACGACCGTTGCGCACTTCTACGTTCCCACCCGTTTCTGGATCTACTCCAAGCACACGTGGACCTTCAGCATTATTCTCAAGCAATTCTCGAGCAGCATCAACAGTTAACTCATCTGGAGCTAAAGTTTCTGGCAAAGAAGCGTGACGAGGGTTGCCTTCAGCATCAAGATTCTTAATGTCTTCCAAGTAAGGACCATAGCGTCCAATACGCACATGCAAACCATCGCCAATGTCTATGGTATTTATTTCACGCGCATCAATTTCACCAAGCTCTGCAACCTGCTGTTGCAAACCAATATGAGCTTCATCAGCGGAATTAGCGGCACCTTCACCAGAACCGAAATAGAACCTAGTTAACCAATCGCGACCGGTTTCTTCACCGTGCGCAATTCTGTCCAAACCATTTTCCATATCAGCAGTAAACGCGTAATCAACATACTTCGGGAAATTCGCTTCCAAAAGCTTAATTACAGCAAAAGCAAGCCAAGAAGGAATCAATGCACGTCCACGCTCATAGACGTATCCGCGATCAATAATTGTGGAAATAATCGTTGCGTAAGTAGAAGGGCGGCCTATTTCCTTAGCTTCCAAAGTTTTAACTAAAGAAGCTTCAGTATATCTTGCAGGAGGCTGAGTTTCGTGAGAATCCGCACTAACACTTTTAGCTTCAAGAATATCCCCAGCTTGCATTTGAGGAAGCGCCTTATCGCTTTCACCTTCAGATGCATGTGCATTGCCAAAAACCTTCATAAAACCAGCAAAAGTAATTACTGTTCCAGAAGCTTGGAACAAAGCTTCTCCATATTCTCCAGCAGAAGCATTTAACTTAACAGTTGCTGTAAAACCTGTAGCATCAGCCATTTGTGACGCAAGGGTTCGTTGCCAAATAAGCGTATACAATTTCAGCTGATCCGCAGGTAATTTATCTGCAAGCTCGTCCGGGCTTAAGAAACGCGCTCCAGCAGGGCGAATACATTCATGAGCTTCCTGCGCTCCTGCAGACGTAGTTGCATACTGCTTAGGAGATTGCGAAACATACTCGTCGCCAAACGCTGCACGAGCGGCACTACGCGCAGCTTCGATAGCTTCTTTGGAAAGCGTTACGGAATCCGTACGCATGTAAGTGATATAGCCGTTTTCGTATAAAGATTGCGCAGCTCGCATAGTTTGGCGAGAGCTCATTGAAAGTCGGTTTCCAGCAGTTTGCTGCAAAGTTGATGTAGTAAAAGGTGGCAAAGGACGACGACGATACGGCTTCGTTTCCATAGAGTCAACTACAAAATCTGAATTTTCAAGAGCTTTAGAAAGCTTAGATGCAAAATCAGCGTCAACATGCAAAGCTTTTTGTGATTCATCTTTTGTAGAAACCAACTCACCTTTTGAATTGAAATCTTTAGAACCAGCCAGACGGCGACCAGAAAGCTCGCTCATGCGCGCTTCAAAATCAACACTTTCACCATCTGAGCCTTTAGAACTTAAAATCGCGCTAATATCCCAGTAAGACGCCTTAGTAAACGCCATACGCTCGCGTTCACGCTCAACAATCAACCTAGTAGCAACAGACTGCACGCGTCCAGCAGAAAGACCAGGACCAACTTTTCTCCACAAAACAGGAGAAAGCTCATATCCATACAAACGGTCTAACACACGACGAGTTTCTTGCGCGTCAACCATATTGTCGTCAACATTTCGAGTATTACTAAGCGAGGCTTGAATTGCATCCTTAGTAATCTCATGAAACACCATGCGCTTTACTGGCACAGTTGGCTTCAATGCTTCTACCAAATGCCACGCAATAGCTTCACCTTCGCGATCCTCATCAGTTGCCAGATATAATTCGTCAGCTTTTGCGAGCGCAGACTTTAAATCGGAAACAGTTTTCTTTTTATCTGAGCCAACTACGTAATATGGTGCAAAACCATGATCGACATCTACACCAAACTTACCAAACGCCGCTTTGCGTGAGGCTGGAACTTGGCTTGGCTGAGCGAGATCGCGAATATGCCCAACTGAAGCCATGACGGTATATCCATTTCCTAAATACCCGCCAATTTTTCGCGCTTTCGTGGGAGACTCCACAATGACTAGCTTATTCTGTGCTGCCATATTCGCTCCTTTCCTAACACAATCGAACATATAATTCCGAACTATATGTTTCACGCTAACTGTATCGCAACTTAAGTTATACGTCTATTACATTCCACCTCGGTGGATAAAAGCAGATAGAGTAGACAATATTACTTAGAAGCAGATGGAGGCGTCGGCGGAGCGCCTACTAATCCAAGCCTACTCAACGGCGAAGCTGTAGAGTGACGCATTACCATAATTACGCCAAAAACAAGCAAAGACACGCCTATAATCAGCCAATAAGTTGCTACATAAGATACGCTTGCAGCCCATTGAGCAAAAATATCAACACCAGGAAGAATTTGCCATATTAAATAAAGTGCATACAAACACGCCAACACACCAATCGTAATCATAGAGCTTCCTACAATTTGAACGCTAATTGAGGAACGTCGATAAGCTGGCATATCCATTCCACTACTGCGAGTGCATGCGAGCATAATAAGCGTTACAGCACCAACGATAAGTAATGACATAAGAACGTCAGAAACTCTATGCCAATGTGCTGCAATCAAAGAAAGTTCCACAAGAACGCTTATAAAAGCTGCAACTACTGACGCCCATGCGCGCCAAACACGCGAAACTACACAAATAAGCAACGCACATGATGCAGTAATAAGTAGGGTATGACCTGAAGGTGCTGAATTTGCAGACAAATATTCAATACTTATAAGCATTGGGCGCGGAAGAATTTTTTTCAATGGTTCAGCAGCAGCCGAAAGAATAATAATTCCAGCACATTGACCAAGAAGCCACCAACGTTTACGAATACAAACTACTATGAGTGAAACAAGAGCAATTATTATGCCAGTAATTATAACAACCATAGAAACGCTTATAGGTCGCAAGCAAAATGCAAGCCAAGACGGCATACCATGAGAGCCAAATCCGTCAATTACCATTTCTTCATAGCTTTGACCAAGTACTGTTTGCACACTAATAAACCATATGAACGCAGCAGAAGCCAGGAAAACAATTGCAATAGCAACACACCACAATATGGTAGATATTCGAGGACGCTTTACGAGCGGATCAAGCTGATCAATATCATCTGCATCCGATGAAGAATCTTCAGAAGATAACTGATTAGTTGAATACGACAAATCAGACAAATCAGACAAATCAGACAAATCAGATTGACGTTTAGTTTGTTTCACAAACTGTTTTACAGACTGTTTAGAAGATTTCTCTTCAGTATTTTCTGGAAATAAAGGCGATATTTTTTCGTCATTATCCTCAGATGAGATTGGAGAAAATGGCGTAATCGTATTAATCGAATCCAAAGGATGCGAATAGTCACTACCTTCACTGTTGCGATTAACATCTTGCGAAGTTCCACCTACCGGCAGCGCATCATTTTTCTCAGCAGAATCATCATGCTGATTGTCAATGCTATTGGATTGAATTCCTGCAAATTCTTCACTCATACTTTAGACTTTACGACAGTATTTACGACCGCGCTAGTTTTACGCATAATAAAACCTCCGCGCACCCACCAGAGGCCACTTACCCTTGCTGCATTTCTGCCCTGGGGGGATTGGGTGACTTAGTGCCACACGGAGGCTTTATCTATATTACACGATTTTCGCTACATGTCGAGTAGTAATAAATTATGCGCGCCACACACTCTTGCCATGTTCTTTTGCAAATTCAGTATCTTCATCAAGCTGAGACTCGTTAGCTTCAACATCACCAGCAATATAGCGTTCAACTAATTGGCGAGCTTCACTATCTTCATGCTGAACTGCAGGAGACTTCATAAAGTATGAACTTGGAGCCAAAACCGGACCAGAAAGCTTGCGATCCAAAGCAATTTTTGCGGCTCGAACAGCATCGATAACAATTCCGGCAGAATTTGGAGAATCCCAAACCTCAAGCTTGTACTCCAAATTCAAAGGAACATCACCAAAAGTAGTACCTTCCAAACGCACGAAAGCAAACTTGCGATCATCCAACCAAGCTACGTAGTCTGAAGGCCCAATATGAACATTATGCTCATCCATTTCATGAGGCACGATTGAAGTTACTGCACGAGTCTTAGAAATCTTTTTAGACTCAAGTCTTGAACGCTGAAGCATGTTCATAAAGTCCATATTTCCGCCAACATTCAGCTGATACGTGCGATCCAAACGCACACCGCGATCCTCAAAAAGTCGAGCCATAACGCGGTGAGTAATAGTTGCACCTACCTGACTTTTAATGTCATCGCCAATAATAGGAACTCCTGCATCACGGAATTTTTGTGCCCACTCAGGATCAGAAGCAATGAAGACTGGCAGGCAGTTTACAAATGCACAGCCAGCTTCCATCGCAGCAGTCGCATAAGCTTTATCGGCTTGCTCAGATCCTACTGGAAGATAAGAAACAAGCACATCCACATGCTTATCTCGCAAAACTTGAGCAACGTCAACAGGTTCAGCCTCGGACTCATCAATCATTTCACGGTAGTAATCACCAAGACCGTCATAAGTTGGACCACGCAATACTTCTACACCCAAATTTGGTACATCAGCAAAACGAATTGTGTTATTTTGTGAAGCGCCAATTGCTTCACTTAAATCATGCCCAACCTTTAGAGAATCAACATCAAACGCCGCAACAAACTCAATATCGCGCACACGATACTGACCAAATACAGCGTGCATCAACCCTGGAATTTTCTCACCGTCATCAGCGTTTTTGTAATATTCAACGCCCTGAACCAGCGACGAAGCACAATTGCCGACACCGGCAATGGCAACGCGGATGCTCATATAGACTCCTTGCCCTGCAAAATAAGCGACATTACATTATGCCGCACCATACACATTTCATAATACTATTGCTTTAACAAATATGTACTAATATTCAATATTTTTAATCTTTTCTAAACAAAAACATGCTGTTTTGTAGAAAAATTCAACACCGGACGCTACGGTGGAATGTATGGTTGCACGTAAAGATGGAAGACGAGCGTCTACTTCGCATGAGAAAGCTACTCGAAGCATATCGTCACAATCACAAAAAAATACGAATATGCCTTCATCTGTCCCACCAAGCGGACAAGACTCATACCGTCCACATTCGTATTCTTTTGAATCAAACAAAAGCAGCCGTAATTCGAGATTCGAACGTTCTCGCGCAGCAACACGCAGAAGGCGTCGTAGAGCTTGGCGAGGCAGACATCCTATTATTTTTTGGGCACTTATCGTTATTTTTGTACCAATTTTGCTAGGCACAATTGTTTTTGCTTATCTGTACGCAACTACAGATATACCTGCACCAGACAAAGTTGCTATGGCAGATAAGACGAAAGTGTACTATTCAGATGGCAAAACTGAATTAGGCTCTTTTGCTGAGCAAAATCGCGAAATTATCAATTGTTCAGTACTACCTAAATATGTTGGTAAAGCAATAGTTGCTTCAGAAAATCGTTCCTTCTACCACGATGGCGGAATAGATTTTAAAGGAATTGGACGCGCATTACTTCATAACGTTACAAAGCACGGGCGTTGGGGCGGCTCAACTATTACGCAACAATATGCGGAAAGATATTATCTCGGTGAAACAAAAACTTATTTTGGAAAACTAAAAGAAGCTATTTTAGCTTTGAAAATTGCGCAAACCCAAGATAAAGATACAGTACTTTGCAATTATATGAATACTATTTACTTGGGTAGAGGAGCATACGGAATTCAAGCTGCAGCTAAAGCATATTTCGGTATAGAAGCAAAAGATTTGTCACTTTCGCAAGCTGCACTTTTAGCAGGTATTATTCCAGCACCAAGTAGCTGGGATCCTGCAATTGGTCCAAAAGAAGCAGGCATTCGTTTTAAGCGCGTGTTACGCATTATGAAAGAAGATGGCTACATTACAGCTTCTCAAGCAGCGCAAGCAAAAATGCCTAAAACTATTACTCAGACGACTCAAAACATTTACGCAGGTCAACAAGGTTACTTATTGCATATGGTTCGCGATGAGTTAACTAGGAACGGTGCTTTTACGCAGGAAGATCTTGACAGTGGCGGATATCGCATTATTACTACTATCGATAAAGCTAAGCAAGATTTAATGTTCAAAGTTGCAAGTCCTTCTCAAGATGGACGAGGAATTGTGCCAGAAGGACTGCAAGTTGGCGGAATTTCAATAAACGCAAAAGATGGTTCAATCATTTCCGTTTACGCAGGAGACGATTATCTAAAGAAACAGCTTAATAACGCCACACAAGCGCTTTATGAGCCAGGTTCTACTATGAAGCCTTTTGCGCTTATGGGAGCAATTCAGGCTGGCACTAGCTTGGATACGATGTTCAATGGCAATTCTCCACGCAAGTTTGATGGGATCGATAAACCTGTTGGAAACTTTGCAAACATGAGCTACGGCACCATTAACTTATACAGTGCAACTGCAAATTCTGTGAACACAGTGTATATGGATTTGCAAAGTAAACTTGGTGCTAAGAAAGTTGCTCATACTGCAGTTATGGCAGGTTTAAGCCCTGAACGAGTCAATGGTAAGAATCCGTTTACTGTGCTCGGAAACGATTCTGTGCATGTAAGCGAAATTGCGCGCGCATATGCAACATTTGCAAACCAAGGAAGACGCCCAGATTTGCATATTGTTGCCAGCGTAAAAAATCCTGACGGTAAGGAGTTCTACCGTGCACCAACAGCCGGAAAGCAAGTATTCTCACCAGCCGATGCCGCTCTAGCTACAAAAGCAATGATTGGCGTAGTGCAACATGGTACAGCAACTGAAGCTCGCGCTGTAGGTAGAGAAATTGCAGGAAAGTCTGGAACAGCAAACGATGAAACTGCTGGTAGCTTTGTAGGATTTACGCCAAATATTGTTACCGCATTTGCCATATGGAATCCAGACGCAAAAGGTAGCCCACAAGTAATTAAACCGTTCCACGGATATCTTGGCGGAAGCGACTACCCTGTGCACTTGTTTACAAGATACATGCGTCAAGCGGTAATAGGAACCCCGAATACTAAATTCCCTGAAGCAAAAGACACAGGCAAAATTGGTGGACCTGATGGAAAATGGGGATTAGGCGAACAACATACATTCACGCATATAAAAACTGAGAATGAGGGTAAGGATAAAAACAAGGACAAAGATAAAGACAAGGACAACGACAACGATTTAGACCTTGATAGTCAGCTGTATGGTCGTGACGATTCATCATCGGGCGGCGTTGGCAGCTACGATAATAATTCTGGCGGTCATGGTTATGACAATAACTATGACACAACTGGAGGAAACTAGTAAATCAACTGTAGCTATTTATAAACAAAACTGTAGCTAATTTACGAACAGATATGCGAATAGCTAGCTAAGTAAATAGCTAAATAGTTTGTTAATTAGTTTCGCTAGTTTATTAATTAGTTTCGGCTCAAAACAATGTTCTCAAGCATTTTAGCAGTAACATTTTCATAACCGTTAAGTTCTGCATGATGCTTGCTTTCAGATATGTTTGCGCGCGAAAAACCTGTTTGCGCAATTACAGTTGCTCCGGAATTAACTGCGGCAGTAAGACCAGATAGAGAATCTTCTATGGCAATGCAATTAGCCATCTGCTTTGCAACTTCCTCATCCGTGCCCTCAATGCCAACCATTTTTCCTGCAGCAAGATAAGGCTCAGCACTAGGCTTCGGTTTAAATCCATCGTCTCCGCACACATACCCAGCGAAAGCACCTTCTGGAGCGTGATTCACAATATTTTCAACCAAACAACGCGGCGAATTGCTCACCAAAATCGAAGTAATGCCGGCATCCGTAAGACTTTTAAGTACATCTAAAACTCCTGGAACCCACGGCACGGATTCAGCCTCACGAGCAGCAACGTAATCAACCATGCCTTTGCCAATTTCTTCTACTGTAAGTTTTGTACCAGAAGGAATCATCTTATTGGCAACAGTTTCAAGGGATCCACCGGAACATTCCCAAGCTAAATCTTCATCCCAGTATCCACCGTATTTTTTTACTAAATAAAATTCCGACTCATGCCAATACGGCTCGGAATCTATAAGAGTACCATCCATATCCCAGAAAACTGCACGCAACACATGTTTTTCTTCACTAGAGTTAAGAGTATTTGCACACATATTCGTCGTCTGTTCAGCCATTCACAATCCTTTATATTGCATATATTTGCTTTAGCTTTTGTAGCACATCATTTTCGCACTAATTCTGCATTACTTTTCGCACTATTAATTCTTCTCGTTAATTCTCACTAATTTCTCACTTAAGCACAATAAGTAGCCATACCTACGTTACTATATGCTCCACGCTCTCCACAACACCACAGATTTTTCATCCGAAGACTTTCGATTTTTATAATTACTGTTATAGCTTTCCGAAGAATACGACGAAGGTAACGCTCGCCTCTCTGTAAGAATATCCCGCCTCCAGCGACGCGCATTGCGAGAACGCTGCATTTCCACAATGTCACCATCTGCATTTGCAGCAAAAATATTGCGTTCTGAAGACTCTGCAGAATCAAGCAAATGCCTTACTTGTCTTTTAAGCTGTCGATTTTCTTCTTGCAAATCAAGTATTTGCATGATGCCAGCAAGATTGATACCTTCATTTTGGCTTAAATGCTGAGTTTGCACAATCCTGTCTATATCTCGCAAAGAATAGCGACGAGCGCCACCTTCAGTTCTATTCGGCATTATTAAATGAAGCCTATCATACTGTCGTAAAGTTTGCGGGTGCGTATTGGTTAGGCGTGCCACATGGCTTACGGTAAATATTGGCAAATCAAGAACAAATCCTACTTCATCTGCCCCGTCAAGCGTTGCGGTACCACGCACTAAAGCAACTGCACACATTTCATACAGTGCTTTAGTTTCACGCGTTATTGGTGTCATAGCACGCCTTCCTTTGCTCTTTTTAGTATGTTTAAAGCACTGTTACAAGCAATTCAACAGTGTTTAACCTACTAAATTATTGTTAACTTAGTTTTGTCTTAATTTTTTAATTTCTTCAGCATAAGTTTCGCCAGCAGTTTTATCAAATTCTTTTGCAACGCGTCTAAGAGACATGCTCGAACGCTTTGGCAAACGAATCTGCACAACACCAACAAAATCGCCATTCTTTCCGGGCACTCCAGCACCTTCTATACGAACTTCATCACCGCTTGAAACACAAGCTGGAACTTTGAAAGTAACAGGATTGCCGTCTAGGTCGTTTATACTAACTTTTGCACCATGCACTGCTTCACTTAACGTTAGCGGCAATGTAGAAATCAAATCGTCGCCTCGCAAAGTAAATTTATCTGATGCTTCTACTTGAACATGCAAGTACAAGTCACCTGCAGCACCACCGAACTTGCCTGGCTTGCCTTTTCCTTTCAAACGAATTTTCTGTCCGGTTTTTACACCAGCTGGAATATGCGTTTTAAAAGTTTCACCAGCCGCACGCAACGATACTGTAGCGCCTTTAAAAGCTTGCTTAAATGTGAGCTTTATATCGGTTGTTATATCTTCGCCAACTTCAGGCACGTCAGCTTCCTGCGGTTGAGAATACCTCTCACCGCCAAAGCCACTCGTACCTTGGAATCCTGCTGAATCTTGAGAGCGCTGACCTCCACCAAACATGGAGAAAATGTCGCTCATATTTGGTCCAGCACCGTTGGATGTAAAGCGAATGCGCGAACCGTTTCCGCCCATACCACCCATGCCAGAGCCGCCGTTGAACATGGAGAAAATATCCGAGAAACTCGACGCATCGAAACCGCCAGCACCACCTGCTCCTCCAGCGAAACGAGCACCACCAGCACCAAATTGGCGGATAGCATCGTAACGTTGACGAGTTTGACTATCTTTTAATACGTCATAAGCTTCAGAAACATCCTTAAATTTTTCTTCAGCTTCTTTTGTTTTGTTTAAATCAGGGTGATATTTACGAGCAAGTTTGCGATACGCTTTGGTAATCGTTGCCTCATCTGCGTCTTTGGAGACACCGAGAACCTTATAAAAATCCTTAGCTAACCATTCATTTTCAGCCATTTGTGCCTCCTTTCTTCACAAGCACATTGGCTATTTCGCTTTTGACCAAATATAGGCTGCTCGTGCCAACTCTTATGAGTCAGCACGAGCAAGTTATGCAATAAAGTCACGAAAGAGTTTCGTTAGTCATTGCTGTGGTGAAGAAACGACCACACGAGCGGCGCGAATAACGCGATCTCCTATTCGATATCCTGCTTCAACTACAGCATCAACAGTTTCTTTTGTAGCGTCTGGATCTGGTCTGTGCAAAATTGCATCATGCTTGGTCGGGTCAAAATCTTCGCCCTTTTCACCAAACTTTTCCACACCAAACTTTTCAAAAGCCTTATCTATCTTAGTTGCAACAGCCTTGAACGAATCATCCATTTCGCTATGCTCGCGAATGCGGTCAATATCATCCAATGCTGGAAGCAATGCTGTCAGCACGTCAATAATTCCATGCTGTCTGAAACGATCCTGCTCTTTGGCAGAACGATTTCTGAAGTTTATAAACTCAGCACGCTCTCGCTGTAACGCTTCCAAGTACTCTGCAGCTTCTTTCTTAGCTTTACCTAAGGGAGTTAAACTGCCGCTATCTGCGTCTTGGCTGTCTTTCGATTCTGAAGATTCAGTGGAATTCGCCGTATCCTCAGAATTTGCGGAATTCGCAGAAACGTTAGCATCAGCTTTCGTTTCTGCAGGATTTGCACCTTCAGCAGCTTTCGATGAAGATTGCGCAGACGATTTCGCAGAATCACCTGTAGCTTTTACATCCAGCGAGTCAGCATCTTCCATATCTTGCAAATATTCGTTGGCGTTAAAGTCGGACATTACTTGTTGTCCTTATCATCCTTGTCGTCGTCCACCACTTCGGCGTCAACTACATCATCATCCTTAGCTGCAGAGCCAGCCTGAGCACCAGCAGCAGACTGAGCACCAGCTTCGGCACCAGCAGCACCCTGCTGAGCGTAAAGCTGCTGACCGATCTTCTGAGCAGAAGTCATCAACTCGCTTTGAGCAGACTTAATCTTCTCAACGTCGTCACCCTTCAAAGCTTCCTTCAAAGCATTAACCTTGTCGGTAACTTCCTTAGAGATTTCATCGGAAAGCTTGTCTTTATTGTCGTTCACGAGCTTTTCAGTCTGGTAAGCAAAGGCTTCTGCTTGGTTGCGAACTTCAGCTTCTTCCTTACGCTTCTTATCTTCAGCTTCGTGAGCTTCAGCTTCCTTCACCATGCGGTCAATTTCGTCCTTTGGCAAACCAGAACCACCGGTAATAGTCATGGACTGTTCCTTACCAGTGCCCTTATCCTTAGCGGAAACGTGCACAATGCCGTTAGCATCAATATCGAAAGTAACTTCAATCTGCGGAACGCCACGAGGAGCTGGAGCAATTCCAGTCAACTCAAAAGTACCAAGAGGCTTGTTATCGCGAGCAAACTCACGTTCGCCCTGGTAAACCTGAATCAACACGGATGGCTGATTGTCTTCAGCAGTAGAGAATACTTCCGAGCGCTTCGTAGGAATAGCAGTATTGCGATCGATAAGCTTTGTCATAATTCCACCCTTGGTTTCAATACCCAAGGAAAGTGGAGTTACATCAATAAGCAGAACGTCTTTGCGATCTCCCTTAATAACGCCCGACTGAACGGCTGCACCAACTGCAACAACCTCATCTGGGTTCACGGACTGGTTAGCTTCCTTACCGCCTGTAAGTTCCTTCACCAAATCCTTCACAGCTGGCATACGAGTTGAACCACCAACAAGAACCACGTGATCGATCTGGCTTACTGAAATACCAGCGTCAGAAAGAACGTTGTTAAATGGAGTACGGCAGCGGCCAAGCAAGTCGGAAGTCATTTCCTCAAAGTGAGCACGAGTCAAAGTCTCATCCAAATGCACTGGAGTGCCGTCAGGAGTCATTGCCAAGTACTGCATAGAAATTGAGGTAGAAGTAGAAGAGCTAAGTTCCTTCTTTGCCTGCTCAGCAGCTTCCTTCAAGCGCTGCAAAGCAATCTTATCCTTGCTCAAATCAACGCCATACTTGTTCTTAACTTCGCCAACGAGCCAGTCGATAATCTTCTGATCCCAGTCGTCGCCACCCAAATGGTTATCGCCGTTAGTTGCTTGCACCTGAATTGTGGAGAATCCGTCGTCATCCTTACCAATTTCAAGCAAGGACACATCGAAAGTACCGCCACCCAAGTCGAATACCAAAATGCGCTCGTCTTCCTTGCCTTTTTCAAGGCCGTAAGCCAAAGCTGCAGCAGTTGGTTCGTTAATAATACGAAGCACGTTCAAGCCTGCAATCTTACCTGCATCCTTAGTTGCCTGACGCTGAGCATCGTTGAAGTATGCTGGGCATGTAATAACGGCATCGGTTACCGGCTCACCCAAGTAAGCTTCAGCATCGCGCTTCAACTTCATCAGAACCTGTGCAGAAATCTCTTGTGGAGTCCACTTCTTGCCGTCGATATCAACAGTCCAATCAGTGCCCATGTGGCGCTTTACTGAGCTAATCGTGCGATCAACGTTTGTTACAGCCTGACGCTTAGCAACTTCACCAACCAAGATTTCGCCAGACTTGCTGAATGCCACAACAGATGGCGTGGTACGTGCGCCTTCAGCGTTTACAATAACTGTTGGGCTGCCACCTTCAAGAGTAGCAATGCAAGAGTTGGTTGTTCCCAAATCAATACCTACTGCGCGTCCCATAATTTCTCCTTAACTAGGTATTGCACCTTTTGTGCAATTACGCTTTCCTTCAAGTTTTGTAGTTACGTAAGCTGAACCTTATTTAGATTCCTTGTTGGAAACTATGTAAAGCATCAGCTTTTTTACTTTCCAAAACTTGAGTCTATTACACTCAACTTATAAAAGTCAACTTTTATTCCCAAAAATTACAAAAAACTTTATACAACTAGACTCAAGTTTTGCAATTTAAGCAAAATTAATGGGAAATTCTGAAAAATTCAATAGGATTCACGCGCTGAACTTAAAGCGACGCAAAGAATTATCCAGAGCGTTATAACGCGCTAAAACGCCAATAAGCGGCGTGCCAATACCGGTTATGAGTTTAATTGCTTCAGTTGCCATCATTGCGCCAACAATAGCTGCAGTTGCACCCAACACAGCCGATTTTGGCACTTTTTCTTTAGGCGGAGGGCACGCATACAAATCACGCAAACCAGGACCTTTTCCTGGCACGAAAACGCTTACTTGACCTTCATAATAAAGCACCGAACCGTAAACTTCCGGCGTACCAGCACTCCAAGCAGCATCCGCAATCAAAAAGCGCGTATCAAAATTATCACAACCGTCGATAACAATATCGTGACTTTCTACAAGCTGCTTTGCGTTGTCTTCATTAAATCTATTTACAAGGTTGATTTTTAAACCTGGAGATAACGCTTGCAGACGATTAGCTGCAAGTTGCGCTTTAGATTTGCCGCACTGATCGACAGTATATAAAGTCTGTCTTTGCAAATTAGAAAGCTCAACAACGTCGTCGTCACAAATTGTGATTTCTCCAACTCCTGCAGCAGCAAGCGAAAGCAAGCACGGCGAACCAAGTCCACCTGCACCGACCATGCAGATTTTCGCATCGCGAAGTAACTGCTGATGTTCATTAGTAAAGCCCGGCAGGAGCAAGTGACGGCTAGTGCGTTCCGCCTCAAGCTCCTGCAGGTTGTCGTAAATTTTATTAATCGTCATGTTGAATAATATGCCGAAAAATTACAGTACAGAAATTTACAGTACAGAATCAGCCCAAGCGCGACCTTCAACAGGCGAAGAAGCGAGTGCATGTTCACGCTTAGGAATACGGCCAGCATCGTGAGCAAGCTTTCCAGCAGTTACAGCAGCAGCCATTGCGCGGCCCATCTTTACAGGATCTGGGCAGCGAGTTACAGCACTTGCAAGAAGCACACCAGAGCAGCCAATTTCGAAAGCTTTAACAACATCGGAAGCAGTTCCAACACCAGCATCCAAAATTACAGGAACGCCAGCTTCCTTGCATTCTTGAACAATCAGCTCAATGTTTCGAGGATTCAAAATGCCAAGACCAGTTCCAATTGGAGCACCACCAGGCATAACAGCCTTCACGCCAAGCGAAACCAAGCGACGAGCCACAATCGGGTCGTCATTCGTGTAGCAAAGCACGCTAAATCCTTCTTCAATAAGCTTTTCTGCAGCAAGCAATACTTCACGAGTATCTGGGAGCAAAGTATCGTCGTCTGCAATTACTTCGAGCTTAATCCAGTCAGTTCCAAGCGATTCACGAGCCATTTTTGCTGTAAGAACAGCATCATGCGCAGTTTTGCAACCAGCAGTATTTGGCAAAACGTTAATATTGTGGCGCTGCAACATGCCGTAAATATCCACGCCAGTTTTTGCGTGACGACGCATGGCAACTGTTGCCACTTCCGCACCCGAAGCAACAAGCGACTTTTCCATAATATCAATGCTCGTCATGCCGCCTGTACCAAGCAAAAGCCTTGAGTGTAAAGTCTTACCGCAAAGCTGCCAAGTATCGGCACTTTCTTCTGTATTATTTTCTGTCATTTTAAGCCTTTTATTTAATATTTAATATTTAAACTTAATTAAAATTAAATAATTAAGCGCACTAATTTCACGCTTAATTTTGTGGTGTTTCAGCCGCCTTGAACTGCGCTAAGAATTTCGACTTGATTCCCATCACATATGACTGCTGATTCCCATTGCGCGCGAGAAAGCACATCGTCGCCAATTGCGACCGCTATACCAGGTCCTGCATCCGAACCATAACGTTGCGCAATAAGCTGAGCAACAGTCAATCCGTCTTGCACTTCAACAGTTTCACCATTGACTACGATTTGCATAATCTAACCTTTACTAACTAAAAGCTGAATTACTAAAAGTACTTTCTGCATCACACTTACGTCTATATTGGAACACTTCACACAATTCGCGGCGAAATCTAGCGAATTCACTGAAATTAGCGATTAGAAGCGTGCAGGATTGCAGCTCTCCAAGAAGCCCTTTTCCTTCTCAGTTAACTCTTGCTCAAGCACAAGCTTTGTAGTCAAAGAAGAGCCCAAAGCTGTGAGCAAAATGCCGTGACGGAAGTAACCGGTGGAAATCGTGGTGTGCGTCTTAGGATCAATGCCAATGAATGGCAAATCATCTGGAGTTCCAGGACGACCGCCAGCAGTAACCTCAGTAATCGAGCATTCCTGAATGCCAGGAAGCACACTTGCGGCATCGCGAAGCAAGTCAAGCACGCCACCGACCTTTGGAATATCGCGATCGTCTTCACGAGAAGTAGCGCCGAGCACAAGCTCGCCTGTTTCTTTAGCGCGAGGCACCAAATAAACTGGACGGTCATGCACAAATCCACGAACCACAGAGCTCAAAATTGGACGCAAAGGCTCTGGAATAGTCATACGAATCATATCGCCCCACACAGCGCGAAGCTTAAGCTGAGGAAGCATATCCTTAGCACCCAAGCCGGATGCCAAAACTGTGTCTGGACCCAAATCGTCTGGAGTGCTTGCGCGACGCTCAATAACAACACCGCGCTTTTCAAGTGCATCAATCATTGCTGCAGTGAAAAGACGAGGGTTGATTTGATGGTCGTCCGGCACGCTTACAGCGCCTGCAATCGTCGGCGAAAGCGCAGGCTCAATTTCACGAAGCTTACTCACAGAAATATGCTCAGCTCTACGTCCATAACGGTGCTGCAAGTTTAGCAACTCGTTCACGTGCTCGTTATCTGCAGCGTCACCACCGATTACGTAAGAGCCGCACTCTAAGTAGCCAGTTGGCTTATCGGTGTACTTTGCAACCGAATCAACCAATTCCTTATACATAGTTGCAGACTCAAACATAAGAGGATACAACGCTTCTTGCTGATATTGCATTTCTGCGGTAGGAGCTAGCATGCCGGCGGCATGGTGAGAAGCGCCGGAGACTGGATCTGGATCAATTATGCTAACTTTTACGCCAGCTTCCGTAAGTCTCCACGCTGTTGCTAAACCAATAATACCTGCACCAATAATACGAATATTTCGCATATATACTCCTTCCCTACGGCGGCATTACCCGCATCAGGTTTACGGTCGGCTTTCGCCCTCTCAGCCTGTGTAGAACAGGCTCCCGCGGTGTAACCTTGACTTTCAAGAATTACAAATGCAGAACGTTTCAATATTGCTAACTTAGCAATATGCAAATGCTGCAGGTAGATGTAACAAAATTATGTGAATTTCATCACACTACCGTGCAGCATTTTAACACTTCTACAGAAAATCTGTTAATTTATCCGGTATGTCAAGCTGTGAAACTAAGCAATTTTTGTTACCGACGCAGTCAGCGCTCGCGCGGATTACGCGCTCGCTTACGAAACTCGCGTTGGAAGTCCACTGGACTCCCAACTTAAGCGAGTTTCCGCTCCGAGTTGCCTTCGCGCGCTAAATCGCATCGCTCAGGCAGGTCGTCGCGTTGCGCAGGCAATGTATAACTCCGTTTTTTCGTTACTAACGCAGATTAAATCACTCAACCGAGCGCAGCAAAATCTCCTCAAGCGCGTGCTTCACAGAAACAGGCAGAGTGCAACGCCATTGCGCCCACTTCACTACGGAAGGCTGATCAGTTGCGTAAGCGTTAAGCATATCAACATTGTTGCGATACTTTTCTGCTTCCGATTCGTTTTCGTATTCAAGAGTTGAGATTGCAGCAATAGCGCCTGCACTTCCGCCAGCCTCGCTCACTGCATCAAAAGCCATTTCCTTACCGCGGTACGGCACTTGCGCTTGAAGCAGGAATCGGTAAGCGTCACCAACTTTAGGATCGGCAGCAACTTGCAATCCGCCGTCAACAATTACGCGAACTTCCGAACGAGCCGGCACGTCTTTTACAGAAACCGACAAACTCAAAGCCGACTCTTCACCTTCGTAAGAAATCGCAAACTCGCTTGCGTTAAGCTCTTGGCTCCCCACAAACACGCGCACGTGAGCAAAATCTGTGCAAGCAACTCCTCTAAATACAACATTCCAGTTGCGTTTTTGCGGCACAGATTTTACGGCAGTATCTTCCCCGGCAATGCCTGAAATAATGAATTGCGAAGAACCATTGCCGTCTCGCCACACAAAATTCATACACGTGTTGGCAGTATTCCCAGCAGACGCTGCAGCAAAGTCACCGTTATCTTCTCGCATTACGAACTCGCCGTCAGCTCCAGGGAAAGCGAGCACGCGCAAACTACGAGGATTTTCAATACTATTAACAGATTCAGCAGCATCAGCACTACGCTCGCAATCTGCAACTTCCGGCAAAACTTGCAGAGGCACAATTGCTCCAGCACACGCAAAAGCAGGCACGCGATCAAGCGAGCGCCATGCTTCAAATCTGCGACCATTCAAGCCGCGAGACACATACCTGCGCCCGTCAAATAAATCGTACCAATCACCTTCCGGCAACCAAACTCCAGCACATCCGCGCAAAGCAGCCGCATCATTAGGCGAAACAATCGGCGCTACTATAAGCTCACTTCCAAAACGGTATTCGTTAGGAATTTCGTAAGCCATGCCAACTTCCGGCGACTGCCAGTACATTGGCTCAACAATCGGTCTGCCCTCAAAAGCTGCGCGATAATTCATCGTATAAACGTATGGCAAAAGTTCCGCGCGCAAACGAAGCATTTTCACCATTGCTTCGCGAGTTTCCGGAGGGAAATTCCACGGCTCTTTTCCAGCAAACGGCGAACAAGTCGAGTGCAAACGATTAATAGGACTAAACGCGCCGAAAGCGTACCATCGCGCTTCCAGCTCGTTATTTCTAACGCCAAGCATGTGTCCGCCAATATCGTGGCTCCACCATCCGTAGCCAATATTGGAAGCTGTAGCAGTAAAGTAAGTTTGGAAAGCAAGCGAATCCCAAGTAGTAACGGTATCTCCCGAGAATCCAACTGGGTAGCGATGCGAACCAGGCCCAGCATAACGAGAGAATGTAAGCGGCCAGCGTCCGTCGCGCGCAGCATCCTCATAATGCATGTGATTTAGCATCCAAAGAGGATCCAAACCAGGCTCGCGCGTCACGCCTCCCTGCTGCCAGTCAATCCACCAAAATCGCACGCCTTCATCTTCCATACGATGATGCATATTGAAGTAAGCTTCAACAAATTGCGGATTTGTTAAATCAAATTCCACAGCTTCACCGCTTGCAGGATCAATTCCCATCTCTCGCGCAACTTGCGGATAATCTTTTTCAAACGCACGCACGCCGTCGCGCGGATGCAAGTTCAAAGTTGGAGCCAAGCCAGCAGCGTTAAGTTTACGCAAAAAAGCGCGATGATCCGGGAAAAGTTCCTCATTCCACGTGTAACCAGTCCAACCGGAACCATATTTTGCATCAACATCCGTAACATGCCAATCCATGTCAATAACAGCTGCACTGAAAGGTATGCCTTCGCGCTTAAAACGATTATGCAATTGCAAATATTCGTCTTGATAGTAGCGATAGTATCTGCTCCACCAATTGCTTAGCGCAAAACGTGGAAGCAGCGGCTGAGCACCTGTGAGCTTATAAAAGTCTTGAATTGCTTGAATGTAGTGGTGTCCGTAGCCGAAGAAATACAAGTCTTTATATCTTCCAGCTTGCTCACTAACCTTGTGCGCACGCGACTTAACCCAAGCCCCATACGGGTTTGATTTGCCATTTATTTCCTCAGCCGGAGCAATTTCGCAAGTTGCAGAATCATCTAAAATAGACCATCCATCGCGCGAAAGTATGCCTTTATCGAGCTTTACTGGGCCGTTCGCCTGATCCAAAGTTCTAAAAGTTCCAAGAAGATTTCCCGGGCAATCGTCGCCATAATGCCACGTATTAAACTGCGTACATGGCACTCCGCGCACAACAATACTTAAGCCTTCTTTGCTAAAAGCTTCGCAGCTATAAGTAAGGTGAAGCTTTTCAGTTTCTACTTCCAGCCATCCATTTTCGTTTTTATGCGCACTAAATTGTGGCTGAGCATACGCGCTCTTCTGAGCAAAATTGCGACAAATCACAGTTTGCGTAGGATTGTCAACAAACTCTCCATCGTCACTCCACTCAAGACGCAACAGCGAATCTGTAATAACTGTAATTCGCCACTTTTCGCCCTTAATTACCTGACTATCCTGCGCCTTTGCATACTGCGAATTTGCAAGGTCAGCAAAAATTTGAGATTGCGAATCCGAATACGTCACAGCTTCACCGATAATTTGTGATTTATCTTGATTGCTTATATTTATCACACTCATAGCAGCACCTTTACTCAGTACGCAATGCCACACTGCAACATTTGTCACACAACATTTGTCATACAACACTTGTTGCACCACGCTTTCGCGCACAACACTTACGTATCTTCTCTTCACTTATGCGGGTTACTTACCGCTACCAGTGGAAATACCTGCAATAAACTGCTTTTGGAAAATTACGTACACTATAATAACTGGCACAATCGCCAAAGAAGTCGCTGCAAACAAGCCACCATAATCAGTGCCATATCGCCCAGTAAACACCTTCAAGCCCACTGCGAGCAGCTGCTTCTTTTCGTCCGAAATCATCAAGAACGGCCACAGATAGTCCTCCCAGTTCCACAAGAAAGTAAAGATGGCGAGCGCCGCAATCGTGTTATGGCTCATAGGAAGAATAATACTGTGGAAAATACGAAAATCAGATGCTCCGTCCAGTTTCGCAGCTTCAATGAGTTCGTCAGAAATACCTGTTATTGACTGACGGAAGAGGAAAATGCCGAAAGCGCTAATTAATCCCGGGACAATTAAGGCTCGGTACGTATCTTGCCAACCGAAACTTGTCATCATATCGTACTGCGGAATAATAGTTACAGCCCACGGAACCATCATGGTGCTCATCACTATACCAAAAAGCAAATTACGGCAACGGAAACGCATTTTTGCAAATACATATCCCAACACTGCGCTGGTATAAATGGCAATTACCGTTTTTGCTACAGCAACAAACAACGAGTTGCAGAATAATCTCAAGAAATCAAATTTTTCCTGAATACCAACGTAGTTATCAAACGTACTAGGCATAGGAAATAGTCCACCATCGACACGCACAATATCACTATTTGGCGCAAATGAAGAAATGAACATCCACACAAATGGAATAATTGTTAGCGCAGAAAGCAGAAAAAGAAAAATAGTAAGCGACCAACTCAACACAGCATGACGAGTGCTGCTTCTTGCACAGTTACGTAATTTTTTCACAATACCCCCCTTAGCCGGCACCGTAACAACAGCTCCAGTCGTTTCCGTTTTATTGCTCACACCAACTCACCGTCCTCAGAAGCTTTGAACATGATTATCGTGAGTACGCCAGTAAAGATAAAAAGCACTACGCTCATGGCTGACGCAATACCAAAGTTATACTTTTGGAAGGCTTGATCAAAGATCAAGTAGCTAATAGTGTAAGTTGCTGTTCCTGGGCCACCGTTAGTCATAACTAAAATCTGCACGTAGGCTTGCAGGTAAGCAATCATTGACGTGATCACAATGAATAACGTTGTAGGTTTGAGTAGAGGCAAAGTAATGCGGAAGAATTTTTGCACACTGTTAGCACCATCAATATCGGCTGCTTCATACACATCTTTGGGAAGGTTCATTAAGCCTGCTAAATATAGCACGGTTGCGTAGCCAAAATCTTTCCAAATGGTCATGATAATAATTGCCGGCATGGCCCAAGTAGAACTGTGCAGCCAATTAATATTCAATCCCGTAACTTTATCAATCATGCCAAACTGCGGATCAAACATCCACATCCACACGAAGCTTACTGCGACAAGTGGTGTAATCGTTGGCATATAAAATAGGCCACGCAGCGAATCTTTGCAATGCACGAGCTTGGAGCTGAGCAACATTGCCAAACCCAAACCGAGAATAATGCGGAAAATTACGGATATTGTCATGAAAATAGCTGTATTACCGATTGACTTCCAAAATAGGCCGTCGGTTAAAATCTGTTTGAAATTATCGAGCCCAACCCAGTTGTACGTTCCAACCAACGGATTCCACTCGTGGAAGCTGCCGGCAAACGCTTTATAAATAGGATAGGCAAGGAAAATCGCGAAATAAGCAACCAGAAATGTCACTGCCACATTGCGAAATGAGAAGGTTCGAGACAACGCAGCGGTTACTTTTGCTATACCACCAAATTTTTTCCCTAGAGGAGTTGAATGAGATTTCTGATCTAATTGTTCCATGATTTCCCTTGCCTTACTTGAAAGAACACACTTCAGTTTATGAATCTTTACTTGTGTTCTTTGAAGAATTCATACTTGCTTTCTGCAGACTTAAAGTTGGAATTCTTCATGTCTTTTACCATGGTCGCCTGTGCTTCTTTTACTGCGGAATCAATAGATTGACCATTTTGCATAACGTTTTGGAACGCTGCCTTGCTGCTGGTTTCCACCGTAGAAGGAGTGATGCCTGGCCAAATCAACCTATTCACGCGAGGCTGAATAGCCGCCATTACCGGGGCCTTAAGAATCTCTGGATCGTTCTGTAGCGATTTCTTCGCTGGGAACGAGTTCAGATGTTTCACTGCAGAGCGAATAAAAGCGTCGTTAGCGAGAATGAACTTGATAAAGTCTTGTGCCACGGCCTGCTGTTCTTTACTTTGGTGAGCGTTGATTCCTGGAGTAGATTCGCCATTGTAGCGATCATAAGCGAATGGCGTTTCTTTCGTGAATGTTGGAGTTGGGAAAATACCGTATTCTACGTTCGGATATTTTTCTTTCAGTAGGCCTTCAAGCCAACCCCAAGCGTATACCATTCCGGATTGTCCGTTGCCAAAACTTTGCGTGTAATCAGTACCGAAGTCTGTTGCAATAACTTTGTCTTTGTCGTACAAATTCTTTAGGAATTGCATGTTTTCGCGCGTAATTTTGTTGTCAAAATTAGGCTTTTTGCCACTTTTATCGAACGCAAGTTCGCCACGTTGATAGTTCAAGCCTTGGTTGATTGCAGCGTATGCATCACCATTAACATTGAAACCGGCTTGTACCATTTTGGAACCGTTCCACTTGGTAAGTTTCTTTGCCACCTCGCGCAACTCGTCCCAAGTCGTAGGAATATCTGCTTCTGTTAAACCGGCTTCTTTCCAAAGCTTTTTATTGTAGTAAATATTGCCAGTATTGATGACCGAGTCAATATACTTTACTTTTCCGTTGGAATCTTCGTGTGCGACAGAAGAGCTGTAGTCAGCTTCCATTGCTGCCTTGTCAACGTTGTAGTCGGCAGCGTATGGGCGTATAAGCTCATCCTTGGAATTGTGAATATTGAACAGAGCTGGGCCGCTTTTGCCTTTGAGTGCTAACGGTAGTTTTGTCCAATAATCGTCCCAAGCAACGTTCTTCGTTTTGAACGTTACGTTAGGGTAGATTTTCGTATACTGCTTGATCATATCGTAGATTGGGTCGGTACTACTGTCTCCCCAGCTCCAATATTCCAAAGCAATTGGCTTGCCTTGATTAACAAGATGGTTAGGGTTATATTTCAATGCTTCACCCATTACCGGCAAACCTTTATCTTTTTTTGTGTCGGTTACACCGGCAGAATTGCTGCCACACGCGCTAACACTAGCAAGCATGCCTAAAACAGCGACACATGAAATACATATTTTTCTAATGTTCATTGTTACTCCACTTCTTCGTGAAATTAATGGGTAAAATCTATAATATTGCGAAAAGTTTTCACTGGTCAAACAGAAAAAATGTGAATGTAAAGGTTTTCATTTCGAATCCGTTAAACTGCACCATTTTTGCGAAAATAAATACTTTTTTACCCGCGTGTCTAAAAATGTAAACCTTTACATTTATTGTATTTACATAACACTTATATGTTCTTTTTGAAGGGTATATATAACACTCTTCATATTTGAGCAAAAACAAAGAACAGAAGAAATAAAATGTCAAAAAACAGTATTAGCGATGTAGCTACGCTAGCAGGGGTTTCCATAGCCACTGTCTCTAGAACTTTCGCTCACCCAGACAAAGTAGCGCCAGCAACACGAGCAAAAGTTACGCAAGCAGCAGAACAACTCGACTTTACTGTATCAAGAACCGCAGGAGTACTGAAATCAGGCAAATCATACCGCATAGCACTACTTATTGGTAGCAGTCGCATAGAATGGTTTAGTGCTTCTATTATTGAAGGATTAAACGCTACGTTGCACGCAGCCGGATATGATCTAGTAATTTATTCAGTAGATGGTATCGAACAGCGTAAAACTTTCTTCAAAGAACTACCTTTACGCGGTAATACTGATGCCGTAATCGTATCTTCTTTCGATATCAGCAACAATGAGGCAGAGCAACTTCAACGCATAAAGGTACCTATTGTGGGCATTAATTGTGTAGCGTCTAAAATTCTTTCTGCAGCAATCAGCATTGACGATACTGCAGGAATTAAACTTGCAGTGCGCCATCTCACTACTTTAGGCCACAAAAAACTACTGTATGTTTACGAACATTTTAATTCACCACTTCGCTTCAGTTCTTCGAGACGAATTACCAGTTTTGAAACGATATGCAACGATACACCAGGAGTTCAAGGGAAAATCTTACCAATTGACTTTGGAGACAATCCCTTAGATGCCACTATTTCAGAACTATTTTCAAGCAGCAACCCTCCTACTGCACTGTGCTTTCACCAAGATTCCACAGCTATACCGTTCCTGTTTCGTTTACAAAAACTAGGCATACGAGTGCCAGAAGATTTGTCTATTATTGGTTTTGACAATAGTACTTTTGCAGAAGCATTAGGCTTAACTACTATTCGACAAAATCCATGTCTGATGGCTCAGCAAGCCGCAAATATTGCTTTAGCACTTATTAACGAGCAGCCAATTACAAGACGCCATATTACAGCTCCGCTTCAGCTTCTAATCCGAAACTCAACTGGTCCTGCCCCAGACATTACATCTGCAAACTGATTAGCGAATCAGATTAGAAAACTAGGTTTAAACGCTATGCAAGGCGTAGTACCAAACTCGCTTTATAGCAAACCCTGATTTGCTATAAACCCTGATTTGCGGTAAAACTCGCCTTACAAACAAATCCAAAAACTGCTACGAAATGTTTTCAACGCAAGAATACTGCAAACACTGACGCAATGATCAACATCAGCGGATACCACACATACATAACACAACGGAATGTCGTCGAGTTTTTAGGACCATCACCATAAGCGCTACGATAATGCAACACAGCCACACCAATACCAGGTGCAAGCATCGACATAGCACCGAACATTCCTGCAGTCATCTCCATAGTAATTTCGCGCTTTTTTAATAATTCAAAAAGAAGTACGAAAATAAGCAAAGTTACACCGCCGAAGAAAATTCCATGCTGCACAAAAACTTTTCCTATCAAATTCCAAAGAAGACCCGCAATGATAAGCACAGTAATAGCAAAACCTTTACTAAATCCGCTTAAACGCTCCCTAATTGTATCTATACTCGAAAGTACAAATAGTGCGATAACCATTGCAAATACAGGATTTTGCGAACGCATGTCGAACAAACATTTTGAATTCACCAAATCGTATGGAACTTCGCAGACCACTGCTAAAATCAACAATCTTAACATGTAAAGATTCAAATTATGAGTATTGTGATATCCGCGTACTAATATCCACGCATACCATGGCACTGCAGTCCAGCTTATAAATTCGCAAACTAATATGACTGTCAATGCGAACATATTATTGGTTACTGTTCCGCCGAACATTCGTGCAATTACTGTGTTACTAAATGCACCTAGCATAAGCATAAAAGCGCCGAGCATTTTAAGTTTATTGAGCGTGATTCCAGTTTTTATGTTACGGTCAGCACGAATTGGTTTGCCGTTTGCGTCAAGCATTTCCTTATTCGCGTTACCGCTATCACGCATTATTGCTTTACCACTATTAATACCCATTGCACGTCCTTGTTTATTTGCGCATACCTAGTTTATATAAACTTTATCTGTAGTTACGTATCTAACTAACCTGTAATTTACATTCCAAACACTGCAAAACTTTGAGCGCCGAGTGTTAAGCAATCACCATTAACTGATATTTCTCCAATTTTAAGTAATGGATTGTAAGCAGATTCTTGCGTAAGATTCGCTAATGCTTCTAATGAAACTGTTTCGCTATTTACACCTGGGTTCATAACCACAATGCTTCGTTCCACAGCTGATTCTCCTACGTCACCTTTTGCGCAACGCTCGTAAGCAAAGCCGCGGCCGTCAACCGGAGCATACAAAACTCTCCAAGACGCGTCAGCTTGCAAAGATTTGCGACTATGGCGAAGCGCAATAAGCGAGCGCACCCACGAAAGGAAGGAATCTTCGCAATTAATTTGCGCAGAAACAGTTGGAATTTCACCACTTTCCACTGCTTGTTTTCGAGAATTTGCGCAAGTTCTTCCGTCTGCTCGCGCTTCAACAGGCAAGTATAATTTAGATTTTGCAGCCATCGAGAAGCCAAAATTCTTTGCATCGTCCCATTGCATTGGCGTACGAGTGCCCGTACGAGCGTAGCCGCCTTCTTTTGTTGGAATATCGCGATATTTCATGCCAATTTCGTCGCCATAATACACGAATGGCACGCCTGGCATAGTGAGTATCATGCCGAAAGCCACGCGACGCTCACGATCGCCAAGACGCGGAGCAAGACGCGGCGTATCGTGATTGCACGTGATGAAACTAAAGTAACCTTGCGAATAGGTTGACTCATATTGTGGGCAATAATCGTCTAAAAATGGGCAAATACTGCCGCCGCCGTGCGCATTAAAGTAGCTGTGATCATGCTCAGGATTGCCGTCTAAAGCATTATCAACATCACGAGCTAAACGTGCGTAACCGTTAGGGTTTCCATCCCAGCGCCAATTCAAATAGAAGTCCATGTCGAATCCTGCAGTAAGAGCCTGACGTGGCCTGCCCCATTCGGACACAAAAGCAGCCTGCGGATACTCTTCTTTCACAGTGCCAAGCATTTCCTGCCATGCGCGAATTGTATTGTCTTTGCCAAGGCTTCCTTCGCCATTATTGTCATCGTTTTTTACAAGCGAATCAGCCATATCAACTCGGAATCCATCCGCACCAAGCGAAAGCCAAAATCGCATAATATCAACCATTGCAGCGCGAGTTTCTGCCGCTTCTTTGGAATCTGGAGCGGATTGCCAAGCTCGATCCCTATGTGCAAAACCGTAGTTTAATGCAGGCTGACATTTGAAGAAGTTTAGAATATAAGTGGCGTCACGTTCAGTTTCACCGCCAATAAACGGCATAGAATAGCCGCTAAACGCACTGTCTGTCCAAATATATCGCTTGCTAAATTCGTTTTCTTCAGCTTTCGAACTTTCCTTAAACCACTCGTGTTCTTCACTCGTATGACCCGGCACTAAGTCAAGCAATATGCGGATTCCTCGGTTGTGAGCTTCACTAAAAAGCTGCTTTAAATCTTCGTTCGTTCCGTAACGCGCAGCTACTTTTTTGTAGTCGCGCACGTCATAGCCCGCATCTTTAAAAGGCGAGTCATAGCAGGGATTAAGCCAAATTGCGTTGCAACCAAGCGATTTTACATAGTCTAACTTTTCGATAATTCCTTGAATATCGCCTATGCCATCGCCATTGGAATCACAAAAACTTTGCGGATAGATTTCGTAAAAAACCGCGTCTTTAAGCCACTGAGCATGATCGTATAATGCCATTATTTCACCCTTCTAGCGTTGTGCTACTTAGTTTACACACAACCACTTGAAAAAATTTATAGGGCAAAATATACAGACTAACCCGCCACTCATTTGCAAACGACACGATATCCGTGTATACTACACAGTGCTTACGAACGGATTTGTGAGACTTGTGACGCTGCTCTACGCAGCAATCGCGATGTTGCGCCACAACGGAGTCCGTTACTACGCCACCAAATGATATGCCGGTTTTTGGCATGATATAGGAGGTCAAGGATGACGAATATTAAGAAGATGCTGGGTGCAGGTCTTGCAGTTGCTACTTTGTTTGGATTTGCAGCTTGCGGTTCAAGCACTAACAATAGCGATAAGAAGGCTGCTGATTCAGCACCTGTTCAGCTCACCGTTTGGGGTTCTGCTGACGATCAGAAAGATGGCGGCTGGATTAAGACTGTTGAAGCAGAATTCAAGAAGGAAAATCCAAACGTTACTTTCAAGAACGCTGTTGTTGAGCCACCAGACGCTGCTAAGGCTGTTAAGCAGGATGCTAAGGCTGCTGCTGATGTGTTCCTCTTCCCTAACGATCAGCTCGGCGACTTGGTAAAGGCTGGAGCAATCGGCGAATTAAGCGATGACGCCACAAAGCAAGTTAAGGAACAGAACGAAGATACTTTGATCAAGTCTGTTACCGCTCAGGACGGTAAGCTTTACGGCGTTCCTTACACCGGCAACACTTGGTTCATGTACTACAACAAGTCCAAGTTCTCCGCTGATGACGTTAAGTCCCTCGACAAGATGCTTGAAAAAGGCAAGGTTTCATTCGATCTTGCTAATGCTTGGTATCTCCCAGGCTTCTACCTCGATGGCAATATGACTCTCTTCGGCGAAAGTGGAAACGATGCTAAGGCTGGCATGAAGCTCAGTGATAAGGCTGCTGAAGTTACCAAGTACATTGCAACAAAGCTCGTTGGAAACGAAAAGCACTTCGTACTTGATGGAAATGGTCGCGGCTTGGCTGGCTTGAAGGACGGCTCCGTTGATGCAATATTCTCCGGTTCTTGGGATGCAGCCAAGGTTAAGGACGCCTTGAAGGATAACTATGCTGCAGCTGCTCTTCCAACCTTCAAGACTGAGTCTGGCGAGCACCAGATGAAGTCCTTCGCTGGTTCTAAGGCTGTTGCTTACAACACCAACACCAAGTCTCCAGAGATGGCTGCTAAGTTCGCTGCATTCTTGGGCTCCAAGAAGTCCCAGCAGATTGCTTTCGAAAAGGAAGGTGCAATTCCTTCTGACAAGTCCCTTGCTGACAGCGTAAAGGCAGAGCCAGCTGCTGTTGCTCAGATGGAAACCATTGCTAAGACTTCTGTCTTGCAGCCAGCAATTCCTGAAATGGGTAAGTTCTGGGATCCAGTTCAAGCATTCGGCACTTCTATCTCCACCGGTAAGATTACTGGCGATAATGCTGCCGCGCAGACCGCAGAATTTGCTAAGGGCCTAGAGAAGTAAGTAAACAAAACTTACTCTAGCCAACAAATCTAAATAGATGCATAAGCAGTGTTTTATGCACTTTGAGTAAAACAATGCGCCCCAGCCCCCGCTCCGGCAAGGGGTGGGGCGCATTGTTTATCTTCTACAAAATAATTTTGTTTACATGAAAGGCATGTCATGACTGGCACGACATCCACAAAGCGAGAAAGACGCCAGAAGAAGACGTCAACTGCAGAACGCTTTGCTCCTTCACCTTATTCACTGAAAGAGGCTGCAAAACATGCGGACATTCTTTCATGGATTTCTGTTGTTATATTTGGCTTTGGCAATTTTGTCCGCAAGCAATACATCAAAGGCGTTATATTCTTAGCGTGTGAAGCAGCTTTATTCGGATTCTTATTTACAATTGGATTGGATTATCTTCCAAAAATTAACACTCTTGGCACAGTAGAACAGGGCAGAGTTAAAGTCAACGGATTCTGGCGATACAGTGCGGGCGATAATTCTGTAGAAATTTTACTGTATGGAGTTATGTCGATATTAGCGATTGTATTGCTTGTATATCTGGCAACTCTCGCTCTTCGCAGCGCGTACAAAGCGCAATCTGTAATGGCAGACGGCAAGAAGCCACTTAATTTCATTGATGATGCTAAGACTCTTCTTGACGAAAAAGCACACGTCGGTTTTATGACTCTTCCAACTGCTGGCATTGTGTTATTCACAATTTTGCCATTGTTCTTCATGATTTCTATGGCTTTCACAAGCTATGATGAGAATCATCAACAAAAATTCAGCTGGATTGGGTTAGACGTTTTTTCTCAATTCTTAACCGGAAAAAGTGATTTAATTAAAGCTGACGTATTCTTTGACGTATTAATCTGGACTCTTGTTTGGGCATTCCTTGCAACCTTCCTGAACTTCTTCCTCGGCATGTTCATTGCAATGATAATCAATAGAAAGTCCACTCGTCTTAAGGGATTGTGGCGAACTTGCTTCTCACTTACAATTGCAGTTCCACAGTTTGTTTCATTGCTTATTATGAACAATATGCTTAGCCAGAACGGTGTTATTAACATTGTCTTTAAGCAAAACGGTTGGATACATCAAGAGCTTCCTTTCCTTACGGATGTAACTTGGGCTCGAGTGACGGTAATTCTTATCAATCTTTGGGTTGGTATCCCATTCACCATCATGCAGATTACAGGTATCTTGCAGAACGTTCCTGCAGAACTTTACGAAGCTGCAGAGCTCGATGGCGCAGGTTGGTGGCAACGTTTCATGAACGTCACAATGCCATACATCATCTTTGTTATGACTCCATATTTGATTACTACCTTTACTGGCAACATCAATAACTTCAACGTTATTTACCTCTTAACAAAAGGTGGTCCAGCAAGTAGCAAAGTCAACAGTGCAGGCGGCACCGACTTGCTTATCACATGGCTCTACAAGTTGACTGTTGACCAGCAAAACTACAACGCAGGTGCAGTAATTGGTATTTTGACATTCATGGTACTTGCCGTCGTAGCACTGATTACGTATCGCAACTCTGGATCTTACAAGAATGAGGAGGGATTCCGGTGAGTGATAAAACTACAACTAAGAACGAAGAAGCTGTTGTAAAGAGCACTCGTAGTGTTTCTTTCCTTAAAGATCAACATGTCAGAAGAGTAATTGGAGATACTTTCTCGCATCTGTTCTTGCTGGTGTTGTCAGTTATTTGGTTGATTCCAATCTTGTGGGTTTTGTTAGAAAGCTTCAACAAGAACACTGGTTCCTATCAGAAAACCTTCTTCCCAACTGAATACTCACTAAATAACTATATAAAGTTATTTACCGATACCGATGACATTAATTTCCCACGAATGTTCCTCAACACTTTGATCGTGTCAATTTTCGTGTGCATTATTTCTTTGGTGTTTGTGTTAGCAGTGTCCTTCTGCATGTCTCGTCTCCGTTTCAAAGGACGTAAGACATTCATGAATCTTGCTCTGATTCTTGGTATGTTCCCAGGTATCATGGCTGTTATTGCTATCTACTTCATTTTGAAGGCTCTTGGCTTAACAAAAGGTTCGATTGTATTAATCGCACTTATTATCGTTTATTCTGCAGGTAGCGGTGCTGGCTTCTACATTATGAAGGGCTACATGGATACTATTCCAAAGTCTTTGGATGAAGCTGCATACTTGGATGGATGCACAAAGTGGCAAGTATTCTGGAAGATTATTGTTCCAATCTGCAAGCCTATGATTGTGTTCCAAGCAATTACTGGATTCTTGGGACCATGGTTAGACTTCGTTATGGTGAAGACAGTAGTGAGAGACAATAAGGAAAACTACACAGTTGCTTACGGATTAATGGAGATGCTTACCAAAAAGTATCTACCTGATTGGTACGCTGCATTCGCAGCAGGTGCTGTGTGCATTTCCATACCAATCGTAATCCTGTTCATTATTATGCAGCGCTTCTACGAAGAGTCCATGTCTGGCTCCGTTAAAGGCTGATAATTTACAGGATATAAATTTACTGAAGGCTGAGACGCTTTCGAGCGTTTCAGCCTTCTCTTTCGCTAGACAACACGAACACATAAAAATAAAAAATAACTTAACACACTCGCCGTTTGACTTAATACGATAATGGCTATCGCATAAACCCTACCGTGTTTAGCCAAATAGTGCCGCAAAACATAAAAAACTTGATAACAGAACAATAAGTAAATAATAAAATTTAAAAAACTGTATAATGACTAATACGATTAGATAATTTAGAAAATTTAGACAATTCGCAAAATAGCGAAAGAAGAAGGATACCCTATATGACGACTCCATCTTCGGCAACATGGCCTGTATACGAAGGACCTCTTGGATTTACTTTAAATGCTAAATCTACAACATTTACCGTATGGGCACCAACTGCACAGAATGTGACGTTAAGACTTTTTGAAACTGGAAACAACAGTGAGCCAATTCAAACACACGAATTGAAACCGTTGCATGACGGAGCTTGGCGGATTAATTTCCGTAAGCGTTTAGACGGCATATACTACGATTATCTTGTTACTTTCCAAGATGGCACAGTAAATCGAACTAGTGACCCTTGGAGTGTAGCAAGCGGTGTAAATGGTGAGCGCAGCCTTGTCATAGACGATGAGCGAGTGTCTCCTGCCAATTGGCATAAAGATAAGTCTCCTAAGTTTGTGCGCCATGCAATGGTTGTGTGGGAAACGCATGTTGCAGATTTCAGCAGCAATCCTAATGGCGGCTTTAAGTCAGAGCATAGAGGCCAATATCTCGCTTTTACTGATGAACATACATCTTTGCAAAATCCAAATTCTTCTGAATACAACTTCCCTACTGGCTTGGATTATTTAAAGCAGCTTGGCATTACTCATGTGCAACTCGAACCTATTTACGATTTTGCAACAGTTGACGAATCCACAATCGACAATGCGCGCAAAAATGGTGCTTCAGCAGAAGAATTAGATTCTCTATACAACTGGGGCTATGATCCTCACGCTTACAACGTTCCTGAAGGTGCTTATTCTAGCAATCCTTACGATGGCACTGCGCGAATTCGCGAATGCAAGGCAATGATTGCGGCATTACATGCTAATGGTCAACGCGTAATTATGGATGTTGTTTATAATCACATGTACAAGTCCGCAGAAAACGCTTTCGAATGCATGGCTCCTGGGTATTTCTGCAGGCGAGACTCTGACGGATCTTTTGCTAACGGCTCTGGCTGTGGAAATGAAATGGCTTCTGAACATCCTATGTTCCGCAGGTTTATTATTGAATCTTTGCTGCATTGGGCACGCTGCTATCACATTGATGGCTTCCGTTTCGATCTTATGGGATTGACTGATACTGAAACCTTAAATCAGGCACGAACTGCATTAGACAAGCTTCCTGGCGGTAAAGATATTGTTATGTATGGAGAACCGTGGGGTGCTTCGGATCCTGCTGTTGATGAGAAAGTTCCGATGGGAGATAAAGACGGCAGAGGCACTCTTAACGAGCGCATAGGCTGGTTTAGCGACGAGTCTCGCGATTCCCTCAAAGGCAATGTTATGAACCATCGCGACCGTGGATATGTTAATGGCAATGAGTTCTGGTGCTCAGATGCGGCTCGCCAAACTCTTAATGCATGGCGTGATACTCCTTCTGCAGGTAAAGAAGTTGGACAGATTGTTCAATATACTTCTGCTCACGACGATTTGACTTTGTGGGATAAGCTTTGTATCTCTATGCGCGAGAATGCTAGCGATTTTGAGTTTGACGCTCAAGATGTACAACAAGTTGCGGATATTTTGAACGCTAATATGTTTGCAGCTGGAATTGTTTTGTGCTCTGCAGGCACGCCGTTTATGCTAAGCGGAGAAGAGTTTGGACGCACTAAGCACGGTTGCGATAATTCTTATAATCGCGGTGTACTAATGAACCAGCTTGACTGGGCGCGCACTGAACGTTTCAATCCGCTTGTTCAATGGTATCGTGCACTTATAAAGCTTCGCGCTGAATATAGCTCATTGTATGACGGCAAACGCAAACAACTTGAAACGTCTAACCATACTGTTTTGGCTACGCGCATTGGCAATAATCTAATTGTTTGCGCAAATCCTATGTATCATGAAGATGCAACTATTCAACTACCTGCAATTCATAGTGCAAAATCTCAAGAGTGGCATTGCGTACTTAATTCAAGTGATTATTTTGCTAAGTGGACTGGAAAACAGCCTGACACCAAGGTAAATATTACAACTGAAAAAAGCGCTGCTACCCTACACTTGCCTATCAGAACTTTTGTTGTGCTTAGCAACAAGTAATTGCGTTTTAGTAAGTAAAAAAAATAATAAACTATCAGACGATCGCAACTAAACATGAGTAATCACGACACTTGTGTTTAGTTGCAATTACTTATAAAAACTAGCAAATATGTCGCAACGCTAATTTGCAAACGATGTCAGGTATTTATATAATTGACAGGCAGGGTGTATTTCAATCCAGAGATGTATTGATTTACGCACTATCGCCATAGTTGCACATTTGGCACACTTACGACGATGTTAGGAATGTGCCAAATCATAAAGTAGAAGGAGCACCATGACAACAACAGCTACTGGCAAAGCTGATGCTGATAAGCCTATGGAAGAAAGCGCAGAACGTCTTGCACGTCCACTTATTAAGCTTGCTAAGGCGTGCGGCGTTGCCACTTTTTATATTGATCAGCAAGGAAGCTACACCGAAATTACAGATGAAGCATTAGTTGGAGTACTTGATGCATTAGGCATGCCTGCCGACACTCAAGACAATATTGCAATTTCATACGAGAAGGTTCAGCGCAAACGCTCTAGCGAATTATTGCCACCAACTGTCGTTTCGTTTAATGGCGCAAAAACTTGCGTACCAATTCACGCAGGAGATGCCAAAAAAGAGCAAATTCATATTTCTCTTACACTCGAAGATGGAACAGATTATGAAGGCTCGTTAGGCGATATTCAATCCGAAGACAATGGAGATTTGTTCATTGAGCTTCCGGATGATTTGCCAATGGGCTACCACACTTTGCATGCTAAAGTAATCAACACGAATGGCGAGACAGCTCAACACGCTGATGTTACATTGATTGCTGCACCTGCGCGTATTCCGTTGCCTGAAAGCGTTAAGCAAAAGCATCGTTGGGGATTCATGACGCAAATGTATTCTGTGCGTTCAAAAGATTCTTGGGGAATTGGCGATTACGGCGATTTGCGTCGCTTACTTAAGGATGCTGGAGAAATCGGCAAGGCTGATTTTATGCTGATTAATCCAATCCATGCGTGCGCTCCAGTAACACCTCTTGAGCCTTCACCGTACTTGCCTGAGTCTCGTAGGTTCTTGAATGTCACTTATATTCGTCCGCAAGATATTCCGGAATATGCTGAATTAAGCGGAGAGGATCTTGCCAAAGTGGAGCAATTGCATGAGTCTATTGCTCCTCAAAACAATAATCCAAATCCTATAGATATCAACGCTGCATGGGATGCCAAGCTTCCTGCGTTGCGTATTATTTTCAAGCAACCTCGTTCTACCGAACGCGAGCGCGAGTTTAGTGAGTTTAAGCATCGTTCTGGTGAAGATCTTGACGCTTTTGCAACTTGGTGTGTTGCGTTTGAAGTTTGGGGTGCTCCTTGGGGCGAGAATTTGTGGTTTGACACTACAGGCAAAGGCACTCCGCAAATTGAGCGACTTAAGCGCGAACACGCTGATTTGTTTGAGTTCCATCGTTGGCTTCAGTGGATTGCTGATGAGCAAGTTGCTGCAGCTCACGCTGAAGCTAAAGCTGCTGGTATGGCAATTGGTCTTATGCAAGACATGGCAGTTGGCGTACACGGCTACGGTGCTGACGTTTGGTGGAGTCCGGAACGATTTGCTAATGGCGTAAGCGTTGGTGCTCCTCCTGATTTCTACAACCAGCAAGGTCAGGATTGGGGTCAACCTCCATTCGATCCAAATTATTTGGATGAAACTGGCTATATTGCTTACCGAGACATGGTTCATAACGTGTTCTTGCACGCAGGAGCTGCTCGTATTGATCACGTTCTTGGATTGTTCCGCTTGTGGTGGATTCCACAAGGACAAGGTGCTAGAAACGGCGCATATGTGTACTACAACGTAGATGCAATGCTCGCAGTTCTTACTGTTGAAGCAACTCGCGCAGGCGGCGTTGTTATTGGCGAAGATTTGGGCACTGTTCCGAAGTATGTTTCTAAGGTTCTTGCATCTCATGGCGTGCTTGGCACTGTTGTTGAATGGTTCACTCACGACGACGAAGCTGAAGCTGCTACTAAGAAGGCTGGAAAGAAGCAAATTATTTTCGCTAATCCGTCTACATATCGAGAGTATGCTCTTGCTTCCGTTACTACGCACGATATGCCACCTACAGCTGGTTATCTTGCCTTTGAGCATGTCAAGCTTCGCGAGCAACTTCATCTGCTTACAGACTCCGTAGAAACGTTCCAGGAGGCTGCTCAAGCTGAACGCGATGCAATGATGAAGATGCTTCTTGAGAACGGCTGGATTAGCAAAGATGCTGCTGAGGATGTTGAAGGCCATGTACAAGAGATTGTGGAAGCTATGCATGCGATTATGCTCACTTCCCCATCTTTGCTTTTGCAAGTTGCTTTGGTTGACGCTGTCGGCGAGAAGCGTTCACAGAATCAGCCTGGAACTAGTACAGAGTATCCAAACTGGCGTATTCCACTTGCTGATGCTGATGGTCGTGTAGTTCACACCGATGAAGTATTTAAGTCACCACGAGTGCTATCTATGACGGCAGTTATGCGCGGCGAAAATACACGGAAGCATGTATAATCTAATAGTTGGTTTACTGATGAACTGACTCTATTCCCCCTCGTAAGGAATATGATTTGCATAGTAGCAAATCAAAATATTTCTTACATGATGTCCTATGTGAGGCGAGCATCTATAATAGTGCTCGCCTCATTAATTTTTTGCCGATTACCCCAATTTTTTAATTATTCATATAACTGTCAACTACTCTTGCTTAATATACTTTGCAAATACCCGCTCTAAAATCGGAGTATGCAGCATAATAAGCGATCCCCAACCAATGAATACCAACAAAGGCAAACCCTGCGGCAAATATACGATTGATGCAAATATTAACACAATAAACACTATATCTAGCAGTGTCATTATAAGAGTTTCTTTCCAATACGAAATACCAAAAATAAGAGAATTAACCACTGTTTTATCAATTGAATTTTTAAAACGCGCTTGTAGTGCAAACACCCATTCGGCAACAATAACCCACAATATGCTCAGAATAAATTTAATAATTAAAAGTGGAGTAGACCACACGCAAAGCCATAGCCAAATAATAGCAAGCAAAACTGGCCCCATTACAGCCCAAATAATAGTAGATTCCAAAAAATTGCTAGCAAACGCGCGAAAATAAGCTGCAGTAATATGTCCTTCACCTTGCTCTGTACGTCTTGCAGCATCATGACCGGCACAAAGAGAAGCACCGATAGTAATTAAAGGAATGCTTGTTAAAATCATCAATATTGTAAGCCACACGGCATCAGCAAATGTTTCCATGCTTTGCGCAAACTTTGAATCTGGGCTTCCAAACGAGAAAATCATTCTATACTATCTCCTGGTTTTATGACGCAATTCCTATGCTCTACTATCTATAGATACCTTTAACAACGAACTCTACCACCTAATTACAAACTAGCGTAACTATTAAAAAAAATAATGACGGTGTGCACAAACGTAATAGTATGTGCACACCGCCGCTTTTACTGCCACTTGAATTTTGGAGGAGAATTAATTTATCCCTTTACTGCACCAGACATAACACCTTTGATAATGTACTTCTGGCAGATGAGATAGAAGATTATGATTGGAACAATTGCCATAACCAAGCAACCCATCATGGCACCCATCTCAACAGATCCATAACCACCCTTCAAATACTGAACAGCTATAGAAATCGTCTTATACTTGTTGAGATCGAGCGTCAAGAATGGAAGCAGGAAGTCATTCCAAATCCACATTGCCTGCAAGATTGAAACCGAAATAATAGCAGGTCGCATAATCGGCACAATAATCTGGAAGAATATACGTGGTACAGAAGCACCATCAATCATTGCAGACTCTTCGAGTTCTTGCGGAATACCCTTAATCACACCAGTGAAAATAAACACTGCAAGTCCTGCACCAAAGCCTAAGTAAATAATCCACAATCCCCATGGAGTATTCAACTTTAAAGTGTTCGTAATGTAAGCAAGGGTGTACATAACCATCTGGAACGGCACAATCATGTTAAACAGGAACAAAACGTATAGAAGTTTTGCTGCCCAATTGTTCACACGAACAATCCACCATGCACACATTGACGTGCACAGAAGAATGAGGATTACAGAACCAACAGTTACAACAATAGTCCAGAGGAAACTCATTGGAAAATCAGTACGATTTGAACCTAATACGTAGTTAGACATTCCAACAAACGATTTTGAACTAAAAGTAAAAGGATTGCTTGCAATATCAACCTTAGACTTGAAAGAATTCAGTACCACTAAAGCTATAGGGAAAATCCATAACAAGCTTATAAGAGTGAACAGCACAGTCCATAACGCAGGATGCTTTGTTTTCTCGTTCATGCCGCTACCTCCTTTGACCTAGTGAGCATATTCTGAACCATAGCAATAACAGCCACGACAATGAAGAACATGACTGCCTGAGCCTGACCAACGCCTTCACATCTTGGAGTAGTGAAAGTTCTATAAATATTGAGAGCTAACATCTCTGTTTTCCTTGACGGACCACCGTTAGTTAATGCGAAGTTCTGATCGAAAAGCTTGAAGCCGTTGGTAATTGTTAAGAATGTGCAAACAGTAATAGAAGGCATCATCAATGGAATAGTAATCTTGAATAAAGTCTGCCTTGGGCTTGCACCATCGACAGCAGCTGCTTCCATAACATCTCCTGGAAGAGCCTGCATTCCTGCGATATAAATAATCATCATATAGCCAATTTGCTGCCAGCAAACAACAATCACAAGGCCCCAGAAACCGAATACTTCAGAGAACGTAATCGTACGATTGAAGTAGCCGAGTATACCATTTAACAAGAGCTGCCAAATATAGCTTAAAACGATACCGCCAATAAGATTTGGCATAAAGAACACGGCTCTGAATATCGTCGTGCCCTTGAACTTCTTAGTAAGCATGTACGCAATTGCAAAAGCAATAACATTAATAATTATTGTTGTAATAACTGCAAAAAGCGTTGTGAACAAAAACGAATAAACAAGATGCGGATCTTTTAAAGCTCTATAGTAGTTACGAAAACCCACAAACTTACCATCAGTCACAGTAGTGAATTTTCTAAAGCTCAAGTACACACCCATAATAAATGGCACTAAGAAGCCAACAACAAACGCAGCAAACGTTGGCAGCGCAAATAACCACCACCATTTACGTATTGCTTTTCCGCTCATACTAATCATGACTCGTCACTTTCTCCTCCTTGAGAGCGACATCCACGTAGACATCGCTGTCCCGAACCAATAACTTCATTCTACTACATGAATTAGCTATGTCAAACGTTGTCATTTTCGATATGTCACTTCAAACAAATATCAGAATTTAATTTTAAAAAATTGCTTATTATCGTTGGCATTCCAGCAAAATTTGCTAGAATAGAAATGTCTGCAAACGTTTGTTTGTTTCGAACTATAAAAGTTCGCACTAAACAATTAAACACAAGGCTGTGCTACACGTTTGTTATACGCGAATAAAGGAGTTCACATGTCGGCAAATATTCAAGATGTAGCGAATAAAGCTCATGTGTCAGTTTCTACTGTGTCGCGCTCATTTACACGACCAAACTTAGTATCTGCATCCACTCGCAATAAAGTATTGGCCATTGCCGAACAATTGAATTTTTCTATTTCGAAATCTGCAGCAGCACTAAAATCTGGTAAAACCTTGCGCATCGCTTTATTGATTAGCGATCAAATTCGCCTATGGTTTTCTGCATCTATTATTCAAGGATTGAATCAAGTATTCCACACAGCTGGATACGATTTGTCAATTTTTCAGATTTCCAGCAGCAAAGAGCGTAGCGAATTTTTCACAATGCTCCCAACTAGACGTAATGCTGACGCTGTTGTTGTGTGTTCCTTTGACGTAAATACCAACGAAATCGCACAACTTAAATCAACAGGCGTGCCAATTGTTGGCATAAACTGCTTATATCCACAAAAATGCGATTTTGACGCGACTATCAATATTGACGATGACCAAGGTGCAAGACTTATGGCACGCCACTTAATCGGTTTAGGGCATCACAATATTGCATATGTGCGCACAACTCGTGACGTTTCACTACATTTCAGCGTATTGCAGCGTTACCATTCTTTTATTGATGAATGCCAAAATAGCGGAATCACACCTACAGAAATTGTGGCACCTGCTAATTCTGATCGCATAAGTGCCATAGTTTCTATGCTTCTTGGAAGTTCAATTATGCCAACAGCAATTGCATGCCAAGAAGATGGGATTGCAATACCACTTATGTTTCAGCTTGCCCGCAGCGGGTATTCTACTCCAAAAGATGTGTCAATTATTGGTTTTGACGATAGTTTTTATGCGCATGAAACTGGCTTAACTACTATTAGACAGGATCCGGTTGATATTGCTTCTACTGCGGCAAATATCACGCTTGCGCTTATAAACGCAGAGAAAGTTGAAGATCAGTATCGCATCGTTCCAGCGCAACTTATTGTGCGTTCAAGCACAGCTGCATTATTAAAAGAATAGACCTTTTGTAGTTTTCTAGAAAATATCGAAATAACAAAATATCGAAATAACAAAATCCGCTAGGACTTAGCACTATGATGTGCCAGTATCCTAGCGGATTTGCTTACGTCACCTTTGCTTGCTTACGTCAGCAGGTGCAACGTCTATTTGTTTATTAATGGATCAGTCGTCATCTTCATGAGCCTGAGAATATTCCTTGGCCCAACCATCCACGAATGCTGTCTTAACCTTATCCCACTTGCCGGTGCCCTGAGCATACTCAAGCAAAGCGGAGCCGAGGTCGTTCTTCCAGTTATCAGATGGCATTACGGTGAAGTTCCAGCTTACTGGAGTCTTACCAGACTTAGCATCTTCAACAGCTGCCTGAGTCAATGGGTTGTCGGACTTGATATCTGCGAAGCTCTTGAATGGAGTGGTGAAGCCCATCTTCTTAGAAATAGCTTCCTTACCAGCATCGGAAGTAAGCAGCCACTTCAAGAAGTCCTTAGTTGCCTTCTTGTTAGCGTCAGACGTCTTCTCATTTATGCACCAGTAGTTCTCAGAACCAGTTGCCAAACCTTGCTTCTCTTCGCCCTTAGCACCAATATAAATTGGAAGCATACCAAGGTCTTCAGCCTTCATACCAGCCTTGGAAAGGTCGCCCCAAGCCCAAGTACCATTCTGATAGAACACAGCTTTACCCTGTGAGAATTCAGCATTAGCATCTTCACCAGTCTTGGAACCAATCTTTGTTGCTGGTGTAGTGGAATCAGTAATGTAAAGATCGAAAATCTTCTTATAACCGTCAAGGAAGCTACCCTTTACCTTTGCAGGCTGCTTGGTAACATGATCTTCCTTGAACTCGTAGTACAGAGGAAGATTTGCAAGATGGGTCTTAAAGCGCCAGTCAGAGCTGGAATCAAAACCTGCAGAAGTGAAGGCACCATCAACACCAAGATCAGCCTTATGCTTCTGAATGTCGTCTGCAACAGCCTTCAACTTATCGAAGGAGTTGATTTCTTCAGCAGACTTTACCTTAGCATCCTTGAGCTCGGTGTACTTCTTAAGCAAAGCCTTGTTATAAATCAAGCCGTAGGTTTCCATTGCATATGGAATTCCAACAACCTTATCTCCATCCTTCAAAGCAATATCCTTGTTCTGAAGCTGGTTATAAAGCTCAGTATCCTTTAAATCAGCAGTGTAATCCTTCCAGCTTGCGTAGCCAACTGGGCCATTGATCTGGAAGAGTGTAGGAGCTTCATCACCCTTACTGATTTCACTCTTCAAAGACTGCTCATAAGTTCCGGAAGCAGCAGTTTGAACCTTAACTTCAACACCTGTTTTCTTGGTGTATGCCTTAGCTACTTCCTTCCACTGATCTGCAGCTTCTGGCTTAAAGTTCAAGAAGTAAACCTTACCTTTAGCAGAGCTGTCACTTGAGGAGGATCCGCAAGCTGCAAGCGCGCCAAAAGCCATTGCCGAGCAAGCTACCAGTGCAATTGTTGATTTAATTGTACGATTCATCATCGAACCTTTCTCCTATGCCGACAATCCCGTCATTGGACTGCCACACCTCTAGGTGTCCTTATCGACAATATTTATTATGCCTCAACTGCTGCAATATTGCAAACGATAGCATAACTAAATTAACGCGTGTCGCCACAAAAACGGCACATAATAATATCTTTAATAAAATTAGCACGTATTTTTGGAAATAATTAAAGGGATTACGCAACAATTTGGCAAACGATTGCGCAATCCCTTAAGGATCATAGTTTAAAACAAATTATTCAATTAAGTTAACTCTGCCCATGAGCAATCTTATATTCCTTAGCCCAGCCGTCAACAAATGCGGATTTAAGAGTAGACCATGCCTTTCCGTATTTCAGCAATTCCAATGCACAATTACATTATCGCCTTTGTACGCGCCCAACACAGAATAATGCGCGGTATCCATACGAAGAAGTCGTGCAAAATCTGGGCTTACTCCAAGCCAGCGCGCAGTAAGAATACGCAACACATGAGCATGCGCAACAATAAGCACGTCCTTACCTAATTTCAATTTAGGCATTGCCATATCAATAATCTTTTGAGTACGATCCGAAACCTCTTGCAAGCTTTCTCCAGAAGTTCTGTGCACATCCACTGCTTCTCCACTAGGAAGCACCTCTTTAGCGTCACTAACCATGTGAGAAGGAAGAACTTTAGGACCATGCTTCCACACATCCCAAGCCTCAACGCCACTTAGTTTAGAAATATCAGCGCGCGTGCGACCCTCAGCAGCACCATAATCCCACTCCAGCGCACTATCGCAAATTGTATACGAATCAAAACCAGCAAACTGAGCTGTTTGCTGCGCGCGACGAAGTGGACTTACAAGCACACAATCCTTATCAAAACCTTTTGTGAACACACACTGCAATCTAGCGCCAGCCTCTTTTGCCTGCTCAACACCAACTTCAGTAAGAGGCAAATCCGTGCGCCCGGTATGTTGACCGGACACACTCCAAGCAGTTTGGCCGTGGCGAAGTAACACCAAGCAACCCTGCTTCGAGCATTCTTTCTGAGAGGATTCTTTAGTGCCGTTATTTTGCATAGTCTTCACATTCCTCACCAGCGCCATGTACACACATCGCACTGGACGCCTAGCAGCACGATTGCTTTACGTAAGCATTTCTTAACTTGCAGCCACTTTGCCGCAAATCAAGATCACTGTTCCATGGTACCGCCAAAATTGGTATTTCGTTACCACTAACATAGAAAATATGACGCAATTATCATCGGCTAATACTAAAACTCAACGAAGCCATCGTGCGGCTCAAGCTACCGTACAACGACTTAATGCAGCAAATCGTAAGATTGAGGCCCTTCGCGAGCGCCGATTGAGAAATCAAAATACTTTAGGAGATTCATTACTAAAATCTGTACTTCCTTCTTTTGCAACGTTTATTGCAGGGCAGATTGCGCATTTAATATGGGAAAAACATGTTGATACTAGAAAAATCAATTTAAACTCTAATAGTCGTTCTAACAATCTTTCTAAAGAAAAAATTGCGCAAAAGCAGCGTATTAAGCAAGAAGAGCCGCTGCTACTGTCTCTTGGATTTGCAGTATTTTCTGCGATTCTTACTACGATTGTTGGTCGCTTAGCAAGCCACGGAACCTTGTTTTATATTGCGCGAAGGCAAAGAAAAAGACAATTGCGCTCACAAAAACGATTTTAATTTATTAAATTTTATAAACTAAATGGCCTTATTTTGAAACGAGAATGCTGAAAGGAATAAGAAATAACGTGCCAAATTTACGCCACAACGAAACTATCGATACTTTACTGAATCGCCGCTCCATTCGCGCTTTTTGCAACGAAGCAATTGACAACGATACAGTTGTCACTCTTGAAGCTGTAGCTCAGCGCGCTGCTTGTAGCCAGTTTTTGAACGACTGGTCAGCGATTAAAATTACGGATAGCTCAATTAAGCAAAAGCTTTCCGAAATTGGCAACCAAACATATATTGCTACAGCTCCACTACTGTACGTTTTTATTATTGATCAACATAGAAACGCTGCAATTGCGCACAAAAATGGCGTAGATACCAGTAGCGACGAGTTTATGCTTAAAACTCGCTACCGCTTTACACAGGCTCAAAATGACGTTATTTTGGCGCTTCATGCCATGGAAACTGCCGCGGAATCTTTGGGGCTTGGTTGCGTAATTCTCGGTTCAATTTTGAACAGTAGAACTCAGCTTATTGATATTTTGAATTTGCCTAAATACACGTACCCCGTGCTCGGCCTGGCAATTGGTAAGCCTGCGCAAAGCCCAGAATTAAAGCCGCGAATGAGCGCTGACATGCAGATTTTTGAGAATACCTACCCTGCTGACGACGCTGAATTATTAGAAAATCTTGCTGATTTCGACAATCGCGTGCATCAATATTACGATTTGCGAAATGCTAGCAGACCAGTTGATGCTTTCAGCGCACAAATTCTTACTATAGCAGCAGACGATATTGCCAAAAAACACGAAGCAGAAGATGTTGAGCAGGTTGCAAGGCAAGGTTTTAACGTTGCGTAAGATTTAGCACCGTTTTAATTTAGTGCCGTTTTAACTTAACGCCGTCTTGGCTTGTACCCGCGCTTTCTAGATTTAGGCTTCGTGCTTGCGGATGGCGAGCGCATATCGGAATACATGCGATCTACCGGGTTTTTATGCGTCAAATGCCAGCAACCGCAATATTCACAAGCATAAACCCACAACTGCGCACCGCGCTCTCGTAGACTCTGCTCCGCAGCCATAAGAGCCTGCCCTTTATTCTTGTACATGATTTTTTGGGTAGATTCGCAACGCCTCGGAGTAAAGAAATACATAGCTTTTATGGTAGCAAACCGCTTAACAGAGCTTATACAAGACGTACGCAATTGCGTAAATCACGCATTATTCCTAAACTTAAGCCACAAAACACGTTCACAAAAGTTCAAAATAAATTCAATTTATTATAATTTAGTTCAATTTTTCTACTATATTTCTACTATTTTTTACTATTTCTCGTCATTTTTTGAAAAATTACTATACAAAATAATTTTTGCGACTAATATTGAGCAAATAGTTCAATTTAATACTTATATTTTGAACTTTGCTATAAACTTGTTCAATTTATAAATGCCGATTTTACAAGAAAGACAGATTATGGCACAGAATTTTGCTGATGAGCTTAAGAAAGCTATGAAGCGCAAAGGGTACAAGCAGATTGACGTAATCGAGCTTGCGGCAAAAAACGGTCATAAGCTTGGCAAAAGCCAGTTAAGCCAGTATTTAAGCGGCAAAACTGAGCCTCGCAAAGACGTGCGTAACATGCTAGCTGAAATTCTTGGAATCAGCAGCGACGGAATCAAAGGCGGTCATTCTTGTGCAAAAATCGAGCAAAACTGCCAGTCTGCAGAAGAATCACAATTAAATCAATTACAACAGCAGCAACAGCCGCAGCTTACAGAAGCTGAACTTTCCAAAACTCTAAAGCATCGCACATTCAACAAATCCACAAAACTTGAACACGTGCTTTACGACGTTCGCGGTCCTGTTGTTGAAGAAGCAAACCGCATGGAAGCAAACGGAACGCATATTCTAAAGCTCAACATTGGAAATCCTGCGCCTTTTGGCTTCCGCGCTCCAGACGAAGTAATTTACGACATGCAGCAGCAGCTTATTGACTGCGAAGGCTACTCAGATAGTCGCGGACTTTTCTCTGCGCGCAAGGCGATTATGCAATACGATCAGCTTAAGGGCATTCCAGGCGTGCAAATGGAAGATATTTACACCGGAAACGGCGTTTCCGAGCTGATTAACCTTTCTATGCAAGCGTTGCTTGATTGCGGCGACGAGATTCTTATACCAAGCCCAGACTATCCTCTGTGGACCGCGTGCGCGAGCTTGGCTGGCGGCACTCCTGTGCACTACATGTGTGACGAAAAGTCGCATTGGTACCCAGATATTGCCGACATTCGCTCTAAAATCACGCCGCGCACTAAAGCAATCGTGATTATTAACCCGAATAATCCTACGGGAGTGCTGTATAGCCGCGAAGTTTTGGAAGAGATTGTTAAGATTGCGCGCGAGTTTAATTTGATTATTTTTGCGGACGAGATCTACGACCGTCTTGTTATGGACGGCAAGAAGCATATTTCGATTGCTTCTCTTGCTCCAGACGTGTTCTGCGTAACTTTCAGCGGACTTTCTAAATCGCATATGATTGCCGGCTTCCGCATTGGTTGGATGAGCCTTTCGGGAGATAAATCCAAAGCTCGCGACTACATTATGGGACTTAACATGCTGTCTAATATGCGATTGTGCTCGAACGTTCCTGCGCAATCGATTATTCAGACTGCTTTGGGCGGATACCAAAGCGTTGAAAAGTACTTGGAGCCAGGCGGACGCGTGTATGAGCAGCGCGAATACTGCTATAACGCGCTTCAGGAGATGGATGGCGTAAGCGTCGAGCGACCGGATGCCGCTTTCTACATGTTTGTAAAACTCGATCCAGACCGCTATAACATTCACGACGACGAACAGTTTGCGCTTGATTTGCTGCGCGATCAGAAGTTGCTGATTGTGCACGGCAAAGGCTTTAATTGGCAGACTCCAGGCTACTTCCGCGTAGTCTACTTGCCGCGCTTGCAAACGCTTCGCGACGCAATGAGCAAACTTTCCAACTTCCTCTCCTACTATCGCCAGTAACAGCAACCCCCACCTATAAACTGCGACAAAACACTCATTTCACTCGCAGTCCAGAAAAAGGTGTATATCAAGAGGCATATATTATTCAGAATATGAAAGACATTCATAACATGAAGAAAGAAAAAAAGAGAAGGAAATGAACGCTGCGGCACGAATTCGCACAACTCTTATTATTGCCGTTTTATCGCTTAATGCCTTTCTTATAACAAGCTGTAGATTTGGCGTAAGCCTATATCTTTTAATACATGTCGACTTATCTCACGCAGCGCTTAACGCGGTATCAGTAGCGCTTATGACCTGCATAGCAGCACCGCTTGGCGGCATTATCGCAGATAAATATCCACCAACTAGATTGTTTATAACTCTAACGTTCTGCTTTGCCTTGCTGTGTACTGGATACGGTTTCGCTTTAGTAGCACAGCATAATCTTATTGCTATTACGGTTACACTACTCGGCATAATATTCGGGTTCTTTACTGCATTTTCTTCGCCTAATCAAAAAGTATTAATGGCATATAGCGCGCCAGCTGGCGAAAAAACCAAATTTTTAGCAAGCATGCGCATGTGGATTAATCTCAGCAGGCTTGCTGCACCTGCTATCACTGGCATATTTGTTGATATATGCAATCCGCTCATTTTCTTTACGAGCATTGCTATTGTGATGATACTAGCGGCGCTACCTCTACTGTTAGTTAATCTAAACCAGCAAGCACAAAATAGCGCAAACAATACGAAGACAGGAAGCAGTAAAACTGCTGGTTTTGCAGCTTCTCTACACTATATGAAATCTACACCATGGTTAATAGTCTTAGGAGTAGTATCAGCATTACAATCTGGATCATGGCTTGCTGCATTTAGACTAATGGGAGCACACCATTGTCTCACACTTTTTCATTCGGCATCCACGTGGGGATCAATAGTCAGCATATTTAACATTGGCATGATTGTAGGTTCGCTATTATGCAAATATATTGTGCTGCATTATGAGATTTTATACTCTATTTTACTACCTGGATTCCTTTCTATTCCTTTACTTATTTTCGCACTTAATAATTGGATTGCTCTTTTTCTTTGCTCTGCTTTCATTGCAGGTATTATTTTTGACGCCACTATTGTCTATGGGCAAACAGCTCTTCTCGACGGCATACCAACACACATTCTCGGCGCAACTACTACTTTTACTTCTATTATGGAGCAATGCGGCATTATCGTAGGGTATGCAAGCGTACTAGCATGGGGAAATCTAAATTCATCATTATTCATAATGATTGCAGCTGGCGTAATACTTGTTTCAACAGGTATAGCCTTATGGATTATTCAAACTCGTAAACAAACATACCCATCAATGCTTACCAAAGATTATTGGACACCATCAACATGGGTAAAAAGAAGCATATAACAAGCTATTTAGTGAGAAAGCACAATAAAGCTATACAAATGCAATTACATCACAGGACAATTAGCTTGCACATCCTGTTGGAATCCTGACGGATCTCCCAGTTTTGCTTTACGCATATGCTCTTTGAAAAAGTTTCGCGTTGCATCATCACAACGGTCTGGACCCATAAACGGCATGCTAGGCACTTTTTCAAGCTCATGCAAAGCTTTACTTGCCGCTTGTTCATCACTAGCATACGTATCTAACCATTGCCGTTCCCAAGCACACTGATAATAATTAGATGCTTGCGTATCACCATATCCACTCTGGAACTGGCCGTCTTTTTCTTCTCCAACCAAGTTTGCAGGAGCTTTATATTTTTCAGGCCAACTAAGCTTTGCCACAGATTCCTGATATTCCTTCTCTATATGAGCAAAATCAACAATCTCTCTAGGCGAACTATTTTGCGAGCGCGCACCACCCACACCACTCGCATCATTGTTGCCTATTCCTCCACACGCATTAAACATAAGAAGCACACTAAGCACACCAACAATAAGAGTTGCTTTACCAATAGTATGATTATTCATTATTCCTTCTTTCTTATTTTTTGAAAATTAACGCAATGCTAATGCTGGTTGTAAACGTGATGCTTTTATTGCCGGCACCACACTTCCAGCAAGCGCTGTAATAAAAGCCGCAATAACAGCTCCAATAGCGGCTTCATATGGGTAAACTGGCGGACTAACTGGGCTTGCTACATCCCAAAAACTTGATGCTATAGACACAAGGCCAAAAGAAACAGCGACGGCAGCAATCGAAACTATCAGAGCTAAAATAATCGCACTGCCTAATACGAGTGAAGCAATCGACCATCTAGTAGCACCCAAAGCTCTGCGTATAAGCAGTTCATGCGTGCGCTGCTCCAACGATGCTAAACCAATATTGATTAAACCTAACGCGGAAACAAAAAGCAATAATGCTGCTACGATAGCAAAACTTAATTGCAGTACTGTTATAACATTCTCGTAATCATCACTATTATCATGTCTTCTAATTTCGTTTACTTGTCCACCACAACAGTCGTAAAGAGCGTCTGAAACATAAGATTTAATTGATTTTTGAGAACGATTTTCTTTATTCAACCAGTAGATTGAGCCTTGAGCTTCTTTTCCAGAATATTCCCAAAGAGTTGGAGCGTAACGTAATAATCCTAGAATATTCACGTATACTTTTGCTGAGTCTACGCCATCGTTCACAACTCCAACAATCCTTATAGGACTCATTTGTGTTGTTTTACGAGAAGTAATAAATGCTACTTCACCAATCTTGTATCTTTTGCTAGCAGATTGGTTTACTACCATTTCTAATGCGTTGCTTTTAGCGCTATTACTAAACCATCTTCCACTTACAATAGGTAAGTTATAAACTTTGTTGTATCCTGCCGTAGTGTAAACAGCGTCAACATATTGAAGATTGCCAGTCTTATATTCTTTGCTTATTTTTACACTCTTCGAGGCTGGCATAGAAGCGCTAAACAGTAGTCCAGTGTTTGGTTGTAGCATAACGTTAGCGTTACGGTTTGCAGATTCAATGCGATTTAAGAATTTGTTAAATACTGAATATTCGTCAAAATTTTGTGCTGAAAAAGTAATCTCGTACGTTGATCTACGACCGTTTAGCTGTTCGTTAGTTGCAATAAGATAGTCCTTACCAACCGTGCCAATAAGCACTGACGCAATAACGGCAATGATGCCTATAAACATTGAAAAACCTGTGAGGAAGGATCTCATAGGAGAAAGGCGCAAATCTTTAAGCAGCATGATCATAAAGAACACCGCCTTCCATAGTAAAAATGTGAGAGCAAGAACGAGCCACTTTCATATCATGAGTGACTAATAGTAATGTTGTTCCAGATTCTTTAACACGATCATGCAACACTTGAAGCACTTTTTCTCCCGTACTACTATCGAGTGCACCAGTTGGCTCGTCACAAATAAGTAATTCGGGATTAGTGACGAGAGCACGCGCTATCGCAACTCTCTGCTGTTCACCGCCTGATAAACTTCCAGGGTATTCGTTTAGTTTATCTTGCAATCCAACAGCACATAATGCTTCTTCTATCGTTTTTCTTCTTGTCTGCTTGCTTTGTTGTAGTCCTGCGTACAAAAGCGGCAACTCAACATTTTCTCTAATGCTTAAATGCTTAATGAGAGAATAGTTTTGAAAAACAAAACCAATATTTCGAGCGCGCATATGCGATACTGTATTATCACTACACTTTTGGATTGACTTGCCAGAATAATGGTATTTTCCAGTAAAATTTTTATTCAAAAATCCGACAATAGAAATAAGACTCGTTTTGCCAGATCCAGACCTGCCAACTACCGCATATGTTTCACCTTGATTAAGTAGCATAGACGCAGAGTTGACAGTGGTAAGCCATTCGCCATTGCCTAGTTTCACACGCGCTGACACATCTTGTAATTCAACCAATGGAACAGGATTGTTTCCCATAATCATTGCACTCCTGGAATGAGATCAGGAGAAACACCTGCTACAACATCACCCTCATGCAAACCAGACGTAATCTCAATATTAGCGCCGTCACTTATTCCAAGACCAACTTCTTTACGCTCCCAATTATCGCCTTTTTTGTATGAGACTAAACCTTTTTGAACTCTTCCAGCAACCGCACTAACGGGCAGCGTTAGAACCGATTGTTTATGCTTGCCATTAAAAACAAGCGTCGCATTTTGGCCTGATTCTACTTCTGTGCTTTTATCTATTAAACACGTTAAAACTTTTGACGATACACTAGGTGTACTTTGCGCGCTCGACTCATCTGTTTGAGTCGAATCAGCATTATCATTCTTGCTACTACCCGAGGCTGCAATATCGGTAGAAGTTCCACCGCTTTGTACTATTTGCAAACAATTGGTTGGTCCAACACCGTCTTCAATTTGGAAGCGACCTTTAACATCTGTAATATCCGCAGAACGAAGTAAAGCTTTTGCATTAAGGCTTATTGAAAAACCTTCATATTTAAGAGTGAATAGTGGGAAAGATTTAGGCACGTCCGCAGACGATTCAGCTACTGACACAACTTTAGCGTCTACAGGAGCAATAATTTTGTTACCAGCATTGTAACCTAGAACACTTCCAGCTTTTACAGCACTTCCTGCCTTTACCGATGGAGAAAAATTCCCTCTACTTACAGCAGTGATAACAAAGGTAGACGATTGTTCTATTGTTGCTTTACCCGACACAACTTGTGTTAAAGGCTGTTTTTTGACTGAAACAAGCGGAACTGAATCATGTGATGCCTGCTGTTGACTATCATCAACTGCTCTACCAGAGCATGCAGTAAGCAAACACACTGGCAGAGCAGCAAGCAAGAGTACTTTCATAAATTTACTCATAATACAAATCTCCTTACTCACCAAACTCGTAGACACATAGTATGCGTCGAAACAAGCCTCTCAAACTGATCGAAAATAAATAAAGTGCTTGATAATGTTACAATTGACGCTTTTATAATTGTCACTTTATTGAAGATTTAAGCTTTTGCTTAATAGCCTATAATCGCCGTAAAGAGTTTGCATCAGACTAAATGATGATTTTATTTATGATTCTTGGAGCTTGCGTAATACCAGAGAATGATTTGTTTTGCATAGAGTTTATACACTACTGAGCGGCTTCCGTGCGCATAGCCCCCAACCACATTGTGATTAAATCACTAAGCTTTAAGCGAACTTATTCGCTGCGGAGTAACCCCCATAAGCTCCAGTAACTACCTTTATACAATCTGCTTTGTAAAGGTTTTCCTAGACAAGATATTCATCATACAAATTCAAGTACTATTATTACTTAAATAATGCTTTTCTAAAGGAGCAATATGATAGCAAAGCATATTACTGTTGGCATTGTTGATGATGATTGTTTTTGTCTACACGGCCTAAAAACATATATTGAACAGGTTGTTCCGTCCTGCAATATTTGCTGGTTGTCCACGTGCGTCGATCAAGCAATTCAGTTTTGTCAAAATCAATGCCCAGACGTGCTGCTAATTGACATGTATATGTCTGGGGTTTCGGGAATTAAAATATTATACGAATTGCGAAGAAGATACTCACTCCCAATAATAATTGCTATAACTTCATTCCCTATCAACGATTATGCTTTAAAAGCATCAACAGCAGGCGCGCAAGGCATTGTTGGAAAGAACCACCCAGAAACCATTTGCGCCATGCTTAGCAGTATTGCCCATGGCACGTTCAAGCCACAAATAATAGGAGATCTTCATTTTGACGACACGACGACAGCATTTCAGCGTTTGCAAAATAAGCCAAAAAATGGACGCCTTGCTTTAACGAATCATGAGACTGAAATTATAAAGTTGTGCAGTAAAGGCATGACTAATGCGCAAATCGCCAAACGTTTATTTGTTGAAACTTGTACTGTGGAAACTATCCTTCGTCGCGTGTTCAAAAAATTGAATGTGACAAATCGTTCACAACTTATTACTACATGGCTGCATGATGAATATTTAGGAAATGATACACAATGATTATTTTCTTAATGCGGCGTTTGCGAGAAAAGCTTATTGACAATAAAACATTTTTACTATTGGGGTGTTTGTCAAGCGCAATGGATGCATATATTTACTCAAATAGCGACAATAGCACAATACAACTTGTTATAGTTTACATGATTCTTGCTGCTATAAATCTGTTTCTTTGCTTGCTCCCGCATTTTATGAGCATGTGCTATATTTTTGTACATCTCAGCATTCTTGTTATTCCTAGTCTGAATCTTCCACCAGTAACTTTCGGGCTCATCATATCATTTGTTTTTATTTCGTATTTATATCCGATTCAATTTACACTACCTTTATTCTTAGTAATAGATGCATTACACTACGTTGCATACCGATACTTATCAACTTTGTCTTTCAAGTATCTTATTGCTTACCTTTTAATAAATATATTTTGCGTTTGCACTGGTATTATTTTGCGCATTTCTCACCAAAAAATGGTTCTTTATGAAAAAGATAAGCAAACAATTAATAATCTTCATCTGGCTGTGCGAATGCACGATAGATTAACTAATAAGATTGCAGATATTGCATTACAAAGTAAAATAGCATTACTTGACAAGTCTATTTCTAAAAAACAGCGAAGTGCTATTGAGGCAATAAATGATTTGGCAGATCAGGCTTTTGAAGAAGGACATAATATTATCGACATTCTACGTGGAAATACTGCTAAGCAAGATGCTCGAAGCGAGTTCATCCAGCACATTGAAGATACACTACAAATGAACGACTCAATCAATACATCTTGTGGATTAAAAGGAAGATCCATATGCAATATATCTAGTAACGATATTCCTGAAGACATTAGCAATGAAATCATCTGTGAAGTTATTGAATTAATCGAAGAACTATATTTGAACATGCGAAAATATGCTTCTTTAGTTTATTACATCAGAATTTCGATACGCGAAAAACAAATTGTTATAAAACAGTTCAATGTTCGATTTTTGGGCGGAAAAAGTAAAGATGCAATTCGCTCAGTATCTCAAAAAGGACTTCTGCTTCATCGCGATACCATAAAGCATTTAGGCGGTTCACTCTATTTTCGAGCCTTTGGTAAGTATTGGGAATGTAATGCAGTTATTCCTTTCAAAAATGAACATAACTGTATAGATAGTATGCTTTACTGATTCAGTTTAAAAGATTAATGAATCTTAAGCAGTTTTAGTTAGTAATTATTTGTAAAGGTTTTCATATACAAGATATTGTTTACCTTTTAGCACGCCATTAATTTATAAATTGTCAAAGTTTTATATACACAATTATTTTCTTGTATCAGAAGGAGAAGAATATGAGTAATTTAGAAGATACAAAAGCACAAATTCCGTCCGTATTTTGGACAATAGCCAATGGTGTATTTCTTGCTGGCGGAATTGCGCTGATTGTAATGCGTAATGATTATCTATGGGGGGTGCCTCAAATTATCGCTGGATTATTTGGTCTTGCAACCATGTTTCTCATTAAAAAACCGTGGTGCGCGCAGCTATATTTTATCGTATCTTCACTAGCTGTAATAGCAAATGGGCTTATGGAAATATTCGGCATAATCCACGGATCTGGATACGGTTATGTTCCGCTGATTATTGGCATAATCGTGCTTCTATTTATAGGCCTTGACAAGGATGAAAGTTCAAAAGCTCTTGGAATTGCCAAGAATAAATAAAAGCATTAGACTGCGATTTTAACTTAAAAACATATCACAATTTTCAAAGGTCAAGTTGCATCCATGCATCCTACGGCTTGACCTTTACTTATTTATCCGTTATTTATTTGTTTTGCATAGAGTTTATGCGTTACTAAGCGACTTACTTGCGCATAGCCTCAACCACATTGCTTTGAATCACTAAGCTTTAAGCGAACTTATTCGCTGCGGAGTAACCCCCGTAAGCTCTGCAACATCACGAACCGTCAATCCCTGATTCCTTAGTATGCGAACCGTTTCACACATAAGCATAGATGCCTCTTGCTGAGTTTTTATAGCTGCCGATTTTGCATCTAACATGCGCTGAAGCATAAGCTCATCTTGCTCACTAAGTTTCGGAGTTACTTTCACGCCATTGACTTTAACATTTAAAGTTGCAGCAGCATCTTTTACCATTGCTGCAACCTGATCAAGCCTACGCACTTGAGTAAATAATCCTGGTATTTCCGGCACTTCTATCTGATATTTTCCAAAGTACTTTGGATTTTGCAAGATAGGTTGGTTCGTGCGAAGTTACTTTTCCTGCGCAAGCTCGATTGGCGGATGCTCCGCGCGGAAAGCATTTACGTGCGCTTCAGACGCATACCCTAACGCAAAACCAGTAATCAGCGCATACTCCGGAGGAATGTCGAATACTTCGTCAAGCGGTGAACGCCATGTAGCAAGAACGCCAAGGGGGCATGAATCTACGCCTTGCTCTTTAGCTGCCAACAGTAACGTTTGTAGCATAATTCCAGCATCCAGCGCAGCAAACGGCAGAAAATCGCGGCGAACAAGCACAAATCCCATAACTGGCGCACCGAACGCCTGGAAGTTGCGCAAAGTGTGAGCATTTCGAGCAGGAAAATCTTTGCGATCAATATTTAAATGTTTATACAACGCCAACCCTAAACGAGCGCTACGCTCTTTAAGTGATTGTGGATACGGAGCCATTACAGGAAAATCTCCATCCGGGTGGCTCATTTTCTGCGCTATCAGGCGCTCTTCTTCGCTAAGGGTAGCGTCTTTAGTACGAAACATTGCTTTGCATTTTTGCACATATGCGTCGATTAGCTGCTGCTTGCGTTCTCCTTGAGCAATAGCGAGCATGTAGCCACGCGTATTGGACCAGCTCGGTGATTGTGCAGCTGTTTGCAAAATAGTTTCAAGTATTTTAGAATCGACAGGTTTATTTAGAAAATCACGTGCAGAAAATCGCGACTTTGCGAGTGCTTCAAAAGTTTGTGTAGTCATGCTTTTAGTATATCGCACCGAATACGCACGCAGTGTTCTCTCTCGTGTTTGTGTGACTACCTGCTTGAGTGCTTATAGCGCGAGCGTTCCAGCATTTTTGACCACAAATGCCCGCAGTTTTTCCTCGTGTTTGGAGTGTGTCGGTGTGTGTTGCGCTCCATTTGTGAGAACACTCTCTCACGTTTGGAGGGTTAACCCTCGCTCTACGCTCCATTTGCGAGACGACACTCGCACTATACGTGCTCGCTACGAAACTCGCGTTGGAAGTCCACTGGACTTCCAACTTAAGCGAGTTTCCGCTCCGAATTGCCTTCGCGCGCTAAATCGCAGCGCTCAGACAGGTCGTCGCGCCCACGTTTGAAGAATTACAGATAACAGTATACGAAAACGAAAGAACAGTATGCGAATATGAAAAAAGCGGGGAGTAAAAAACTCCCCGCTAGAAAAATAATGCGGCAGCGTGCTAGTCTCCCACACCCTATCGAGTGCAGTACCCTCGCCGTGTCAGGCCTTAGCTTCCGGGTTCGGAATGGGACCGGGCGTCTCACCTGAGCCATGACCACCGCAAAACTAGATTATACACTCAAAACCATTGAGTGGCAACACGTGGCGGTTAGGGAACCGGACATGAACGCGCGTAAAAACTCTTTTACCAACTGATCGTTAAGCAAAACATTCAGTACTCATTAACGCTAGAAGAATAATACTCATAAGGAACTCACCCTCCCCACTAGTAAAAGTGAGGAAGAATGTCACCATCGCCCGTTAGTACTAGTCAGCTCCACCCCTTACAGGGCTTCCACATCTAGCCTATCAACCACGTGTTCTACATGGGGGCTCACACACTAAAGTGCAAGGAATGCTTATCTTGGAGCAGGCTTCCCGCTTAGATGCTTTCAGCGGTTATCCCTTCCGAACGTAGCTAACCGGCAGCGCCACTGGCGTGACGACCGGCATACCAGAGGTTCGTCCACCCAGGTCCTCTCGTACTATGGGCAGGTCTCCTCAACATTCCAACGAGCGCAGAGGATAGAGACCAAACTGTCTCACGACGTTCTGAACCCAGCTCGCGTGCCGCTTTAATCGGCGAACAGCCGAACCCTTGGGACCTGCTCCAGCCCCAGGATGCGACGAGCCGACATCGAGGTGCCAAACCATCCCGTCGATATGGACTCTTGGGAATGATCAGCCTGTTATCCCCGGGGTACCTTTTATCCGTTGAGCGATGCCACGTCCGTACGCCGGCACCGGATCACTATCTCCGACTTTCGTCCCTGCTCGACCCGTCAGTCTCACAGTCAAGCCCGCTTGTGCGATTACACTCAACACCCGATTGCCAACCGGGCTGAGCGGACCATTGAGCGCCTCCGTTACTCTTTAGGAGGCAACCGCCCCAGTTAAACTACCCGCCAGGCACTGTCCCTGACACGGATAACGCGTCGAGGTTAGACGCCAGATATGGAAAGAGCGGTATTTCACCTGTCGACTCCACGCAAGCTAGCGCCCACGCTTCACAGCCTCCCGCCTATGCTACACGATCCACACCTAACGACAATACCAAGGTATAGTAAAGGTCCCGGGGTCTTTTCGTCCTTCTGCGCTTAACGAGCATCTTTACTCGTACTGCAATTTCGCCGGGCTCCTGGCCGAGACAGTGGGGAAGTCGTTACGCCATTCGTGCAGGTCGGAACTTACCCGACAAGGAATTTCGCTACCTTAGGATGGTTATAGTTACCACCGCCGTTTACCGGGGCTTAAATTCACCGCTTCACCGAAGCTAACGGATCCTCTTAACCTTCCGGCACCGGGCAGGCGTCAGAGCGTATACAGCGGCTTACGCCTTCGCACGCTCCTGTGTTTTTGGTAAACAGTCGCTACCCCCTAGCTTGTGCCACCCCCAACAGCTCAACAATGTAAAACCATATCACCATCAGGGGTCTCCCTTATGCCGAAGGCACGGGAGTAATTTGCCGAGTTCCTTGGCCAGGATTCGCCCGATCGCTTCGGTATACTCTACCAGACCACCAGTGTCGGTTTAGGGTACGAGCGGAATCACACCTCACGTTGAAGCTTTTCTTGGCAAGCAGGATCACCGGAATCAGCCTTACAGCCTACCCATCACGCCTCAGCTTAACATCCCCCGGATTTACCTAGGAGACAGCCCACACGCTTAGCCACGGAAAACCACCTCCGCAGCCGGCTACCTACCCGCGTCACTCCCACGCTAACCTACTACCGATACAGTCCCAACACAAACCCATCAACAACCCCGAAAGGCAATCAACAAGAAAATGAAGGTTAGTACTCTCAGATTCAGTTCGAACGGTGTAACACCGGTACGGGAATATCAACCCGTTCATCCATTCGACTACGCCTGTCGGCCTCGCCTTAGGACTCGACTCACCCGGGGACGACGAACGTGGCCCCGGAACCCTTAGTCATTCAGCGGACGGGATTCACACCCGTCTCTCGCTACTCATGTCTGCATTCTCACTCCTGTAAAGTCCACGACAAGTTCACACTGCCGCTTCACCCCATACAGGACGCTCTCCTACCCCGCATGAAACAAATCATGCAGCCGCGTCTTCGGTGGCGTGCTTAAGCCCCGCTACATTGTCGGCGCGGAACCACTAGACCAGTGAGCTGTTACGCACTCTTTCAAGGATGGCTGCTTCTGAGCCAACCTCCTGGCTGTCTATGCGACTCCACATCCTTTCCCACTTAGCACGCGCTTCGGGACCTTAGACGACGATCAGGGCTGTTTCCCTTTTGACGACGGAGCTTATCCCCCGCCGACTCACTGCCGTGATAAACCTAACAGGTATTCGGAGTTTGGCTGCTATTGGTACCCGGTATGGGCCCGCAAGCATCCAGTAGCTCTACCCCCTGTAAGCAATAACACGACGCTGCACCTAAATGCATTTCGGAGAGAACCAGCTATCACGGAATTTGATTGGCCTTTCACCCCTAACCCCAAGTCATCCCCCCAGTTTTCAACCTAGGTGGGTTCGGTCCTCCACACGGTCTTACCCGCGCTTCAACCTGCTCAGGGCTAGATCATCCCGCTTCGGGTCCAGGACATGCGACTCAAACGCCTTTTAAAACTCGCTTTCGCTACGGCTCCCCCACCCGGGTTAGCCTCGCCACATACCACTGACTCGCAGACTCATTTTTCGATAGGCACGCCGTCACCCCACAAAGAAGGCTCCGACGGATTGTAAGCGCACGGTTTCAGGAACTATTTCACTCCCCTCCCGGGGTGCTTTTCACCTTTCCCTCACGGTACTAGTACACTATCGGTCAGACAGGAATACTTAGGCTTACCCAACGGTCTGGGCAGATTCACGCGGGATTCCACGAGTCCCGCGCTACTTGGGAATAAACATAAAGAGACATCGCACGACAAGCTACGGGGCCATCACCCTCTACGGCTGGGAATTCAATCCCATTCACCTAGCACGACATTTTATCACTCTCCTCAACCCCGTCAGAGGCTGAACAGTCCATCCCACGACCCCGAATGCGCAACACCTGACGGCTATCACACGCACCCGGTTTAGCCTGATCCGCTTTCGCTCGCCACTACTCACGGAGTATCCTTTCCTGCAGGTACTGAGATGTTTCACTTCCCTGCGTACCCCCCACAAAAACTGTGGTGACCACTCATAACAGTGGCCGGGTCTCCCCATTCGGAAATCCTCGGATCAAAGCCCACTCGGCAGCTCCCCGAGGCATATCGCAGCCCGTCACGTCCTTCATCGGTCCTGTCTACCAAGGCATCCACCATACGCCCTTACCAGTGACAAACACTAAAGTAAGAACCCATCAGCAAAATTCTCTAGACAAAAAATCATCACACTAAACGATCACAAAACGATCAAGCGACTCCAACAAAAGGAGCCGGTTGAAATTGATAAAAGCAAAAAAATCGAAACCAAAAAAGTCTCGCATTTTACTCGCGTCCACTATCCAGTTCTCAAACCACCACAACACCACAAAACCAGCATCAACACTCAAAAAGCATCAACCTGAAATCCTGTGAGTCAAGGACCGCAACCCCAAAACAAGGGGGGTGGCAATCCGGGAACCCAAAAGCATGCCCAACAAACTCATATAAACGTTAACCACTGTTTTCCACACCAGTAACCACACTCAACCGAGCGTGCACAAAAACTCCGTAGAAAGGAGGTGATCCAGCCGCACCTTCCGGTACGGCTACCTTGTTACGACTTAGTCCCAATCACGAGCCTCACCTTAGACGGCTCCATCCCAAAAGGGTTAGGCCACCGGCTTCGGGTGCTGCCCACTTTCATGACTTGACGGGCGGTGTGTACAAGGCCCGGGAACGCATTCACCGCGACGTTGCTGATTCGCGATTACTAGCGACTCCGCCTTCACGTAGTCGAGTTGCAGACTACGATCCGAACTGAGACCGGTTTTAAGGGATCCGCTCCATGTCACCATGTCGCATCCCGTTGTACCGGCCATTGTAGCATGCGTGAAGCCCTGGACGTAAGGGGCATGATGATCTGACGTCATCCCCACCTTCCTCCGAGTTAACCCCGGCGGTCCCCCGTGAGTTCCCGGCATAACCCGCTGGCAACACAGGGCGAGGGTTGCGCTCGTTGCGGGACTTAACCCAACATCTCACGACACGAGCTGACGACGACCATGCACCACCTGTGAACCTGCCCCGAAGGGAAACCACATCTCTGCAGTCGACAGGCACATGTCAAGCCCAGGTAAGGTTCTTCGCGTTGCATCGAATTAATCCGCATGCTCCGCCGCTTGTGCGGGCCCCCGTCAATTTCTTTGAGTTTTAGCCTTGCGGCCGTACTCCCCAGGCGGGACGCTTAACGCGTTAGCTCCGACACGGAACCCGTGGAATGGGCCCCACATCCAGCGTCCACCGTTTACGGCGTGGACTACCAGGGTATCTAATCCTGTTCGCTCCCCACGCTTTCGCTTCTCAGCGTCAGTAACAGCCCAGAGACCTGCCTTCGCCATTGGTGTTCTTCCCGATATCTACACATTCCACCGTTACACCGGGAATTCCAGTCTCCCCTACTGCACTCTAGCCCGCCCGTACCCGGCGCAGACCCACCGTTAAGCGATGGGCTTTCACACCAGACGCGACGAACCGCCTACAAGCTCTTTACGCCCAATAATTCCGGATAACGCTTGCGCCCTACGTATTACCGCGGCTGCTGGCACGTAGTTAGCCGGCGCTTATTCGAAAGGTACACTCACCCAAAAGGCTTGCTCCCAATCAAAAGCGGTTTACAACCCGAAGGCCTTCATCCCGCACGCGGCGTCGCTGCGTCAGGGTTTCCCCCATTGCGCAATATTCCCCACTGCTGCCTCCCGTAGGAGTCTGGGCCGTATCTCAGTCCCAATGTGGCCGTCCGCCCTCTCAGGCCGGCTACCCGTCGAAGCCTAGGTGGGCCATTACCCCGCCTACAAGCTGATAGGACGCGACCCCATCCCATGCCACTAAACACTTTCCCAACAAGACATGCGTCAAGTTGGAGCATCCAGCATTACCACCCGTTTCCAAGAGCTATTCTGGAGCATGGGGCAGGTTGGTCACGCATTACTCACCCGTTCGCCACTCTCACCAGTCAGCAAGCTGACTAGATCCCGTTCGACTTGCATGTGTTAAGCACGCCGCCAGCGTTCATCCTGAGCCAGAATCGAACCCTCCACGAAAAACTTCAATGAAGAGCCAACAAAAGGCTCCAATATTAAAAAGAAAAAGACGAGACATTCTTTAAGGAAAGAACATCCCAACAAAAAACCTCACCACCATTTAACCATCTCTCAGGCACCCTGCAATCTGCAAGGCAGGCAATGAACTGGCAATAATTAACTAATAAGTAGTACAGACACGCTCTTGAGTTCTCAAACCACCACCACACCAGCCGGCCCATCAACCTCAACCGAGGAGAACCAGCCGCGCTGAGCAGCAAGAGATAAACTTACACCAACCCACGCTAAAACGCAAACCCACCAAAAACAAACACCCCAAAACCATTGAAAACAAGCCAAAACACCGGCGTGTCGAAAATCGCAAAAAAGCACCCAAAAACCAACACAAAACCAGGAACAATAATCAAAACCAACAAAAAATAATCAAAAATAGCCCCAAAAACCTCAAAATCGGGAGTGTCGCGCACCCACGCATTAAGAAAAACAGCAACAAAGACGCAATTAATACGGAATCAACGCGAAAAATACACAATAAAAGCAGAAAAAGATGAGATATACGATTAGATAACACAAAAAATATATGAGTGCGATATATGGAATACATACGAAATAAGAAATACCTATATAAATAGATACTTATTAAATAAACTTTTATAAAGAATACAAAGCACATAAAAACACAAAAAGCATAAAGCACATAAAGAAAATAAGAATAGGACATTAACAGACATTAATAAAAAGAAGGAGCAGAAGAATGAGCAACAAGCAATCGAACAGCAAACGCCATATTGTTGTACTAACCGGAGCAGGAATCTCCACAAGCGCTGGCATTCCTGATTTTCGCGGACCAGATGGCGTATGGACTAAGCACCCAGAACAAATGAGTGTTTACGACATAGACGCGTTTTTAAGCAGCGAAGAAGAACGCATTTACTCTTGGCGATGGCAAAAAGAGTCACCTGTTTGGAACGCTCAGCCAGGAACAGCACACAAGGCACTTGTAAAACTTGAGAAAGCTGGAATGCTAGATTTAATAGCCACCCAAAACTTTGACGCACTTCACGAAAAAGCTGGCAATAGCCCAGATATTATAGTGAATTTGCACGGAAGCATTGGAACCTCACACTGCATGAGCTGCCACGCGAGCTATAAAACTGCCGATATTATGCGCGACTTAGACGAGCATCCAGATCCGCATTGCAGACGCGCTCTTCCATACCGTAGCAATATGCCTTGCAACGGTTTAATCAAAACAGACGTTGTATATTTTGGCGAGGCACTTCCTGAGGGAGCAATGGAACGAAGCGCGCAAGCAATAGTTAAAGCGGACGAGCTATGGGTTATTGGTTCCACGCTAGAAGTATTTCCAGCTGCTTCTCTCGTACCGTTAGCCGCGCGTGCAGGAGTGCCTATTACGATAATGAACCTGGGCTCTACACAATACGACTATTTGGCAGAGCGTATTATTCGCGAAGATATTGCGAAAGCTCTGCCAAAATTAGTAGACGAAACTATTGCAAAGTGACTATTGCAAAGTAACGCTATTAAAACTATTGCAAAGTAACAGCTATACCTTCCCAAGGCGCAAGCGTACCGTTTTTAAGCGATGTAAGCGCGTGATTCACGTCGTAAGTTGTAACCATTACGTCACGCCCCACAAAAGCGTTAGAGGCGCGATTTTGCAATAATTGCGCGCTCTGCGTAGGTATAGGCACGGTTGAATCAGTCATATTAATCATTACGAGCATGCGTTCTGTAGATTCCGCAGAATTTGCAGCAGATTCCGCAGCAGTCTCTGCAGAGTCATCCTGCTTTTCGCAATCAGATTTAAGCTCGCGCACGAAAGCGTACACGCACTCGTCATCCGCATCGACCAAATTCCAAGAGCCAGCAGAAACAATCGGCTCCGAATGGCGCAAAGCAATTAAATACTTATAGAAAGCGTAAACGGAATCTGAATCTTCCATCTGCTCAGCTGCATTAATGTCTACGTAGTTAGGATTCACACTAATCCACGGCTCTGCGTTATTTTGCGACGTAACATTAAAAGGCATAAAACCCGCGTATTTAGAAGCATTCCACTGCATTGGAGTTCTAGAATTGTCGCGCCCGCGCTTTGCGAGCGCATCCATCATCGACTCAGCCGACTGAATATGCGCTTCTTCTACGCGCTGCTTAAACATATTCAACGCTTCCAAATCGCGATACTGCTCGAGACGCGTAAAGTGCGCGTTAGTCATGCCTATTTCCTCGCCTTGGTACACGTAAGGCGTGCCGCGGTGCATGTGAAGAAGCATGGCAATCGCCTTAGCAGAGCGCACGCGCATCTCCTCACTAGCCTCACTACCCCAGCGAGAAAGCGCACGCGGCTGATCGTGATTATTAAAGAACAAGCTCGCCCAACCAGCATCCGCTACCGCTTGCTGTTGCTCTGCCATCACGCGCTTTAATTCCGTAAGCTTTAGCGGCACAGGGTTCCACTTAGTTCCGTTTTCGCAATCGATATCCACGTGATTGAACAGGAATAACATGTCGAGTTCACTGTGAGTAGGGTCAGTAATATAAGTATTACGGTGCGGAGAAATTCCCGGAGCTTCACCAACAGTTAAGAAACCTTCGCGCCCTTCGAAAACTTCTGCACGCATCTCACGTAAGAATTCGTCTAAACGAGGACCATCCGAGCAGAACGGGAACGGCGAAGAATAGCCGTCAGCACCAGCTGGAAAATCTTCAATCTGGCAGCCAACTTCCCCAGGCAAACGACCTTCAGAATCAACATGCTTGGAAATTTGCGTAATCACATCCATGCGGAAGCCGTCAATTCCGCGATCCATCCACCAATTCATCATCTTGTACACGGCAGCGCGAACCGCAGGATTTTCCCAATTCAAATCTGGCTGCTTTGGAGAATACTGGTGAAGGAAGTATTCTCCGCGCCTCGGATCGTAAGTCCACGCGGAACCGCCGAAATACGAACCCCACTTATTCGGCTCCGCACCCGGCTCACCAGGCACACAACCTTCACGCGCAGGCCTCCACCAATACCAATCAGCGTAATCACTAGAAGCATCTCTTGAAGCCTGGAACCAAGCATGCTCGTCAGAAGTGTGATTTACTACTAAATCCATCACAACTTTAAGCCCACGCTTGTGCGCGCCAGCCAAAAGTTCGTCCATATCTTCCAAAGTGCCAAAAAGCGGATCAATATCTTGATAGTCAGAAATATCGTAACCGTTATCGTCTTGCGGAGACTTGTAAACAGGGCTGAGCCAAAGCACGTCAACACCTAAATCAGCCAAATAGTCAAGGCGCGAAGTGATTCCCTTCAAATCACCAATGCCGTCACCGTTCGTGTCTTGGAAGCTTCGCGGATAAATCTGATACACTACTGCATTCGCCCACCAAGGGTTTGGAGTAGCGCCGTTCGTGCGCACGGATTCTGGCAAGTTTGCTCTGTCAAAAGTAGTCATTTAATCCCCATTAATTTACATTGATAAGTATTTTTATTGCAGTTTTATTTATTACAAATAATTCTATTTACTTAATAATATTTATGATTTTAGACTCTAAATTTTATCAGCATATTAGATGTTACGCGCGGATCATAAAAAGCGGCCCGCAGTAAAAATTGCGAGCCGCTCCTCCTTCTCATTCATTGCAAGAGCTATAGGGATACTCTCTAAATTATTGCTGATTATGAAGCTTGAACGCGAGTTCTGCCAAATGAACTCCGTGCGTTAAGAATTCGTGAGTGCGGCAAACGTAATCATTTTCGCGACCGAGCTTTGCAATATATCCGTTGATGTAATCGACTTCAGTCTTTCGTCCGCGACTCATATCTTGGTACATAGAAGGATAGTGCAAAGGATTTGCAACACGACTTACGTAATCGATAGCCTCCAACTCCTGCTGACGCGTATTAACCATACGAATTCCTGCACGATCGCACACGTCGTACGCTTCGTTAATAAGCTGTCGAGCCATATCCATAGACCCAGGGTACGAAATAAACTGGCCCATTTGAATCTGATACATTGTGCACAAAGTGTTAACTACGGAATTGAAAACTACCTTCGCCATGCACGTACCCTTGAAATCTTCCGTAATAGTAGGATTCAAGCCTGCAGCTTTAAAATCGTCTCGCATAGCAAGCTCAACATCGCTCACCTGCTCGTTTAACGCACACATGTTCATGGTACCAACGCCAACTTTACCAATAAAATCAACGTCGCCCGGACCGTTCAAAACGGTTGCAATCATTGCAGTTCCACCATAAATATGGTCATCCGGGAAATATTGCTGCAACTTTTCGAAATGACCCCAACCATTCATAGCAGCAAACACAACCTGATGCTCTTTAAACAAATGCTTACAACGCTCCAACATTTCCGCAAGCTGCATTTGCTTCATAAACACGATCCACACGTCTGGATCGCCGTCATAATCTTCAGGCGTATACATATTAATCGGCACTAAATGACGGTTTTCGTGGTCACGGCTCACCATTACGCCGCCTTGCTCGCGAACTTTATTCACATTTTCATCCCAGGCATCAATGAAATCAACATGAATGCCAGCCGTTTCCTGCAACAAAACGCCATAGCGATATCCCATAGCTCCCGAACCGATCATTGCATATTTCATGCCACTCATAGTGACACCTCCTTTTAGATAAAAATGTGCTTAGGCGAAATTCGTGCATACATGGAAATTCGTCGAAGCGGCTGTGAATATAATAAAAAGCAGTAAGGCTGATTGTAGTGACTAAAATCAGCCAACTGCTTTTTGGTTTTTATAGCATATTACACAGTTTTAGAAGAATGTCAAAATTCTGTACATCGGCAAGGCGCGAACGTCAACTGAATATACTTACAATTTATGCATGCATCACCTACTTACAAGTGAAAAAATTGACGAATTTGAGCAACTGTACCGTAGGAAGCTTGTGTGCCAAATCCAGTAGCAGCATATGCAGCTACATAAGAAGCGAGTGACGCCGCATCAACCAACCGCATATCCACAGACAAACACGCAAGCACAGTACCCATAAAAGCATCGCCACAACCCGTAGTATCAACGGCATTGACATGCTGAGCCATAATTCGATGCACCGAATTATCAGCATAATCCAAAACCATAGACCCATGTGAGCCAAGTGTTACTATTGCCTCATTAAAGCCAAACTCATGCATTGCATGAAGCGTATGCTTCCAATCAAATGAATCCCAATCACCACTATCTGGTTCTGAAATATGCAATAGCTGTGCCATTTCATGCTCATTGACCAGTAAGATATCTGCAGATCGTATAAGATCTCGCGGTAATGTATCCAAAAAAGGCGAATTATTAAGCAAAACTTTTACGCCATGCTCATGTGCTAAGCGAGCGCACATCGTAACCGATTCTAATGGACTTTCCAAGCAAAGCCCTAATACTTTTGCATTAGTAATAGCAGCTTGTACAGATGACGACTGAATATAATCAATATCAACTTGCGAGTTAGATCCAGGCGCATAAACAATAGTATTTTCGCCACTTTGCGCATCCACTGTAATCACTGTTGCGCCACTGTTGCAATTGGGTACATGACGTACATACGTCGTATCAACACCAGATTCTCGCAAAGCACCAGTAAGAAAATCAGCATTAGCATCATTACCTACAGCACCGAACATACATACGTGCGCACCAAGCTTTGCAGCAGATACTGCCTGATTACCTGACTTACCTCCAGGCAGTATTCGTATTTCGTCACCTTTAATGGTCTCACCAGGCATAGGAAGACGATTAGCAACAATAGTATAATCCGCATTCATAGAACCAACTATCGCTACAGTAGGCATCTTCATATTTCGTAACGCAGGCAATGTCTCACGTTGCAAAGCCACGTTAACAGGCTGAATGACTTTAATCTTTTCTAAACTCTCCAACGAGTCAAGCATATGATAACTACACATAATTCTCCCTAAATATTGCGCAAAACAAAGCTTAGAATGGAACACCACAACGCAGCAACACGTTAGAATACGGAGTAGTCTCACCCGTTCGAATCACGAATTTAGCTTGCGAAACAAGAGACTTAAATCCTTGTTCGCCATCATGAGGCACATAAGTCAATGGCACACCAAGCAAATCCTTGACCCATGTTTCTGGAACATCATCACAAGCTTCTTCCGCCATAATACCAGACTCAAGAACAAGATCGTCCTTTATTGATGCAAGCACATCAGGAAATCGCGGTATTCCAAAAACCAAGGCTAAATCAATAACTTCTACGCCCGCTGGGACAGGCAAGCCACAGTCAGAAACAACAAATTGATCCTTATGCCTCAATTTTGCAATAGCAGCTGCTAATTGTGCGTTCAAAATACCATGAGTTAACATAATTCACCCCATATCGTGGCTCATGAAAGTGACATCAACAATGATCATCACCTTTATAATAAATGCGCCACCACGAACATATATGATAAAAATCTTATTAAGAAAACAATGGCGTTGAGAACGCTAAATCATACGGTATTAATAAATTTTACTGTTACAATTATTTTCACGAAAGCATCATGAATGCTCTCAGCGCCATATAAATTTTGCATTAGCTATATTAATCCATAAAACTACTCAACATAAACTTTAATGTTTATACACAGAATTACATAGTTTTATGCAAATATGTATTACTCAAAATCACCCACATTCTTTACTGTCACTGTTTTCACAGTAATTGGCTCAGTCTTTGGAACACTTTGCCCTTTAATAGCTTTTACAGCAGCAGCAACGGCAGAACGACCAAGTTCCTTTGGCTGCTGAGCAATTGTTCCAGCCATTGTGCCGGCTTTAATAGCTTTCATACCGTCAGCAGTGCCATCGAAACCTACTACTTTAATTTCTTTACCAGCTTTAGCTCCTAATGCTTGAATGGCACCTAATGCCATCTCGTCATTTTCGGCGTAAATGCCGGTTGCATTCGGGTGCGATTGCAACAAATTAGTAGCCACATTTAATGCTTCAGCACGGTCAAAGTTAGCAGTTTGTTCTGCTACAACTTTAATATTTGAATATTTTTTAATACGATCTTTGAATCCTTTGCCACGGTCGCGAGTAGAAGCCGCTCCAGGAATACCTTGCAAAACCAAAACTTCACCCTTTTCGCCCATACTATTAGCTAGCGTGTCAGCAGCCTGAGCACCACCAGCAACGTTATCGGAAGCAATATGCGAAGTAACTTTTTCACCAGTTACAGAACGGTCAACAGAAATCACAGGCAAGTTCGCGCTTAGCAACGGGGCAACTGCAGGACCAGCAGCATCAGAATCTACAGGGTTAATAATAACAGCTTTTGCACCTTGTGATTGAGCATTCTGCGCTTGATCCTGCTGCTTTGCAGAATCATTCTGAGCGTCGGAAACTTGCAAATCAACACCAAGTTTCTTTGCTTCAGCTTGGGCACCATCACGTAAATCCACAAAGAACGGATTATTCAAAGTAGAAACTAGCAATGCGACTTTATCGCCACCATTAGTACTACCACATGCACTCATGCTGACAATAAGTGCAGATGCTGCTGCAACCGCGCAAGCAATCTTTACGCCTCGACGCATAATTGGATAATTCATCATATCTCCTTTGATTATTGCCCTGTGCTACCGCAAGTTTTTAGTTCGATAAATCCACAATGTTGCAGTGACATAAGGCTGATGTTTCACCATCTCTTTACCTTATTGTTACGTAGTTTTGAGTTATAAAGTTCAGTTATAATATTCCAAATCGTTTCAATTCTTGCTGAAAATATTGATTACTCGCCACTTACGAATCAACATTTGCAAGATTCACCTCCTTCCTACGAGAAGATCAAGTTTATAAAAAGTATTAATTTGCTGTCAGTGCGTATCTTCCTTGCGGCGCAAAGTGTCAAGGCTCACAGCAAAGGCAATAACCAAACCAATAACTACTTGCTGCCAGAAGGAGGAAACATTCAAAATATTCAAGCCATTACGAATTACAGCCAGCAAAATTGCTCCTACGAAAGTGCCAGAAATCTTACCTTTACCGCCTGAAAGCGAAGCACCACCGATAACAACAGAAGCAATAGCATCCATTTCATAGCCAGTGGCGGCCTGAGGCTGAGCGGAATGTAAACGACCGGCAATAACTAAACCAGCGATGGCAGCGAAAATACCGGAAAAAATAAACACCATAATTTGTGTTTTATGAATATTGATACCAGAAAGGCGAGAGGCCTCCATATTTCCACCAACAGCATACATAGAACGACCAGTAGTGGTGAAGTTCAGTATTACTGCAGCAATAACACCCATGATAATCATCATCACGATTGGCATTGGAATACCTAATATGTTGGCACCAAAGAAATTCACCATGCCAGAGGTAGAAATAGGACGACCGTCTGAAACAACAAGGGTAAGTCCACGCGCAACAGACATCATTGCCAATGTAGCAATAAACGATGGTAACTTAAGAAAAGCGTTCGCAACACCTGAAATAAGACCAAAAAGCGCACCGGTTACTATACCTACAACAACAGTTAACACTGGCGGCAACCCCATAGAAACGCCTGTATACGCAACCAACATGCTAGAAATTGCAGCCACCGCACCTACTGACAAATCAATACCAGCGGACACGATGACAAAGGTTTGACCGAATGCCAAAATAGCAACTGTCGCAGCTTGAATACCCACATTGAGAATATTCACACTTGTCAAAAATGCTGGCGTGGCGCACGAAAGCGCAGCACACAAGATAATCAAGCCAATAAGAGCGCCATTACGTGACGCAAACTTTTTCGCTGCAGGCAAAAATCCTTTATCAACTGCACCGTATCCCAAATGCTCAGATTTTGCACTACTCGTAGCAGCCATAATTTATACTCCTTTAACAAATTTTGCTATAACTCACTGCACTGCTGTGTGCAATAAATTGTTGTATGCAAGTTTTACGTTTGATTGGTAACTTTAATTTTTAAGATTTCAATATGGCTCATGTATCAGTTTCATATTGAAAGCAGTAAGGTTTTACTCATTCCTGTATGCTCAAATACCAGATGTATTAAGGTGAGTCACTGCAAGCTCCATCACACTTTCCTGCGTAGCCTCGCTTGCAGCTAATTCACCGCTGATTCTGCCGTTCGACATCACCAATACGCGATCTGACATGCCAAGCACTTCAGGCAAATCTGAGGATGCCATCAGCACAGCACCTCCATTTTCTACGATACTGTTAATCAACTCGTAAATTTCTACACGAGCACCAACATCAACACCACGAGTAGGCTCATCCAGCAATAGCACTTTCACGTTCGCCATAGACCATTTGCCGAACACGATTTTTTGTTGATTACCGCCAGATAGCGAACCAGCGGGTTGATCAATGTTTGCCATACGAATACGCAATTTTTTTGCAGTTTCTTCTTCGCGAGTACGCTGCCCTTTCAAATCCGCAAATCCTGCATGTGCTGTAGGAACTAATGTAGAAATTCCCAAATTTTCTGCAACAGATGCTTCAAGAATCAACCCTTGTACTCGACGATCTTCTGGGACTAAACCAAGACCAGCTGCGATGCTTCCTGCAATATTCGCTTTCGCAATAGATTTACCATCAACAGTTATTGAACCTGAATCATAACTATCTGCACCAAATATTGCACGAAGAACTTCGGTACGACCAGCACCTACCAAACCTGCAAGACCCACAACTTCGCCAGCATGAACGCTGAAGGATACATTTTCTAACGTACCTTTTCGCGTTAAGCCTTCTACTTTTAGCAGCTCTTTGCCTTGACTACGTTTGCCATGAGGGAATTGATTTGTAATATCACGACCTACCATGAGTTTTACAAGTTCCTTCTCAGGAACTTGCGCATCAACAGTATCGACGTATTTGCCATCGCGAAGTACAGTTACAACATCACCAATACGCGCAATTTCATCTAAATGATGAGAAATAAACACCATTCCAACATTTTTGGATTTTAAATCTTCCATAATGTTAAATAACTGTTCACATTCTGGTTTTGTTAGAGCAGCTGTTGGTTCATCAAGAATAAGGATAGATGCATGTTGCATAAGTGCTTTGGCTATTTCTACCATTTGTTGACGAGCTACACCAAGTTGTCCCATTGGCTTATTGACATCTTCATCTAAACCGATAACTTGCAATGTAGATTCCGCACGAGCACGCATCGTCGCCCGACTAACAAAACCAGCTTTCGTAGGAAGCATACCAAGGAACAAATTTTCCATAATAGAAAGTTCTGGCACCAAATTTAACTCTTGGTGAATCACAGCAATGCCCAATTTGCGAGCAGTATCCACATTAGGAATTCGCACTGTTTCACCATTGATCTCAATATGACCTTTATCTGGCTGATAAATGCCACTCATCATCTTAATAACTGTTGACTTGCCCGCACCATTTTCACCAAGGAGAACATGCACTTCACCTGGTTTTACTGTTACAGACACATTGTCAACTACCGTAGAATTACCGAATATTTTCGATACTCCTACTAGCGATAGTTCCGTCATGTCCTACCTCTTTCTTCGCTACAGCACCACTGCTGCCACGAAAATGCAATAAATTACGCTACATTACGCTTGTACTTTGGATGAGAATTATGCCGCAATGTGCATGCAAAAACGTAACAACAACGGTACGCTCAGGCGATTGCTGCACACGCTTACAAAGTCACGGTACAAAAATCAATAACAATAGTGTCAAGCTATAGAATAACAGCCTTACAGCTACGCATTTCCTAACGATTCACGCGGAATATACATAGTTTCTACTCGCTGCGATTGAACATCAACATTATGTTCTAACATATCCAAAAAAAGTGCAGCACTAGTACGACCAATGCGCTGAACTTGTTGCGAAATAGTAGAAATACGCGGCGTTGCTAAGCGGAATATTTCAACATCATCAAACGAGATAAGTGAAATATCACTGCCTATCACTAATCCTTCACGAGCCATTACATCCATCACTCGCAGCGCATCTGGCGAATAGCCGATAATAAGCGCTTTTACACCAACGCTAATCATGCGATGCAACACGCTAGCACATGAGGATTGTTCAAATCCCGTAGATTCTACAAATACATGTTCTTCGCCAAATATCTCCGAAGCCACTGTACGAAATACTTGTTCACGTTCTTGCAGTGACGGTGAAGCGATAATTGGACCCGACACGTAGCCAACTGAGCAAAAACCATGTTGTTTAACATCCAATAATGCGTCACGAATACCTTGCTCTGGATCCGAATCCACAACTGGCACATGCGTCAAATCGCCAGTCCGAGGTTCCACATGTCGATCCATAAACATAAGTGGAAGATGCTGCTCCATCAACATTCTCATAGCATCAGTTTCCTCACCTTGAGGCACAATAATCGCACCATCAATGCGTTGAGAAAGAATACTTGTAATAAATGAATCTTGACGAGCCGCACTCTCAGAAGATGTTCCAATAAACGCACAATAGCCGGCATCAAACAACGAGTCTTGCACAGTATACGCAAGCTCAGCAAAATACGCATTGCGTATATCTGGCACAAGTAACCCCACTGTCTTAGTACGAGATGACCGCATCGCCTGAGCGCGAGAATCTGGTATATAACCTAGTTCCGCAACTGCACGCTCAACTTTCGCCTTAGTGTTTGCCGATATACGACCCGTATTATTCAATGCGCGAGAAACAGTTGATACTGATATACCAGCACGTTGCGCAACATCGCGAATCGTAATGTACGACATGACACCTCCAGCTCATCTCTTATGCTCAACCAGTGTTAACAATTTTGCACTGTTATCGATATGTTTTGATTTTAGCTTGTACTCCATGTTTTATACTACGTTTTTCCATATACTCCTCTCGTCGGAGAAAAACAGCACTATGCAACCATGCATAAGAGCCTCTGTGCAATCTTATTCTCAACGAGCAGCTTCATCAGCGCTGAATAGAATCCGCAAATTGAGATAACGTTCCCACAATTGTCGGTTTCTTCAACTTACCTCATGCGGTAACGTTACCGCAACTATAACATTTTGTCAGAATGAACACAAGGGGAACACGCTAAAAATTACTTTTCATGCACTGCGCTATCTTGAATTAAATGCAACATTAAAAAATAATGCAACACTTATCTAACGTTGATGCGCAAAAAAGTTTCGCAAGAGCCTAGCACACTCAGATTCGCATACTGAACCAATGACTTCCGGGCGTGAGCCAACATGAGGATCTCGTAAAATATCCCACACAGACCCACACGCACCAAGTTTGGCATCCCACGCCCCGAAAATCACGCGTTTAAGACGCGTTTGCAGCACAGCCCCAGCACACATAGGGCAAGGTTCAAGAGTTACTACCAGAGTACAGTCAGATAGATTCCAAGATTTACGCGAGATAGCAGCATCTTTCATAGCAAGCACTTCAGCATGAGCCAAAGGATCAGCACTCTGTTCCCGCATATTTGCGCCTTTGCCAATAATATTACCGCCACCATCAAGCACAACTGCTCCAACTGGAACTTCGCCTGCAGAAGCAGACTCTCGAGCCAAATTCAAGGCTTGATTCATTGCAAATACTATCTCATCGCGCATATTCGTGAAATCACTTTACAGATTAATTTACAGATTAAGAAAAAACAAAATCGAATAAATTTACATAAATCTAAGTAAATTTACATAAGCCCAGAAGAAATATCGTGAGTTACGAACCACTTGCGAATATCGCCAATTTCGTTCATATCAACAGCGTGATCCAACCCGCGATAACGACGTTCTTCAAGCCAAGTGTGCTCCTCAAGCCACGCTGCAGCAGCCGAGAATTCGTAAGGAGGAATCACGCCATCCTCTAATCCGTAGCCGAAAAATACAGGAGTATTACGCTCAGCTAAATCGTCATCTTTTAAAGCAATTTCAGATGCAGAAGCAGGAACATTAGGAGCTATGAATCCGGAAAGCGAAACGGCTGCACGGTAACGCGCAGGATTCAAACGCAAAACATGCACTGCGAGCGCAGCTCCTTGCGAAAAACCAAATGGCACAATGTCGCGATTTGCTGGAATATTTTCACGCACCCACTCGTCGATTGAGACAGCAGCAGCATACATGTCGTAATCTAAATCTTCTCGCTGCGGCACAGCATCGTGGAACCAACTGTAAGCACCTTCTGCCAGCTTAAGCGGAGCGCGTAAAGCAATTGCATCATTATATGGTGCCACTACTCGCAACAAATCCAATAAATCTTCCTCATTAGAGCCCCAACCGTGAAGAAGCAGAAGCAGCGGATGCGTTGGATGAGCTGAAGCATCCCCTTGCGAATACTGTGCATTTGTAACTTTTAAAGGCTCACCAAAACGGCCCGGCACAACGTGAGATTCGCGACCAATATGTGGATCGTAAGAATTGTCACCTACATTATTGATATTTAGTTCATCGTTAGCGTTCATTACATCACCGTCGCTTGTAATAAATAGAAGTTTGTACAATACTCGAGAAGTTTGTACAACATTCGCACTTTTTGCACTGCAGTTGCAATATAGTTGCTTTATATTTGCACTATACTTGCACAAAAGGCCAGAATCGTAAGAGGCAAAACCCTTGCAATTCCAGCCTTTTTGACGAGTGCGAACGGCGGGACTTGAACCCGCACGAGCATACGCTCACTGCCACCTGAAGACAGCGCGTCTACCATTCCGCCACGTTCGCATACAAAGTGCAAGGCTATCATATTTAACATAAATTCGCAATATTTAGCCTAGCATTTTGCGCTCAAAACTACTCTCAGCCTTTTGCACCTTTTTCGTAATAATGAGCAAGAGTTTCATCGCGAAACTCTTCAAAATATCCGCCGTCAATAGAAGCTCGAATATCGTCGAGCAGCTTCACAAAGAAACGCTCGTTGTGAATAGTTGCAAGCGTAAATCCGTTCATTTCACTAGCGCGCAGCAAATGATCCACATACATTCTGGAATAATGCGTACAAGTGTAGCAATCGCAGCCTTCTTCAAGCGGACGCTGATCATGCTTAAACTCAGCACGTTTTACGTTGTAGCGACCATGTCGAGTAAAAATTGCGCCGTTCCTTCCGCAACGAGCAGGAGCAACACAGTCGAAAGTATCTCCACCATTTTCAACACACGCAAAAATATCGTCAACTGCGGCAATACCAAGCACGTGACGAGGTCGATTTTCCGGCATAGCATCGCAAATCCATGCGCAAGTATCACCAATAATCCGCTTCTCAATAGCGCCGCCGATTCCAACTCCATCAAAATCTAAAGAAGCAATTTCTTCAGCTGCATGCCTACGCAAATCCTCATAATTCGCGCCCTGCACAACGCCGTATAACGCTTGATAAGGCTTGCCAACGCGCTCCTGCGTTAAACGCTGATGTTCAGCAACACAACGCTTAGCCCAGCGGAACGTACGCTCCACCGATTCCTCCTGGTAGCGACGCGTATTCATCAAAGTAGTAAGCTCATCGAAAGCAAACATAATATCCGCACCCAGCTTATGCTGGATTCCCATAGAAATTTCAGCACTAAAACGGTGCTTGGCTCCGTTAAGAGGAGACTTAAAAGTTACGCCATCCTCGTCAACAAAAGCCATGCGCTCCTTACCAGCTGCAATAACATCATCCGACTTCATGCCGGTAACGTCCATTGCAAGAGTCTTCTTAAAACCAGCACCTAAAGAAAGAACCTGAAAACCGCCAGAATCCGTAAAGGTTGGCTTATCCCAGTTCATAAACTTTCCCAATCCGCCAACTTCGTCAAGAACATCCGCGCCAGGACGTTCGTACAAATGAAAAGCATTTGAAAGCATGCACTGAGCACCCAAATCCTTAATGCTTTCTGGCAACACTGCCTTCATTGCAGCTTGCGTTGCAACAGGTACAAATGCTGGGGTCTGGATATCCCCATGAGGCGTGTGAATTACGCCGGTGCGCCCATAGCGAGCGCCGTCACGACCTTTACCTTCAGCAGTATTGGAAAGTCGCGTTTTAGTTGTAAACGAAAATTCTTTGCGGTCACCAGGTTTCCCCGGCTCAGCTCCGCGTGGATGTTCAAGAAGACTTGTCATAGCATTTACTTTATTAGAAGGCATGACGAGTATAAATAAAAAACACGCACAATTTATATTTTTATGTGGCAATATCCAAATTAATTTGCAAAATTTATGAAATTTACAAGGCAAATTATTTAAAAAATTATAAAAAAACATACTATCTCTTATATAGATAATGGCATGGTTTATTATGGTGTGTTAAGAGTCTTTTGTAAGGAGGATGAATGGCTGACGATATGTATGGTGCAAATCAGCAGGAATCCAATGAAACTGCAAATAATGGATATTACGAGCAGCAGGAACAGCCGACGCAACCAGCACAACCAACGCAAACAACGCAACCAGCACAAACATATAGCCCAGCTCCTGAATTCGGAGCTTACGGCCCAACAAATAACGAAAATGAAGTTGGTACAAACACTACACAGTATCCAGCTAACAATTACGCCGTAAACCAAAATAACGATGCGGATAATACAAATATCAACAATGCTCCTACGCAATACATTGGATCACAAAATTACTACGGAAATAATAATTTTAACGGCTTCGGAAATCCGTATAATTACGGCACAGACAATAATTCTTACCCAAATAATGAAGTTGGCAATCAAACACCAGCGCAGCAGAATTTTAACAATAATGCAAGTAACGAAGAAAATGAAAATATAGCAAAAACAAGCATTATTAGCACAAATGCAGCAAATACAAACGACACAAACAAAAAAGGTAACAAAAGAAAAACAAAAAGCTCTTCGTCAACTGCTTTTGTCGCCATTTTATCCTCCGCAATTTCTGCAATAGTTTGCGTAGTTGTAGTCCTATTTGTAGTCTCGCAAGGTCTTATTTCAATTCCACAAAGCGGCTCTTTCGCAAACATCGGCTCTCATTCTTCTGGCCCTGGGACCGCAGTAGTTAAAGGTGGTCAATCTCCAGATTGGCAAGGAGTTGCAAAAAATGTTTCCGGAGCCGTTGTTTCTATACAAACTCGTTTAGAGAAAGGCATGGGGAAGGGTTCTGGAGTAATCATTGATTCAAAAGGTTATGTTGTAACAAACAATCACGTAATTTCTGATGCAAAAGAAATTCAAGTAACCCTTTCTAATGGTCAAATTTATTCAGCTACATTAGTCGGAGCAGATAAAACTACTGATTTGGCAGTACTTAAATTAGACAATTCACCAAATAATTTAAAGACAGTCCAATTTGCAGATTCTAATCTACTTTCCGTTGGTGAACCAGTTATGGCAATCGGAAATCCGCTTGGATATGACGATACAGCTACCACAGGCATTGTTTCGGCTTTGAATCGTCCAGTATCAGTTATGGACGACCAAAGCCGCTCTGAAATTGTAACTAATGCAGTACAAATTGATGCAGCTATTAATCCAGGAAATTCGGGCGGCCCAACTTTTAACGCTGCCGGAAAAGTCATAGGTATTAATTCTTCTATTGCAGCAACATCAGCTCAAGGGGAAACTACAGGATCAATCGGCATCGGCTTTGCAATTCCAGCAAATTTGGTGAAGCGAGTAGTTACAGAAATTATTAAAAACGGTTCTGTAAAACACGTAGCACTGGGAATCATGATTAAAAGCACAGCAGTTGAGTCCGAAGGAATTACTCGCGGAGGAGCTCAAATTGTTTCTGTCAATCAAGGAAGCCCTGCTGAAAAAGCCGGACTCAAAGCCAATGACACTATTGTTGCCTTTGACGATAAGCCTGTATCCAATAATTACGCACTCCTCGGGTATGTGAGAGCAACAGCGTTCAATCAAAAAGCTACGCTCACAATAGTTCGTAACGGCAACACACTTAAGTTGCAAGTTACATTCAACCAAGAAGAAGCTGCTGTTAATGGCACAAATAAGCAAGAAAAGAAATTAAAGAAAAACCAAAAGAAGCCTAGTAAAAAACGCGGCAGTAAGTCGGACGATGACGACGATGACGATTTACAACAACGTGGAGATGACGATGGTGACGATGGTGGAATATTTGATCCATTCGGTTTCTGGTAAATAAAACCGCATGTTTTACATTAAAAGTAAAACATTGTAATAAAAGATGCCCCTAAATAAGTTACTTAACTTACGCAGGGGCATTTTCATAATGTAATTAAATATATTTAAATGTATTTATATAAATGCGCTAATTATTTTTTACGCTCGTATACAATAATTCTTCCTTCTGAGGTCCCTGCTTTCCAAGATGATTTTGTTTTAGCAATAGTACGCTCAGTATAATGGTCAATATTGTAGTTTAAATACACAAAATAATACCAAGGCTTATCTGATTCTGTGACAAAGAATTTAGGTTCTTTCTTTGCTTTGCAAGCATCCATTTCATTTGATGCCTGTTCTTGAGATGGCTGCTCATTTGTAATAAACGAGCTATTCTTATAGCTGCAATCAATAAGATTCTTTGAGAAATAAGGATTTGCTGTAATAAGCTGCCACGAATATTGATGAATATCTTCAAATTCAGGAACAATAACATTACCTTGTTTATCGGTCTTTTCGTCTTGATGCAGCCAAGACGTTACGAATCGCATGTTTTCAGCATGATTTTGCTTAATAAATTGCGCAAGTGCGCGCGAACCTGAATAGTCGAATCGAATATCGTTAACGCAAGAATACGCGTTCCAAATCAAGCTTGGGGACAATAAAACAACAGTAATAATGCCAGCAATAACTTTGTTTCCAACAGATTTACTTGCAGATCTACTGTTGCTATTTTCAGCTTTATTTGTATTTTTATTTACAACTTTGAATAACCTAAAAATAATCGTCGGCATATCTTTAGATTCCAGTGACTTACGCGCAATGCACATCCAAAGTTGAGCTACGAAGAATGCAAAAACGATTCCTGCGTGGTGCAAAGTGAAATACTGCGTAGCAACTACTGCAAAAGTCAAGTAAGGGAGTATCAAAGAAACAAGCATGCCCCTTCGATAAGCAATTCTTACGGCGAAAGCCCATATTAAAATCGAAATAATAACGCAAATAATCGCGGACGGTACGCTTAGTGTAAGTCTGCGTAAAGAGACATCGCCGGCAAATTGGGTAAACATACTTTCTGATGGCATAACGAAAATAAACGACAAGAATTGCGTAAGAGGAGAATTTCCGTCGAATGTTTCACGTGATGCAAAAGCATTAGCAGCAGGCCAAATGCAAATAATGCTTGCAATTCCAACTAAAGCAAGAATTATCCAGCTTACTAATCTGTTAATGTTAGAGAATATTTCAGCAAAAGCTTTTTTAATTCCTGCAGATTTTGCAGCTCGCCAAATCCAAGCTAAAGCAAAACCTGCCGATAAAGCAATACCGTACGCGCTGATTGCACATAAAAGTACAAGACTTAAAGCGAGTTTCCAAGTATCAGAAGGTTTAGAATCAGATTGTTTCCAATAATGTGCAACCATAAACAAAGCCGCGCAAAGAAGAGCATATGGACGCGAGGTAACGCCATATTGGAAGCACAAAAAATACGTAAATGGAAGCAAAAATACAGCCAATTTACTAAAAGGCGCGCGGAAAATAAGCCAGCCACCCAAAAGCGCAGTACATAAAAGCTGCACTCCTTTAAGACCTATCTCGTATGGCACTCCTGTTTTTGCAGGGATTGAAAGAAGCAAAGTCCAAAGCGGTGGATGGCCTTCATAATGTGGGCGAAGAGTTAACAAATCAGCAAACGAAGAATCGCGTGCAATAAGCCAACTTTGAGCTTCATCGAACCAAGGCTCATGGAAGCACATCACTACTACAACAACAGCCATGTACGCAATAAAAATAATCGCGCGCGCATGTTTTACGGACCATAGTTTATTTGGAATATTTAAAGTTTTAGTCGTATCCGTAGTTGCAGTTGCATCTGTAATAACTGCATTCGTATTCACAGTAGTATTTTCGCTCATAGTTGTTCTGTTTTCGCAGCCAAACGACGAGCGTTAGCAACAGCGTACAAACTAATGCCTGCTGCAACAGAAGCGTTAAGAGATTCAACCGCGCTAGAAATTGGGATTCCAGCAATAGCATCGCACGCTTCTCGTGTAAGGCGACTCATACCCTTGCCTTCGGAACCGAGCACAACAACTAACGGGTCAGTTTCAAAACCAGTTTCTCCAACAAGCTTATCGCCTCCGCCATCAAGACCAATTGCATACCATCCGCGCTCGCGCAAACTTTGAATTGCCTTATTTAAATTCACAACTCGAGCAACCGGCAAATGAGCTGCAGCACCGGCAGAAACTTTCCAAGCGGCAGCAGTTACGGAAGCACTTCTGCGCTCAGGTAAAATTACGCCATTAGCACCAAAAGCCGCTGCAGAACGAATAACAGCACCCAAATTTTGAGGATCTGTAACGCCGTCCAAAGCAATAAACAATGGTCGAGCATTAATGCGAGCAGAATCTGAATCAGCAGCTTCCATTGCGCGCGCCTTCTTTTCAGCGCGTTCAACCAACTCTTGCAAAGAGTGATACTGGTAAGGCTGAACTTTCAAAATAATGCCCTGATGATTCGTGCTATGTGCAATACGATCCATTTCAAGGCGATCCGCTTCAAGCAAACGCAAACCTTGCATGCCTGCTAACTTCACGATTTCGCGCGTGCGATCATCGTGCTCAATGCGATTAGCTACATACAATTGCGTGCTTGGAACTCCAACTCTTAAAGCCTCTAAAGCAGCATTGCGACCAATTACCAACTCGTCTGAATCGCTACCAAGCTTATCCACGCGACGACGCGCAGCCAAACGAGGATCCGCAAACGTGCGCTTAATAGCAGCCTTCTTAGCAAAATAAGCTTTGTGATACACGCGATCTTCAGCCTTCGGAGTAGGCCCTTTTCCGCGTAAAGCATTGCGATGTTTTCCACCCGACCCCTTGGTCGGTCCTTTTTTCGTAGTCATACTCCTATTCTCACATGCCCCCGAGGCATTGCTATTAATGGCTTTCTGGAGTCGGCAAAATTTGCTGATTCTAAGCTCGGCGCGTTGTATGGCATAATAGAACGGTACTTAATTGTTGCAAACTATTGCAATATTCCACAACCGCGCAATAGTTACAATACGAAGCGCTAAAAATAGCGTTAGCATTGCGATTATTGACTACTCCGCGGCACTCCCAAGGGGGAAGATATGGTTGATCACGCTCTTGATCAATCCAATAAAACGGCTGACGCTTCAGCTAATAGCAAAGATCCATCATTGTGTGATGTTCAACAAGTAGCTAAATCGCTTAACGTAGATATTTCATGCGGTTTAAGCTCTGAGGAAGCCACAAAAAGACTTGATCAATTCGGTCCGAATGCGCTTGCTGCTGCTCCTAAAATTCCAGCATGGAAACGATTCCTTGATCAATTTAAAGATCCGCTCGTTTACTTGCTTATTGCAGCAACTATTATTTCTGCAATCGCGTGGTTTGTTGAGCGCGCACAACATAAAGGAAACAGCGGTGGGGAGATTCTGCCGTTTGATTCAATCGTAATTATCATTATTTTGATTGCAAACGCAGTTCTTGGCTACATTCAAGAGTCGCGAGCAGAAGAAGCAGTCGAAGCTTTAGCTAGAATGAGCGCTCCGCAAACTTCAGTTTTGCGCGATGGTAGCGTGGTGCGCATTAATACTGCAGAAGTTGTGCCAGGCGATATTTTAGTGCTTGGCGAAGGCGATGCCGTGTCTGCAGACGGTCGACTTATAGCAGCAGCCTCCTTACGCGTAGCAGAAGCAAGCCTTACAGGCGAATCTGTAGCAGTAAGCAAACGCCCAAACACACTTTCGTCTGCAAAAGCTTTAGGCGATCGTACAAATATGGTTTTCAACGGAACTGCTGTTACACAAGGAACCGGTCGCGCTGTAGTCACCTCTACAGGCATGCGCACACAAGTTGGCAAAATCGCGGATATGCTTTCAAAATCAGATGACGAAGCAACACCTCTCGAGAAAGAAATGGTACACGTTTCTAAAGTTCTTGGAATTGCGGTGTGCATTATTGCGGCTGTTGTTCTTGCTTCCATGTGGCTGATTGAAGGCTTCCACAGTATTCAAGATATTATTGATTCTCTGCTGCTTTCTGTTTCCCTAGCTGTTGCTGCTGTTCCAGAAGGTTTAGCTGCGATTTTGACAGTAGTTCTTGCGCTTGGCGTGCAACGAATGGTGAAGCATCATGCTGTTGTAAAAAAGCTTTCATCCGTGGAAACACTTGGTTCTGCTTCTGTTATTTGCTCCGATAAAACAGGTACTTTAACTCGAAACGAGATGACTGTTGAGCGCGTAATAACACCTAGCGGCGAAGTTCAGCTTACAGGAAGCGGTTACAAGCCTGAAGGTCGCATGATATTAATTGGTTCTGTAGATGCTGACTTAGCAGTGCCGCAAAATCTTGCTACAGAAGTATTAGGCGCGTTAGGCTCCGGATGTTTAGCTAACGACGGCGATTTACACTATGACGAAACTACTAAAAGTTGGCAGCCTGTGGGAGACCCTACAGAAGTTTCGCTAGTAGTAGCAGCGCGTAAAACAAAGGCAGACAAACGTTACGCTCATTTGACTCGAGTTGCGGAAGTACCTTTTACTTCTGAACGCAAACGTATGTCTGTTGTTGTTAAAGATGGTTCGGATTCTGGAAATCTGATTGTTTGCGCTAAGGGCGCTCCGGACGTGCTGCTTTCTTATTGCACGCGTATTGCAGTAGCTGGTGCCGTGCGTCCGCTTACTGACGGCGATCGCGAAGATATTTTAGCAACTGTTGAACGTCTTTCTGGAGAAGCCTACCGCACGCTTGGAATGGCTTATAGGCCGCTTGGAGTCGATAGTCTTTCAAAAGTTGATGGCATGGTTTCTAACGCTGCAGGTCAAATCGCGGACGTTGCGGAACAAAGTGACGTACTAGAATCTGATTTGATTTGGAATGGTATGGTTGGAATTATTGATCCTCCGCGAATTGAAGTTCGAGATAGTGTAGCTCAAGCTCATCGCGCTGGAATCCGCACTGTTATGATTACAGGCGACCATCCTCTTACGGCTACGCGTATTGCTCGAGATCTTGGAATTATTGGAAAAGATGAGCATGCGCTTACAGGCGACGAACTTGACGAATTGCTTTCACGCAACGACGATAATATTGCTTTTGATGAAGCTATCAGTAAAACTAGCGTGTACGCGCGAGTAGCCCCTGAGCACAAGTTAGCTATCGTTTCTTCGCTTCAACGTCAAGGAAACATTGTTGCTATGACTGGTGACGGCGTAAACGATGCTCCAGCCGTAAAGTCTGCCGATATTGGCGTTGCTATGGGCATTACTGGTACAGAAGTAACTAAAGAGTCTGCCAAGATGATTTTGGCTGACGATAACTTCTCTACAATTGTTGCAGCAGTGCGCGAAGGTCGCGGAATTTTCGACAATATTCGTAAATTCTTGCGATACTTGCTCAGTTCTAACGTTGGCGAAGTCTGTACTGTTTTCGGCGGCGTTGTTTTCGCTGGCGCACTGGGAATTACACAGCCAAACTCTGTTGGCGTAACTTTGCCTTTGCTTGCAACTCAGCTTTTGTGGATTAACTTGCTTACGGATGCAGCTCCTGCACTCGCGATGGGCGTTGATCCGCAAACTGACGACGTAATGGATCGAAAGCCTCGAAAGCTTACCGATAGCGTTATTGACCGACGAATGTGGGGAGATATTGTATTTATCGGCATAATCATGGCTGCTATTACGTTAATCGGTATGGATATGCATTTGGCAGGTGGATTCTTTACGGACCGTTCTGTTGGAATTATGGATCACGCTGCTCAGCTTACTCACGCTCGCACAATGGGCTTCACAATTCTTGTGTTTGCGCAAATGCTGAATGCGTTAGCATCTCGTTCAGACTCACAAAGCGTATTTGTAGGCTTATTTGCAAATCGTTGGCTTTGGGGTGCTATAGCAGTTTCTGTTGTGCTCCAGTTGGCTGTAATTTACATACCGTTCTTGAATGAGCCATTTGGCACTGTTCCTTTGAGCGTAACGGAATGGTTCGAGTGCCTCGGTCTTTCAATGGTCGTGTTAATTGCTTCCGAACTTAGAAAGTGCTTCTTGCGTTTTCTTGCTAAGCGTAAAGCGGCTAAATCCTTAACTGCAGTTGCTTAAAAAGCAAGCAATTAGCTAAAAAATATCAGCTGATTTATAAATACGCGGTACAGTACGTAGTTTTCTTACATAACCTACGTCTCTGTGCCGCGTTTTGTGTTTTTATTTTCTATAAAATTTTTTGCTGATTGCTCATGAATATTTATTTGTTTTCAGGAAATAGCTTGCATCATAATCACAGACCGCGGCACGCGCTACAATTGTGCGTATTGTATTTTTCGCGCAAAATAGCAATAAATATTTCGTGCGAACAATGAAGTTGCTGATGTATAAGCTTTATTGCAAGGAGATTTGACGTCATGCTGTTGTCTGATCGCGACATTCTCAAAGCTCATGATGAGGGTCACATTGATTTGACCCCGTGGACCCCGGAAATGGTACAGCCAGCGTCAATTGACGTGCGCCTCGACCGTTTCTTCCGATTATTTAACAATCATGCTTACACGTATGTTGATCCTGCAGAAAATCAGGGAGAACTTACAGAACAGTTCGAGGTAGCTCCTGACGAGCCATGGATTCTTCATCCTGGAGAGTTCGCACTCGGCGCTACGTGGGAGTATGTAAAACTTGACGCTACTATTGCTGCACGTTTGGAAGGCAAAAGCTCGCTTGGTCGTCTTGGCATTTTGACACATTCCACAGCTGGCTTCATTGATCCAGGTTTCGAAGGTCATATTACTTTGGAGCTTTCAAACGTTAGCACTTTGCCAGTTAAACTTTGGCCTGGCATGAAGATTGGTCAAATGTGCTTCTTCCAGTTAAGCTCACCATGTAAAAACCCATACGGTTCAGCTGTTAACGGATCACACTATCAAGGTCAGCGCGGTCCAACTCCGTCACGTTCGTATGAACATTTCTATCGTGCTGATTTAAGCGAATAGTATTTTTAGAAAAATGATTCCGTTTTTAGAAAATTAATTCCTAAAATAGCAAGATTTAGAAGAAAAGTAGATAATTCTCAGGTAATTATCAGTTAGCGTTACTGTTCTGCTCAGAATAGTGTGGTTATATAATATTGTCGACAAAAAGACAGGTGCAAAGCACCTAAAAAAATTATTCTTTTCTTCTCTCCTTTATTTCCCCGGCGCATAGACGCCGGGGTTAAATTTTTTCCGCACGAAACGCCGAATTAACACTAAAAGGTTGACATTGTCACAGCTACGGCTAAACTTGTGCAACAAGATTGGAGGTTGATGAACATGAATACTCGTTTCTGGCGCAGCTGGCGTAGTTAAAAGCGAGTTCACATATCGGTGTGGGCTTGCTGATTTTAAACAAATCAACGGGGCTATGCCGGATTCATCATCAACATTATTTGAGCTGAATGGCATATAAGCTGCCATCCAGCTTTTTTATTATCTGAGCACACGCCCTTCAAAATTACAAAATAATCAACACAACAAATAACAAACCTAATGCCGATTTCCTCGGCACTCACAAGAAGGGCAAAATTATGGTAAACGCAGTTGAACAAAACATGTATTACGGTGAATTTGGCGGACAGTACGTACCAGATATGATTCGTCCAGCACTCGACGCAGTAGCAGCAGCTTACTTACAATACAAAGACGATCCAGAGTTCCGCAATGAATTGGCGGGATTATTAAAAGATTACGACGGTCGCGAAACACCTTTATACTATGCTGAATCTTTCACAAAATATTTAGGCGGCGCAAAAGTATATTTAAAGCGCGAAGATTTAAACCATCTCGGCGCTCACAAAATGAATAATGTTCTCGGACAAATTTTACTCGCTCAGCGCATGGGTAAAAAGCGCATTATCGCTGAAACCGGAGCCGGTCAGCATGGCGTTGCCACTGCTGCTGCAGCAGCACGATTCGGCATGGAATGCGAAATTTTTATGGGCGCACTTGATTGCGAACGCCAAAAACTTAACGTTTTTAGAATGACTTTGCTCGGTGCAAAAGTTCATGCTGTTCAAGAGGGCACAAAAACTTTAAAAGATGCTGTAACTGCAGCATTTATGGATTATGCACAGCACTTGGATGATACCTTCTACATCGTTGGTTCCGCAGTGGGACCTTACCCTTATCCACAAATGGTTCGCGATTTTCAAAGCGTTATTAGCAAAGAGTCAAGAAGGCAGATCCTAGAAAAAGAAGGCAGATTACCGAATGCTGTAATTGCTTGCATTGGTGGCGGTTCTAATGCAATTGGTTCTTTTGCAGCATATATTGATGATCCGTCTGTACGATTGATTGGTGCTGAAGGCGCAGGTAAAGGTGCTGATACTCCTCAAAATGCTGCTACTATGACGAATGGAAAAATTGGCATTACGGACGGCATGAAAACTTATGTTCTTATGGATGATGACGGTAACGAGCTTCCAGCCTACTCTATTTCTGCAGGATTAGATTATCCTGGAGTCGGCCCAGAACATTCATATTTAAAGGATTCTGGTCGCGCAGAATACTACGCGATCACTGATGATGAAGCAGTTCAAGCTTTCCGCGCACTTTCTAGAGTCGAAGGAATCATCCCAGCTTTGGAAAGCTCACACGCAATAGCACAAGCTATGAAGATGGTTCCAAAGATGAGTAAGGATGACATTGTTTTAGTAACAGTTTCCGGCCGTGGAGATAAGGATGTGAATCAAGTAGCACGCTATCTTGGCATTGAATTATAAATCATTAATTTAGCAACAAATAAAACGAGGCAAATAAAACGAGGCAGTAACTCTCAAAATAAAGTGAGAATAAAAGAAAAGTAAGAGAAGAAGAATACGGCACTTCTGTAGCTAACTTAGCAAACAGAAGTGCCTATTTTCATTTTTAAACAGAATATCCTACTTATTTTTTATGCAAATCAGAACATGCTGAACTAATTATTTTGCACAATTCTTCCATAATTTTGTCTACTGGAGAAGCTGCACGCCAATTCAAATATAACGATCGATAAGGTTTAGGATTCTTAAACTCACGCAACGTCAAACCAATTGGTTGCACAATTGGAGGTACAGTTGCAAGACGCGGCAATAATGTCACATCTTTGCTACCTATAACCATATATCGCAAAGTTTCTAACGACGTTGCCCTAAATTCTGATTGTTTCGCACCTACTTTTTGGCATACATCGAGCATGCTTCTACGCATACAGTGCCCATCTTCTAATAAAAGCACTTTCTGAGTAGACAAATCTGAAAGTTCAATTGGTTTACTCTCGTGGCCTAGCAAAGAATTTGTAGAAGCCGCAAGAAGAAAATCTTCGTCAAAAACATGACACACTTTTATTGAAGGCGCATTCAAACTTTCGCTTAATATAACTGCGTCGACTTGACCACTATCTAGCAAATCAATAAGTTTCGCTGATTTTTCTTCTATAAAACGAATAGTAAGTTTTGGTTTTAAACGCCTGAGTGCAGGCATAATTCTTGGAAGTAAGTATGGTCCTAACGTTGGGAACACACCCAAAACCACTGTAGATGACCATGGATCTTCTGAACGTCTTGCAGCTTGTCGAATACGTGACATATCTGCCTGAATACGTTTAGCGTAATAAACCACTTCCCTCCCAGCAGGAGTTAAGATTTGTTTCCCGGGAGTGCGCTCAATAAGTTCTACGTCTAAAGTCTCTTCAAGTTTTTTAATTTGCGTTGAAAGAGTAGGCTGAGAGACGCGCATACGAACAGCCGCCTTGGTAAAGCTTCCTTCTTGTGCAAAAGCTATTAGATATTCTAACGCTCTAATATTCATAAGACGCCTCCCATTGTTTATTGCATAATAAATTTTATAAATTATTTATTTTGCGGGTTGCGGATAAGATAGTCAAATGCAGATAACGCAGCATTGGCTCCAGAACCATACGCTGTAACGATCTGCTTATACGGTTCGTCTGAACAATCTCCAGCAGCAAAAACACCCGGAGTATCAGTGCATCCAGCGCGATTCGTAATAATTTCTCCTCGATTATTAAGAGAAATATTATTTGCAAGCCAACGAGTATTCGGAGCTAAACCAATTTGCACAAAAACCCCATCGGTTTCAACAATATGTTCTTCGTTTTCATCATTGTCTGCTTTATTGCGATCTATGTAACGTATTGCAGTAACTTTACTACCACTACCTTCAATACTGCTTACTGCAGCACTTGTAATAACTTCAGTGTTAGGTAATTTATGCAAAGCATTAAGCAATACTTGATCCGCTTTAAGCACATCCATGAACTCAATCACAGTAACGTGTTTTGCAACTCCTGCTAAATCAATAGCAGCTTCAACACCAGAATTTCCACCGCCAACAACGACAACATTCTTATCTTTGAAAAGTGGACCGTCGCAATGAGGACAGAATGATACGCCTCTATTCCTATACTCATCTTCTCCAGGAACGCCCAACGTACGCCAAGTCGCGCCAGTTGCAATAATCACTGCACGCGCTTTCAAAGATCCGCCAGAACGCGCATGAATAGTATGTAACCCATATGGTTCCTTAGATAAATCGAGCGAGTCTGCCCAATCAGGAGTAAATACGTCAATATCGTATTGAGAAATATGCTTAGTTAAATCTGCTGCTAGTTGAGAACCAGTCGTATGAGTTTGTGAAATATGATTTTCAATACTTTCAGTTTCTACAACCTGGCCGCCACGATGATCCATAATCATAGCCGTACGCAAGCCCTTGCGAGCAGTGTAAATTGCGGCAGCAGAAGCAGCAGGACCGCCGCCAATAATAACAATATCGTATGGATTTTGCGAATTCATTTTTTCTGCGAGCGCAACATTTGCCGAAGAAACGCTATTACCATTATTGCCATCCTCATCCTGCTCAACAGATTTTTCTTGTGATGCAAGCACAGATACAAGTTCGTCAATTCCTGCTCGTCCGGAGGAAATAAGTTTGCCATTTTCAAAAACTGCTGGCACGCTCATTACACCAAGTTTATCTACTTCTTCGCGGAAAGCGCTACCTTCAACTACAGTATGCTGAACTTTAGGGTTAATAATAGAAATGGTATTAAGCGATTGCACAACTTCTGGGCAATTCAGGCAAGTTACCGACATGTATGTTGTCACATTGTGTGAACCAAGCTTTAGTATTGCATCGCGTTGCTCATCACTAATTTTTGGCGCATAGCCACTTACTTGTAGAAGTGCTAGTACTAAAGAGCTGAATTCGTGCCCTAAAGGCAATCCCGCAAAACTAATCGATACAGTGGATTCTCCATTTACTGGATTATCTAGTTTTCTACGCAATTCAAAGCTTGGCTTACGCTTTACATTGCTAATTTTATTATTATTTACTTCAGAAATACTAATTTTGTCACTTTGTTGAGATACTTCTTCTAGTAAGGATTTAACTTTTTGAGATGTTTCAGAATTATCAACGTAAGAAACGATTTCTATTTTAGATACCATCTTTTTTAGTAATTCTGAAAGCTGAGCAGTTAATGACGCATTCAACAAAGACATAATTTACTTCCTTCGGTAATTTTAGTCACAAGTAAAAATAAGCGAATGCGTAGGAAACTATGAACGTAGCTCCCTACGCATTGAGAATATTCTTTAAAAAGATTCTTTAATATTTAATTGCAAAAATCAGATTTTGCCGACTAAATCGATAGAAGGTTCCAAGGTTTCTTCGCCCTGCTCCCATTTTGCTGGGCAAACTTCGCCTGGGTGCGCTGCAATATACTGTGCTGCTTTAACTTTACGAAGGAGCTCGTCGGCGTTACGACCAATTCCGTCTGCGGTCATCTCAAAGAACTGAATCATACCTTGCGGATCTACGAGGAACGTAGCACGGTGAGCTAAACCGGATTCTTGATTCCAAGCGTCAAAATTACGCGAAAGAGCTCCAGAAGGATCACCCAACATAGTGTACTTTACTTTTGCAATTGCTTCAGAATCGTCATGCCATGCTTTGTGTACAAAATGTGTATCCGTAGAGACTGAGTAAACTTCAACGCCTAGCTTTTGCAATTCCTCATAGTGGTTTGCAAGATCTTCCAATTCAGTTGGGCATACGAATGAAAAATCAGCTGGATAGAAGAAGAAAATTGCCCATTTGCCAAGAACATCAGTATCGTTTACTTCAACAAATTCGCCATTCTTATAACCATTTACTTTGAATGGAAGAATATGTGTGTTCATTAAACTCATATCATTCTCCTAAATAGGTCATTTGCGCCTTCGTTGCGCTTTTATTTTCATTATTAAGAATAGATTATGGCTATTGATAATTCTAGTTATATAGATGTTTTCTATGGCTCTTATACACATCGTCAATGATTTTAGTAAACAAAAAGGAGCAACAACATTTATTTAGAAGTATGGACTTTTGTTTATGTAGACTATACAATTGACGAATTGTGTAGAATAGCAATTGTGGCGGCAAAATAAATTTCGATTAATTTATATAACGCACGTAGTTAACAAAGAGGTGCTACAAATCGTAAACAGTCGTCCTATACATTTGTTGACTACAAAACTAAACAAAATATGGGAGGATACTATGAAACGCAATGCAGTAACAGGGTTCCTAACTAGCCTATGCATGCTCTTGAGCCTATCTGCTTTCGCAATGCCAGCAATGGCAACAACCGCAGATAATTATGCAAAAACTCCACTTACTGCTGAAACAGCTAAACAAATCGCAAATGGAACTATAGGCTTAGATTTACCTGGGGCTTTGGATATGTCTTTATATCACAAGAAGCCTCTTGATCCGCAAGCTGATTTAGATGGTGACGGCTTAACTAATAGTCAGGAAATTTACACTTACACTAAAGACGGTAAGACTTATTATGGGTACAATTCTCACCCTATGATGAACGATACCGACGGCGATGGTATTCCAGATAATCAAGACAGCAATCCTCGCAGGTGGGATATTAGTCCTCGCGATATGGCTTTATTCTCTGAACTTTCTTATCGAGATGATAATTACATAAATAAGGTACTCGATTACACTAAACCGCTTCACGACATTTACAAAAATCGCAATGAGTACCGCCTTATGCACAACGAGCTTGCACCATTCTGGAAAGTTAAAGAAACCTACCACAAGAGGGGAGGATTTGATGCTGTTTTGTTTGAAAATGTAAGTCCATACCCATTCTTAGAACAAGGCACTGTTCAAGTACTAGCAATTCGTGGAACTTCCCAATTTAATGATTACGATGATGATTTTGCAATAGCTGTAGGTCATAACCCAGATCAAGCTAAAGATGTTGAGCAGTTGATTGAGCGTTATGGTCGCGAAAATACTGTTAGCAATTTGTATATTACCGGACATTCCCTCGGAGGGTATCTTGCACAGCGTGCTTTAATTCGTGCTAAAGGCAAAGGCTACAACTGGATTAAGAAAATTTACACATTCAATTCACCACAAATTTGGGGAAATATTTTCAACCGTTGGTTACGTACCGTCGCCAATACTGGCAATAAGCTCACTCGAGAAGGTTACGCTGTTCATTACAAAGTAGACAACGACAAGGTTATTCGTTCTGTTGGCAATTTTGCTGGAGCTATAAGCGTCGGCAATTCTGCGCAAGGACATAGCTCTCGAAGCTATCTTGAGGCTCGTATGAACAATTTCCCAGGTTTCACCGTAGGTACTAGAGGAGATATTTCTGGCACTGGACGTTGGATGGAAGAACTTAACAACTTCTACGATGTTCGCACGTTCTAATTACTGCTAATTAAGGATTGCTAATTAGCACCAGCAATAGATAGCTACCTCGTGTAATTTATTAACAATAAGCTAAGCGCTGATTTACCGATGATTCATTAATATCCCAAGTAGCTCAGCGCTTTTCCTATATCAATTAATCTAATGAAATTCTTTCCTATTACACCGCATAAGCTTAAGTATTAACTTTTGGTACTTATTAAAATTATCTGATTCAACTAGATACAATTTTATGAAGTTGTTAAATCTGATAAAATCAACACGTTGAGCTAAATCTGTTGTGCTGCTCGCAAAAATATTTTCAAAATAAAGTAGAAGTCTGTACAAAAAGTAAGGAATAGCAGTATGAGAAAAGTAAGTACCATTCACACAATTAGTGGAATTGTATTAGCTTTTGGTTTGATTGTTTCATCTCTGATTTACGTACCTTCGTTAGCAACAACCGCAGTTGCAGAAGAAACATCACCAATTCACACTCCTTTGACTGCACAAACTGCTCACGACATTTCTACTGGTCGAATTCGTTTGGAAAATAATCAGATTGATTCTTTGCTTTACCATAAAGCCGCGCTAGATCCAGATCAAGATAGCGATGGCGACGGTCTGAAGAACAGCGAAGAGCTTTACACTTACGTAAAAAACGGACGCACATATTACGGATATAATTCGCATCCACTTATTAAGGACACCGACGGCGACGGGTTAGATGACAAAAACGATAACAATCCTCGCAGGTGGGATATTAGCCCTCGCGATATGGCGCTTTTTATGGAGCTTGTGTATAGGGAAGACAGTTACGTCAAAGAAGTACTTGACTACTCAAGACCACTCACTAAAATTTACAAAAATCGCAACGAATACAAGCTTATGCATAACGAGCTTGCGCCATTCTGGAAAGTCAAAGAAACATACCACTTTGGAAGCGGATTTGATGCTATTCTTTTTGAAAATGTAAATCCTGCATACCCATTTATTGAGCAAAACGGCGTGCAAGTTCTTGCAATCCGAGGAACTGAAAGCGGCGGAGATTTTACTAATGACATTAAACTAGCAATTGGATTAAACCCGAGCCAAGCTTTAGATGTAAACAATGTGATGGATAAAATCAATAGAGAAAAACTTGCTACTAATTTATATATAACAGGGCATTCTCTCGGAGGTTATTTATCTCAACGTGCTTTAATTTACGCTAAACAAAAAAATTACCAATGGATTACAAAGGCCTATACTTTTAACGCTCCGAGGATCAAAGGTAATATATTCAACAAATGGCTTTGGGAAACATCTGATTTTGGCGATCAATTAACAAAAGAGGGTTATGCTGTTCATTACAAGGTTGATAATGATAAAGTAATAGGACCAATAGGAAACCTTAACGGCGCAATAAGCATAGGAAGATCTGGAGAAGGTCACGGATCTCGTAGTTACTTTGAGCCTAGAATGGATAGTTTCGAAGGATTCACAGTTGGCGAACGCAATAAAATTGAAGGAACCGGTCGCAAAATTGCTGCACTCGACGGATTAGTTAACGAACCAGTTATTAAAACTGACGAACAATCTTTCGAACCTAAAATTGAAAACATAGACATTTTTGAAAACGATAAGTTACCAAAAGTAACAGATTATCTTCTTAATGCATCAGACAGACCGCAAGGATCTACCATTACAGATATTACAGATAAAACTTCTATTAACACTTCTAAAAGTGGAAAATACGAAGGTAAAATATTACTTGCATTATCTGATAATTCAGTAAAAACTATTATAGTTCCAATAATTATTCATAAGCGATTGGCTAATATCGAGGAACTTCCAAATGTTACTGCTGAACCTGGCAAGAAAATAGAAGTCAAAAAAGACAATAAAATCCCCGATAATTTCGACTTCAAACCATACTTAAAAAACTTACCAGAAAACAGCACAGTACAAGTTGTAAAACAACCAAACACAACAAACACTGGAGAAACAACATTTATCGTAGAAATAACCTTTGCAAACAAAGCAAAACAGAAAGTAACTCTTAAAGCTCACGTTGTAGAAATCATTCCAGCAACACCACTAAACCCAGCTAAAAAACTCATACCAGGCAAAACCATTACTCCGATTCCAAATGTTACTGCTGAACCTGGCAAGAAAATAGAAGTCAAAAAAGACAATAAAATCCCCGATAATTTCGACTTCAAACCATACTTAAAAAACTTACCAGAAAACAGCACAGTACAAGTTGTAAAACAACCAAACACAACAAACACTGGAGAAACAACATTTATCGTAGAAATAACCTTTGCAAACAAAGCAAAACAGAAAGTAACTCTTAAAGCTCACGTTGTAGAAATCATTCCAGCAACACCACTAAACCCAGCTAAAAAACTC